>JAZSQS010000011.1:0-56866 GCA_045538105.1 Akkermansia sp.
CCCCCTCAGCCATCGCGGCCTGCACCTTCTTGAGCTGCTCAGGATAGGGCATGGCACCGAAGTCAAAACCGGCGCGGGGAGCAAGACGAGCAACGGCCTGCTGGGAGAAGTACATAGCACCCACACCTTTATCCTTAGACCACTCGTCTACACCGCCATCTTCCTGGTAGTCAACGGGAACGAAAGCAAGCTCATTAAGCCAAGGCATAATGTGCCCCTCAGGGTCAACATAACCGGCTGCAAGGGAAGTACCCATGGCAATACCGAGCACGGCATCATCATTCATTCCCATGGCTCCGGCAAGAGCAGTCACCTCACCGTCGTTCACCACTTCAAAGGGAACCTCCTTACCCTGAATCTTGCTCCAGCGGTCTTTGAGGGTTTTGAACATGGGACGAATCACATTCACGAAGTCATCCTGAGCAATACCGCGGAAGAGGGAGCCTACGCGGGGCTCGCTGTTCACGTACACACCGGCAGCGGAGCCACCGATGGCATCCACCTGCGGCAGGTGCTTAGCAGCGCGCTCCAAGGAATCATGCACACCTTCCAGCTGATAGTTGGGGTCCGTCTGGTGGTAGGGATCCCACACCACCTCCTCGGAGTACACAACTTCACCATTGATAACAGCGGCGCACTTACGGTCGGAACCACCGAGGTCAAAGCCGATGCGGTAGCCGTCCAAATTGCGACCTAAGGAAACGGACGTGGAATTTTCAGCGGGGAGCTCACAGGGGCAAACAACCTTCACCACCTCGATGGGGCGATCATAAATTTTCTTGCCGATGAAGTCCCAGTCGAACTCACGAGCACCACCGGCGCAGTATGTAGCGGCCAGCATATCAGCAATCTGGTCATCGCCAGCCACCATGATGGTGCAGCCGCCCTTCATCCAGAGCAGGAACTTGACGATACGCTCAATGTACTGGTTGTTCAGAGCGATATTCTCGCCCTCCTGGGGCAGGATCTTGCCGCTCCAGCGGAAGCAGGTACCATCCAGGCGGGTCAGAGCCAGATCCACTGTGTGGGAACCGGGAGTGGCAGCCACCTTATCAGCAAAAGCCTTATTCCAAAGCACCGGAGCCACGAAGGCCGGGTCGAGCACGGGGGTGAATTTCGGTTGAATATTCATAGCGTTACGGAGCGAGTATACACCACAGCAGCACCGCCTGACAAGCTCAAAAATCTGTTTACGGTGTTTTAGTCGCTAAATAAGCCCCAATAACTGGCACAATGCGAGTCATCTACCGCCACTCGCCTCAGGAATCATATCTCAGGTGGAATCCTATTCCGCATCGGAATCTGGTTCCTCAGCGCCCTCAGCAAAGAGCTCGTATGCAATGGAATCCACAATTTCCACCTCCGCGAACTCACCAACAGGGAGGGTGGGATTCACATGAATTGAGCCATCCACATCCGGAGCATCCCAGGGGCCGCGAGCAATGCCGGGAGCATCCACCAGAACCCGCATGCGGGAGCCAATGCTTTCCTGCCCAATTTCATCAGCAATTCCGGCCAGGAGCATGGAGAGCTCGTTGCTGCGGCGTTTTTTGGTTGCGTGGTGCACCTGATTCTTCATTTTGGCAGCAAGAGAACCTTCCTCCTTGGAATAGGGGAACACCCCGGCGCGTTCAAAACGGAACTCCTTAATGAAATCCCGGAGCTCGGCATGGTCTTCCTCCGTCTCACCAGGGAGGCCGGAAATAAAGGTGGTACGCAGCCCGATACCCGGAACAGCAGCACGGATATTGCGAATAAGGTCGCGGATATAGTCGCCATCCGTCTTACGGCGCATAGAATCGAGGATTCCATCAGCAATGTGCTGCAGGGGAATATCCACATACTTCACCACCTTCTCACACTCGGCAAAGGTATCAATAAGCTCCTGGCTCCAGTGGGCTGGGTGGGTATAAAGCACGCGAATCCAGAAATCCCCCGGTATGGCATTTATCTCACGCAACAAAGAGGCAAGTGATTCACCGCGGGAGGAATCCACCCCGGCGGTCTTGCTGCCGCGTTTCTCCCATTTATCCATACCGTAGTAGGTTGTATCCTGGGCTATCAGGTTAATCTCCTTGACCCCCTGCTCCACCCAGTGGCGCACCTCCTTGAGGATATTGGCCTGTGGGCGGCTGCGGTGAGCCCCCCGGATGCGGGGAATGACGCAATATGCACAAGCATGGTTGCAGCCTTCTGCAATCTTCACATAGGCATAATGCGGGGGAGAAATGAGCTTTCGCGGCACGCCCCAATCCGGCAGGTAGGTTGAGACCTTGCTGGTATACGTCTTTTCAGCTGTACCCTCCAGGCAGGCAGTGGCAATCTCGGCCACGCGGGTAATTTCGTCCACCCCCATGAAGCATGCCACCTCCGGCATTTCCTTGGCCAACTCCTTTGCATAGCGCTGAGAAAGGCAACCAGCCACAATGATTTTCTGACCTTCGGGAGCCTCACCTGCCTCGCGGGCGCGAACGGCATCAAAAATCGTGTTTATTGCCTCCTCCTTAGCAGGGTCAATGAACCCGCAGGTATTGATGACGAGCAACTCTGCCTCCCCCGGTTCCACCTGGCGGAACCCAGCCTTCAGCATACAGCCCACCATGTGCTCAGAATCAACCTGATTCTTGGCACATCCCAGGGAAATAAGAGCAAAGGAAGCATTCATGCGGGCATTATAACGGCGCAGCCGAATGCACGCAAGGCTTTTTTGGGGGAGCATATTTGCATTACCCTTATTCCTTCGCAACAGGGGCAAAGCTTCCCTCCGTGCATCTGACACCAGATAGAGACGTGGCACCTTTCAGTGATTCAACCTGCAGACCGAGCTGCACCGGAGCCCCGGCTGGCAGCGCCTGCCCTACAAGGAGCTGATCCACCCACACATAGTAGCCCTGCGCACGGTTGCCATCCATGCCATTGTGCCAGGCAACGCGCAACCTTCCCTTCTTCTTACCATCAGCCGGAGAGAAGCAATACAGAGTCTTGCCTCCCCACTTGACCACATGGGGAGTGACAGTGAGGGTACCGCTGCCGGCTTCATCCCCCAGTACCACAGCCAGTTCACCTTTGCCCGTGTGAGCATTAAGCTCCACAGTATACCCTTGCTCGCGTGAGAATGGTTTTTGGAGGAGAACCTGGCGGTTTCCCTTCCGCAGTGCTGCTTTTTTGGCATAAACAGCCCATGAATCATCACAGGCAGCGCGTTTCAACCCAGCTGTTCGGCCCGGCAGCCCCATGGCACGGGCCAGATTACCGGCAATCAGCATGGAACCCTGTTCATTCGGGTGCAAGCCATCGCTTCCCGGACGATTCGACATAGAATCCGGCCAACTGAATGGAACTGCATGGCTGGAATCCACCATACCGGCATTCACATCCACATAGCGTAACTTCTTGCCATGCGCCTTGGCATAGCGGCTCACCCAATTCTTGAGAAGCTGGTTATACTGCTGCACGGCCTCATGCCGCTCAGGCTCGTTGTTATTGACATGACGTCCCCAGCACGGCACGGCCATGACGTACAGCACATCATCCTCCTCGTGAAGCAAGTCTGCCGCTATTCTACCCATATTTCCCCAATCACGCCCAGCCTTCCAGGTATACCGGCCTGCGTTCTGGCTCACCTTACCCCCCAGCAGGTTCTGCATTTTCCGGGCAAAATCCTGCGGCGAGTACCCGCGGTCAGAGAGCAAATCATTCGTTCCCATCAGGCAGCACCAGGTATTGCAATTGAACGAAGCTGCGGCAGACTTTGTGGAATGCCCGCCATAATTGACCCCGCTCATACCCGCATTAGAACCGGAAATGATGTTGTGCGTACGTCCGGATGACTGAGCCAGATGAACATTAGGGAAAGTCACCCCGGCGTAGGAATCACCCGCATCGGAAGTGCTCAGCCTGGTGTAGCCAGGGGTATAGCCACTGCGGGGGCCTACAATTTCGGCACTCACGCCGTTATCCACCAGAATCTTGAAAAACTGCCAGCGCCAGGTCTGGTCGTTGACCCCGTGGGTAATCGAATCCCCGCAGAACATCACACGCCCCAGCGTTTTCTCCCCCTGCCGTCTTACAGGCTTGGTGTAATCCTGGGGAGCCTTGTATCCACTTGTATCCAGGGAGGAAGAAGCCATAATACCCACCGCCGATACATAATTCGTGTTGACGGTATAGGCATGCGTCGTGTCAAAAGGCAGTTGAGTTTTTAAGTTCGGAGCCTTCAGGAGCACCTCATCTCCGCAGCTCACCGTAAGGCCAGCAGACGGCTGAATAGCCAGCAGGAGCGTCACTTTGCCATTCTGCGCCAGTGATTTGAGCCTATCATACGCCACCACCCCATCATTTGTCCAAGCTTGGCCGTTCCAGAAGCAGGTGAGGTGTTTTGCCGTATCTGCCAGGCCATACACCAACTGGCGGCCTCCAGGCATGGTCATCTCCCATGTGACCATGGGGCCTTGCTTATAGTCATTGGACCCCAGGTAACTCTCTAGCGCAGCCAAATCCAGCGTCAGTTTCAACTGGGTATCAGCCGGCGCCTTCAATGCAAAACGCCCGGCTCCATCGTATATAACCTTGTTAGAAGCATCGCAGAATTGATTCTTCAGGTCGGCATAATCGGCAGCGCCTGCATGCAAGGCCAGTACCAGCAACAGGCTGGTGGTCAGATTCTTCATCGTCATCGGTCTGTTCATTTATGGTTTGGGGGTAAAGTAGTAGCCAGCTCCGCGCTCGGTCACAATACAGGCAGCATGCTCACCCAGCTTCTGCCGCAAGCGTTTTACATGAGTGTCCAGCGCGCGGCTCTGCGTTGTATCAGCATAGCCGAAGAGAACTTTCTGGAGTTCATAGCGATCCTGCACCTTGCCTGGGCGCTCCATCAAATACGCCAGAAGCTTGAACTCTGCCGTAGTCAACTCCAGCGGCGCGCCGGCCAACGTTGCCGCCAAGGTATTCTTATCCAGCACGAGCGTTCCGCTTCGAACCACCAGCTGCGTTGCACCAGCATTGGCACGGGTCAGCACATTGCGTACACGCAGCACAAGCTCTTTGGGGCTGAATGGTTTGGTCACGTAATCATCAGCCCCCAAACTCAACCCCTCCAGGCGGTCATCCAGTGAGCCCCTGGCCGTCAGGAATATCACCGGGATGCCGCGCGTCATCTCATTTTCCTTCATAAATCGGAAAATCTGCATACCATCCATACCCGGCAGCATCACATCTAGAATCACCAAATCCGGATGCAGAACCTGGATTTGTTCCCAGCCCTCCTGGCCATGATGCACCAACGAGCATTTCCAGCCCTGGCGCTCCAGATTAAAAGCCACCAGCTCTGCAATGTCCACATCGTCCTCAACTACCAGAATGTGCATACGCTGCCACAATAGCATAAAAAACACCCATTTAACAGACGATTTTTCAAAAAAATGAAACCGGACACATGCGAGCCACCATGCGGCTGCTGTAAACGCGGACTTGGCAATGCGGAATTTATCTGCTAAAATAAGGGCATGGTAAGCTGGAACATTGTGCTGGGGCTGATGGTAATGGCATTTGCCCTTCCCTTCATCTTCCTTGGCAGCAAAATGAAGAGCACCCGCCGCCGCGCCAGTGAGGAGCACAATGAAATCAAGCAATTGCGAGGAATCCTGTCAGAACTGGAGGAGCATGTGCGGCAGGATCAATCCCTCTTTCTGGAGGCCCTGGGGGTTCCCTTCCTGCTCATGAGGCCCTCAGGCCGGGTGGTCATGGCGAATCACAAAGCTGGTGAGCTGTTCGACATGGAAAAGATGACGAACGTCAACCTGCTGCGAATCCTGCCCGAAAACGAACTGCGGCAGGTACTCCAACAAGCTGTGGAATCCGGCGATAAGGTGCGGGCCATGGTGCATGTGCAAAGACGGGAAGGAGAACGCATTTACCGGGTGACGGCCACGCATCTGGCCACGCGGGAACGGCATATCGGCATTGTGTTCCTGGATATGACGGAGGAACACCGCACGCAGATTATCCGGCGCGATTTTGTGGCCAATGCCTCGCACGAGCTCAGAACGCCGCTCACCCTCATCCTGGGGTATCTGGAAACCCTGATGGACGCTCCAGATGCCCTGGAGAACCGCGAACTGAGTCAACGTTCCCTGGGCATCATGAAACGCCACGCCGACCGCATGGCCCGACTGGTGGCAGACATGCTGACCCTCTCCCGCGTGGAGGCACCGGATTCGGGATACTTGAAATGCGAAATCTTTGACCTTGCCCAACTGGCAGAAGATGTGCGGCTGAGGCTGGAAAACATGGCTCAGGCACAACAAGCGAGCTTGCAGCTGCACATATCACCCACGCCCTTTGAAATGCAGGGTGATTCCTTCTACTGGTCCCAAGTGCTGTTCAACCTGATGGAAAACGCCTTGAAGAACAATCCGGAGCCCGGTTTGCAGGTTCAGGTAAGCGCAGAACGCGCAGCAGATGGAACGAGCTGCATCTGCGTGGAAGATAACGGGGTCGGCATTAGTGCAGATGCGATTCCCTTCATTTTCAACCGTTTCTACCGGGCTGACTCAACAGGCAGAATCAAGGGGACAGGACTGGGGCTTGCCATCGTGAAGCATGCCGTGGAAGCGCACGGCGGCAGCATCCGGGCTGAGAGCCACCCCGGCGTCCGCACGGTCTTCATCATCACCCTCCCCCCCACCGCACCAAAGCCATGTTCATGAAAGGAGCCCTCATCCTGGGCTGCATCCTATTTTTCTACACCCTGTTCAGCCTCATTCGCCCCCTGCCCCTGCGCTGGTGGTGGAAACTGCTCATGAGCCTCCCGCTGGGGATTATTTCCTTTAAGTATCCCCTACTCTATGCCATATGGGGAGGCCATTTCTTCCGGCCGGCGGCACCAGCGTGGGTGGAACTGGGGAGCAACTGGCTCTTCATGTCCCTTCTCCTGCTGGTCCCCCTCCTGCTCCTGCTGGATATGGGAAGGTTTCCGGTATGGCTCTGCCTACGCAAAAGCCTACCCCGGTGGCAAAAGCTCAATAACAGGCTAAACCTGGTTCTTCTCTGCGGGGTTCTTCTTCTTTCGGCATACGGCATGCACAACGCCTTTGCCCTGCCCGAAATCAAGGAGATTACCATTCACCTGCCCCACCTGAGTACTCCAGTGAAGCTGGCCATGCTCACCGACCTTCACGCAGATCGGCACAAGCCGGCAGCCTTCTTCCAGGAAATCGTGAACCGCACCAATTCTCTGCAGGCAGATGCAGTAGTCATCACGGGAGACTTTGAGGATGGTTCACCGGAGGAATTGGCTCCGGCTCTGGCTCCGCTGGGCAATCTGCGTTCCCGCTGGGGTACCTTTGCTGTGCATGGAAACCATGATTATTTCAACGCGCACCATGCTTGGGAGCAATACCTGAGCCAGCTGGGTGTCCATTTCCTGAATAATGAGCATGTACTTCTAGGAAACGATCCTCTGGTACTGGCGGGAGTCACTGACCCAGCCTCCCGGAATATCTATCCGGCACCTAATGTAGCCCGTGCGGTACACCAGGCTCCCAGCGGCAAACCCATCGTGCTGCTGGCCCACCAACCCCGCCTGGCAACTGAAGCCGCAAGGCGTGGTGTAGGGCTCCAACTTTCCGGTCACACGCATGGAGGACACGCTCCAGGAATCCGCCAAATCATTGCCTGCTTCAACGAAGGTATGGCCATGGGGCTTAACGAGTATCAAGGCACAAAAGTCTATATTTCCAACGGCACCTCGCTCTGGTCCGGATTCCCCTTACGCATCCTTACCCCGGCTGAAATCACCCTCATCCACCTCGTGCCATCATAATTTAAGTTATCCTAACTATATGCTTGACGCGCCCCTGCCTCATCGTTAGAATACGGAGCTAGGAATTTCCTCTTTTTTTCACTCTTATGAAAACACTTAACATTGCATCATTCATCTTGCTGATGAGCTCGTTCTACGCCCAGGCCCAGCATCCGGAGCCTATTGCAGAGGCTCCCATACTAGCCTCCAAGCCAGTAGTAAAGACTGCACAGCAGCCACAACTCACCACCAGCAAGGACTGGCAGAATCCGGAAGTGCTGCGTGACAAGCTCAGCAAACAGATTGAATCCCGGCTGAACAGCTCAGATGAAGACTCCGTTAAAAAATTCCTCCAGCAGCCCGCAAATCGGCTTCTACTTGCTAACTACGGACTGGTCACTGCTGAAATACTTTCTGAGAAAGCCTACCATGATTTCCAATCCGGCTTGGAGAAAAAGCTTAATTCCCGGAAGCAGGAAGTTGAGAAGCTAGAAAAGGAACTGCCAGAACTAGAAGGCACAGCCGTAGCCAGCACACAGAACAGCATCTCCAAACTGAAAGCAGAGATAGCGGAGATAGAAGCCGAACTCCAGCAACCCATCCGCTTAGCAGATGTTGTCAGACGTCCCCGTGCATCCCGCCTCATTAACCTGATTGCCAATGATCTGGGATGGCTGGGGGATGTGGTGTACAGCGGGGAATGCATCATGCCCGGGCGCATGCTCAACATGCTTGCCAATATGATGGAACGCTACACCCGCATGCTACCGAATGACCGCATTCCGCGAGATATTGCGACTGCCACTGCACTGGAATTCGCTCGTCACGGGTGGACTGTTGATGCGGCATGCAAGCGCGCTGAATACTTTGTTCGCAACTGGCGCCAGGATCGTCTGCATACAATTTTTGATACACTACCCATGTGGCAGCGACGCGTGGTTTGCGGGTGGAAGGGAGACCACAGCTCCGGTACACCGGAAAGTTTCACCTGGGCTCTCTACAACGTGAACTTGCCCGATGAACGCTACACTGGATGCTGCTGGCGCTGCGGCTATGTGCTGCACAACGTATACGGCGATAGCATTCACGGAAGTGCCTACGCAGCGGCATTTGACGGCATGTATGTGGGGCGCCACCACCAATTCACCCAAGAAGTGGGAGGCGTTTGTGGTAGTTTGTCTCACTTTGGAGCCTCAGCAGCATGTGCCAATGGCATACCGGCGCTGACCATGGGTGAACCCGGGCACTGCGCTTACGTAGTGTGGGTGAATGGCAAGTGGACCCCCGCTTATTCCATCTCCTGGGAACGTGGCATACATTGGCGCCCATGGCTGGACAATCGGCGCTACTCATCCCTGCACCTCCTCACGGAGCTGCAATCCCCAGAGCAAAAATCTGCAACACGCCTTTCCAACGCCTACCGCTTGCTAGCCCAGATGGCCGCCTCAAGGAAAGACACAACCAAAGCTATCGAACTGTTCCTGAAAGCTGAAGCGGCCCAGCCGCTCCACTATCAGGCATTCCGGGAACACGCAGATTTCCTGACCCGAGAGAACGCGGGAACTGATACCTGGTTGCAGCTCAACGACAGTCTCTGTGCACACTTGGTACCCGTGTATGCCGAATGTGCATCCGAACTCATGCGTAACCAGGTTTGTGACCAACTGCTTAAAAGTGGAGCCTCCGCAGAACAGCAGGAAACGGCCTACGCTAAGTTCTGGCAGAACACAAAATCCCTGGGGCCTGAACGCTGGAAAGTCCAGGACTTGCTCGACAAGCAAATTGCTATGCTGAATAAAACACGCAAAGGCAGTGAACAGGAAAACAAGTGCACAATGTACCGTCACATGCTAGCAGGAACCATCTCGAACCCCGCATACACCTCTTATTCCCTTGAAAGCGGCAACGCGCTCATGCAGAAAATGAACGATGCTGGCAAATCACAAATCCTCAACATCATGACCGATGCTATCAGCAACGGTGGTGACATGAATGGGGAGAGTCGCACCAAGGCCATTTCCAACATTATCATGACGGCAGAAAACAACCGGGATACGACCGCCTTCCAGTCCGTCAGCAAACTGGTTTCCCCGGAAAGCTCCCACGATAACCGCCCGATTGGGGACATCGAGGCATTCCCCGGCAAGCTGGTTTCCGAAGGAGGGCTCGTGTTTGCCTCTTCCACCAGCCGGTGGGATAAACCCGCCACGCATGCCAATGTGCTTACCAAACTGGGTGGTCAGATTCACACCAACCGAGATAAAGCCCCCTGGATTGCTGTTAAACTGCCCAAGCACGCTACCATCAGTGGGGTGGTACTAGTGGCTCACTCTAATTCCAGCAACTGGCACCGCCTCAATGGTCTCCAGGTGCAAGTTTCCGAAACCGGCAAGGAAGATGACTGGCACAACGCAGGGCAAGCCACTGGTCAGTGCAGCCAGCGAGCCATCCGCATTGACCTGGGAGCAGAGCAGCCCAAGGCGCTCTATATCCGCATCATTCGTCCGGGGGTCCAGGAATTCCTGCACGTAGATGGCATCTTTGTTTACGGTACCCCAGCAGCCTGATTCACCACTAACCCTCTATTTCCCCATATGAAATTAGCATTTTCAGTACTGATGAGCATGGCAGCACTCACCCTGCTGCCTACCCACGCCGCCAATAAGGTTGCAACATACGAACAAGCCCAGGCCAAGCTCAACGATGACGGCTACATTCTCTTCATCTACGGCAAGGGCTGGGACAAACGAGCAGAGAAAAACACCACGCAGCTTTATCACGATGACACGGTGACAAAGGCCGCCGGAAACGCCGCCATGATGCTGGTTCCCCTGCCCGAAAGCATGAATGACACCCAGAAGGAAGCTTTTGCCAAAATGATGGGTAAGCTGCAGCTTCCCCATGTCCACAGCAAGCATTCCTTCCCAGCTGTGGTGATGTATGATAAATCCGGAAGGCAATACAGCATCATCTACGGGCCACCCATGGTCTACCCTGATGCCAACCGCATTGCAAAGATGATTACCGCGCGCCGCACTGCCAAAGCGCAGCAGGATGAGCTGATGCTCCTTGCCGACCATGCCCAAGGGCAGGAACGTGCCCGTTTGCTGCTAAAGGCCGCTCAGGTTCCGACCCTGGAACGCCCCGACAAGATTGAGCAGCTTATCAAGGCCGCTGACCCGGAGGATACGGCAGGCTGCTTGGCTGCCCTCAAGTTCTACAACAACCCCGTGGGCGATAAAATCAACGAAATGCCCCTGCCGGAGGCATTGGCTGAAATGGATAAGGCTATCACCAACCCGCTGCACACTGTTCAACAGAAGCAAAATGCCTGCGCCTTTGCCATCGGCATGATTCGCAGACGCGCCGGATCAGGCGGTTCTGCCGCCATTGCCCACTACGCCCGCGTCATGAAGGATCTTGACCCGGAATCCGTTCTGGGCCGCTCGGCTGACGTTGTCATGCGCGATTGGACAGGCGGTCTCCAGTACACACGTGGTTGGTCCCCGGAGTCCCTCCCCATTCAGGGCGTACCCACAGAGCTGCTGGGCAGACTTCCCCTCGGTCCCGCTGGAATTTACAGAATCCAGTTCAAACCCACGGGTGGAGACAAAGCCATCATCTCCCGCGTGGCGATATATGATGGGGATAACCTCGTTGCAGAAGACGCACGGGTCACCGCCATTGCTGATAACGGCCAGGCTCATATCTACACGGTAACAGCACCCAACCCCCTCAGCACCCCGCGCCTCTTCATCACCTTTGATAATGCTGAAAACAACCGCAACACCCGCGGTATGTTCATCATTACCCACGAGGCTCTTTAAGTGTCTTTAATAAAGCATTCAACCGCGCACCGGAAGTTCTCCGGTGCGCGGTTCTTTGCTGCATTGACGTTATTACCGACTCAAAATCGCTCATTTTCCCAGAGCTGCACTCCAGGTCTCTGCCTTGAATCCGGGTACCACCTTGCCATCTGCCGTCACCAGGATTGGACGCTTCACCAGCAATCCATCGGTAGCCAGCAGCGCAAGCTGCTCGTCTTCACTCATTTCCTTCAATTTGGCAGATAGATTCATCTCGCGGTATTTCACCCCGCAGGTGTTGAAAAATTTCTTCAAGGGCTGACCGCTGGCCTGCCACCAGCTGCGGAGTTCTTCCACTCCCGGATTCTGCTCCGCTATGTGCCGGTCTGTAAACTCTACCCCCTGCTCCGCAAGCCAGTTCTTTGCTTTCTTGCATGTCGTGCACTTCGGATATTCTACAAATGTCGTGTTCATGAACACAATTTAGAACATTTCTAATCTAATTGCAAGCAAAAAAGTAGGAATTGACAAAAAAATTTCTCTTCTCTCCCTCGGATTTTGTATGCAATAGAAACATCAGCAAGCCTTTAAAAGAAAAAGCGCTAATTCTGAATGGGGATAAAATGTTTGCCTGTTTGCGGGCAAATCAAAACACTCGCAGAAATGGCGCCAGCGTTTCAGTTCCTTGCTCAAACCTTGAGATACATATGATTTTTTTTAATTTTTGGGAAAAGATACTGATATTTTCCTTGCCAGATGGAAAAAGATGTGTATAATCTCTGCACCATGACCCGCAAAGGTGGTATCAACAAGACACGTAAGGCCGTGGCCAAGCGTTTCAAGGTGACCGGCACGGGCAAGGTTCTGCGTCGCAAGCAGGGTAAGCGTCACATTCTCCAGAAGAAGTCCAGCAAGCGCAAGCGCGCCCTTGGACGTCCCGCTCTGGTAGACGCCACCCAGGTTTGGGCAGTCAAGCAGAACATGCCCTTCGCTTAAGCCGAGGAACATGGCTACCAGCCAAGCAACCGTCCGCATATCGGGCGGCCTTCGTGCAGCCTTCCCCGCGACATACTGACGGGGATAGAACAGGCGAGACTGCAAGGAGGTGAGGAAGAACAGTCTGTTCAACGCATATAGATAAAAAAGAACTATGGCACGTGCTACAAATGGGCCGGCATCCCGCGCCCGCCGCAAGCGCATCCTGCTTCGCGCCAAGGGCTTCCGCGGTTTCCGCAGCAAGCTCTTCCGCTACGCTAAGGATGCTGTTTACAAAGCATGGCAGTATGAGTACCGCGACCGTAAGAAGCGTAAGGGTCAGTTCCGTCGCCTCTGGACCGCTCGTATCTCCGCCGCTGTGCGTCCCCTCGGTCTGACCTACTCCCGTTTCATGGAGGGTCTCAAGGCCGCCAACATCGATCTGGACCGCAAGTCCCTGTCCGAGCTGGCCATCGCCAACCCGGAGGCTTTCAAGGCTGTGTTCGAGCAGGCCAAGAAGGCTATCGAGGCCAAGGAGGGTGCTACCCTCAAGGCGTAAACACCGCTTCGGCAACCTATTCATTCCCTTAACCCCGGCTGGTTTGGTACTCCCGAACCAGCCGGATTCGTTTTACATCCGTGCGGCGCGCGGATATCGCCACCTGAAAGGCGATATCGTCCAATCCGCAGGATTGGATACCGTTCCCTACTGGACAAGCTGCAAACGTTCCCAATCCTTAGAAATCCTCACCCCAGGGACAAACAAAGAAAAACCCGCCGTTCCCCTCTGGAAACGGCGGGTTAGCTTTATCTGTTCAGACGGTGGATTTTCAATGATTGGGGTAAACTTTGGAGAGGGCGTCATAAGAAACGATAGCCTCAGCTGAAGTTCCTTAATCCTTATGTAAGCATTTCTCCATAGAGAAGAAATCATTTTCCAACTCAGCAAGGCTTAATTGCTGTTCTTCATGCCGCAAACGTTCGCGGAGCACATCCAACTGGGCGCGGCTGCATTCCTCCGCCATTTCATGAGAGATGCGTCCGGCGTGTTGTAATAACTCACGTCCGTTCAAACTGATGATGGCATCGAGTCGTTGAATCCAATCATTCATGGTCATGGCGATGCCGCGGCTGGCCTGAGCCTCAGCAAAAGCCAGGTACTGTTCAACGAGCAATCCCAGCTCGGTTATTTCTTCCTGGGTCAGGTAATTCTTTGCGGTAAGGGCTTCCTGAGGCGTGATGCGTGTTTCCTTTACCCCGCCGTAGGAGGTCATACCCATGTACGGGAGCAGGCCATCAGCCCGGCGGTACACCAATTCTGCAGCTGTCTGCTGACTGATAGCCCAAAGCAGCTTATTCTGTACAACTTTGAAGAATTGAAGGGTCTGGGGAGATTTTGCATCGTAATCAATACTGGTGGCGTATATATCCTTTATTTTCTGGTAAAATACGCGCTCCGAGATGCGTATTTCACGAATTCTTGCCTGAAGTTCATCAAAATAGGTCATATCCTGCCCGGTTTTCAGGCGTTTATCGTTTAACAGGAACCCCTTTTCAAGATATTCCTTCAGCGTGGCTGTGGCCCATATGCGGAATCTGGTTGCCTGTATGGAATTGACCCGGTAGCCGACTGAAATGATTGCATCGAGATTATAAAATTTTGTGGCGTAGGTTTTCCCATCGGGGGCAGTATGTTCCAAAATGGAACATACTGATGTTTCATCGAGTTCACCCGATAGGAAGATATTGCGTAAGTGGCGGGTAATGGCGGGGCGCTGCACCCCGAATATCTGAGCCATCATGGCCTGGGTTGCCCACATGTTGCCATTTTCAAGCTGAACTTCAACATGGATATTTCCGTTCCCTGCCGTATATATGGCCATTCTGGTTTCGCTCATAGGTTCATTATGATGGATGGAATGAGCGGTGTCAAGCGGCGATACAGCGTCATTACCGGTAATGCACGTGTTTTGTAAAGATGAACGCGGCTTTTTATCTCATGAATGGATTTCTCTCCGCGCTGCGGAACTTGTCTCGCAACCTGGCAAATTTATCTCACGGCAGCTCCGGCATAACCTCCCTGCCCCCAAAGGGCAGAGAACATAAAGCAGCCAGGCAGAAATATGATTTACATACTCCGCTAACCTGCGGTAACGCTGCTGCTGAATTTGCTTAATCAGAGGAAACGAATCCGCAGGATTGGATACCGTTCCCTACTGGACAAGCTGCAAACGTTCCCAATCCTTAGAAATCCTCACCCCAGGGACAAACAAAGAAAAACCCGCCGTTCCCCTCTGGAAACGGCGGGTGATATTCTTAAGACTAATAAGAAACCCTTACTTGCGGCGGCGGCGGGCAGCCAGACCGGCCAGAGCCAGCAGGCTCAGCGTTGCCGTAGCAGGCTCCGGAACAATGAGGGAGGACACCTCAGTAGCGCTCAAAGCGCGGTTCCACAGGGTCAGGTTGTCAATGGTTGCGCTGGTTACGTTGCCGCGGCCATTATCACCGAAGCGCTTAGCAAACTGGAAACCAACCATGCTCTCGGTCGGATTCCAACCCGTCCACTGACCGACCTGATCACCATTGTTATAAGCGGTGAACGTACCTGCCGTTGCATCGGCAACAAAGGTAAGGGTGGTAACGGCGGTCTGAGTATCGCTAAGAGTCAATCCCAAGGAGATATTGTTCGAGCTGGGTACAGACTCACTACCATGAATGAAGCCGCCGAAATACTGGCTGTCTTTAACCGGATTGCCGTAGGCGTCGGTATTGGCGGTATTGTACAGATAAAGGTTACCACTGCCATCAGCCTGCATCTGCAGACGGCCGCCATCACCACCATACGCCCATCCTTCAGATGCAACGCTCAGAATCGTATTCCAGGAAGCGGCGCTGACCTTGCTGATATCAAAAGTCAAGGTAAAGCTCGTACCGGGATTGATGTTTTGCCATGAGCCACCATATTCCGTCCCCACAACAAGGGCGCCATCGGTAACCGTGCCCTCATTGACACTGTTTTTGCTTGCGCCACCGTTCCAGTCCAAGCCCAGTACGACGCCTTCCTGCAAAGCACTATCCATGCTGGAATAGCCGATGGATGCAGCAGATGCAACACTGCCGAGGGCAAGGAGTGCAATAATTGTCTTCATCATCTTTTGTTCTATATTAGGAGTTAAGTTATACAGCGGCGCCGTGACTTCCTCGCGCGATGGAATAGTATCCCGCACCACTGCGCGTAAAGTATATCGCATTTTAGATGCGATTGAATCGAGTTTTAGATGCGATAACTTGCAAAGATATACGCTATCTATTTATTTATAGTCCCTTGTTTGCAAAGTTGCTCCATCAGCGTCTTCTCATTTCAACGACCTTTGAATTCCTTATCTGCTTTCACGAAGCTAGGCTGTGGGTAGGTTTGAGCTCATCACGAACCTGATGCTTCCTGAACTGAATCTTTGGTGTTAATTCATTGTTTAGAAACATGAAATGGATGGAAGATGATGAGAGTTTAGAGTCAAAATTATAGTTTTTTATCAAAAACAGACCCAAAAAATGAAATTCTTTCCTTATTTCTCTGTACATCGCATCTAAAATGCGATATACTTCACGCGCAGTGGTGCGGGATACCATTCCATCGCGCGAGGAAGTCACAACGCCGCTGTATAACTTAACACCTAAAATAGAACACATTATGAAAAAGACTATTATTGCACTTATAGCCATGGCCGGAATGGCTTCTGCTGCAATCACCGATGGTTTGCAGTGGGCCGAGTCCTTTGGCGATGGTTATGACAAGACTGCAACGTTCACGCTGAATAACGCATTCCATGAGGAAAATGGCGTAGGTGTTGCAAGTGGAGAATACGAGAACTCCCGCATTTGGACGACCAACCTGAGCGGAGGCAACTTCACCAACGCATTCACCTTCAGCCTCAAGCTTGTAGATTTAAACGCCAACAACTGGACAAATGCCCTCTCACTCTACACGAATGGCACTACGTACGGTGATCCCAACAGCATTCAGCTTCAGAAGAATAGTAGTGGTGAGTTGATGGTGTATACGAATGCATTTACTGGTTCCAATGTAGCAGATGACGCATCGAACATCAACCTGGGTTCTCTAAATAATCTGAAGGGAAAAACCCTTACGCTTGTTTTCGATGCAACGGGGGAAGCCAACACGCTTACCGCCTATGTAGATGGTGTGGCTAACTCCGACACGGTAACATTCACCTATGCCGCCGGCGTGACTCCCAGCACAGCCCTTACAGGCTTACAATTTGGAGCCGCGTTTGGTGACGGGCGCGCTGCCAATAGCGTGACGGTAGACAACATTGCCGTATGGAACCGGGCACTGAGCGCAGCAGAAGTGGCCACTCTGCCCATTCCCGAGCCCGCTACGGCAACGCTGAGCCTGCTGGCGCTGGCTGGGCTGGCAGCCCGCCGCCGCCGCAAGTAAAGTGATTCATTTTTACTTGGTTGACACTATTTAAAACTTCCCCGGAGATAAACTCTCCGGGGATTTTTTATGTCACAGCACTATTTTTCTGCATGATGAGGAGCCCTGCCCCCGCCTGAATGCAACGGGCTTCCGGGAGAAAAGCCCCATACCCCGGTAGACAAAGCCCCGTCCTGTTCACTATTCACCTCAATAGGCTTGCCAGAGGGGGGGTGGATATGTTAAAAGTAGTGGTACATGGAAAAAACACTTTTTCAAAAGATAGCGGATAAGGAGATACCTGCCGCCATCGTGTATGAGGATGAGCACTGCGTGGCCTTCCGCGACATAGCGCCGACGGCGCCGGTGCATGTGCTGCTGGTTCCCCGCAAGCCGATACCGAGCATAGCGGCCGCCATGGCCGAGGATGCAGAACTGCTGGCGCACCTGATGCTCAAGGTGGGCGATATAGCGCGCGCAGAGGGCATTGCAGAGGGAGGGTTCCGCACCGTGCTCAACACGGGAGAAGCAGCCGGACAAACCGTGCCGCACCTCCATATTCACATTATTGGAGGCCGCAGCCTCCAGTGGCCTCCGGGTTAGTAGACGCCCCCCCTGCACCGGCAGCCATGCCCACGCGCCTCAACACCAGCGTACGCAGCTTTGAGTGGCTTACCCCGGACACACTCGAAATAGAGCTGCCCGATACCCGGCTCCGCCTCAGTTTTCTGGAGCCGGGGGTGGTGCGCTGCCGCTATGTGACCCAGGCTGTATTTGAGAACGTACCCAGCTATGGCATTGCGGCAGAATACACCGCCCACCCCCCAGTACTGCAGGAGGAAGATACGGCGGGGTATGTGGCGTTGCTGAGTGAGCAGCTAGAGGTGCGGGTGCGCCGCATTGATGGGGGGCTTGAATTCTACGACAGGCAGAGCGGCACCCTGCTCTGCGCCGATGCAGAGGGAATGGGCCACCGCCGCTCCGATAAAACGGGGGATGATTTGGTCTGGGTGCTCAAGCACATGCCGGAGCAAGCGCATTTCTTCGGGCTTGGGGATAAGCCCTGCGCCCTGAACCTGCGCGGACGGCGCCTTGAAATGTGGGGGGCAGACCACTACAAGTTCACCCCGGAAAGCGACCCGCTCTACAAGAGCATACCGTTCTTCCTCTGTCTGAACCAGGGAACCCAGTACGGCATCTACTTTGATAACACCATGCGCTCGTATTTTGATTTCGGACACGAGCGCGAAGACCGCTTGCTATTTGGTGCAGACGGCGGGCAAATGGATTACTACTTCATAGCCGGCCGGGATGCTCTGGATACCATCGCCACGTACACGAGGCTCACAGGGCTGCCCCCCATGCCACCGCTCTGGGCCTTGGGCTACCACCAGAGCAAGTGGAGCTACTACCCGGAGAGCAATGTCAGGGAACTGGCCCGGCAGTTCCGCAGGCGCAAGATACCTTGCGATGCGATTCATCTGGACATTCACCACATGGAGGACTACCAGTCGCTCACCTGGAGCAAGGAACACTTTCCCGACCCAGCCGGTATGGTCCGGAGCCTGGAGGGAGACGGCTTCAAGATTGTGACCATTGCAGACCCCGGCATCAAGATAAACCCGGATAACTACGTATGGCGCAGTGGTTTTGAACGCAATGTATTCTGCCGGCGGCACGATGGCGCCCTGCTGGAGGGCGATGTATGGCCGGGGCTCTGCACCTTCCCTGATTTCACCTCCCCGGATACGCGGAACTGGTGGGCGGGCTTGCTCAAGAAACAGGTGAGCGAAATTGGGGTGCGCGGCATATGGGTGGATATGAATGAACCCGCCATTTTCCCCGACCGGACGTTTCCGGATGACACGCGGCATGCGTTTGACGGTTTTTCCTGCTCGCACCTCAAGGCGCACAACGTATACGGACAGTGCATGGCGCGGGCCACGCGCAAGGGGATGCTCACCCACGCTCCGGACCGGAGGCCCTTTGTGCTTTCGCGCGCGGGATTTGCAGGATTGCAGCGCTATGCGGCCACCTGGACGGGAGACAACAACTCCGATTGGGAAAACCTCAAGATGGCCAACCTCATGGTGCAGCGGTTAAGCACCAGCGGGGTCTCCTTCTGCGGGGCAGACACCGGGGGATTCCTGGGTCACCCCACACCCGAACTCTTCTGCCGGTGGATGCAGATGGCGGCCTTCCATACCTTTTTCCGCAATCACAGTAATGGCGAATACGGCGGTCAGGAACCCTGGTGCTTCGGTCCCCTGGTGGAGAAGCATGTTCGCCTGGCCATCATGGAGCGCTACCGCCTGCTGCCCTATATCTACACCCAGTTCCACCGCTATCATGCAGAAGGCTTGCCCATCATCCGCTCCCTGGCCATCATGTATCCGGATGACCCGGATATGTACTGGCGCAGCAGCGAATTCTTCATGGGCGATTCGCTCTACATTGTACCCGTGCACCATCCGGGGGAAAGCGGGCGCTTCCTCTACATGCCCCGTGGCTACTGGTATTCCCTGTGGAGCGATGCACCGGCTCCGGCAGCAGGAGAGGAAGTCTGGGTCTCCACGCCGCTGAGCCGCATTCCCGTCTTTGTGCGCGGTGGTCATCTCATTCCCCGCTGGCCGGTGCAGCAACACACCGGCCAGATAGCGGTGCCGCATGTCACCTATGACCTGTGGTGGGCACCGGAAAGCGAAGCCGTTTCCTACCATTACGAAGATTCAGGCGAAGGCCAGGCTCACCGCATCGGGATGTACCGGCTCCACCGCTTCCGGTACTCAGCCACCCGCCGCAGTATCACCATTGTGCGCGAGGGCTCCGGCAACCTAGACCCGCGGGAAGATACGGCCACCCTGGCGCTACACGCGCTGCCGCACGGCGCCAAGCCTGAAGTGAGGGCCGATGGAGCCCCCTGCCCAGGCAGCTTTGACGAACACCACGTGTATAGCGCCGAAATTCCCATCTATTCCAACAGAGTTGAAATCAGCCTATGAAGCAGGATACCCTCGATAAACTCATCACCCGGCTTGACCACCTCAGCCCGGAGGAACTCCGCAGTGTCTTCATGCGCCTGGTTTCAGAAAAAGGACTCCTCCAGGATGTATTTGATGCCCTGCGCGATGGCATCATCCTGTTTGACCCCGCCGGTCAGGCGCGCTTTGCCAATAAGGCAGCAGCATCCATCTATGCCCGTCCTCTGCGTGAGTTGCTGCGCGTCCCCTTTGAAACCCTTACAGGTGGCACCTGCCAGTGGGAAGACCTCCGCAACAGCGGCATTGCCATTACCCGTGATTTGCAGGTCAACTACCCGGAACCCCGGCACTACCACTTCCACATGAGCCCCATTGCCGGGGGGAGCGAGTACCTGCTCCTGGTGCGCGATGATACCGAACAACACACCCAGGGGCAGGAAGACGCCGAGGCGGAGCAAATGAACCTGCTCAGCTTCATGGCCAGTGCCGTGGCGCATGAAATAGGCAACCCCCTGAACTCACTCAGTCTCAATCTCCAGTTACTCCGGAGAAAGCTCAGCAAGTTACCTGATGGCGAACAGGCAAGGCTCACGCCCCTGCTCGATACAGCCCTGGGAGAAACCCAGCGGCTCGATACGCTGCTGCACCAGTTCCTGCAAAGCATGCGGCCTACCCGCCTGGTGCGGGAGAGCCTTAATCTCAACACGCTCATCGAGCAAGTCATTGAAACGCTGGACCCGGAAATCGCCCCACGCGGCATCAGCATCCACCTGGAATTGAGTGAAAGCCTGCCGGAGCTCAGCGCAGACTCCTCCCAACTTTTTCAAGCCCTCTATAACCTCATCCGCAACGCATACCAATCCATACCCGGAGAGGACGGTGGCATCTACATCCAGACGGCCTATAATGACAACGACCTCCGCATCGTCATTTCCGATACCGGCACCGGTATTTCCCACGAGGTAATGGGCAGCATGTATGAGCCCTTCCGAACCACCAAGCGCAAGGGTAATGGACTGGGGCTGCTCATTGTGCGCCGCATCATCAAAGACCACGGCGGAACCCTGGGCTTTGCCTCCAAGGAAGGAACAGGCACTACCGTGACCATCACCCTGCCCCGAGCCGACCGCGTCGTGCGCCTTCTGCCTTCCTAACCACTTGCATTCCTGCGCTGCGCGCAGCAGCCCCGGGACACCGGAGCGGTGCAAGACGCAACCCGACTTCCACTTCGGACTTCGTCATTCGCACTTCCATACGTGTGTACGCATGCGGCTAATGATTTGACTTGGGAGCGACTCTTATGTACAATGGGGTGCAGATGAGTACCGCATTTGTTCCAGAGGATTATTTTGCACGCTATGACGTGGCACAGATTTTTGGTGCAGGAGAAACGTGCGAAGTAGACCTGGGATGTGGAGATGGAGGATTTCTGCTGGCCATGGCAGAGCATTATCCGGAGACTCGGTTCCTGGGAGTGGAGCGTCTGCTGGGGCGAATCCGCAAAGTCTGCAATGAAAGCGCACGCCGTGGGCTGGCCAACGTGCGGGGATTGCGCGTCGAGAGCCGCTATTTCCTGGAATGGATGGTCGCTCCGGGCAGCATCAGCCGCTTGCACTACCTCTTCCCCGATCCATGGCCAAAGGAAAAGCACCACAAGAACCGGCTTGTCCAGGATTCATTCATTCCGGTGCTGCACCGGGCGCTGGCACCCGGTGGCGAAGTGCTGTTCAAAACCGACCATGAGGAATACTTCCAGTGGGTCTGCGAACGCATGGATGCCAGCCCTCTTTTCCGCCGGGAAGAATGGAATGCTCCATTCTACCCGAAAACTGATTTCCAGAAACAATGGGAGGCAATGGGCAAGCCAATCTTTGCCGCCCGCTATGTGAAGACCGATGGCATTTGACTTACACAGCGTTGACCCAAGTGGCGCCCGCCTGGGAACCCTGCACCTTCCGCACGGGGATGTACCCACCCCCATCTTCATGCCTGTTGGCACGCAGGGAACAGTGAAAACCCTGCACCCGGAAGATTTGGAAGCCCTTGGAGCCCAGATTATCCTGGGTAACACTTACCACCTGTGCCTGCGGCCGGGAGATGAAGCCATCCGCAACCTGGGGGGGCTGCATTCATTCACCGGCTGGAATAAGCCCATGCTCACGGATTCCGGCGGGTTCCAGGTCTGGAGTCTGGCGCGCTTACGCAAAATCACGGAGGAAGGGGTGCGCTTCTGCAATCACATTGATGGTTCGTACATGATGCTGAGCCCAGAGCGCAGCATGGAAATCCAGGCCAACCTGGGTAGCGATATCGCCATGTTATTTGACGAATGCCCCCCCTACCCCTGCGACCGGAAATATGCAGAAAAATCACTGGGGCTCACCCTCCGCTGGGCGAAACGCTGCAAGGCCTGGGTGGATGAACACCAACCCATGAGTGGCTCTGGTCTGCAAAACCACTTTGGCATTGTGCAGGGGTCCGTCTATGCCGACTTGCGCCGCACCTGCGCGGAGGAACTCGCTGCCATGGATTTTGATGGCTATGCCATTGGCGGCGTTTCCGTTGGTGAACCAGAGGAAGAAATGCTGCGCGCCATTGAAAACAGCACCCCCTACCTGCCCCAGAACAAGGCCCGCTATGCCATGGGGCTGGGTACGCCTACCCAGATTCTCGAAATGATTGAACGGGGAGTAGACATGTTCGACTGCGTGATGCCCACCCGTCTGGCTCGTCATGGCATTGCCATGACCCCGGACGGCCCCATCCACATCAAGAACCAGCGCTGGAAGGATGACCCCAAGCCGCTGGATCCGGAAGGGCATCCGCATGTGACCCGCTTCTCCCGCGCCGCGCTGCGCCACTTCTTCCGAGCGGGAGAAATGCTGGCGCTCCGCGTGCTTTCTTTCCAAAACCTTCACTTTTACCTGCGGCTCATGGCGCAAGCGAGAAGCGCCATTGCAGCCGGTGAATTCGCTGCCTTCAAACGCAGCTTTATCTCGCGTTACCAAGCAAACGACATACAATGAACGCACTCTACATTGCCCAAGCCGCAGCCGGTCAGGAAGGTGACCCCATGAGCATGCTCATCACCTTCGGTCTCATTGCCATCATCTTCTACTTCCTGCTCATCCGCCCGCAGCGCAAGCAGCAGAAGGAACTCAAGGAGCGCCAGGATAGCCTCAAGGCGGGAGACAAGGTTGTTTCTGCCGGTGGTATCTACGGTATTGTACGCGAAGTGCAGCAGGACACTGTGAAGCTGGAAATCGCCCCGAACACTATCATCAAGATTGCCAAGACCAGCATCGTGACCAGCGTGGCCAAGGATGGTTCCGCTGAGCCGGTGAAGAAGTAAGCAGCACCTGCAACCAACTTCCGGATTAACGCAAAATGAGTATTGCACCCATTTTGCGTTAATCTTTTTCCCATCATGCTCCCGCTTTACGAAATCCAGCAACTCGACCAACTCCCGGCGGATGCCCGCCTGGGGGTCATAGGCAACCCGATTGCCCACTCCAAATCCCCCCAGATGCAGCAAGCTGCCTTGAATGCTGCCGAAATCAATTCCTGCTATGTGCGCCTCCTGGCGGAAAAGGACGAGGGTGCTTTTGAATCTCTGCTGGGTAAACTGGCAGCCCGTTCATTCATCGGGGTGAACGTGACTGTTCCTTTCAAGAAGAAAGCGCATGATGCTGCCGTGTCGCTCGACCCGCTGGCGCAGCTGAGTGGTGCGGTGAACACCCTGGTACGCCAGGAGGACGGCTGGCATGGATTCAATACCGATGGCCCCGGCTTCTCCCGTGCCATTGAGGAATGTTTCGGACGCCCCTTGCGAGGGCTCCGCGTACTTATCCTGGGAGCCTGCGGTGGCGCTGGCTCAGCCCTGGCCTGCCAGTGTGCGCTGGAAGGCTGCCCCGCACTCACCCTGGTAAACCGCCCCCGCCCGGAGCTGGACGAGCTCGTGGACAGGATTGCACCCCACACCAATGCCCCCGTCACGGCTCTTCACTTTGATTCACCAGCCCTGCCTGAAGCCATTGCCCGGGCTGACCTCATCGTGAATGCCACGAGTCTGGGACTGCACGAAGGTGACCCCATGCCCGTTTCCCCTAGCTTGCTGCACCACGGCCAGTTCGTTTACGATATCGTCACCCACGACACCGCTCTTCGCCGCGCCGCCACCAGCCAGGGCTGCCTGGCCGCCACAGGAGAAGGCATGCTGCTCTGGCAGGGTGCCATTGCCTTTGAACACTGGTTCGGACAAATGCCGGACGTAGCAGCCATGCAGAAAGGCCTGGCATCTGCGTGAATGCCGGCTATCAATCTTTCCCCCAATAGACGCCATTCTGCCTTCATCCCCTACTTTTTTCAATTTACAAAACCTCGCTCCAACTTTAAACACTTGACGAGGCATTTCACATACAGTAGTATCAGTATTCCGCCACATTCATTCCCTGGATATAGAACCATTTCGTCACATGAATCCAAAATATAAGAGAATTTACACATGTACTCCATATGCCTTTCACGCGAACGATGGTTTCTTCATCCGCGATTCGGGGCTCATTTGCAAGACTCTGCTTTCTATGGGAATCGAAAGCAAAAGCGTCATGCCTCTTCCATACTATGAAGATGACCAGAAGGAAGATTTGATACGCACCAGCATGAGCAACCTGAAATCTGCTCAATGGTGGAAAGAACAAAATATTGATGGTGTTGTGCTGTACTCATGGGGCGCGCCCAGATATACAGGTGTTGCCAAGGCCATCAAGAAGGCGGGTATCCGGCTTGTAATCCACATGGACACATCCGGCAGCTTTGATAAACTCCTCCCTGAAGAATACACATGGTGGAAAGCCATCATCCATTTTGCTAAGACAGCCATCAATAATATACCCCGCTCCAGGCATCTGGGGTATGCAGATATCATTACCGTTTCAAGCTCTGCTGCAGAGAGCATGGCCAAAATGATGTATATGAATGATTCCATCATACATAAGCACTATCCGATGCCCTGTCCCGTTTCCCCTGAATGTAAATACGATAACACCCACAAGGAAGACATCATCTTATGCATCGGGCGCTGGCATGACGAACGCCAGAAGCGAACGCGACTGTTAATGCGTACCCTTGAATGCTATTACGAAAAAGGAGGGACCGCCGATACCCTGATATATGGCGCTCTTACCAAAGAATTATCGGACTGGTATACCCAGCTGCCCAATTTTCACAAAGAGCATATACACCTCAAAGGTTACCTGAATAACCATCAGTTGCATCAGGAATACAATCGAGCAAAAGTGGTTTTATGTACCTCAAGTTTTGAAAGCAGTCATATTGTCTCTGCCGAAGGCCTGTGCTGCGGATGCTCCGTAGTAACCCCCAATCGGCCGGAACACCTGCGCTGCCTGCTCTGGTACACAACCAAGGAATCCGGCACTGTATCCCAGGAGGATACACCGGAATCCCTCGCAGAAGCACTGCTGCAAGAATTGCAGCAGTGGGAAAAGGGCAACCGGAATCCTGAAAAAATCGCTCAAAGCTGGCAACCTCATTTCCACGCTGATAAAGTGATGCATGAGCTCTTCAGCTAAGTGTTTGTAGCAAGCTGTCGCATGCGAAGCTTGCCAAACCACCTTGCGCGCGGTATAATGCGCCGCAAGTATGAATGCGACGATTTCTGATGCGCTGAAGCAGGCAGTGGCCGATGGCAAGCTGCTGGGATCTTCCCTGGAAAACATTGAACTGCTGACCGGTGGCACGCAGGATCCGGTGGTTCCTGCCGCGATTGAACAGCTGGTGGCGGCTGGCGAATGGGCTGAGCTCAACAACCGTTTCTACAAAACCCTGGCCTTCGGTACAGGCGGTCTGCGCGGCCGCACCATCGGCACGGTGGTTACGGAAGCCGAACAAGGCAAGGGTGGCGTGAACGGGCGCCCGGAGTTCCCCTGCGTAGGTACTGCCAGCATGAACTATTTCAACGTGGGGCGCGCCATGCGCGGGCTCATCACCTATATCCGGCGCTTTGTGGAAGCCGAGGGCGCAGGGCGCAAGCCGCTCATCGTAGTGGGGCATGACACGCGCCACTTCTCCCGCGACTTTGCAGAATACTGCGCCAGAATCGCCACTGACCTGGGCTGCGACTGCGCCCTGTTCGATGGACCCTGCTCCACCCCGGAAGTATCCTTTGCCATTCGTGAGCTGAATGCCGACACAGGCGTAGTGCTCACTGCCTCCCATAACCCCAGCCATGATAACGGCTTCAAGGCCTACTTCAACGATGGAGCCCAGCTGATTGCCCCGCATGACAAAGCCGTGATTGCCGAGGTGAACGCCCTCTCCAGCGACACCTACGAGCCCCTGCCTGCTGACCAGCAGGGTACACTGCGTATCCTGGGACCGGAGTTCGATGCCATCTATATCGAGAAGCTCAAGGGCATCATCCTGCGCCCAGACGTATTTGCCAAGGCCTCAGCCAAGGTGGTATACACCAACCTGCACGGCACAGGTGGGCGCTGCATTGTACCCATCCTGAAGCAGATTGGCTGCAACGTAAGTACTGTGGCAGAACAGGATACCCTTGATGGCCGCTTCCCCACAGTTGCCAGCCCGAATCCCGAAAATGCCCCGGCACTGGATATGGCCATTGCCCAGGCTGATGCCGAGCAGGCTGACCTGGTCATTGCCACCGACCCGGATAGCGACCGTATGGGTATTGCCGTGCGCGATACCGCCACGGGCAAGATGCAGCTGCTCACCGGCAACCAGACCGGTTGCCTCCTGGCCTGGTACCGCTGCATGAGCGCTATTGAGCTCGGCATCATTACCCCGCAGAACATCCAGCGCTCCGTCATGGTCAAAACCTTCGTGACCAGTCCGCTGCAGGATGCCATTGCTTCCTCTTTCGGCATTGAAACGGTGAACGTGCTCACAGGATTCAAATACATTGCCGCCAAACTCGGCAAATATGAACAAGCCATCCCCGCAGAGCTGCGCCAGGGCTACCGCACCATGAGCGAGGCCGAAACCCGCACCCTGCGTCTGGAGCACAGCAAGTACTTCATCTTTGGTGGCGAAGAAAGCTATGGCTACCTGGCTCAGGATTTCGTGCGCGATAAGGACGCCAACGCCGCCGCCCTCTGCCTGGCAGAAATGAATGCCTACCTGGCCTCCCAGGGTATCGGTCTGCTGGAGTGTCTGAACAACATTTACACCAAACTGGGCTTCTACAAGGAACTTGGCAAGAGTCTGGTCATGGAGGGTGCTGACGGCGCTGCCAAGATTGCAGCCCTCACCAAGAGCTACATCGACACACCTCCCACCGAAATGGACGGTGTCGCCGTGGCTGGTCTGCGTGATTTCTCTGCTGGCACCATGGTAGATGCCGAAGGCGATCCCATCCCTGCTGAAAAAATGCTCTTCATTGACCTTGTGGATGGCCGCAGCTTCGCCGTGCGCCCCAGCGGCACTGAGCCCAAGATTAAGTACTACCTCTTTGCCCACAGCGCACCCAGCGCAGACCTGGCTACCGCCAAGGAAACAGTAGAAGCCAGCATCAACGCCCTCTGGGCTGCCGTGGAAGCAGATGCCCAGGCCCGCATGGCCTGACAAAGGAGAACACATCACCATTGTGCAAATTCAGCCCCCCGCAAGATTTACTGCGGGGGGCTGATTGTGCTTGCCAGAAATAAAAAAAACTGTTATCCTGCCGCGCACCGCAACGTATCGCATCCATTCATGAAAGCGCTCAAAGACCGAATCATCAAAGATGGCAAATGTTTCCCGGGAGGTATTCTCAAGGTGGACAGCTTTATCAACCACCAGATGGATGCCAGCCTGATGCGCTCCATGGCAGTGGAATTCGTACGCCGTTTTGCCTCAGCCCGCATCAACAAAATCATCACCGTGGAAGCCAGCGGCATCGCCCCCGCCATCATGGTAGGCAACCTGCTGGAGCTTCCCGTGGTCTTTGCCAAAAAAAAGAAGCCAAGCACCATGGAAAACATGCTCTGCACCACTATTCATTCCTTCACCAAGGACAAGGACTACACCGTGTGCGTGAGCAGCGAGTACCTGAGACCGGATGACCGCGTACTCTTCATCGATGACTTCCTGGCCAATGGCAACGCAGCCCTCGGCATTCTCGACCTTGTGAAGCAGGCCGGCGCCACGCTGGAAGGCATGGGCTTCCTCATCGAAAAATCATTCCAGAACGGCGGCAATGAATTGCGCCGCATGGGTATCCACGTCGAATCGCTGGCCATTGTCGACAGTCTGGATAACTGCACCATTCAACTGCGCGACTGAACATGAGCAACGCACCTGCCACCGGCCAGCCGGATCTCATCTACGGATTGGAGGACACCCCACCATTCTGGGATGCGGTTTTCGCCGCGTTGCAGCATCTGCTCGCCATGTTCGTAGCGGTGGTCACGCCGCCGCTCATCATAGCAGCCGCGCTCAAACTGGACACCGCCACCACCGGCTACCTGGTATCCATGTCGCTGGTGGCATCCGGTGTATCCTCCTTCATCCAGTGCCGCCGCTTCGGCAGACTGGGAGCCGGGCTGCTCTGCGTGCAAGGCACCAGTTATTCCTTCATCGCCCCCATCATAGCCGCCGGTCAGCTGGGCGGACTTCCGCTCATCTTCGGCTCCTGCATGGCGGCCGCATCACTGGAAATGCTGGTGAGCGTCGCCCTGCGCTACCTGCAGAAGATAATCACTCCGCTGGTATCCGGCATCGTGGTGACGCTCATCGGCCTGAGCCTGATAAAAGTGGGTATCATCGCCTGCGGCGGCGGCTACTCCGCCATGAGCAACGGTACCTTCGGCAACCTGCAAAGCCTCCTGCTCTCCGGGCTCGTGCTCATCTGCATCGTCATCAGTAACCAAAGCGGCAACAAATATCTGCGCATGAGCTCCATCGTCATCGGACTCATCGTGGGCTATATCGTTTCCTGGTTCCTGGGGCTCGTCGATTTCAACAGCATCTCCGGCTATGGCGCCTTCCATTTCCCCACCCCCTTCCGCTACGGTCTCGACTTCAGCTGGTCAGCCTTCATCGCCCTGGGGCTCATCTACGTCATCACCTCCATTGAGGCCTATGGCGACATTACAGCAAACTCACAGATTACCGGATTGAAGGTTCAAGGAACCGATTTCATGAAACGCGCCCAAGGCGGTATCCTGGCAGATGGTTTCAACTCCATGCTGGCAAGCATGCTGAATTCCTTTCCAAACTCCATCTTCGCCCAGAACAACGGGCTCATCCTGCTCACCGGCATTGCAAGCCGCCGCGTGGGATACTATATTGCAGCCATGCTGGTGCTGCTGGGGCTTTTCCCCTATGTGGGGCTTATCTTCTCCCTCATGCCGGAACCCGTGCTGGGCGGCGCTACCCTGCTGATGTTCGGCACCGTAGCCGCAGCCGGCATCCGCATCCTGGTCTCTCAGGAGATAGACCGCAAGGCTTCGCTCGTGATTGCCATCAGCCTGGCCCTTGGCATCGGCGTGGAAATGGTGCCCGACATCCTCTGCCAGATGCCGCAGACCATCCGCGAAATCTTCTCCTCCGGCATCACCACCGGCAGCTGCGCCGCCATCATCTCCAATTTGCTCATCCGGCTCAAAAAAGACGATTCGCAGGAATGACAGGTACCTCCCCAGCAAAAGTGGCCACAAACGCCTCCGCGAAACCAGCCTTTACCCACTCAAGTCACCAGTAAAGCACCCCGTAGCGGATTCCCCGCTGAGGCTTTTTCAGCGTGCGCTCGCGCGGAATCCAAAAAAAGCGTGACTTTCAGGCGATAAGTGGTACAATACCCGCGACAAGAATACTCCCGAATTATGAAATACCAGGGACTTTATACTGCGATTGTTACCCCTTTCAAAGACGGACAGGTGGATTATGAGGCATTCAAGGCTTTGATTGAAGCCCAGATTGCCGGTGGAGTGGATGGCATTGTACCCATGGGTACCACTGGAGAATCCCCCACCGTGAGCACCGAAGAGCACCTCGAAATCATCCGCGTATGCATTGAGACCGTAGCCGGGCGCTGCCAGGTGATTGCCGGCACCGGAGCCAATTGCACTGCGGAAGCCATTGAAATGACGAAGGCGGCGGCGGCCATGGGCGCAGATGGCACCCTGCAGGTCTGCCCGTACTACAACAAGCCCAACCAGGAAGGCGTCTACCAGCATTTCAAGGCCATTGCAGAAGCCACTGAACTCCCCATCATTCTTTACAGCATTCCCGGCCGCAGCGGTATCGAAATCGCCGTTGACACCGTGGCACGCCTTGCAGCTGATTGCCCCACCATTGTGGCTATCAAGGAGGCAGGCGGCAGCGTGGAACGCGTAAACCAGTTGGTACAGGCCCTGCCCGCTGACTTTGCCGTACTGAGCGGTGATGACGGGCTCACTGTTCCCTTCATCTCCTGTGGTGCCGTGGGGCTGGTTTCGGTGACCTCCAACGTGGCGCCAGCCGAAATGAAGGCTCTGGTGGATGCCGCTATGAGTGGCGATGGCAGGAAAGCCCTGGAATTGCAGAAGAAGTACTACCCGCTCATGAAGGGGCTCATGTCTCTGGATGTGAATCCGGTTCCCGTGAAGGCAGCACTGGCCCTGCGTGGTGACATTGGCTGGGATATCCGTCTGCCGCTGGTACCGCTGGCTGCTGAGAAGCACGCCAAGCTGGCAGACCTGCTTAAGAGCTTCAACCTGATGTAAGCACATGATGAAAATTCTCGTTACGGGCATTTCCGGTCGCATGGGTCAGACGGTGAAGCAGGCCGTAGAACTGAATGAAGGAACAGAGCTTGGGGCTACCCACGATGTGGGGCAGGATATTGCCGCAGCCATGAGTGCAGCAGACTGCGCCATTGACTTCTCGTTCCATGGATTCACCCCAGAGTTGCTGGCAACAGCAGTTGCCCAGAACAAACCGCTGGTCATTGGCACCACCGGGCATACCGATGAGGAACGCGCCGCTATCTCCGAAGCAGCCAAGCAGATTCCCATTGTCTTTGCCTCCAACTATTCCGTGGGTGTCAACACCCTGTTCTGGCTGACCCGCAAGGCCACCCAGATTCTCCAGGATTACGATATTGAAATCATCGAGATGCACCACCACCACAAGCTAGATGCACCCAGCGGCACCGCCCGCACGCTGGCCGAGGTGGTGTGTGAAGAAACAGGCATGAGCTACGATAAAGACGTGATGCATGGACGCGAAGGGCTGGTGGGAGCCCGCCCCCAGCGCCAGATTGGCATGCACTCCATGAGAGGTGGCGATGTTGTGGGTGACCACACCGTCATGTTTGCCACAGATGGCGAGCGGGTAGAGCTCACGCACAAGGCCTCCAGCCGCATGACCTTTGCCGGAGGAGCCGTCCGCGCTGCACTGTGGCTGGCAGACAAACCTGCAGGGCTTTACAGCATGCAGGACGTTCTCGGCTTCACTGATTAATCCCCATGGCTGCACCAGCAACCATGCGCCGCTGTATCTTTTCCCTGGGTTCTAACTTGGGAAACAGACTGGACTTGCTCGAATCAGCCTGTGATTATCTGGCAGAGCTCTTTGGCGCCCTGCGGCTTTCCCAGGTGTATGAAACGGCACCCGTAGGCTGCCCTGAGGGCTCCCCCTGCTACCTCAACGCCTGTGTGGAAGTGGAAACCGATATGCCGGCTGAAACGATTCTGCAACATTGCCTGCGGATTGAACAAGAGCTGGGCCGCACCCGCACGGGTGTTTATGGGGAACCCAGGCCGTGCGATATTGACCTTATTGCCTGCGGTGAGGAAAGATGCTGCAACCAGCAGCTCACCCTGCCCCACCCCAGGGCACATGAGCGGGAATTTGTTCTGCGTCCGCTTTGTGATATCGACCCGGCGTTCATCCTGCCAGGGCAAAAACTGACCGCAGCCCAGCTTCTGGCCCAGCTGCCGGAAGGCCCCGCTGTTTCCGTCTATCCTCTTTAAATTAACTATTCAGACATGACCCCGACTGAAAAAATTGCCGCTATTCAGGCAAAAATGGGCAAAATTGCCATTTCAGAACTCACCGCCTACGATTACCCGACCGCCCGGCTGCTGGATGAAGCCGGCATTGATATGCTCCTGGTGGGAGACTCCGTGGGGATGACCCTGCTGGGTTACCCTGATACAACCCATGTGACCCTGGCGCACATGATGCACCATGGTGAATGCGTGGCTCGCGGTGCATCAAATGCCCTGGTGATTCTGGACATGCCGATTCATACCTACGACACGCCGGAACAGGCCGTAGAAAATGCCCGCAAACTCATGAACACCGGCGTGGATGCCGTAAAACTTGAGGGGGGAGCCAGCAAAGAAGCAGAAATTCGTGCCATTGTACAAGCCGGAATTCCCGTGCAAGCGCACATTGGCCTGCTCCCGCAAAAGGTAAAGGAAGAAGGCGGATACCGCATGAAAGGTAAGACGGATTCGGAAGCCGCCGCCCTCATGGCTGATTTGGAAGCAGTTGTCCGGGCGGGGGCATTTTCCGTCGTAATTGAGTGCACACGCCACAGTGTAGCGGCAGCCCTTACGGCAGCAAGCCCGATTCCAACCATCGGCATCGGCTCCGGTCACGGCACCTGCCACGGAGAGGTCAGTGTTTTCCATGACCTCGTTGGGGGATTCCCCTGGTTCACTCCCGGTTTTGCCATCCAGAAAGCAAATATCGCAGCAGAGATTACCCGCGGGGTGACGGAGTGGAAAAACGAATTATTGGTGCCGTAGTGGAGGGATAATCTACTTCGGCAACCTATCCTGATGAAGGGCGCGCTGTTCAAACCAGCGCGCTTTTTGTTCGCTCACCGGCAGAGCCAGTGCACCCAATTTCCCGGAGCGATAGCCAGCAGCCAGGGCTGAGCATGCCCCGGCATGCCCTTGCAAAGCCAGGCGGTGCAAACGCACCGCTGCGGCATAAGTCGGTGCGTTTCCTTCCAGGGGCAGCAGGGGATTTTGCTGCTGCAACCAGGAAATTAACACCACACGAGCCACTTCCTCATCCTGCTCCAGCATGGCAGATTGCCAGGCACCCAATCCACCGGAAGAGGCTGATGCCGGAGCCCCATTCTTCACCTGCTGCCAGGCATCTGCCATGGCGGCCGGATCCAGCGTAACCGGAGCATCAGCATCCAGCAAAGCAGCCTGCACACACGGCAAAAATAACGCCAGGATTAGGAGAACAGGTCTCATCACTTACGGTTGGCAGAGCGACGGGCAAAATGGTGAGTCATCACCGTCCAGAGCTCCTGCATACCCTCCGATTCAAAGTAGGGCTGCTTCATCATCTCCCACATAATGGCACTGACCTTGTTCTGAGCCGCGGCCAAGGCTTCAAGCTGGGCATCATTGCCATGCAGCAGAGGTCGCAACAGGGAAAATTTGTGCATGAGCTTGGTTTTCACATTCTTGGCACTCTTCGCATCAGAAATAGTCTTGAGCATTGTTTCAGCCTCACCCAGAGCCTTGATTTCAGCAGTAAAAGCCCGATCCAGTCCAGCCATGGAGGCATCATCCTTGGCAGATAATGAGGCAGAGGTCATCAGACCAACAACTAGTGCAGCAACAAGGGGCTTGAAAAATTGGCTCATAGCGTGATAGTGTAAATACACGAAGAAGATAGCATACAGAAGCTCAGGTGTCAAACGGTAAGGCCTCATCGAACCGTTTTTCCTCCTTTTTTTCCAAGGCAATGACGCACGCGCGCCTTGTTCCCGGGGAAATCCCCTGTATCATAATTCAGCAAATATGGCACACCTGGAACCCAAGCAGGCTGAGCGCTGCCTACTGATGCAACTCTGGGGGCTGGACACTCCCATAACCGCCCTCTGCTGGGCAGTGGCCTGTGCAGCGCTCATGCAAATCACCATGATAACAGCGGCTCCCATGCTACTGGTAGCAGCGGGGGTCTGGTGCGCGGTCATCGTAGTCCGGCTCAGAAATGCCTGGGCTTCCCCCACTGCCTGGCAAGCTGGCTTTTACCGGAGGAACATGGCTCTGCTTCTGGTGCTGCTATTGAGCGTAGGAATGGCTGCACTATGGATTTTGCTCTTCCAGGTGGGCCGCAGCATACTGGGCTATCTACCCTTCCCGGTGTGTTTCTACTATACTGGGCTGCTGTGCAGAAGTGCCCACCTCAAGCAGCTACGTCTGCTGCTACATGCACTGGCGTTTGCCATGGTATGTACCCTGCCAGCGTTCTACTTCAGTTTCAGCTTGAGTCCACTGGATATCTTCACCACGGGACCGGTGTGGTATATGGGCATCCTGTTTTACCTGATGGCGAGAGAGCGGGAGCGCCTCAGAAACAACAGTCAGGACGCCGCTGAAGCGGTGGTCAATACCGTTGGACTGATTATGCTACTGGTTGTCTGCCTGCTTTCAAGCGTCACCGCCCCCATGTTTGAACGAACGCTCTGCATCACCCTCGCCATTGGAGCCGGGTGTCTTCAGGGCTTTACGCGCATCTCCAGCCAGCTCAGTCAGAATCAAGCTCTTGCCCTCAGCTGGCTGAGCATGGCACTGCCCGCCGTCCTGGGCACCATCATCTATGCACCGCACGGCTGGTGAGTTCTTTATATTCCAAGGGAGCCGGCCAGATTGCGGGCAACGCTCAGGAAAGCCGCTGCCACCGGATTGATTTCCGGATTTTCCAAGGCAACCGGACTTCCTTCATCACCGCAGGCGCGGGTCTGAGTATCAAGCGGCAGTTGACCCAGCAAGGGAACTCCCATCCGGGCAGCCTCTCGCTCTCCACCGCCTTCACCAAAAATGTGGTAAATCTGATTATCACTTGGACAGTGGAAGTAGCTCATATTCTCGATTAAGCCCAGAATGGGAGTATTCACACGCTGGAACAGACCCACCGCCTTGCGGGCATCAATGAGAGCCACTTCCTGCGGAGTCGTGACAATCACCGCCCCGGCCAGCGTCACCGTCTGCACAATGGTGAGCTGGATATCCCCCGTACCCGGAGGCATGTCCAGAATCAGAAAATCAAGACCGCCCCACTCCACATCGCGCAGGAATTGCTGCACGTAGCGGGTGGCCAGGGGACCACGCACCGCCAATGGGGTATCACCATCCACCAGCAGTGCCATGGAAAGGAGTTTCACCCCATGCGCCTCCACCGGAAGGAACTGTTCCTTATCACTGCATCCGGGGCGCTCCGTGGTACCAAACATGAGGGCCATGGACGGCCCATACAAATCCAAATCAAGCAGACCAACCTTATACCCCAATCTGGACAAAGCAACTGCCAAGTTAGCCGAAACGGTGCTCTTACCTACGCCTCCCTTACCAGAAGCAACGGCAATCACATGCCTGACTCCGGGGACGCTGGATTTCCAGTCATCCGGATCATCCCCCTGCTCTCTCTCTGCCTTTTTCTGAGCGGGGGCGCTGTGCTCCATGTTCACATCATGGGAAATGACACCGGGCAACTCCCGGAGCACGCTCTCCACGCGTTCGTAGATATAGCGCGGCACGTCTGAATTCTTACTTTCCACCCGCAAATCCACCACCACATGTCCCTCCGGGGTCACCTTGATATTCCTGACCAGACCAAAGGCCACAATATCACGGCTGAAACCAGGGTATTTCACCGTTGTGAGCGCAGCGCGCACCAGCTCCGGGGTCAGATTCGTATCACTCATGGGTTCATTCTAGCACTGGCACGGAGTGGAAGCAAGCCCAACATTTGTCTTGCCTGAGCTCCAGGTATCATGTAAACTACAGCCATGCTGAACATCCTCGTTACTGGAGGCACCGGTTTTGTGGGTGCCAACCTCTGCCACCGCCTCATTGCAGATGGACACCGTGTCATTTGCCTGGATAACAACTATACCGGCTCTCTTGACAACGTGAGGGATCTCATGGAGAATCCCCGCTTCAGTTTCGTGGAGCATGATGTCATCTACCCCTACGACTGCCCGGAGAAACTTGACCGCATCTACAGTCTGGCATGCCCAGCCTCTCCCCCAGCCTACCAGCATGAGCGTTCCATCTTCACCACCAAGACCTGCGTTCTGGGTGCCATCAACATGCTTGACCTCGCGAAGAAGAAGGGTGCTCGCATCATGCTCAGCTCCACTTCCGAGGTATATGGAGAACCGCTGGTTCACCCCCAGGTGGAAAGTTACCGCGGCAATGTGAACCCCATCGGTATCCGTGCCTGTTACGATGAGGGCAAGCGATGTGCCGAAAGCCTGTTCTTTGATTACCACCGCCACGAAGGGGTGGATATCCGAGTCATCCGCATTTTCAACACCTATGGTCCCCTTATGGATCCGAATGATGGGCGCGTGGTTTCCAACTTCATCTGCCAGGCATTGCGGGGTGAGGATATTACCATCTATGGTGAAGGCCAGCAGACGCGCTCCTTCCAATTCATTGATGACCTCATTGAGGGTATGGTGCGTATGATGGAAAACACCAAGGGTTTTGTAGGCCCGGTGAACCTGGGCAACCCAGGGGAATTTACCATTCGCCAGCTGGCCGACATAGTGCTGCAGAAAATAGACAGTCCGAGCAAGCTGGTGCAACGCCCCCTGCCCTCAGATGATCCCAGCCAGCGCCGCCCGGATATTACCCTGGCAGGTGAGCAGCTGGACTGGCGCCCCACCATTCCCCTGGCAGAAGGGCTGGATCGTACCATTGCCTACTTCCGCAAGAAGATTGGCAAGTAAGCTCAGCCTCTCAACTGGCTTTCAAACTGGCGGAACTGGATGGCCTCATATATGTGGGCATCCGTGGGGGTATCGCATCCGGCCAAGTCAGCAATGGTACGCGCAACACGCAAAATGCGGTCAAAGGCGCGCGCAGAAAGCCCCAGCTGCTCCACCGCCGCCAGCAGTAATTGCTGCTGGGCAGCTGTCAGCGGGCAACACTGGCGCAATTTCTTGCTGCTGAGGCGGGCATTGCAGACAGCCCCGGTTTCCGCATAGCGCTTCAGCTGGCGTTCACGAGCGGCAACAACCCGTGCGCGGATGGAGGCGCTACTCTCTCCATCAGGCTTGGACAGCAGGCTTGCGGGAGCCACCGGGGGCACCTCAATGATGATATCAAAACGGTCAAGCAAGGGGCCAGAGATTTTCTTCCGGTAGCGGGTAACATCAGCGGGAGAGCAGCGGCAGCGGTGCTTGGAATCCCCCAGATAACCGCAAGGGCATGGGTTCATCGCAGCAATGAACATGAACGCACAGGGAAAATCCATGCTGCCGCTGGCACGCGAAATGGTCACGTATCCGCTCTCCAGCGGCTGCCGCAGGGTTTCCAGGGTGCGTCTGGCAAACTCCGGAAGCTCGTCTAGAAACAATACTCCATGGTGCGCCAGTGATATTTCGCCCGGTGTGATATGCGTACCGCCACCCATGAGTCCCACATCAGAAATGGTATGGTGAGGGCTGCGGAAGGGGCGCCGGGTCAGCAGCCCACCCACTCGCGGCAGCATGCCGCACACGGAGTGAATTTTGCTCGTTTCCAGGGCCTCTTCCTGGGTCATGGGTGGCAAAATGGTGGGCAAGCGGCTGGCTAACATGCTTTTGCCGCTGCCGGGGCTGCCGCACATGAGGAGGTTATGCCCACCAGCCGCAGCAATTTCCATGGCTCGGCGGGCATAGGGCTGGCCTTTCACCTCATCGAAATCCACATCCGATGGCAGCGGCATGGGGGCTTCTTCCAGCTGGAAGGGGGTAAATTGGGAAGGATTCAACAGAATTTCCCAAGCCTCCCGCAATGATTCAACTGCGTACACGGTAAGGCCCTCCACCACGGCGGCTTCTGCGGCGTTCTCCTGCGGAACCATCATGAACTTGCGTCCGGCATCGCGCGCTGCCACCGCCAGCGGCAGCATTCCCCGCACGCCACGAACCACGCCATCCAGCGCCAGTTCTCCCACGAGGCACCAGTCATCCAAATCAATCGGCACGCGGCGCTTGAAGGCCTCCGGAACGTCCCGGTAGTTATGTTGAATGCACATTTCCAACGCCAGTGCGATGGGCAAGTCAAAACCAGGGCCTTGTTTACGGACATCTGCGGGAGCCAGGTTCACCGTTACCTCCATATCTCCCGGTCGGAAAAAGGAACTGTTCGTCAGGGCTGAAGTAACGCGCTGCACGCTTTCCCGCACAGCTGCATCCGGTAGTCCCACAACGCAAAAGCGCCCCGTATCCTCCACGGTTCGGGCATCCACCTCTACTTGAACCTCGTATCCATTGATTCCCTCAACGGCCGCCGAATGCAATCGCGTTATCATCTTCTTACTTCACAATGACCTTGGAACCAATGCCCAGTTTCTCAAACAGAATGCTGCATGCTTCTTCCGGGACTCGCACGCAGCCGTGCGAGTCGCTATCCCTCCGCACCTTGCCGACATGCATGCCAATGGCACCATTGAAGCGCATCCAGTACGGCATGTCAGCCCCTTCAAAATAAGCGCCCTTGGGCGGAGTATCCAGCACGGAAACGCCGCGTTTCAGGGTGCTGCCATCCTTCTTGCTCATGAAGGCACCATAGCGGTTAGAGCGGTGCTTCTCAACTTTCTGAGAAATGCGGAACGTTCCCTTGGGTGTCTCCATACCGCCAATGCGGCCGGAGCATATAGGGAAATCCATGGCTATGGTACCGTTGATATACAGGCGGCCACGTTGCTCCTCCAGCAAAATCTCCACGTGGGAATGCCTGGGGGCATACTGGTCCAACGCGCCGCCCCGCCACATATCGCGGGTGCTCCTGTACTGGGGATTGGCAATGAAAGACTCAAAGGTATAGGCTTTCCGCACGTGGCGCGTGGCTTCCTCCAAACGATCACCTTCTGCCTGATAATAAGTCTGCATATCCTCAGGGCTGGACGAACAGGCAGCCAGGAACAGGGGTATGGCCAGGATGATTCTTTTCATACTCGGTACTGGGCGATACGGGCGGCAAATTCCTTGGGAAGTATAGCCTCCACAATGGCATCGTTCCCCTCGTATTCAGTATTCATCACCTTGCCGTCGCGGTGCATGATGGCAATAATACGGCTTTCTGCCAGCGGAATGCGGTAAGTCTGGCGTTCCACGCGGTGTGAGAGCATCTCCACGCAAGCATCAAGGAGCGCCTCCACGCCCTTGTTTTCCAGAACGCTCATGCTGAGACTGGGGCATGCCAGCTTGGCAGACAAGGCTTCAAGCGTGACAGCCCGCACTTCGTCCGGTATTAAATCGCACTTGTTCCAAACCACCACCATGGGTTTATCCTGCGCGCCCAAGCTGTTGAGCACCTCGCAGGTAGTCTCATAGTGTCGCAGTGCATCTTCATCACTGGCATCCACCACCTGAATCAGGAAATCTGCCAGCACGGCTTCCTCCAGCGTGGATTTGAAGGCCTCCACCAGGCGGTGCGGCAGATTCCGGATGAAGCCTACTGTATCCGTCAGCACCAGAGGCTGGCCGTCCGGCAGTTCTATCTTGCGGCTCGTGGTATCGAGGGTGGCAAAGAGGATATTCTGAGCCAGGACCCCAGCACCGGTAATCAGGTTCAGAAGGGAGCTCTTACCCGCATTCGTATAGCCCACAATAGCCGCCGTGGGAATCCCCTGCCGGGTGCGCTCCTTACGTTGGGTACCTCGCTGTTTACGCACGAGTTCCAATTCATCGCGAATGGCCTCAATGCGTTCCCGGGCAAGGCGGCGGTCTACCTCAATCTGTTTTTCACCCTCGCCGCGGGCGGCAGCGCCGCCGCCTTTGCCACCACCACTACCGCCTCTCTGGCGGTCCAGGTGCTTCCACATACCGGTCATGCGTGGCAGGGCGTACTGCATGCGGGCAAGGTCCACCTGCATCACCGCCTCACGAGTGCGGGCGCGTTTGGCGAAAATATCCAGGATGACCTCCTCCCGGTCAATCACGGTCACGTTGGTCAATTTTTCCCATTCGCGCTGCTGACTGGGCGAAAGAAGGTTATCAAATATCAGGCAATCGGCGTTTAATTCTTCGACCTGTGCGCGAATTTCCTCAGCCTTGCCGATACCGCACAGGTACTTGGCCTGGATTTCACGGGTAAACTCCAGCATGGTCCCCACAATACCAATGCCCAGGTTACTGACCAAGTCTTCCAGCTCTGCCAGCAGGGCGCTGCGCTCCCGGCGGGTATCCCCAGGCATGCCCAGCCCCACGAGCAAAGCGCGCTCCACCATTTCTGGTTTCTCGCGGATTTCAAAAGACATACGCGCGTTTCCCTTTACTCAAAGCTGCGGGAGGAGGACACCGGAACATCGCGCAGCAATGCCGGATTATACGAATTGCAGGAGCATTCCCCGCATGAGGAAAGCGTTAGCAGGGCGGCTGCAGAAAGCAATACAAGCGAAAGCGTCTTCATGCGCTTTATTGAAACGCAAAAAGACGCTTTTTTCAAGCATAAAGTTCGCTTGAGAGCTTATGCTTGAGACTCGGAAGGCTCTGCCTTGGCTTTCTCTGTTTCCAGCTGCTTGATGCGCTCCAGCGCAGCGTCGATATTCTCGCAGATGTTCTCAGCGTGCAGTTCGCTCATGAAGGGAGAATCTCGGCGAATGACCTTGTACGGCTGATTCTGGACACCGCAAAGCAGAAGGGTGATATTGCGCCGCTGGCAATAGGCCAGGAAATCCTCCAGAGCATGCAGACCGGAGGCGTCCAAGGCGGGGACCAGACGCAGACGCAGCAGCACATAGTCGATATCACGGCCGATATTGCGGAACACACGGTCCTTGAACTGCTCCACGGCTCCGAAGAAGAACGGTCCCTGCACATCAAAGATTTCCACATTATCCGGCACCTGGCGCAGATAACGCGAACGGGAGGGTTGTTCTTCGGGGTCCTCGCCCTCCACTTCGCGGGAGATAGATTCCACGTTGCTGATTTGTGCCATGCGCCCAATGAAGAGCAAGGCCGCCAGCACCACCCCCACTTCCACGGCCACGACCAGGTCTATCAATACGGTGAGGATGAATGTAAGGCAGAGCACCACGGCATCCTGCCGGGGGCCTTTCAGCAAATGTGTGAAGGTGGAGACTTCTGCCATGTTCCAGCACACAATCACCAGAATACCAGCCAGCGCAGCAAGGGGAACCATGGCGGCATACTGCCCTGCCAGCATGAGGATAAGCAGCAGGGTAATAGCGTGAATGATACCGGAAATGGGAGTTTTGCCACCAGCGCGGATGTTGGTGGCCGTGCGCGCAATGGCACCCGTTGCAGGAATGCCGCCAAACAAGGCAGAGGCCATATTGCCCACCCCCTGGCCAATCAGCTCGGTGTTCGGATGGTGACGGGAACCGGTCATACCATCAGCCACGCTGGCGCTCAGCAAGGATTCAATGGCAGCCAGCAAGGCAATCACAAATGCCGGCTGCACCAACTGTGGCAGGTTCTTCCAATCCACATCCGGCAGACTCGGCATGGGCAAGCCTTGCGGAAGTTCGCCAAACCGGGAGCCTATCGTTTCCACGGGAAGGCTGAAACACTGGCACACCACGGTGCTCACCAGCATGCCTACCAGCATGAAGGGGGCCTTGGGGAACAGGCGCTTAGTGATGAGGATGACGGCCACGGTCAGTACGGACAAGCCCAATGCCCAATAGTTCACCGTGTGGAAATGAGCCACATAGCACTGCCACTTGGCTATGAATTCAGCCGGGACGGCACTCTCTATCTGCAAACCAAACAAATCTTTGACCTGAGTGCAGAAAATCGTGACCGCAATACCGCTGGTGAACCCCGTTGTGACCGGATACGGTATAAACTTAATGAGGGATCCCATGCGGCATATCCCGAAAACAATCAGAAACAAGCCCGCAAGCAGCGTGCAGAGCACCAGGCCACTGAATCCAAAGCTCCCTACCACTCCGGAGATGAGTACCACGAAGGCTCCCGTGGGGCCTCCAATCTGGAATTTGCTGCCTCCCAGCAGGGAAATGAGAAAGCCAGCCACCACGGCCGTTATCAACCCCGTGGAGGGGGTTATCTCACTGCTGCCGCAGGCTATGGCAAAGGCCATGGCCAACGGCAATGCCACTACACCTACTGTAAGTCCGGCTCCTAGGTCGGAAAGAAATGTCTTGCGATTATAGCTCTTAAGCGAGCTGACAATACTGGGAGCGTGCATAACTAACTTTTTATACGCCCGACTCCCATGCTTGTAAAGAGAATTCCGCAGCAAACCTGGCAGAATGAGAGAAAAACCGCCGTTCTGCACAATGGCGGAACGGCGGTGAGTTTGCGTTGTCGTTATGCGTACAATCTTATCTGGCACCAGCAGCGCGCAAGGCCTGCACCGCGCCACGGTTCCGCTCATCCAGAGCTTTATCCAGCGCGCTTTCACCTTCCGAATCACGCTGGTTCACGTCTGCTCCGGCTGATATCAGTTCATGGATAATTTGAACATTCCCCTCATCTGCGGCCTTCATCAGCGCGGTTTCTCCATCATTATCAGTCGTATTCGGCAAGGCTCCAGCCTGTAACAACAGGCGGACAGCCTCCGGACGCTGGCTGTCTACGGCATACATCAGCGATGTTTCCCCGTCCTCGTCCTGATCATTGACACTGGCTCCGGCATCCAGCAGCAACTTGATAATTACCGAATCCCCGCGGTCTGCGGCATGCATCAGCGCTGTTTCGCCATCATTATCCCGTGCGTTTACAGAAACTCCTGCCGCCAACAAACGCTGCACTTCAGCAGCATTGCCTCGCTCCGCGGCTCTCATCAACGGGGTTTCTCCCTCGCGGTCTGCCAGGCTGAACTCCTGTGCACTGGCTATGCCAGCGGCGCTGCTGATTACGATGCTGGCACATACGCCCCAAATTGCTTTTCTCAATGCTGCGATATTCATTGTGTCTTTTCCTTTCTATGGTTGCTTGCTGAGCTCAGAGTACCCATTTTTTTCCTCCGTTGCAATAAAAAAATCACTTGCAAACGCTTTTTTCCTACCTTTTTGGCAGTATTTTCATGTTATTTGGTTTTCAATGCATAAAAATATCCGTTTCCGAACCTAAAAAATGCTATAATGAGCCTTTTTGATACCTTAGCCCGACCATGGTTCCCGACAAGGTCTATGAGGCTATGCCACCTGATAACGAAAAAACCCGTTCCCAATCATGGGAACGGGTAAATAGGGAGCAGATAGGCCCCCATGAGCATTCTGCTTAGCCCTTCTTAGGGCAACATGCTTTCTTGGGGCAGCACTTCTTCTTCGGGCATTCAGCTTTCTTGGGGCAACATTTCTTTTTCGGGCATTCAGACTCCTGGACGCAGCACTTCTTCACACAAGGTGCCGGGGCAGAATCCTGAGCATTGACCATTCCGCAGCTGAAGGCCACAGCAAGCAGAGTAAGGGTGAGTTTCTTCATGGTGATGGTTCTTTCTATGGTTGGGGTTCTAATGAAATGTGGGCAATACCGCTCACTCCACCAATATATCACCTACTATTTTACTATGCAATAAAAAATTTGACAATTCGACACATTTTTGAACGCGGAAGCGCATCCACCTCCGCAAGGCAGACTTGGCAAGGAAATAGCTTTCTGCTAGAATGGCGGGGTCATGGAGTTCACACCTGAGGCAGAAGCACGCATACTGGCACAATTTGGCAAGCATGCGTTGAGATCCGGGCAAAGACAACTCATCGAGTTGGTGCTGGCAGGAGAGAATGCACTAGGAGTGCTACCCACCGGACACGGCAAGAGCCTTTGCTACCAAGCGGCAGCCGAGCTTCTGGGCGGTACATCACTAGTCATTTCACCACTCATTGCCCTCATGCGCGACCAGTGTGAGACACTGCGTACTCTGGGTATAGCTGCCGCACGTTTCGACTCCTCACTGGAGCAGGCAGAACGCGAACGAGTGCTGACCGCGCTGCACGGAGGGCAACTCCGCATCCTATTTGTGGCGCCGGAATCTCTGGAAAATCGGGAACTGAGACACCAACTCGCAACGGTTTGCATCTCCCTGCTGGTAGTAGATGAAGCCCACTGTGTCTCCGAATGGGGACACAGCTTCCGACCAGACTACCTCAAACTACCAGCCCTGCAGGAGCAGCTCCACCCGCATGCCACCCTGGCCCTCACTGCCACGGCCACGCCGCGTGTGCAGCAGGATTTGGGGCATGCCTTCAACATTCCCGCACAGAACCGCATTATCCTGCCTCCGTACCGGCCAAATATCACTCGCATCTGCCACCCGGTGCAGGAGCGTATGCCCGCTCTTCTCCATTTCCTGAGCAACACTGCCAATCTTCCCGCTATCGTCTACTGCCGCACCCGGAAGGAAACCGAATGGCTGGCAGGCGAACTAAGCCGCCAAGAACACGCAGCCGCCCACTACCATGCCGGGCTCCCCGCTGACCAGCGCGAGCAACTCCAGGATGCCTTCCTTCGCAACGAAATCTCAGTGCTGGTGGCCACCATTGCCTTTGGCATGGGGATTGATAAACCCGATGTGCGCTCCGTAGTGCACTGGAGCACTCCCTCCTCCCCGGAATCCTACCTGCAAGAATCCGGGCGTGCCGGTCGCGACGGAGCACCCTGCACCAGCCTCATTCTGCTGCATGCTCCAGATTTGGTAGAATCCCGAAACCGCATTTTCGCAGCTGAGCCGGATGCCGAGGGCGTGCTGCGCTGCGTGCGCTGGCTCATTCCCGCAGGGCAACGTATTGTCTCACTCTGGGAACTGGGTACCAGCTGCGATGTGCCGGATGATGTACCTACCCGCGCCCTCATGGTTCTGAAGGATAGCGTGCAAGTTACGAGCAAGGGTAGCAAATACTATAAAGTGAAGCCCCTCTTCCCCCTCAGCACCATAACCGATGGACGTGATGCCGCTGAATGCGCCCGGCTCCGCTGGCTGGATACCCACCGAGAGGGCGAAGTAGAGGACGCGGCCCAGGCCTGGGATTGCACCTTTGAAGAGGCCGTGAAATACCTTTACGAATGCGAAGCCTCAAACGAATGGAAACTCACCATGCGGCAGCAAGCCCTCTGCCTGCGCCAAATACCAGGCGTCCCCGCACCAGATGCCCGGAACGTAGCCGCAGAACTCAGCAACGCCTTCAGACGCCGCCGCGAGGCCGACCTGGCACGCCAACAGGCCATTGTAGACATGCTACTTGCCCCCACCTGCCTGAACTCAGCACTGGAGCAATACTTCATTGAATCCTCCCGCCCTGACTGTGGCCACTGCACCGCCTGCCTCAGCCTTACCGCGCCCCTACCCCCTGCCCCAGTACTCCCGCCCTATGACCCGGCTGACTTCTGCTCACTTGAGAAGCCCATGCTGGAATTTGATCGTCCCGCCCAACGCCGACGTTTCCTACTGGGGCTACTTAGTCCGGGACTCATGGCCCGCCGACTCTGGTCCCACCCAGCCTACGCTACCGCCACTGGCCACCCATGGGAAAGCCTATAAGAGAGAAGCGTGAATAATGATAATTTTTCAAAACGTTTTTTCATCCGTGGAAACGCCATGCTGTGCGAAACGCGATAAAATGAGCCCCTCATCAACCCTCCAGCGTACCCCTTCACCAACCTAGCAGACAGTCAGTCCTCTCGCTCCCACTCCATCTCCAAATGGAGCAAAAGTAGCATGATCCGTAAAGGTTTTTCCCGCAAAAATCCCCCGCAGCATTCCCTTGTAATGCGGATTTTCCCTCTTTCCATGGCATAATCCGCATTTTCTCTTGACTCGCCCAGGATTTCGCGCTTTAATCATCGCACGTTATCCGACAAGTGCCGGCTTGGCGGAATGGTAGACGCGCTCGACTCAAAATCGAGTTCCCAGAAAGAGTGTGGGTTCGAGTCCCACAGCCGGTAGTTGAAAAGAACGGCAGTCATACGACTGCCGTTCTTTTTTAAGCCTTCTCCTGCAACATATGGGAGCAAGCCCAAATAATGGGGTCAAGCCCCTCACTTCCTGCGGCGGCGAGCCGCAAGAGCTGACAAAGCCAAAATGCTCAGTGAGGTGGTAGCAGGTTCAGGCACCATCGCGAACACCAAGTCTCCACCTGCTCCATTCACATCATTAGTGAAGGTCATGAACAGGGTGTCGGCCACGCTGGTATCTCGCAGGTTCTCAAAATACGTACTGGCAAGCACCCCGCTACCAATAGTCAGAGTCCCCGGAGTATAGTAGGTAGACGAGCCATTATGCGTCAGAATCAGTTCATCCACCCCGGTGAAGACAGTGAGCGTATCTCCTGCCTTCATGCTCTGCACCTGGATCAGCATGCCTCCGCTCAGAGTCACTGCCTCCAAGCCGTTGGATACCAGCTCCAGGCTGCTGCCCATATGCACCGTTCCTCCCAGTTTCAGCTCTGAGCCTGCAGTCATCTTCAGGTTAGCCTTCAGCGTGGCGCCGTCACCAAACTCTGCCATACCCACCACGGCCACAGAAGCTTCATTGGCAGCATTGAATGCCACCCCTTCACCCGTAGTGACAACCGACACCTCCAAACTAGCGGCAATGTAGAGCTCCTCCAGGCTGAGGTTTTCCTGGTTCAGCACGTTGATTGCGCCTGTCTCTGCCCTCAAACCACTAAGGGTATTATCCGCATGAGAAACAGTCAGGGTCTCCCCCCCCCTGTTCACATTAGCCACCGTAGAATGGGTCAGTTTGTTCTTCAGGTCTCCCGCCTGTGATGAATCGTACTGCACGTAGGCATTGCTCAACTCATAATTGCTGTTTGCAACAGAATACTCGCCCTCAGCAGCGGCAATCGAAATGCGGGTTTCGGCGGCTCCACTGCGGTTGGAAATAATAACACCGTCTTGCGTAGAGGTAAGGCTAGCGCCCTTATCCAACACATACTCAGAATTGGCACAAGTCCAGATTTCACCAGTTACCTTCAAATCCACATTCTCAGCCAGGCGCAGAGAACCGTTGCAGGTATTTCCGTTTGAAGAATCCAGTAACCGCACAACGTTCTGAGCTTCGGTGTGAGTCAGTTTGAGCTCACCTGACTTGTTTGTGAGGGTATCAAGCATGACCTGCGAACTGATATTCATGCTGCCCGCCCCCTCCTTGACGAGGTTTCCGCGAGCCGCGTTTGTATCGGCATGAATGCGGCCACTCACAATCAGGCCTGCACCCTCTGCTACATCAAAAGAAAGTGTGCGACTATTAGCGTTGCGTAGGCGTATGTTAGATTCTATGGTGTTATTCTCCCCGCTCTCCACAATTATCCGGGCATTATTACTGAAGTCCATTGCTGCAGCGTAGATGGAGGCGTCATAATTTCCGCCCGTACCGGTAATGGTACCTCCATTCTTCAGGGTAATTCCCCAGGAGCCCATGGTCTGGCGTGTATTGCCGAAATCCAATGTGCCACCGTCCACCGTAATGCTCTTGTTCGTCTGGTTATAATCCAGCATATCGGAGCCGGAGCCGACAAAGCTAAGCAAACCACCTCTATTCACGGTCACATTCGAAGCAACCAACTTGTTATTATTGCCGCCAATGAGAGCCGTGCCACCATCGTTAATCACCAGATTCGACGTACCCAGGGCACCTTCAACCGATGCACTCAGTATACCGCCATTCACCGTAGTGGTATTGGCATAGGTATTGGCACAACTCAACACCAGCGTACCCGCGCCATTCTTGGTAATAGAGCCAGCATTTGCCACATTATCCGATTGAATCAGCCCGCTCACCGTCAGCGTTGCACCCTCGCTTACATCATAATTAAGGTTATTACCACCACGAAGCCGGGTGATGGCTGAAATAGTACTGTTCCCGCTTGTTGCACTTACAGTGCTATTATTCAAATTAAAGTCCAAAGAGGCCCTACGCGAGGTCCCTCTAAAGGCATATTCACCACCGCTCCCGGAAACAACAGCTCCATCGCTCAGCACAAGATTCCAGTTAGCCATGGTCTGGCGGGTATTACCAAAAGCCAGAGTGCCGCCACCGCTCACGGAAATAGTCTTGCCATAGGGATTATTATTCTGTGTATGCTGCAGAATATCATCACCACCGGTGAAGGTAAAGGTACCATTATTCTTTACCGTAATATCACCCTTCAGAATTCCCCCACCCTGGGCAGTTGCCGAGCCACCATTCAACACCAGGTGCGTTGTAAGCGCAGAGGTCTGCTGCAAGCTGACCCCGGATCCCAGCTCCAGAGCAGCCAGATTGTTGAATTCGGAGCGGAAGGTCAAGGCCCCCTTACCTTGCACCGCCAGAGTCGCGTTGCTCTGCGTGGTCACAGCACCTCCCAAGTTCAGCCCGCTGCCATCGAACTTGATGGTAACCCGGCTATCAGCCCCGATCTCACCCAGGGTGAGATCGGCCGCTACGGCGCTGCCGGTTGTGTGCAGCGTGCCGCCATTTTTCAGGTGTACGGCACCGGTCATCGCTTCGCCCATCTTCAGCGTACCGCCCTGGGCAATGCTTATCTTACCTTGTGTCGACAGGCTGTTGTTCACAGTCATGGTCAGCTCCGTGATTTCAAGCAGGGTCTTCTGCGCCAGGTTCAGCGCATCGACGGTGAGTGAACCGCTTCCGGAAAGTCGGGTATCATCGTTCACCATGAATGTTCCTGCCGAAACCCCGGTATTAAGCACCAGCCCGCCATCGGCCATCTTCTCCAACGCATTGAAATGCAAGGTGTTCGCATTATCAGAGTTAATCACCACGGTGGTATTATTATCCAGAAAACCGTTCCTGATGGTTGTGTTTTCCTTCAGGTTGATGGTATCTGAGAACGGCGCCATGCCGGTAATCACCACGTTCTCTTTGGTGGGTTTCCAGCCTTCCACCTCTTCACCCATCCAGTATTCATGCCCTTCCTTCATCGTGAAGGAAGCCTTCAGGCCGTCCGTCCCCGCAGTGAGATTCACATCCAGATAACGGCAATCCTCCACAGTAATCTTATCGGCCATGGAACTCCAGTCGCCCCCCATCAGCAGGTAGGATGCCAGATTCGGGAAATTGACCTGCTCCTTGATGTTGCCGCGATTGCTGAAGGCAATGTTCACCGTATCCGCACTGCCAAGACTCAACGAGAAGCCCTCGCCCAGCACCAGAGAAGCCTGTTCTTCATTATACACTCCGAAATCCAGAGTACCGCCATTGAGCACCAGACTGTTGTTCAGCGTGGCAACCGATCCGTCCGTACCCTTCAGAACGCGCAGCGTCTCTCCCGCATCCAGCGACAACTCGCCGGTACCAATCTGCAGCGTGGCCCCCTGCGCCACGCCCATATCGCCATATATCGTCGGCGCATTCGTGAACACCAGGCTGCCCTGTTTCGCTATCACATCATGCACCACGCTGTCACCGGAGTCGAAGGTCTGCGTGCCGGAGCCATCCTTCACTATATTCAGGCCGTAAGAACTATCGCCCAGCAGCGTGCCGTAGTAGGTATGATTTGCTGTACCGGTATTGATGATAAGTGTATTGAGCGCTGAAGATGTAGGATTATCTCCATTAGTGGCCGTCTTGACCGCACCGGCATACACAAAAGTATTGACGGTTCCACCAATACCCGCTACACGAGCGGTATCCGTGCTGATGGCCAGGCCCGGACGGCTGTCTGTATCCCCCCAGAGATTGATGACCATATTCTTAGCCGCGTTCTCATGCGCCAGACTCACATGCTGTATTGAGCCAGCATTATTCTTCTGATTCACAATCAGCGCACCGGAATAGTCATTGTCACCAGTCAGCACCATTCGGGCAGTCCCCTGCTGATGCCATCCCATATTGTTCATCCAGTGCAGCGTCCCCGCACCGGTGAGGGAGGCTATGTTGTATACGTGCCAGAATTCCGACGTGGGCACCTCCAATGTCAATTGACAGTCATCGATGTGCAGATGATTGATGTTAAAGGTCATACCCTGGTACTTGGTCGGATCCCCCTGCTGGGCAATCAAAGTCAGGTTATTGGCGATGCTCAATGTTCCCCCGATATTCTGTGTAGCAGCGTTCATCTTGTACCCCATCCGGACAGTAGAACAGGCCAATTCCAACGTTCCCCCGGCATCATTGATACTTGCGGCGTAGATATTGAACGTACCATTTTCCAAACGCAGAATGGCATCTTTGGACGCTCCTATCTGGCCATTCACGTTGAAGGTTCCGCCCCCGGCATTAAGCTTGCCCGTCCCCTCCGCTGCCAGCACACTTGCCTCCGTTGCAATAGTACCGCCGCCTCCATACATTGTGCCGCCGTTTTTCAGATGCACCTTATCGGCCAGTGTGTTGCCGTTAAGATTCATCGTGCCGCTTCCGGAAATAGTCGCGGCATTGGTTGCATCCAGTCGGCCACCGCTCTGCAGGTTGAGCGTACCCGCGTTCTGCACGGTGAAGCTATCGTAGGACATGCTGCCGCCCAGGGAGAATGATTTCTCCGTGACCAGGTCTCCGCCTTCCAGTCGACCACCGGCATTCACTACCACTGCGCCATCAAAAGCGCCATGGTCATCTTCCAGCTGCCAGGTACCGCCATTGTTGACATTCACGGTGGCGCCGTTCTGCTGCACCTTGGTGGAGAGCGTAGTGGCCACATTCAAAGCCGTATTCTGCGAGAGGCGCAGTTCTGCCAGGTCATTCAATCCGGCATGATAATTCAGCGCCCCCGTGCCCTGCACCGCCAGCGTGGTGCTGCCCAGGGAGCTCACCTCACCGCTCAGGCTGAGTGTCGCGCCTTGGATGTCAAGCGTCACCAGACTGGAGGTCTTCTCCTGCCCCATGGTCACATCGGATGCGATCTGCGTACCGGTGGTGGTGAGGGTGGCGCCATCGAGCAGATGCAGCACCGCACCTTCGGCAGATTCCACTTGCAGGTGGGCTCCACTCTGCACTTGCAGGGTGCCGCTGCCGGTCATATCGCCCACAGCCAGGGTTCCGGTGCCCCCCAGGGCAAAGTCATCCACCACGTTCAAGGAATTGGCCATCACCTTGGTGTTGACAATCAGCGCACCGGACTTGTTTTTCTCCATAGCATCAAACGCCAGTGTGCTGCCATCGGTCGCGGAAATGGTGAAATCGGATGTATTATCAAAGACAGCCGCATCAGCCACGGCTCCACCGGTGATTTCCACATGGCCCAGAGCACCCTCGCCACCGAGGAACACAAGAGACTTGCCCTCGCCGAATTCACTGTTGGTTCCCTGCCAGTAGGAGAAGCCCTCCTTCATGCTCAGCAGCAGGCTCAGGCCATCACTGTTGGCAGTCAGGGTCACATTCTTGTACATCTCCGGGGTGAACATGGAAATCTTGCCAGCCAGCTGGCTCCAGTCGCCGGCGGCCAGCTGATAGGTGACCCCCATCTGGAGGGCGTCATTATCTGCAAAGTTGATATTCAGCCCATTCGTACCGGAAGCCAGGCTCACAGCCCCGTTGATATCGAGGGCCGCGTAGTCCGAGCTCAGGAAACCGAAGTAAATATCGCCACCATCGAGAATCAGGTTGCTGTTGAAGAGGGCGCTGCTGTTGGCCGCAGAGTCGAGCACGCTCAACGTCTGCCCGCTGCTCAGCGTGTAGCTCTCGCCAAACTTCAGGGCTGCACCTTCGGCAATACTGACATCACCCAGCACCGTAAGCGAAGCTGGAGCGATATTGAGGCTGCCCTTCAACGCGCTGACATTGTTCACGATGACCGAGGAACCGTCCAGCGTCTGGCTGCCGGTGCCATTCATCACCAGACTCAGCGACTGCTCCGCCGTATCGGCCGCATGGCCAATCTTACCGCTGAAGGTGCACTCCCCACTGCCAGTGAAGGTGAGCGTGGCGCTGCGTCCGGAAACCGGGTCATTCCCGGAAGTATTGGCAGGCGGGGGCCCGGCTATCACATAAGCATTCGTGGTGGATGCATCGGTCCCGGCGTAATTCTGCAAACCGGCAATGTGGGCATTATCGGTATTCACGGCCAGAGCCACACCGGCATTCGCATGGTCGCCCGCCAGCACCAGAGTGGCGTTCTGCGCAGCCTTGTCGTGCTGCAGCTCCACAAAGGCCTGGAAGCGGCGGGCGGCATAATCATTGGTGCGCAGCACCGTGATATCTCCACTGAAAGAACCTTCGCCATCCAGGCGCATTACAGAAGGCGTGCTGTGCGTTGCGGTGGAGGTCCAGCGGATATCTCCATCACCCGTCAGCTCGTGGATATTCCAGATGGTGTTCCAACTTACTTCTGTGAGGCTGAGGGTCTTGCCGGCATTCACCTGCAGGTGGTCAAACTCGCGCAACTTACTCTCGGCCGATGCATCATTCTTCAGAAGAGTGTTGGCATCCACTTCAAAGGTACCGGCAAAATGAACATTGTTTCTATTGACAATATTAACCTTGTTGATATTGCGCAGCACCATGCGACCGGAAGCCGCCTGACCATACTGGTTTCCCTTCAGGTCCAGCTCGTTGGAAACGCCATTTTCGCGGCCGAGGTACAGGGTGGAATCTTCCCCGAGCAGAATACTGTTATCGACCGCGGTGTACCCCGCCTGCGAATTATAATATGCGGTGGCGCCGTTCTGCACGGAAATCTGTCCCTTGAGACGATTACCGTTATTGGCGATAACACTGCCATCTCCCATGCTGATATCAGCCAGCACATTGCCGTTGGAACTCATCGTGGTGCCAGCCTCCAGCACCACGAGATTGCCCGCAGAGGAGGCGCTGTCATCAATGCTCACGGTGCCCGCCTTCACGGTGAGGGTGCCGAAATTGTTATTACCCGTGAGATTCAGCGTACCGCTGCCGTGCTTCTCGATGTTCCCCAGCTGGAGATTAAGTTCTATCGTCTTATCAGCGGCACCCATATCCAATACCAGGCTGCCGGACTTCTCAGATGAAGAATCCGTCAATGTGCCATTGCCGTTCAGTTCACCCTTGGAAGTCAGCGTATGTCCTGCCACATCAATAGCACCACCATTCTGCACCGCAGCAGCACCCTCCAGGGCCATATCGCCGGCAAGCTCCAGGGTGATATCACCGGTAGCATCGCTGGTCTTGTTGCCTTGCACCGTCAACTTCCCGGAAAGCGTCTCCGCGCCAGCCAGCACCACCTTGCCGCCGGTGCTCCCCTGGGCATCCACCACCACATCGTGCCCCGCTGCCAAGGCGGACTCTACCCTCAGCGTGGCGCCATTCTGGGTACCGAAGCGATATGCCTGGTTCTCCGCCACCGTAATGGTACCGGTCATCGTGGTATCCGTACTGGCACCCAACGCCAGGTTGGCATGATTGCTCAGCGTAAGAGCAGAGTCCGCAACGGCATCGACAAGAACCATACCATCAGAACCGCCGCTCAGCTGAAGGATATCCTGAGCTTTCAACAGCTCCATGCTGTTGGAATAGTCCAGCGAAACAGAAGCCTTGCCCAAGGCACCATCCTCATAGGTCAGAATCACCCCCGTGCTATTGAACACGATGGAGCCGGTAAAGCTGTTTTGCGTGTTGGTCAGATGCACCGTTCCCCGGGCGTTTTCAGAAGAACCAAGCAGCAGACTGTTATCTCCGCTAAGCACATAGTTCACCACCAGGGTACCTCCACCGCCACCCAGGCGCCAGGCACCTTCCACCGCATTCAGCGTCGCGGAGGTTCCCAGTTCACCATACTGCACCGTTTTACCCTCTTCCGCACCCAGATACAAGCCCTTGTGTGCCGACATGGTCAGCTGCGTGCTCGTATCGGAAGAAAGAGCCAGAGTACCGGTAGAAGTCTCATCGACCCTGCCCAGCAAAGCATTACCGTCCTCTGCATGAGAAGCAATCCAACCATCCTGACCCACCACCCACTTGTTGGTAGTCGTTTCGCCCAGCGCACCCGCCGTGGTAGCCACCAGACCACCCTGGGTCAGGGTTTTCTTTCCGGTTAACGTACTGGTACCGCCCAGCAGCAGAATCCCCTTTGCGGCATTCACCGAAATGCTGCCTGCACCGGTGATGTTACCATTGTAGGTATTCGTGGCCGTTGTGGCATCGCTGAAGGCAATCTGCATAGAAGCACCTTCGGCCAGGCTTGTGTTGCCCTTGTGGCCGTAGAACGCGGCATACTTTGCCGTATCCTCCAGCACCATGCTGCCTTCCACATATTCCTGGGCATGGCGCACTCCTTCGCGCATCACATAAGTACCACCGCTTTCCACCGTGACATCGCCTGTGAGGCGGGCGTGGCTGCCCAGCTCGAATGTGGCATCATCCTTCACAACCACATTCATGGCCGCATCGGCATAGTGCCAGTCATCCTCGTGAGTATACCGGGTGGGCGATTCCGGCATGTTGGAACTGGTGCCGTGAACCGTGTTGGTGCCGCTCAGCACCACCTTACCCTGCTTCACCTCCAGGCCACTGGCGGCATTCTGCAACTTAGTGCGGATGCTGTTCAGCGTCCAGGTGCCGTCCGCCACATCGTAGACCACCTTCAGGCTGCTATCAGCAGAGTCCGCAAAGGAACCAAGGTAGGTGGTATCGCCGCTCTGGGTATAAGTGATAGTGGAAGCCCCGCTATAGTTGGCAATGGTGGCGTCCTCCGTCAGTGCATTGATGGAGAAGCCCTCAAGCGGGGAGGCCTGAGTCTCCGCCGTGGTGCGCCAGTCCATGTCATTGTCGTTCAGGTCGAGCGTGCCACCCTTGTGCCCGAAAGTCAGGTCACGGGCAATCTGTTCCGCATCCTTGATAACCAGCGTGGCACCATTATTCACCAGCACATTATAAGCGGCATAGCCGTTCTCACGGTTCAGGTAAGTCTTGCCGCTGCCGCCGATATTAAGCAGCACGTCATTATTCCCGCTGCCCTCAATATACAAATCACCGGCACCAATCTTGCGCCATTCATACAGGTGGGAATCCGAGCTCGTAAGCTGCAGGTGTACCGCCACATTCTCATCCACAATGTAACCGGCGGAATTCAGCATGTTGCTTTCGCCGCTTTCCGACGTGATGGTGTAGCTCACCGGGATCTCCCCGGCAGCGCTGAACTCGGCATAGCCCACACCCAGGTCCACAGTATCGCGCAGCACCACCGTGTTCTTCTCGGCGGAAGACTTGAAGAGCAGATTCTCCGTATAGAACAAGTCCGCATCCTTCTGCGCCACATAATTGTTACCGTAGTTATACCAATTCTGCGTATCGCGCAGGGCATTAAGGCTGCTCCAGGAGCTCAGCCCTGTCTGCAGGCCCACATGGGTAGCCACCACATTATCCTCAGCATCCGTGATATTGGCCGTGTACAGGGTGGTGCTGTTCGTACCATCCGTCTTTTCCCCAGCCGCAGTGGAAACTGCGTTCATATACAACACGTTGGCACCATCCACCTGGCTCACGCCGGACATATCCACATCCTTGTTGAACATGGCCGATACCTGCTGATAGCGGTGTGTAAAGCTGATATAGGTGGCAAGCGTCGTACCGCTGGACAGCACCGTACAACCCCAGAACTTGTACGCTCCCTCCTCCGAATCGTACACATAAACCGGGCTGCCGGAGTCACCACCCAGCGCCACATAGGGCAGCGGATTAGTGGCATTGATGCCATTGTAACCACTGTTGTAGTTAGTCTGGGCAAGAACACCGTCGCCGGTTGTCGTCCACGAATTCGTGGGGTCGATTATGCCACCCGTCACGAAGACATACGCCTGATAAGGCCAGTCACCGGTGGGGCGCTTCTGCAAACCACCACCCGCATGGTAGAACATATTATTGCCAGAAACCAATTCCGCCGCTTCAGCAGCATCGGTGCACATCGGAGCCGGGGACACATCCGTGGCCACCTTGCTGAGACGCGTCACGCGCCAGTCGTGGTATTGACCGTTGTTCACATAGTTGCTGAACACGCTGGAACCCTGGATACCGATGGCGGCATAATTCAGCGTATTACCCGAACCGATTCCCTGCACCCGGGCTGTGAAGTTGGAATCAATCTCACCATTGTGCCCCACCGTAGCAATCAGGGTGGGAGAAATAGCCGCAGCGGTGGATTGGTAATAGCCCATGGAAAAGTCTATCATCCCCTGTTCCAGCGGCAACACATAATCGTCATGCCCATCCGTGTAGGTGATTTTGATACCGCCATCCTGCTCGCGGATGTGCTGCAGCAGCGCATTCGTATTCCCCACCACATAGCGGCCACAATTCTGGCCAAAGTCCGTATAGATGACATGCGACACACCAGAATGCATCATCGATGCATCCACCGTAGAGCAGGCAACACCCATTGCCACCAGAATTGATTTGAAGAGAGATACAGGAAGGTGAAGTTTCATACGCAAAAAATCAACGTATTGTCATACTACTACACCCCCCCTGCCAAGTCAAGCAGCTATTGCATTCAAACAGGTTTTAAACCAGGTATTATCATACGCATGCGTCCGAGCGCAGCGAGGATATCGTTCAGCCGCGTAGCGGCTGAATATCGTTGCGGCGCCAGCCGCAATATCGTCCGGCTTCAGCCGGATATCGTCCAGCCGCGCAGCGGCTGGATATCGTTCCCTATGGTGCCCCACTCAGCCATCCAGCGTTCGTTGGGAAACAATATGCTCACGCTCTGTGAAATGATGAAAACGTGCCGCGTTGCGGCTTGGGTGACGTCCGAGTGAAACGAGGATATCGTCTGCGCCGCCAGGCGCAGATATCGTCCCGGGCCCCGCCCGGGATATCGTCCGGCCGCGCAGCGGCTGGATTTCGTTTCCCTGTTCCCCACCGACTTGCCTTCCCCTTTGTCTGGGAAAACAATCCCCCCCCCGCACAGGAGCCCATGAATTTCATTTCGGAGCATGGGGATTACCCGGCATCCCCCCGTTTGTTTCCCTATGAACGCTCTTCCTTTCTTCCCGCCTGATGCGGGATAACGATATCCACACTGCGTGTGGACGATATCCGGCTTTGCC
>JAZSQS010000007.1:0-40005 GCA_045538105.1 Akkermansia sp.
ATCCGTATAAAAGTATACATGCAAAGCCCCCTGATTTGCATCAGGGGGATCTATTTGCCAAAAACAGCTGGTGATTTTCGCTATCCTTTGATATAGGTACGCTCTACTTTAGGTTGTTTACTTATTTTGGACAGCTATGCCAAAATCGGGGGCAACGCGCGCGTTATTATCTGTGATGCTCTAATAAATCCTTGACGAAGCAGGGGGTGAGAGTATAGGATTGCGTCCATGAATAAGCCCACCATGCACTGGAGTGCCACGCTGACTGCGTTGGCGCTGACGATGACGGCGCCGGCTTTTGGTCAGGAATCAACCGGGGATCCGTTCCTGGATGCCATGATGATGGATCAGAAGTCTGCTCAGGAGGAAACGGTTAAGCCTCAGGGTGAAACTGCATTTGATGCAGCCGTGGCAGAAAAAAAAGCTGCGGCTCAGGCCAAGGCAGAGGCCGCAGCCAAGCCGGTGGAAACCCAGTTGGTATCAGCTGCCTCCAATACCCGTTTGCTTGATGAATCTGAGGTGGTGCGTGAGTTGGGGCCTGCTACCGGGTTGTTCCAGAATGATGCGGCATTCGATGGTAAGACCGTATCAGGCGTGGAATTCCGCTATACGGGTAAGAAAGTACTGCCGGATCGTCGATTGCTGGACGTTGTGCAGACTCGAGCTGGCAGCGAGTATTCCTCCGTGCGAGTCAATGCAGACCTGGAGCGCTTGATTGAGCGCAGTCTGGTGGATCCGGATGCAACCGTTTCCTTGCAGCCCGTGGGCAAGGCAGTGAAGGTTATATTCAATGTGCGGGCTATCAGCGTGATGGCCGGTGTGGGCTTTACCGGCAATGTGGAGTTTGATGATGATGATTTGCGCGAAACCGCAAAATTGCAGCCTGGTACTGTATTGAGCGATGCCTCGCTCGCCAAGGCTCGTGCCAATATCATCAAGGCGTATCAGGAAGCTGGTTATCCTGATACTCAGGTGAGCTGGAAGGCAAACACGACCGCCAGTGGTTCCTACAAGGACGTGGTGTTTGAAATCAAGGAGGGTCGTGAGGTCAGTATGAACACCATCGAATTCGAAGGCAATAAGGCCTTTGATGACGAGCAGCTCCGCCAGCGCATGAAAACCAAGGAGCGCGGTCTCTTCACCTGGTTTACCAAGTCTGGCCGCGTGGATCGCGAACAGGTGGAGGACGACCTGGAGGCCGTAATCAAGCACTACCGTAACTACGGTTACCTGCGCGCCCGTCTGGCCAATGTGGAATACACGGCCAGCCCCAATAAGGAGGGCCGCCAGAAACTCCACCTCAAGGTGACAGTGGATGAAGGTCCCCGTTACAAGGTTCGCAATGTAAGCTTTGGCCCCATCAAGGTGTACACCCAGAAGGAACTGGAGCCTGGTCTGAGCATGCTTAACGGGGATATTTACTCCCTGCAGAAAGTATCTGATGACGTGACCATGATTCGCCGCTACTACGGTGCTAAGGGGTATGCGGACACCGAGGTGCGCCCTGATATCAATGAAGTGGGTGTAGATGCCGAGGGCGTACGCCTCATTGACATCCGTTACGATGTGACGGAAGGTCAGCGTTTCAAGGTGGGCCGAATCAACGTGCGTGGCAACACCAAGACCCGCCAGCACGTCATTCTGCGCGAACTTCCGCTCAAGCCGGGTGAAAACCTCAACTCCGTTGACCTGGAAACAGCCAAGAAGCGCCTGGAAAACCTGAATTACTTTGACCAGGTGGAGGTATCGCAGGGGCTTTCCACCACCAGCGGCTACCGTGATATCAATGTGAACGTGCACGAGAAGATGACGGGTAGCCTCACGCTGGGTGTGGCTTTCTCCACCGTTGAGAATGTGTACATGTACACCACTATCACGCAGTCCAACTTCGATATCCGGGGCTTTGTGAATGGCGGCACCTTCGTGGGTGGTGGTCAGCGCCTGACGGTGACGGCCAAGCTGGGTACGGAGTACACCAGCGGTTCGATTTACCTGTTGGAACCCTGGTTCCTGGATCGCAAGCTCGCTTTGGGTAATGAGTTGTACTTCTCCAACTCATCATACATGAGTGATTACTACGAGCAGAAGAACTATGGTTATGCCGTTTCTCTCCGCAAGGCCATTACCGACCTCACCTCTGTGAAGTTTGAATACCGCATTGAGCAGTATGGCATTGAGGCTGAGAACGGGGCTCCCATCTTCTTCCGCGAGCAAGATGGTGATTACACCCGCAGCCATTTCCGCCTGAGTTATGAGTATGACTCCCGCGATGCCATGGTTACACCCCGCAAGGGCGGAAACGTGGAGACCTATGTGGGATACAGCGGCCCTGGCAGTACCACCCAGACCTATACGGTTGGTGTGAAGGGTTCCTACTACTATAACTCCTTCTGGGATTCCATTTTCAGTGTCAACTTCGGACTCGAAACGGTTGATACGGTCAAGAGTGGTGAGGAGGTTCCCATCTTTGAACGCTGCTACCTGGGTGGCCCGGCCAACCTGCGTGGCTTCCGCTACCGCGATGTTGGTATGGTGGATGAGAAGTTGGCTGGTGATGAAACGATGGGTGGTAACAGCTCTGCCTACGTGCAACTTGAAATGACCCTGCCAGTGGTGGAATCCGTGCGCTTTGCCATGTTTGTTGACATCGGTTACGTGCATAAGGACAGCTTTGACTTCAAACCCAATGAGTGGGCCGCCAACTATGGTGTGGGTCTACGCATCAACCTGCCCATGGGGCCGCTCGCTGTGGACTACGCCATTCCGTTCAAGGATGATAACTGCGCGGATGATGGTGGCCAGTTCCAGTTCTACGTGGATTACAAGTATTAATCCTGTAGCGCGTTTTTGGAAAGATACACAGAGCCCCGGTTGGAATTCCAACCGGGGCTTCTGCATAGGCGGCGTGTACAATTAATCCTTGTCCTCGCTTATTTCAATTTCTTCCCTGGCTTCTTCCAGCCGCTTATCTGCTGTTCGGTGCAGTCGTTCAGCCTTAGGGGCATTGTTAGCCTTTTCCCATGCTCCGGCAATCTGTTTCTGAATTTGCACCTCCTTTTTGAGTTTGAGGAAATCTGTGGTGGTACTCAGGATGTGCTTCTCAAAAATCTTTTCTGCATCGTGAGCCAGGGTGCTCCAGGCTTTGGCGGGGGCAGCCTCGCCCAAATGCTGCATGTATTGCTCCAGAAGCGGTGCAAAGACCTCGCAGCGGTTGCCATATGTTTTGAACTGCTTACGGTACAATTTGGCCAGGGCTGATAAGTTCCTGGCTTCTGCCATGACCTTTGCCTGGCGGTTAATGGCATTGAGCAATAAATCCAGCCGCTCAGTACCACCGCGCTTGGAAAGCTGGCTCATGGAGCGTTGGGTGGCTGTCTGTTTGCTGGCGGCATTCATATTGGCGAAGAGGTATTCATCCTCTACCAGGGCTGCGAGTTCCAGCAGTTCTGCGTTTTTCTTACTCAGCCGGATAAGGTCAGAATCAATCTTGCGCCAAATGGCGGTTTCCGGGAGATTCTTTTCATTATGTCCCAGGACTTTGATGTAGTATGCCCATGCTGACGTTTCATTGGGGAAGGCCTCGCTCACGAATTTGGCGGTGCTGTGTGCTTCCTTGGTGCAACCAATGCGGCAGAGGTAGTCCGCCAGTACCATGGCATCAATTGCGGGAGCCATCTTTGCGTCACTCAGCTTGATATCATGGTAGAGCAGGGTTGTATCTGGCTGGGGGCTGCCAGAACATGGGTTGATATAGCGTCCGTTGGTGTAGCCCTTGGCATTACCAGGAGTCCAGTTAGTACTATCCGTAAGGCTGATAATCCATTCGCGCATGCCAAGGGGACCATCCCCTGTGATGATGGCCACAGGCACACCCCGGCATTTACCTGTGGCGCTGGCATAATATGCCTGGTCCTTGCAGATGCCGCCTTCTTTCTTAATTTCCTCAAGGGTATATTCTTCGTAGGGCTCGGTGTCATGAGCCGCACGTTCCAACAGGAACTCGACGTCATTGATAGCGGCTGCCCAGTTGTTCTGGGAATACGTGGCATTATCTGCCGCCCAATCGAATTCGTTTTGAGGCAGACGCACGTCTACCACGTGCAGTAGTTGGGATACGCTGAGCTTTGTAATATCTGTGGCTAGTTTGTGCTTGGAATCCATTTCGCGCATATAGGCGCAGACCTGGGGAACGGTGAGCGGAATAGTACCCACGGTGCGGCACAGCCCCTTGGATTCCGCGATGCTGGGGTTAATGAGGGCTCCAGCAATGGTCAGGTTCAGGTACTTTTCCCGGTCATCTGCTTCTGTTTCAGCCCAGATGGTATAGAATTGCCGGAGGGCGTGTGCCGCATTTTCGATGAGCCCTCCCTGAGTGAGGAAATTCTGCAGGAAGAGATGCAGGGGGCGGTTCTTGTTGCGGAGAGCCCATCTCAGGAAATCTGCCCCGTTGTTGTCATTATCATCACCATCAGTCGCGGCTAGTTCAACCACTGCCTTTGAACCAGCCAGCCGGATAAGCAGACACAGGTCAACGGCCTGAATCATATTACGATTCGCTTTGTATTGGGCGTAGTTGAGCTTGCCATTCCCAGTGTAAGCCTGGGCGGCTGCAGTAATCTTGGCCATCATGGCGCGTTCAAAAGCGTCAAAATCCCGCTTTTCGAGCACGTTGTCAATAAACTGGTCAAAGCGTTTGCGGGTGCTGATGCTGTTGGCTCCATTTCCATGCATGGGGAGCTCTTCATCATACATGCATGCCTCCGTGCCGGGGTCAGACGGAAGGGTGGTATCAGTGGAAGTGGCAGTCTTATCCGTCTTTGGGGCAGATTGGAGCTTCTTCAGGCGCTCAGCAAGCTCCTTTTCAGCTTTGCGGCGGCGCTCTTCTTCCGCGGCTGCTGCGGCTGCAGCCTGGCGCCGGGCTTCTTCCTCATCAGCCAAGCGGTCTTGTTCTGCCTTCATGGCCGCCAGACGGGCCATTTCATCAGCCATCTGGTTTCTGGCATTCTGTCTGCTCTGCCGGGCTGCTTCTTCTGCTAGGCTTTCTTGCGCTTTTTGCTGGTACAAGTCATAGCCATAATAGCCAACTCCTCCCAGAGTCAGCAGCAAAATGGGTACAAACCATTTGCCCTGGGGTGTTTTCTGAGTTTTGGAACTACGGAGAACTTTGTTTGCTCGCTTCGCCATGCAATCATGCTACACATTTCATAATTCAAGTAAAGCATAAAATGAGATGCCTGCTTTTATGCTGGAAAAGTGAGCTTTGTTAGAGTATAGTACCCCCATGAGTGATTTGCAATGGAACAGCGTGACTCTTGAGGAGAGTGAGAAACCCAGGGTTACGCTTGAGGATTTGCGCGAAATGGCCGCCGACCTCGACCCGGATGATTTTGATGAACCCGTGCAGGAATTCCTCAATGCCCTTATGGAGGATGAGGATATGGAGACTCTGCGCCGCGCCGCCACGCTGTTGCTACAGGATGAGGTGGATTTGGCTCCGGATTTGGCAGCCATGGGAGTGGAGCCCGATGCCCAGCTCATTTCTCTGCTGCTCGCTGTCGGGGCAGATGTGAATGCGCGCAATGCATACGGTCAACCGCCTCTGCATCTGGCGGCCTATTATGGTTATGAATCCATTGTGAACCAGCTGCTGGCGGCTGGTGCCAATTTAAGAAACAGGAATCTGCACGGTCGTTTTGCGGCTGAGGTTGCTGCTACTCCCTCCCTTGCCGCCCGTCTGGAGCCCCCCTATCATCCGGATGATGATGAGCCGCTTCCTCCTGAGATTGAGGATGCTGACTACACTCCTGAAAGCACCCATTCATGCAGCTGCGGCAGCCATGACTGCGACTGCGGGCAAGACCCCCACCATGATGGGTGCGATTGCGGTCACCACCACTAACCTCCTCCCTCCAACTTTTTTATCCATGAGTACGAGAATTGTTACCTTCCGTTGCCCTACTGAACTGCTGCGTCTGATTGATAACACAGCGGACCATTTCAAGCGCAGTCGCAACACGGTTCTGCTTACTGCAGTGCGGCTTTTTTCCCGCCAGCTGCGCGAGCAGGGTGGTGCGCTGGTTCCGCCCATGTCGGCTGATATGCTGACCCGTGAAACAATGTTCCCGCACCCGGAGAACCGCGGCGGGCGCCCCCGCAAGAAGCACAAGTAAGGTTAATCCAGGTTGGCGTTCCGCATATCGCCAGTATCTGCAAAGGCATTGTGGAAACAGAATGCCTTGTGCAGGTCGTGTGGCGTGTGTCCCTTGCTGGTGCGGGCCAGATAGCGCCTCAGCAGCGGGCGGTATTCCGGATGGGCGCAGTTCTCAATGATGCATTCTGCGCGCTCGCGGGGCGATTTTCCGCGCAGGTCTGCCACGCCCTGTTCGGTGATGATGATGTGTACATCGTGCTCCGTATGGTCAGTGTGGGAGACCATGGGAACAACAGCTGAGATGGCACCGCCTTTGGCTGTGCTGGGGCATGAGAAAATGGTATAGGCAGCACTGCGCGCAAAGTCTCCGCTGCCTCCAATGCCGTTCATGATGTGTGTGCCGGCAATGTGTGTGGAGTTCACGTTGCCAAAGATATCAACCTCCAGAGCTGTGTTCATGCAGATGAGGCCAATGCGGCGCGCAATGGCAGGATTGTTCGAGACTTCCACTGGGCGCAACAGTATCTTATCCCGGTAGAAATCAAAGTTCTGGTAGATTTCCTGTAGCACTTCATCGCATACGTGGATGCAGCAGCTGCTGGCAAAGGTGCAGCGCCCTTTCTTCATGAGCTCCACCACGGTGTCCTGGAGCACTTCAGTGTGCATTTTGAACGGGGGAATGATGGTGGATTTACCCACACTGGCCAGCACGGCGTTGGCCACGTTACCCACGCCGCTCTGCAGGGGGAGACCCTCTGCCGGAATGCGCCCTGCTTCATATTCGGCTTCCAGGAACTTCCGCATGTTTTCTCCAATCTGCAAGGTAACTTCTGAAAGGTCTTTGAAGCGGGCTATGTAGTCTGGCTCGTGCGTAAGCACGACGCCCATAATCTTGGCCGGATCCACTTTCATGGTCGGGCGGCCAATGCGGTCATCCAGGTTGTTCAGGGGAATGAAGGTGCGGTGGGGTGGGTCGCTTGGTATAAAGATATCATGCAGGCAGCGCAACTGGCGTGGGTCGTGGAAGGAGTTCAGTTCCAGGATAATCCGTTCTGCCAGAAGTCCGAAGGTGGGGGTGTTGCCTTCGCTGGTGGTCAGCGTCAGTTCGCCTTCATCCGTCACTTCGCAGCATTCGATAATGGCTGTTGTCGGGCGTTCCAGGTGCCCGTAGCGCATTTGCTGCGCCATGAGGGAGACGTGCAGGTCATTGTAGGCCATGCTCCCCTCGTTGGCTGCCTTGCGTGTTTCTGGGCTGGACTGGTAGGGCATGTGGCGGCTCAAGGCTCCCTCTGCAGCCAGGCGGCCAGCCACCAGCGTGCTGGTGGTAGCTCCGCTCATGAGGCTGATTTGCCATGGCCGCCCGGCATCGTGCTCAGCTTTCGCGTGGGCCGCCATGGCCAGGGGAATCACTTTGGGTGCACCTGCGTTGGCAAAGCCGCTGAACCCTACACACTCGCCATGCTGAATCATGGCTGCTGCTTCTTCTGCTGTCAGTACCTTGTATTTCATATGGGATGAACCGTACGGATTCTACCAGATGTGCAATGCTAGAGTCGAGTCTAATTTTTTTTTGAATGTGGTGTTACGGCAAAACAAACCGGCTCCCTCCGTGGCGGCAGAGGGAGCCGGTGAAGATGAATTAACTCTTCAGGAAGAACGAGTGGTTTAGTTCTTCTCGGGCATCTTGCCCGTCTTGAAGTACTGCTCAATCTCCTCAAGGGTGCGCCCCTTGGTTTCCGGCATGAAGAAGGCAGCCGTGATGAAGTAAATCACCGTGAAGCCAGCCAGCCAGAAGAATACGGAGGAGTAGCCGGAGGAACCCACCCAGGGCAGGAAGGTGCCTGCAATCGTGGTGGAAACACCCTGGTTGATGAGCAGGGCAATGGCCATGCCGTTGGCGCGGATGCGGTTGGGCATGAGCTCAGAGAGAGCCAGCCATACGCACACACCGGGACCGGCAGCGTAGAATGCGATGAACACCACGAAGAAGCCAGCCACAATCCAACCGGTGACGGCGTTGGGCTTCATGCCGATTTCGGCACGGGTGATGGTCACTTCCTTCACGGCGCCCTCAGGCAGCGGGGTGGACCAGAAGCAGATGTCATCCATGAAGGTGGGAGCCAGGGCGGTGCTCTTGGCAATGGAGATGGAAGAGCCTTCGGCTGCACCATCGGCGCGCACTTCAGCCACATCCTGCATGCTGTCCTGACCCTGCGTGTAGGTCACGATGAGCTGCATGCCGGGAGCCACGGAATCACCCTGCATGAATTCGGGGTGGGCAGCCAGTACTTCCGGTGTCATGGCAGCCTTCACAGCATCAGCAGCGGAAACAGTCAGAGCGTTGTCCTGCACCTGGGCGGCAACCTGGGCAGTTACGTCAACTCGCTTGTTTTCTACGGTGAGGAACATGGTGCCCACACCGGCCAGACCTACGATGATGCCCAGCGTACCCATCTTGAGCAGGAAGGTGCGACCCTTCTTGTCCACAAGGGTAACGGCCACGATGGTCATGACCATGTTGGTAATCTTGATGGCAAGGTCAGCCCAGTTGGCAACCTCACCCTGCAGACCGGCCTGCTGGAAGATTTTGACGGAGTAGTTCAGCACGGAGTTGATGCCGGTAGCCTGCGTGCAGGCCAGCACCACAACAGCCAGGATGAAGGGAATCACGTACTTGCGCTGAAGGAGGGAGTCACCCTTGGCGGCTTCGGCCATGTTTGCTTTGGCTGCTTCCTCAGCTGCGTCGGCAGCAATCATTTCGTCCAGAATCTCCTTGGCGGCTGTGTCACCATTGTTGGAGGCGAGGGAGCAGAGAGCCAGCTCGCGCTGCCCACGGCGGTACAGCCAGCGGGGGGATTCCTTCAGCTTGAAGGCACCGAAGAAAAGGATGAGACCAGGAATCGCGGAGCACCAGAAGATGACCTGCCAGGCCATCGTCTTGCTCTCTGCGGTCACGGTAGGATCATCAGCTGCACCCACCAGCATGGTGGTGACCAGGCCGATAACAGCTGCGAAAACAAGACCAACGGTCAACATGAACTGGAACATGCCAGTACCCTTGCCGCGGGAGTTGGCATCCAGACACTCCGCCAGGTACATGGGTACCACTACACCCACGAGACCGGCACTTGCACCTTGCAGAATACGGCCGCCCATCAGCATCTCGAACACGCCATTGGAGAAGCAGATGACCGGGATGCTCAGCGTGAACAGCAGGGCAGAGATGATAATCACCTTCTTGCGCCCCAGCCATTCGGCCAGCATGCCGGCGAACAGGGAGGAAAGAACCGAGCCGAACAGCACGGCGGCCACCACGATGGCCAGTTCTTGCGGAGTATAGGAAGAGGTCTTTTCAATGTACGGCAAGGCTGCTGCAATAACGCCTACGTCGATACCGTAGAGAAGACCACCAAGGCCAGCCATTACCATCAGGTAAAGGGCATAGCGTTTTACGGAGCTCGGAAGCTCAACTTTGGTTGCGTCGGTACTCATAACGGGCGATATTATACCAGTACCAGAGTACAGTGCAATCCTAAATTCTCAATTTTGGCGCTTTTTTACCTGTATGGAGATGTTATCTGGCAAGAATCCCGGGAGTCCCGCTGATTCCTGTAGGGGAAATGGGGCGTATGGCGATGCGGTCCAATGTGTTGGCAATGCGTGCCGGCAGGGTGATTCTGTTGCAGTGCCCCGGCAGGATATCCATGGTGAACCAGCGCCCCTTACTGCCCACTTGCAGCACCCATTTACGGGCTGTTCCCTGCCAGGTGACGGTGCAGCCGTTTCCTGAATCCTGTGCCTGAACTACCGGGCGCGGGGATGGGGTATTGCCGCACCATGGCATAGCGGGGGGGATGGCTCTGCTGCGGTAATGGCGGGAGAGTTCCTGCTGAATGCCTCCACGATTGGTTCCCAGGGATTTCCAACTCCAGAAAAGCTGACCGCAGCTCTGGCGGGCTAATTTGCGGGCATAACTGATTTGGCGGCCGATTTCGGAGGCTTTGCGACCTGGGTCTTCCTTGCTGTTGATTCGCACGGAGGCAATACCTGGCCAAACGGGGCGGCGGGGGTTGATGCTGCTCCACCAGCGCATCAGCTCCGGGAAGCTTTGAGGCCCCTCGCAGCGCCAGTACAACTGGGGTGCCAGGTAGTCAACCCAGCCCTTGGCAAGCCATTTGGGAGCATTGCAGGCAAGGTCTTCATGGGCATTGATTCCCGCTTCCACGCTTTCAGGGTAGCCTGGCTGCCAGATGCCGAAGGGGCTTATGCCCACCCGGACGTGCGGCTTGGCTTGTTTGACGCTCTGGTAGAGCTTCTGCACGAAGGTATCAATAGCGGCGCGGCGTTGTGAGGGAGTGCGGCCATCTGCCACGCGGTGGTGGGGTGGGTAGGGGTAGAAGTAGTCATCCAGGTGCACGCCATCAATGTCGTATCTCTGAACCACGTCCATGATGACGCTGAGTACATATGCCTGAGCCTGGGAATGAGAGGGGTTCAGTATGGTGGTGCTGCCGGCTTTCAGCAGCCAGCCTGGCTTGCGTCGCGAAATATGCCCCCGGCCAACAGGACGGTTGCTGACCGTGGCGCGGAAGGGGTTGAACCAGGCGTGTACTTCAATTCCCCGCTGGTGGGCCTCACGGATTGCGTAGCTGAGCGGGTCATAACCGGGGTCTTCACCTGGGCCGCTGAGCCAGCCGCTCCAGGGTTCAAGCCGTGAGCGGTAGAGGGCATCCCCGTTTGGTCGTACCTGGAGGATGATGGCGTTGAGCCTCAGCCGGGCAGCCTGGTCAATGATGCGGAGCAGCTCTTCCTTTTGGGCTGATTCAGATAAGCCAGCCCGGCTGGGCCAATCCAGGTTGAATACAGTGGCAACCCATGCGGCGCGGAATTCGCGGGCTGGTTCGGGAACACGCTCGCTGACCTGCTGCCACGCCTGGGCCAGCGCGGCAGTGGCAAGCAAGAGGATGAGGAAGAAATGCTTCACAGCGCCAGTATACTTATCAATTGTCAATAGTCAATATGCTAGACTTCCTCGGCTACGTCATCCTGAGGCAGGCGGTTGAGTACATCCGCAGGCATACCGTCAATATCCGGTGTTTCATCAGGGTCTTCGGCCACGTCATCCGCACTGTCAGATTCCGGATCTTCTGCCAGTTCGGCATGCAGGGTGCAGAGACTCCGGGGCTGGCTCATATCTGCCATGGTTTCAATATAGGCTTTCCCTTCATACTCACAGCCGGCGTGTGCCAGCATGCCGGTAACCCGGCAGAGCCGTATTCCTGTATTGCGCGCCTTTGCCGGGGTGGTCCGGATGGCCTTCATCTGGTATCCGCGGGCGGCAGCGCATTGCATGACTCCCACCCAGAGCGGCAGGGCCACGGTACCACCGTATGCTTTCTCTGCAATTTTGGCAGGGCGGTCAAAGCCGACCCATACCGCTGCGGTCAAATCGGACGTGAATCCGCAGAACCAGGCGTTGGTGTAGTTATTGGTGGTGCCGGTCTTGCCACCGCATGGATGCTTGAATCCCAGTGCCTTGACGCTGCCTGCCGTGCCGCCAGGCTTGGTGATTTGCTGCAATACGGCAGATACCGCATTGGCTGCCCGGGTGGAGCACACGCGGCGGGCTGAAGGTATGTTTTGCCACACAACGCGACCATCCTTATCCTTGATGTTCTGAATGATGAAGGGTGTGGGGCGTACACCTCCGTTGGCAAAGGTGGTGAAGGCACCTGCCACTTCCAGCGGGGAGGCTTCCCAGGTACCCAGGTAGATGGTGGGGCCGGGGGTGCGTGCAGGGCGGGGGAATCCTGCGGTGAGGGCTGTGTTGATGACATTTTGCAGACCCGCCATGTTACCTGCGCGCACGGCCATGGTGTTACGGCTCTTGAGAAGCCCCCAGGCGGCGCTGTTCATGCCGGCAAAGACGCCATCGGAGTTTCGCGGCCTCCAGTGTTTGGCTCCGGTGATTTCACCCCGCTGGATGGGACCGTCTGATACCATGGTGCGCGGGCCGTACCCCCGCTCAAAAAAGGCCGTGTACACCAGAGGCTTGAATACTGAACCCACCTGGCGGCGGCTCTGGATGGCGCGGTTGAGCGGGGATTCTGTGCTGTCCCGTCCGCCAACCACGGCCAGTAGGGCGCCTGTGGCGTTGTCGATGACGGCACAGGCCGCTTGCAGGTACTTGGGGCGGAGTTTGTCTGCTTCTTCCTGGGGTGTCCTGGCTTTGAGAGCCTTGAACTGGGAGCGCGTCTGGTGGGTCCAGGCTTTCTGGCGCTCAAACATGGCGGTGAGCCGGGCGTCAATCTCGCGCATGGCATCATCCTGAAGGTCAATGTCCAGTGTAGTCTGTACCCTCAGACCACCGGAGACCACCACTTCCTCCTTCAGGCGTTCATCCTTGGAATCGAGCAGGGAGAGCAGGTGGTCCACCTCCGTACGCACCAAATCCAGGGCATAATTATCATTGCCGCGGCGCTCGGGCTTACGGGTGACGAGCTGCTCCTTGAGGGCATATTCATATTCATTGCGGGTAATCTTGCCGTGCTCGTACATGAGCTTGAGCACTTTATCGCGTTGCACCCGGGCAGAGGACGGGTTGCGGTAGGGGGAGAACTGATTGGGACTGCAGATAATGCCTGCCAGCATGGCGGCCTCACCTACGGTGAGATCGCGCGGTAATTTGTCGAAATACCCGTAGGCTGCTTGCTTGAGCCCCAGGAAGGTATGCCCCCAGAACACGCGGTTCAGGTAGCAGGTGATGATGGTTTCCTTATCGTAGGTTGACTCAATGCGGCGGGCCAGGGCCATTTCAGTGAACTTGGCATCAAAGCTGCGTTCACTGTGGTTATAGGTGTTCTTGGCCAGCTGCATGGTGAGGGTGGAAGCGCCCTGGGTGGTGCGGTGGTGCTTGAATACCTGGGCCACGGCGCGCAGAAGACCGCGGGGGTCAATGCCTCCGTGCGTCCAGAAGGAGCGGTCCTCCTGCATGACCAGCGCATCTATCATGTAGCGCGGTACTTCTTCATGAATATTGGCAATGCTGCGGCGGTTTTCTCCATGCAGGGTGCCAATTTCATTTCCCTTGCGGTCCAGTACAATGGTGCGCTCTGGCATGCGGGTTACCTGGGAAAGGTCATAGCGCTCGGCTTTTACCCCGTAGATGATGGCCATGATACCCCCTAGAATCAGCCCTACAAAGGCGAGGCTGAGAAGGATTTTTGTAGGAATGAGGATGATGCGGGGAAGCTTGCGGAGCGTCCAGAAAACCATGCGGAGAGGCAGGGTTGCCATGAGCCACAGGGCTCGCAGACAGCCGGTTCCCTTGCGGGGCGGACGCTGGAATTCCTGGATGGGGTTTACGTTTTCCGGCAGGGGGGTGTAGGGGGTATCATCCTGTTCCCATGCGCGTCGGGGTGCCTGGCGGGGGGACTCGTCATTGCTGTATTCACGGCGGCTGGGAACCTGCCGGCGCCGGGGTGGTGCCTGGGTGCGGTAGTCTGCCCGCTCCCGTGGTGCGGGCTCGGTGTAATCATCATCGCTGGATTTATAGCGGGCCATGGCGAATCAGGATTCTATAGGGCTGATGGTGAGTTTGCCCAGGGTGTCAGCCTTGCGCCCTGGTATGTAGCACTGCCGCAGCCTGGCAGCAGAGAGCCGGGGCTTGCGGATATAGGTGCGGTAAACTTCTCCTGTTTCCCGGTGGTGCAGGGCGAAACGCGCCTGGCGTGTTCCCCAGGGATGTTCCAGTTCAATGCCGCGCACGCTGGCTCGTTCACCAGGAATCCCCAATGCGGCGCAGTAGCGCTGCCAGACAGGACCGTGGCCTTTGCCTTGGTGGTGCACCCACGCCAAGGCGTGAGCCAGTTCGTGCAGCAGGGTTCGCCAAATCTGCTCTGGCTCCCTGGTAGAGTAGCTTTCCACGTAGTAGCAGGAGAGGCTGATGCGCCTCTGCTGCATCTTGCAGCACCCCAGGCGGCGAACGGTCTTATCCCAACCGAAATGCCAGCCGTGGAGGTGCAGGTGCTCCAGGCAGGAGGCCGCATATTGCTCAACCTCTGCCAGAGAGGCTCCTGCAGGACGGAGGGGAAGCGGAATGGTGGGAAGCTCGGCGGGCATGGGGGTTATATAAAAAGGCGGTCGGGGGAGAGCCGACCGCCTGGGTGCTTGCAAAAGCTTACTTCGTGCCGGCGGCATCCATCTTTTCGCGTACCTTGGCTTCAATCTCCGCGTAAAGCTCAGGGTTGTTGCGTAAGGCATCCTTGGCGCCGTCGCGTCCCTGGGCAAGCTGCCCGCCGTTGTAGCTGAACCAGGAGCCGCGCTTCTGCACAATGTCGAACTCCATGGCCAGGTCAATGAGGCTGCCCACGGAGGAGATGCCCTCGTTGTACATGATGTCGAACTCGCATTCCTTGAAGGGCGGCGCCACCTTGTTCTTGACCACCTTCAGCTTGGTGCGGTTACCGGAAACGGAACCGTCTGTTCCTTTAATCTGGCCAATGCGGCGGATATCGCAGCGCACGGAGGCGTAGAACTTCAACGCGCGGCCACCGGGGGTTGTTTCCGGGTTGCCGAACATCACGCCAATCTTCTCACGAATCTGGTTTGTGAAGATGCAGATGGTGCGGGCCTTGGAAATGAGGGAGGTAAGCTTGCGGAGGGCGGCGCTCATCAGGCGTGCCTGGGCGCCCACGGTGCTGTCGCCGATATCGCCTTCCAGTTCCTGCTTGGTCACGAGTGCGGCCACGGAGTCTACCACCACCACATCAATGGCGTTGGAACGCACCAGGGCTTCACAGATTTGCAAGGCTTCCTCGCCGCTGTTTGGTTGGGAAACGAGCAGGTCATCCAGGTTTACTCCCAGTTTGGCAGCGTAGGCGGGGTCGAGCGCGTGTTCCACGTCAATGAAGGCGGCCAGACCTCCGGCTTTCTGGGCCTGGGCAATCACGGTCAAGGTCAGCGTGGTCTTACCGGATGATTCCGGCCCGAACACTTCCACAATGCGGCCACGGGGGAAACCGCCCACACCCAGGGCTCTGTCGATAAGCAGGTTGCCGGTCGGAATCGTCTCTACCTCCATGGTCTTGCGGTCGCCAAGGCGCATGATGGCATTCTCACCAAAATCTTTCTGGATCTGGAGCATGGCGGCATCCAGCGCGCGCTGGCGCTGAGCCATGGCCTTGTCCATATCAGGGGAAATCTCTTTACTCATATGCCTCAGAGTCTACCCGTTTCACCACCCCGTTGCAAGCGCAAATTGCGGCACAAAAGTGAATAGTGGATAAGGAATAGTGAATAGGTACGTATTGCCTTGCTGTGACAACCTGAACGCTGATTATCTATCGTTGGTTGCACTACCAATGAGCTCTGCAAGCTCACCGGCTGAAAGGTGGAGGAGGAGCTTTTCGAGGCCGCCGGAGAGGAGCTTATCTGCCATGGCGCGTTTGCGGGTGAGCATGTGGTGAATGTTTTCCTCGATGGTTCCGCGGCATATGAGAGGGTGGATGATGACTGGGTTCTTCTGGCCGATTCGGTAGGCGCGGTCGCTGGCCTGGTTTTCTACGGCGGGGTTCCACCAGCGGTCGAAGTGGATGACGTGGCGCGCGCGGGTGAGGGTAAGCCCGGTACCTGCCGCTTTGAGTGAGAGCAGGAAGAAGGGTGGTCCTCCTGGGTGCTGGAATTGCTGTACCAGTTCCTGCCGCTCAGCAATGGGGGTGCCGCCGTGCAGCACGAGGCCTGGTGCACCGAAGATGCCGGCCAGGTAGTCGTGCAGCGGTTCCATCATGCTGCGGTACTGGGTGAAAATGAGTGCAGCATCACCAGCTGCGGCAATCTGCCGCGCCAGGTGGCCAAGGCGGGTCACCTTTCCGCTCAGGGCGGGGTCATAGTAGCTTTCGCCCAGGTATTGGGCCGGGTGGTTGCAGATTTGCTTCAAGTGACTGAGGATGGGCAGCAGCAGGGTGAGGCGTGTCTGCGGGTCGGGCTCATGGATGATGCTTTGCAGCTTTTCCACCTCGCGGGCATAGAGGCGGGTCTGTTCCGGGGTGAGCAGGCAGTAGGCGGGTTGCTCGGTCTTGGGAGGAAGTTCCGGCAGCAGGGCGGGGTCGGTTTTGAGACGCCGCAGCATGAAGGGGCGTATCATACGGCGCAGAGGGGAATAATCCGTTCCCATTTTCTGCACCATGCCCTGGAATTCCTTTTCGGAACCCAGCAGGCCGGGAGTCAGGAAGTTGAAGATGCTGTGCAGCTCGCTCAGTGAGTTTTCCACTGGGGTGCCGGTGAGTGCCACACGGCGTGGGGAACAGAGGCGGAGCAGGGCGCGGGTGCGTTGGGAATCCGTATTCTTGATAGCCTGGGCTTCATCCAGCACCAGCGCGGGTAGTGGTTCCGCTGCCAGCAGATCCACCAGGCGGGTGGCCATACCATAGGTGGTGAGCGCCACATGCCCCCGGCGCAGCAGCCAGCCTGGATTCTTCTGCAGGTAATCCGTATCCTGGCGGTTCAGCATGTCTGGGTGCAGCACCAGGGTATCGAGCTGTGGGGCAAAGCGGCGCAGTTCTTCCTGCCAGTTGGTGAGCAACGATGCCGGGGCAACAATGAGGGCAGCTCGTTCTTCCAGTGCACCGGTGGCGTGCAGATGCGCCAGCCAGGCAATCACCTGCAGGGTTTTTCCCAAGCCCATATCATCGGCCAGGCAGGCACCGAAGCCGGCATCAGTCACCCCCAGCAGGAAGCGCGCTCCATCCTTCTGGTAGGGGCGCAGGATGCTGCAGAGCGGGGCAGGTAGCTGCAGTTCCTGCGCGCTGAGGCAGAGCTGCTGCAGCGCCTCCTGCAAGGCGGGGGCTGCAATGGCGCGCATGCCGTCTTCTTCCGGTGGGGGCATGCCTGGAAGGGCGTTGCTGCGCTTACCGAGCAGCCAGCGCAGCCCGGCCAGCAGGGGGATGCCCCCGGCCGCCATGCGGGTGGCCTGCCGCCAGCTGTTGAGCAGCTTTTCGAGCTTTTCCCTATCCAGGCGCACCCATTCGCCGCGAAAGCGGATGAGCCCGTCCTCCCCGGCCAGTAATTCCTCCAGTTCGGCTTCGGTGAGGGCGTAGTTGCCCAGCACTACGCGGGGGCTGAAGCGCAGCAGACTGGAGATATTCAGTGCCGGGGCGCGGTCGGGTTTCTGGCTTTCTCCACTGGGCTGCAGCTGCACCTCCAGCTCCACTCGGGGCGGGCGGCTTTGCCAGAGGTTCACCATGCGGGTTTCAATACCCGCTTGTTCCAGCACTGGCAGACTTTCCAGAAAATCATAGGCCTGTCGCGGCCCCCAGGCGCAGGGCTTGTAGATATCCCCGCTGTTGATGAGCTGGTTCAGAAAAGCATTGCCAGCAGCCGCCTGTTGCAAGGGCCGCAGGAGCGCAGCGAGGGTGAGGGCATCATCAGCGTATAACTGGCGGGCCATGGCCAGCGGTGCATGGCGTGGCTTACCATCCTGCCCGGCGCGGTGGATAAAGGTAGCCAGGAAGGCAAAGGGATGAGACTCAGCTCCTTCGCCCCCATTCTCGGCCAGGTGGAAACACAAGGCGCCCAGCTGCTGCCAGCCCTCACCCAGTCCCTCCAGCCATTTTTCGGGGGTGGTGAGCTCGCGATTTGCCTGCCAGGCCAGCGCTGGACCGAGCGAATCGAACCACTCGCAGAGTACCCCGGCGGTGACAGTGCCGCCATAGACCGGTGGCATGCCTTCCAGCCAGGCGGCAGCCTGCTGCGCTGAGAGCTGCGGCGCGGTATCATCCCCGCGCCGGAGCTTCCGCAAGTGCTGCATGAGCACTTCCTGCGCGCGCTCCCTCAACCAGGCCGGAAACGCCCCTGCCCCCAGCGGCAGCCCGTGGCGCAGCAAATCCAGCATACCTGCCCCTGTGCTGCGTGCAAACGCCCGCTCCAGCCGGGGAAATGCCCCCGCCGGCACTACTCCCAGCCGCCCACCGACCAGGCTCAACGAAAATGTGGGGCTTTGATTTGCGATGCCTCCAGTCTAGCCGAGGGGGGGCACTTTGTCAAAAGGACAATTTACAAATGACAAAGTACAATTTGCAACGTTCCGCGGGCACTTGCCCGCCGGTAAGGGGGAATTTTCACCACTCTGCGGAGGGTGAAAACAGGCTGCGTCTGCGGTGAAAAAACGCGTGCTGACTCACGCGTTCTGTGAAAAGTGAAAACGCACTGGCGCGCGTGTGGGTGGGCAAGAGAAAACAAAATCCGCCGCGGCTCATAAAACCGCGGCGGATGCGTGAAAAATGAATCACTAATCACTTCAGTGCGTCGTATGCGCCCTTGAAGAAATAGTAGCCCCAGCCCCAGTCGGGGTCACCGGACCAGTCCGGGTCGTAGTGGTGGCGGGGTTTCAGGAAGCGCTCCGGGTGGGGCATGAGGCCCATGGCGCGGCCGGTGGGATCCATGAGGCCGGCAATGCGGAGCTCAGAGCCGTTGTGGTTATCAGCATACTGCAGAGCCACACAGCCGGAGTCGAGGTATTTCTGGGCATCGCCCGGTTCGCACACGAGGCGGCCTTCGGCGTGAGCCGAGGGAAGCTCAAAATTCTCAGGCAGGTAGGTGGTGTAGGGGCAGTTCGGAGCCACTTTCACCAGCTTGTCCCACATGCATTCGAAGCGCTCGCTCTTGTTCCAGATGAGGGAGGCCTTGGGCAGGATGCCCAGCTTGGTGAGAATCTGGAAGCCGTTGCAGATGCCGAAGAGGAAGCCGCCGTTGGCGTGGTGCTTCTGCAGGGCATCGCCCAGGAAACGCTCGGTTTCCAGCTGGGCCAGACGGCCGCTCATCACGTAGTCACCGTAGGAGAAGCCGCCGGAGAATACGACGAGCTGAGCCTTGGCCACATGGGTCGGAGTGGCGGTGGCAATGGGTTGCACCTGGGTGGAGAAGCCGGCGGCGTTCAGCGCGCGCGCCGTTTCTACATCGCAGTTGGTGCCGGGGTATTTGAGGAGTAATGCGTGAGGCATATTGGAAATTACGAATTAAGAATTACGAATTACGAATGAGGAAGTAGAATCAACTATTCACTATTCATTATTCACTATTAATTATCAATAGAACGGGGTGAGGCCATTCTTCCAGATGCTCTTCAGCTCGGCAATCTCCGCCTGCAGCACGGTGCTGCCCTTGGCGGTGATGGTAAGCTGCCCATCCGTGGTGGCAGAGCCGATGCGGGCGCAGGGGAAGCCAGCCATGGCGGCTTCGAACTCAGCAGACATGTCTTCATCCACCTCCACGAGGAAGCGGCCGGTGCTTTCAGAGAAGCAAGGCACGGCGTTGTTCTGCCAGCCGCCGGTGGTGGGCAGGGCATCCAGGTTAATCTGCATACCGCCAATGCCGGAGAAGGCCATCTCTGCAGCGGCTACGGCAAGACCACCTTCCGACAAGTCGTGGGCAGAAAGCACCAGCCCCTGGGTGAGGGCTTTCTCGTAGTAGGCCTTGTAGAGCGCGTAGTTCTTCGCGCAGTCGGTCTGCGGCACCTTGGCACCGGAGATTCCCTTCACGCGGGCATAGACGGAGGCACCCATTTCGTCCTCTGTGTTGCCCACCATGAAGATGGCGCTGTTGCTGCGGCGCAGGGAAGCGCCGCGCACGTGGGAGGCGTCCTCCACCACACCGAAACCGGAGCAGAGGAAGGTCACGGGGATGTTTACCGGGCCTTCTTCGGTCTCAAAGTAGTTGTAGAAACTATCCTTGCCGGAAACGTAGGGGGCGCCGTAGGCCAGGGCTGCCTCGCGGATACCCTTGGCGCATTCCACGATGCGGCCCAGCTCCGTGGGCTCCTCAGGGTTGCCCATGCAGAAATTATCCAGCAGGGCAATCTTGTCCGGGTTCGTGCCGGCGAGCACCAGCTGGCGCACGGTTTCATCCACCGTACCGGTACCCATGGCGAAGGGATCGGTCTTGCCCCACTCCGGCAGAATGGCCAGAGCCAGGGACATGAGCTTATCCGAACCGTCGATATCAATGACGGAGGCATCCTGCGGGGCATCGGCGCTGGCACCGGCCAGTGGCTTGAGCACTGTGTTGCCCTGCACCTCGTGGTCGTATTCGCGGATGATAGGCTCGCGGGAAACAATGGCGAAGTCACCGAAGAGCTGCTTGAGGTCGCCGGCCAGGTTGCTGTCATCCAGCGCCAGCCCGGTCTTGGCCTCTCCCTTGTTGAACACGGAGGTGAGGTGCTTGGTGGGGGCATCGTGCAGTTTGGAGTTATCCATCTCCACCACGCATTCACCGTTGTGCCACACGCGCAGCACGCCGCTGTCGTTCGATTCACCCAGCACGGTCATCTCCGTCTGGAAGGTATCAGCCAGCTTCTGCAGCTCGTCCAGGTTCTCCGGTTTCACGGCCAGCACCATACGCTCCTGTGACTCGGAAAGGAAAATCTGCCAGGAAAGCATGTTGGTTTCCTTGAGCGGGGCGCGCTCCAGGTACAGGTTGCCACCGGTCTCAGAAAGCATTTCACCCGCGGCAGAGGAGAAACCACCGGCGCCGCAGTCCGTCACGAACTCGATGAGTCCGCGCTCACGGGCTTCCAGAATCACGTCCAGCGTCTTCTTTTCCTCGATGGGGTTACCAATCTGCACTGCCTGCTGGTCCTCCTCGGCAGAGGCTTCGCCCATGGCGGCAGAGGAGAAGGTGGCGCCGTGCAGACCGTCCTTACCAGTGCGACCACCGATAACCACCACAGCCAGGCCGGGCTTCATCTCCTTAGCAATATCCTCCTGCGGAATCACACCAGCCGTGCCGCAGAACACCAGCGGGTTGTAGATATAGGTGGGGTCGAACTGGATGGCGCCGCTCGTGGTGGGAATACCCATGCGGTTGCCGTAGTCGCGCACGCCATGCACCACGCCGCGCATGATACCCAGCGGGTGGATGATGTTGTGGCCTTCCACCATCTCCTGCGGGGTGTCCGGGGCGCCGAAGCAGAACACGTCCAGGTTGGCAATGGGCTTGGCACCCTTGCCCGCGCCCAGAATGTCGCGAATCACGCCGCCCAGACCCGTATTGGCGCCAGCATAGGGCTCAATGGCGGAGGGGTGGTTGTGCGTCTCGGCCTTCAGGCACACGGAGAGCTTGTCGTCCAGCTTGATGAAACCGGCGTTATCCACGAAGCAGCTCAGCACAAAACCCGGCTTCTGCGCCATGATTTCCTTGGTCGGGCGCTGGATAAAGGTCTTGTACATGCTCTTGATTTCTTCCGTCTGGCCATCCACCGTGTGCTGCACGGTGGCGGCGAAAATGCGGTGCTTGCAGTGCTCTGACCAGGTCTGGGCAATCACCTCAAGCTCCACATCCGTGGGGTCGCGGTCAATTTCGCAGAAAATCTGCTGCACCACCAGCATATCCTCGGTGGAAAGGGAAAGTTTCATGTTCTGGCTCAGCTCCGTCAGTTCGGCTTCGCTCAGGTTACGAACAGGAATGGTACGATATGTTGCCATAATTCAAGTGTGTTTCTTTACTTCGTACTTCGTAATTCGTACTTCGTATTTTTAATTGATTTTCCAGGTGTGGATGGCGGGGTTGCACACGTCCTTGCAGAAACGTGCCGACAGCGCGGCGGCATCCCCCTGGCCGAATACGTAAATCTTCTGCGTGATGGTCAGGGCGGTGATGTCGAAGGGCAGACCCTTGCGACCGCGATAGTTGGTGAGGATGGCCTCTTTCTCCAAATCAAGGGCTCCTTTCTTGATGCCGTAGGAAATGCTGAACAGCTCCCCGCTCAGGGCAGGGGTGCCATCCTCCTGCACCTTCTGGGAGATGGAATCCACCAGCACGCTCCGCATGTAGGCGGCAGCGGCTTCGGTATCGCCTTCGCATTCGATGGTGTACAGGCGGGTGTGGTTGTACGTAAGCTGGTCTGCAATCGGCGTGTAGAGCAGCTTGTTGGCGTCCGTGGCCGATTGGAATCGGCTGAATACTTCAAACGTCAGTGTTGCCATAATGTTATGTTCTGTTTTGCGCGGGCGCGCGGGTAAGGTGAAAAAAGCCACCGGTGGCACGCGCCCGCCGGTGGCATGGGAGTCAAATTTACTTCTGCAGGCGATCCAGCACGTCGGCATATGCCTCCATGAAACCACCCAGTCCCTGGCGGAAGCGGTCCTTGTCCATCTTCTTGCCAGTGGCTACGTCCCACAGGCGGCAGGTATCCGGGGAAATCTCATCGGCCAGCACAATCTGGCTCGGATCGCTGGCCAGACGACCAAACTCAATCTTGAAGTCGATGAGGCGCAGGTTGGCAGTCATGAAGAATTCCTTGAGCGTCTCGTTGATGAGCAGCGCCATCTGCTTGATGGAAGCGCATTCCTCCTCCGTGGCGGCGCCCATCTCGCGGGCGTAGTCATCGTTAATGAAGGGGTCATTCAGCGCGTCATCCTTGTAGGAGAACTCCACAATGGGCTTCTTGAACTCCGTGCCCTCGGCCACGCCCATGCGCTTGGAGAACGAACCGGCGGCCACATTGCGGACAATGACCTCAAGCGGCATAATGGAAACCTTCTTCACCAGCAGGTTAATGTCATCCACATCATCCACCAGGTGCGTCTTCACGCCCTTTTCCTCAAGCATGCGGTAGATGATGAGGGTGATAGCCTTGTTAAAACGGCCCTTGTTCTCGAAGTCCTCCTTCTTTACACCATTGAAAGCGGTGGCGGAGTCCTTATACTCCATACGCAGAACATTCGGATCTTCCGTAGTGAACAGTCTCTTGGCTTTGCCTTCGTAAATAGGTTCCATGATTTTTTCCAGGGGCTTGTATCTCTCCCCGCGGAAAGTATACCCACCTAACACCCAAAGTCAAGCCCGAACTAACCGCCTCCACCCGATTTTGAATGTCCAATCTGGATTTTTTAAACGCTTTTAGTCATCCCTCCTCCCCCGCTTCGCGAGCCCTCAATCCCCCCCCTTCGGCTCAAAATGCACTTGAAATCGGCTCGCCCCGGTGCCGGAATGAGCCGTCAATAAGGGCGAAATGAGCCGAAAATGCAGCGGCGGTCTGTATTGCCCCCAGGAGCATTATCATATGACTTCATGTCAGCAGCCGACCGGTAGTTCCGTTGTTCTGAGGTTAATCCAGTAAGGTCATTATGGTATATGTACGGCAAACCCAGCCTCGAATGCAGGTGAGTAACATTTTTATCTTGAATTTTAATAATTGTCTGATAATGTGATAAGTGTCCCCTATGAATAGCGATGTAGAACCTTGTGCGATTCGTCAGAATGGAGAACAATTTTATGTTGAGTGCAGTAGATTGTTCGAAAATGGATATTTCTGGGCAAAAACTACGGCAGCTGGATTACCTGGCTGTGAGGTGTGGCAGCATAGCATAGCGGCTGCCGAGGTTATGCAGAGGTTGATGGAAGTTCGACCCGACTACAGACGTTTGTTGCCGGAAGGTATTACGACGCTTGTTGCCGTGCATGATGTAGGTAAGATATCACCGGGTTTTCAAACTAAATGCCCCATGTGGAATGGTCCGGATGGCATGACCAATTCTGATACACTTCGTAAGTGGTGCGAGTTCCATGAGAAAAATCATGCCAGGAGCACATACGATATTTTGTTCACATATTATAAGGAACACATTAATAAAAGGAGTGGGCGATGCTGGGCAGAGTGTGCAGGAGCACACCATGGTGCACCTGCCAGCATGCAATCTGGGGCATCCTTGCCACCAACATGGTGGCAATATTGTACAACTTTGATTGAATTGCTGATTGAGAGGTATGGACCATTGCCGGTAGAAAAGCCAAACGATTCAATTAGGAGGGTTGCCACAGGGGCTATCATTGTTTCAGATTGGATTGCCTCTCATGAGGATTTCTTTTCCCCGGAAAGAATTATTTGCGACTATAGCCAGAAAGCAAAGGAGGCTATCAGGAGAATAGGTTGGCAAGGTATAGAAAAACTGGTTGGAAATCTGGGTTGGAATTCTCTATTCCCGCACTGTTCATCTGCTCGACCCTTGCAGCAGTATATGTGGAATCTGCCCGCAAAACAAGGGGTATACGTTGTGGAAGATGCCATGGGCGGTGGTAAGACGGAGGCTGCGTTAGCCTTGGCATACCATTTGTTGGATGAGAAAGTAGCTCACGGTATTTATTTTGCGCTGCCCACTCAGACGACTTCCAACAGAATCTATTACCGTCTGAGACGTTTCATAGAGGCTTGTGGATTTGAGGTGAATGAAGCTTTAATCCAATTATCACATGGAGCTTCCTGGTTGCTGCAAGGCTCTATCTATGCTAAAGATGCTGTTATTCATTCAAAAAGTAGAGACGACGGCAGCACAGATATGAGAAGGTGGTTTTCGTCTTCCAAAAGAACGCTCCTGGCTCCTTTTGGAGTGGGTACCGTAGACCAGGCTCTTATGGGCGTTGTGGCTGTAAAACACCGTGACGTACGCGCATTTGCATTGGCCGGGAAAGTGGTGATTCTGGATGAGGTGCATAGCTATGATTTCTATACGGGGAGTCTGATTGCTGTTCTTGTGCGTCAATTGTGCGAGACAGGTTCCACAGTTATCATTTTGTCAGCCACTTTGACGCAGACCAGGATTCGTGAATTGTTGGGACTTCAGGGGAATGTAGAGCTTTCCAACGAGTATCCCTTGGTCACGTCTTACATTAATGGATGCATCCGACAGTGTGCCTTTCTGCCATTTGAGAAAAAAACAATCAAATTGGACATGGTGGAGAAATCCGCAGGGGAGGTGGCTGAACTTGCGTACGAACGAGCTCGGAAAGGACAATGTGTTTTGTGGATTAGAAACACGGTCAAAGACGCACAAGAAGCATTCCGGTTACTGAAGAATGAAGCCTATGAGAATGGTCCCGAAATAGCGTTGCTGCATGCTCGGTTCCCATACTGGCGGCGTGATGAACTGGAACAACGCTGGATAGATTGCTTGGGAAGTGCCTGTCAACAGAGGCCATGTGGATGCGTTCTTGTTGCGACTCAAGTGGTTGAGCAAAGTGTTGATATAGATGCTGATTATTTGATTACTGATTTTGCACCTACTGATATGCTGCTGCAGCGCGCCGGTAGATTATGGAGGCATGTGAGAACAAATCGACCTTGTGGCGAAGCGGAGATGATGGTTGTTGTCCCTGCTGGAATGTCGAACTCTGTTGAAGCGGATGATGTACAAGGCTTTTTGGGGGCATTTGGCTCAACTGCTAAAGTCTATGCTCCGTATGTCCTGTGGCGGACCTGGAAGGTTTGGCAGTGTTTGCCGCGTCTGATACTGCCAGATGATATCAGGAAATTGATAGAAAGTACTTATGATGAATCTGTCAGCTTTCAATCCTGTATAGCTGACAAAACGTATAAAGAAATGAAGGCCAATAGTGCGGCCTTGCAGGCACTTGTTAACCTGAATCAATCCTATGCGGCAGGGGTAGCTACTGATTCTGACGGCGCTTTTACGCGTTATGGCGGGATTGAAAGCGCTCAAGTCCTGCTGTTGAAGCAGAGGCCTGTTCCACGGGGAGACGGTAGCTATGAATACCTGCCATTACACGGAGCCCCGGTTACCGTGTGCCCTCAACATTGGAGTTACGAAACGGCAAAATCCATTTTCGAGAACTCTGTCAGAATTCCTGCCTGGCTTCTCAAGGATTTTGTACCAGACCCTAATTTGGAACAATTTGGATTAAATTCGATTTATCCGTTTTTTGTTTTAGAAAATGCACAATTAATGTATTACTCTGGAGAATCATCCCGTTTGGCGTGGAATGACCAGATGGGGGTATATGAACTACCCATATAAGAGAATGTCGACAATGAATTTAAATCTGTGTACTGATCCGTGGCTACCGGTTCGGATGTGTTCTGGGGCATGCACCCACGTTAGTCTGGAAAATTTTTTCCAACAGGCTCGCGAAATCTCCGACCTCGTACTGGCAGCCCATGAGCGTATTTCAATTATGCGCTTGCTGATTTGTATTGCGCAGCGCGCTATCGATGGTCCTGCTGACAGAGATGAGTGGGATGATTGTTTGGATGATATATCGCTCGCATCCGTAAAGTATTTGGAAGAATGGCGACATGCATTCAATTTGCTGGGAGAAGATGGAGCCTTTCTTCAGGTAAGAGGTGTGGAACCTTTGTCTTCCGAATCGTGGGGTAGTTTAAGCAAGATTTCACTAAGTGCAGCAGAAGGTAATAACCCAACAATATTTGATAATGCTGCAGGTTCTATGCGTTGCTTTTCGTTGGGCAAAATAGCGATTGACCTCATAACATTTCAGAATTATGCTTTGTGCGGCACTATAGGTGTTGCGAAATGGAACGGGATGCAAACGGGACCTAAATCGCCCGATACCGCCTCAGATGCCCCATGCGCCCCAAAGTCTGCTATACATCTTTTTGTTCTAGGCAGAAATATGTTGGAAACGATATGGCTCAACCTTTGTACTACAGAGGAGTTTGCTCCATTCCGTTGCGGAATGGGACAACCTGTTTGGGAGTTAATGCCTGTGAATATAGATGACGAGCCCGCCGTAAATAATGCAACACTTTCGTATTTGGGCCGCCTTGTGCCGCTTTCCCGTATTGTGAAAATTGCACCGGACGCCGGTTCTTGCATAGTAGCAAAAGGCATCGAGTATCCTGTATACATTAATAAGGATGAGCTGCAGTATTTCGAAAGCTCCATGACCGTCACAATAAAGGAGAATATCCGTAATATTGTTGGTGCTAGTTTGAACAAGGCAATGTGGCGAAGCCTGCCTGCCTTGTTGCATCGCTTTTCTCTTTCCGGAAAATCGTTTTCCCGGGTGGATGAAAATGATTTGCCTGAACAATACGGAGTTTGGATTGGGGCGATGGTGCGAGATAAGGCTAAGATATTAAGTATTGTAGAAGATAGGTATGAACATCTTGGCCGTAATCATGTGGGCGTTGCTGCGGATGAGGTGCAACACAAATTAATGAGCCTCGCAAATAAGGGAATGGCTTCACTTCGGATGGCTTTGGATACTTACCACAACCTGCTCCACAATTCGTTCGAAAATAAAAAAGCGGTTTATGAGAAAGTAGAGCAGCTATACTGGGGGCGGTTGGCGTCATTCAAGGAGGAATATGTTAAAACGCTCGGCTCTTCCTCGTCAGAAATGGAAAAATATGTGAGCTCAAGAGAGGAATGGATTCGCCATATATGCGACACTATTAATGAAACATTTAATCTCACTGTCTCCCAGAGTGGAGTTCGACAATTAGCCGCCTGGGCTGGCGCTCGCCAATGTTTATCTACAAAACAAAGTTTAAATAAGGACAATGAATAAATCAAACAATATAATGCCTTACTTGCGTCTATTGCAAGACAATCGCGGTGCCATGGCAGCGTTACGTTGCTTGCTAAAGCCGGAGTTGCGTTTTCGGGGCTGGCAACACGTAGCCGCTATAGATGGTATCGGAGATGTTGCTATTGAAACTGTGGCCGGTTTATATGCCTTGCATCCGCATGAAAAAACGGATGAAGAATATAACTTTGGTGATGCGTGCAGACGATTAGCCGTGAATCGTAAAACCATGGAGATTAGTGAGGAGTCTCCTTTTGACCGGCGGTTTCGTCGACTGTTATCGTGCGATACTCGAAGCGAGTTGAGGCTTCATTTAGCCGATATCGTGCGAGGAATGAAGTCGTCTGAAGTTCCTGTCAATTACGAGAGTTTGTATAGGGATATAAAATATTGGGGAAGCAGTGTGCGTGAGCGCTGGGCTATTCATTACTGGAGTAATAGAACCGGGAAGGAGGTAGAAAATGTATCTGACTGAAATCACGCTCCAGGATGAAGCCGCAGCCCGTCTTTTTCCCAGCAATCCCTATAACTGGCATCGAACGGTCTGGAAATTTTTTCCCAATCGCCCACAGCGTGATTTCCTCTACCGTGTGGATTACAATTCCCGTGGATTGCGGTTAATGATTTTATCTGCAGAACGGCCTTTGTCTCCTTTTTCGGAAAATTGCGCGGTTTTTAAGTGCAGGGAAATACCGGAATCATTCCTCTCTCATACCTTTTATCGTTTCCAGATACGGGTGAATCCAACCAAGCGTATCACGGTGGATGCCCGGTCCGGACAGCGGGTAGAGGGGGGGATGCGCGTCCCGGTTACAGGAGATAGGGAACTCATAGCCTGGCTATCAAGAAAAGGCCAGGCAGCAGGATTTTCCTTGCCATCTCTGGCAGCACCTGATGATTCCCGTTTCTACTTATCGGTGCTTCCCGAACCACGCCTGCAATTTAAAAAGAAAGAGAATGCTCGGGCTCACCACGCGTCCGTTCAATTTACCGGTATCCTCCGCGTCGAAGATGAAGGCTTGTTCCGGAAAACTTTCATGCAGGGTATTGGTTCCGCAAAATCCTTCGGCTTCGGCTTATTAATGTTACAACCTTTAATCTAAATATAATCCATCATTATGAAACTCATTGAATTACATATTCTTCAGTCTTTCCCCGTCTCCTGCCTTAACCGAGATGATATGGGATCTCCCAAAACCGCCGTTTTTGGTGGCGTGAAGCGTGCACGTATTTCCAGTCAGTGCCTGAAACGCGCTCAGCGTACCTTATTTCGGGAGCTGCTACCGGAGTACGCCCAGGGTGAGCGCACCAAGTTGTTGGCCGCCGCTTTTATGCGACTGATTGCTCAGCGCGGCGATGAGGTTAAGACTGGGCGAGATGACTTGCACCTTATTCTGGCAGAGGCTTGGGGTAAGCAGGATGGTAAGAAAAAAGGCGGTGATGGTTTGCCAAAAGCAACGACACTGACTTACCTTTCGCCCGCAGAGATGAACGCCATGATCGACGCTGCTGTAAAGTGCTGCACCGAAAATCCGAAAACAAAGAATGATGATATCAAGAAGGCTGCGTTAAAAGCAGTCAAAGGAGCTTTGTCAAAGGATGCTGCGGATATAGCATTGTATGGGCGAATGGTGGCAAACGATGCTTCACTGACAATGGAAGGTGCTGCCATGTTCAGCCATGCTATTTCAACGCATAAGTCTGAACCTGAGCTCGATTTCTATTCTGCTGTGGATGATTTGCAACCTGATGATGAATCCGGGGCTGGAATGACTGGAATGCTTGAGTTCTCTTCTGCTTGTTATTACCGCTATATCGCTGTGAATGTTGATTTGCTTAAATCACACCTTAAAGATGTATCGGATGTGCAGTTGCAAGAAATTCTGGCTGCTTTTATTCGCTCTTCCTTATTGGCAGTTCCTTCGGCCCGGAAGAATTCTATGAATGCATGCACTGTGCCTTCTTATGTCAAGGGGATTGTGCGAGAAGGACATCCTATTCAGCTTGTGAATGCTTTTGAGAAGCCTGTTTGGTCCGCAGAGGGGATTACAGCACCATCGATACGGGCTCTTCAGAGCGAGTTTGCCAAGATGAAGGATATCTGGGGGCTGTCTGTGGATGCAGAAATAAACTTGCCCGAGAATGACTTATCTACCTTTGTGGACACTTTGGCCTGTGCAATATTATGATACACGCGATTATTCTTCACGTGGATGCGCCATTGCAATCCTGGGGAACGGATAGCCATTTTCAGTATCGCTCCGCTGGTCATGCCCCCTCCAAAAGCGCTGTCTGTGGGATGGTCTGCGCGGCCTGTGGAGCAGAAAAGGGGTCTGATATGGAAAAACATATTGTTTCTTGTTTTGCAGCCCTTAAGATGGATTGCTTCTGCCTCAAAAACGATGGTGTCTTTGTCGATTATCATACGATTCAGCAGTTCAGACGTGCAAGCGGTTCCATAGATGCCAAGGGAACTGTGTTAACACAGCGTGCTTACTGGCAAAGTTGCAGATACAATGTGGTGCTGCGCGGTAGTGATAAACAATTTCTGACCCGTATCCATACTGCCTTGCAGAATCCGGTTTGGGGTATTTGGTTTGGTCGGAAATGCTGCATTCCGGCGGCTCCTGTGATTCAGGAACCCATCATGGAGTATAGAGAGGCTAAAAAAAAGGCAGCTGTGAATTATTACGAAGTATATTCTGAGGTGCAGGATTTCGATTCTGGAACCGACACCTGGATGGATCAGCCTGTAGGATTCGGACACCCCCATTCTTCCGGTCGCGAGGGACGGGCATATGCGCCTCGGAGAATTAATAGGTTTGTTCCTGTCGATGCCGGCGACAAAACTGAATATTTTAGATTTTAATGCCCCCGTTATTTGAAAAGCCATCCATCAATAGTCTGCCTCTGGCTAGAGACAGATGGACACCTATCTACTTTGAACACGGGCGCATAGAGGTCGATGATTCTAGTATCAAGTGGATAGGAGCTGACGGGCTGGTTTGCCATTTGCCTGTTGCCACGCTGTCATGCTTGCTTCTGGGACCGGGAGTTTCGGTTACCCACGCTGCTGTTAAGGCTTGTGCGGATTCTAATACACCTCTTGCTTGGGTTGGTGAGGATTGCTTGCGATTTTATGCATTTGGTATTACTCCGACCCATGATAATTCGAATGCGCGATTGCATGCCCAGGTGTGGGCTGATAAGAAGAAACATACCGCGGTTGGTCGCAGGATGTTTAAACTCCGCTTCCCGGATATCGATGTCGGTAAGTACAGCATAAAAGAATTAAGGGGCATGGAGGGAGCTCGTGTCCGCGCTTTGTACGGTGAGTTCGGCAGAAAGTATGGTGTGACATGGAAAGGACGTGATTATAACACATCCAATTGGAATCTGGCCGATTCAATTAATAGGGCTCTTTCCGCTGCCAATGCTTCATTGTATGCTGTTACATACGCGATTTGTTCATCTATGGGTTTCCTTCCTGCCCTCGGCTTTGTTCACGCGGCTGGCACGTTGCCGTTTGTGTATGATATGGCGGATTTGTTTAAACATGAAACATCCCTGCCTGCCGCCTTTGGCACCGTTGCCCAGTCCCAGGCTGATATAGAATCTCGTGTTCGTGTGTGCTTGAAAAAACATCTCGAAGAGTCACATTTCATGACGCGCATGGCAAAGGCGTTGTCCGAATTGTTTATTGATTTGCCTTAATGACTGTAATTATTACACAGGATAGCCCGGATTCAATCCGGGGAATACTCAAAAGGTGGTTTATTGAGCCTAAACCACAGGTGTTCGTTGCTTCTATTAATCGTAGTGTTCGTGAACACGTTGTGGATTATATACGCAGAAATGCAGGGCACATTCGCATGTTGGTGATTCATTCGTCACCTAACTGCCAAGGTTTCACGATTGAGCAGATAAATGATCCTGATTATTCAGGTATTACTTTGGATGGTCTGCATCTCATCGCTTCTCCTCAGTCTTTTTTCGAACGAGTTCCTTTTTAGTGTTCTATGTTTTCATGAAAATAAACACAAAATTAACGGGTTTTAACATTTTAACTATTTGATAAAGTAGTGTTTTCCCCACGCATGTGGGGATGGTCCGTATAAGAGCGAGTTTCTGATGCTCATTGCCGTGTTTTCCCCACGCATGTGGGGATGGTCCGTCTGTTGGCGATGAGAATGCGATTGAGTTGGGGTTTTCCCCACGCATGTGGGGATGGTCCGTTCTGCGGGTGCCCGACTCCTTCCCAGCGGACGTTTTCCCCACGCATGTGGGGATGGTCCAGGTTGTTTCGTATGTGGTGCGAGGAAATGGTCGTTTTCCCCACGCATGTGGGGATGGTCCGTTGTTTGATGCTAAACGCCTGGAGATTGATGAGTTTTCCCCACGCATGTGGGGATGGTCCGTCAGCTCTCCGGAGCTGTGTGCTGACGGGTTGGTTTTCCCCACGCATGTGGGGATGGTCCGTCCATCTTTCGTCACCACGGAAATGGCAGGGAGTTTTCCCCACGCATGTGGGGATGGTCCGGGCGATGTGTTGGCGACGGAGACTGCATTGGGGTTTTCCCCACGCATGTGGGGATGGTCCGAATGCCAAGCGAGATATCCGCACTTGGGAAAAGTTTTCCCCACGCATGTGGGGATGGTCCGTGGTGTGGAACATCCCTTAGTGCCACCGGGATGTTTTCCCCACGCATGTGGGGATGGTCCGCCTCCGCGCACCCTGTACAGAATGCGCATGCAGTTTTCCCCACGCATGTGGGGATGGTCCGGAGGGCTTTACGTTCCTGCTGCGCGAGTTGGTGTTTTTCCCACGCATGTGGGGATGGTCCGTTGCTTGCTGATGTCGCTGGTGTTCCCGGCAAGTTTTCCCCACGCATGTGGGGATGGTCCGTTTGATTTGTTTCCGCTGGTGTTGGATTGGTTGTTTTCCCCACGCATGTGGGGATGGTCCGAAGAAAGCGATACCACCCTTTACCCTGACCGCGTTTTCCCCACGCATGTGGGGATGGTCCGGAATACGAAGACATGAAGAACAGGAGATGTGGTCTTCCCCTAGCATGTGGGGATGTTTCGATTTCGGTCTGGATTTAGGGACGGGCTACTTCAGAACCAGCACTCGTGAAGAATCCGCAAGGAAAGTGTAGGTACAGCACTTCTTCACGGTTATAGTGTGACTCCATACATACCCCCGCTGAACAAGCGGGGGTTAATTTTTGGAGGAAGTGTGCAAATTTGATAACTCGCTTACGCGCGTGTGCGCGCGACATAATCCAGTACCGAGCAGGGGAATGAGATGGGCAGGCAGGGGGTATGGTGGGGAGGGAAGCGCGGGGTGGATTTCTATGTCATGATGAGTAAAATAAAATTTTTTTATCGAATTTTCTGGGTGGAGAAGGGCGGGGTGGTGGGATGGTGTAAAATCAGGGTTTGGGGTGTGAAAAAAATGAAAAAATTCTATTGAAATTCAAAGAAAAGGCTTGCTTTATGGGGAAATTCGGGTAAACTGTTCCGACCCGCGGACTGTATAGGGATATACTGTCCACCGGTCTTTATCGGGTAATCCGGTGAAGTGATGCACCACGGACCTCAAGGGATGAGGGGGTGGAGAAACAAGCCGTAACACCTTGAAAACACAATAAATAATAAGTAACATGCCGACTATTAATCAGCTCGTCCGCAAGGGACGTACAGTACCGGAAGAGAAGTCGAAGTCTCGCGCTCTTCACAGCTGCCCGCAGCGCCGCGGCGTTTGCCTGCAGGTGATGACCCGCACGCCGAAGAAGCCGAACTCCGCTCTGCGTAAAGTTGCTAAGGTTCGCCTTACCAACGGTGAAGAAGTAATCGCCTACATTGGCGGTGAGGGCCACAACCTGCAGGAGCACTCCATTGTGCTTGTGCGTGGTGGTCGTGTGAAGGACCTTCCCGGTGTTCGTTATCATATTGTTCGTGGTGCTCTTGACTGCCTTGGCGTTGATAAGCGCCGCCGTGGCCGCTCGAAGTACGGTGCCAAGCGTCCGAAAGCTGGTGCCGCTGCAGCTCCCGCTAAGAAGCGCTAAGAATTAACCTTGAACTTATAAGAATTTAAGACTATGGCTCGTCGTAAACGCGTCTACAAGAAGATTGAACGTCGTGACTCCCGTTACGATTCCGTGCTGGTTGGCCGCCTGATTTGCAAGGTGATGCTGGACGGCAAGCGCTCCCTGGCTGAGCGTATCGTGTACAAGGCTATTGATTTGGCCAATGAAGGTACCGATACTGTGAGCCCGCTGGAGGTTCTGACCCGCGCCATTGAGAATGCCAAGCCCCGTGTGGAGGTGAAGAGCCGCCGCGTGGGTGGTGCTACCTACCAGGTGCCGTTGGAAGTGGCTCCGGACCGCTCTGAGGCTCTTGCTATGCGCTGGATTATCAACTACGCCCGCAACCGCAAGGGTATCCCCATGGCTAAGGCTCTGGCTAACGAGATTAAGGAAGCCGCTGCTAACCAGGGTGCTGCCGTGCGTAAGCGCGATGATGTGCACAAGATGGCCCAGGCCAACCGTGCCTTCGCTCACTTCCGCTGGTAAGACCAACTGCTGGAAGTTTTGAACGTAATCTCTGAACTTTAAAACATTCATATTACTATATGGCTAATAACTATAGCAGCCCCGACCGTAAGGCACCGCTTGAGCGCTACCGCAACTTCGGTATTGCCGCTCACATTGACGGCGGCAAGACCACGCTTTCCGAGCGTATCCTGTTCTACACTGGCATGATCCACAAGATTGGCGAGACCCACGAGGGTTCTGCGACGACCGACTGGATGGAGCAGGAGCAGGAGCGTGGCATCACCATTACCTCCGCTGCCGTTACGACCAACTGGAAACAGCTGCCCGCAGAGGGCTGCCACAAGCTTTTCGAGAACGAGAACTTCCAGCTCAACGTTATCGATACCCCCGGGCACGTGGACTTCACCGCTGAGGTGGAGCGTTCCCTGCGCGTGCTCGACGGCGCCATCGTGGTGTTCTGTGGTGTTGCCGGTGTGCAGCCCCAGACGCAGACGGTGTGGCGCCAGGCCAACAAGTACGAGGTGCCCCGCCTCTGCTTTGTGAACAAGATGGACCGCACCGGCGCCAACTTCGCCAACGTGCTCAACGATATCCGCACCAAGCTGGGTGCCAACGCTGCTCCCATTCTGGTGCCCATCGGTGCTGAGGACCAGCTCTGCGGCCAGATTGACGTGGTGAACCAGAAGGCTATCTTCTACAGCGATTCCGACCGCCAGGGTTCCACCTATGAGATCAAGGACCTGGAGGGCGAGCTCAAGGAAATCGGTGAATCCTACCTCGAGGAGCTCAAGGAGTGCGTGGCCAATGTGGACGATGAGCTCGGCGAACTCTTCCTCATGGAGGAGCCCATTGATGCCCCGACCCTGAAGCAGGCTATCCGCCGCGCTACCATCGCTAACAAGTTCATCCCCGTGGCTGGTGGTTCCGCTTTCAAGAACAAGGGTGTGCAGGGCCTCCTGGACGCTGTGGTGGATTACCTGCCCAGCCCGCTGGAGTGTAAGCAGGCTACGGTGACCAGCACGATTGCTTCCGGTCTCGATGAGAACGGCTACGAGGTGTTCGACGTGAAGACGATTGACCCCTCCGATAAGGACAAGCCCGTGGTGCTGGCATTCAAGCTCTGGGCTGATAAGTTCGTGGGCTCCCTGGTGTTCATCCGCGTCTACACCGGCGTGGTTCGCAAGGGTGACACGGTTTACAACCCCCGTACCCGCAAGCGTGAGCGCGTGGGCCGTCTGCTCCAGATTCAGGCAAATGTGCACACCGACGTGGACGCTGTATACTCTGGCGATATTGCCGCTATCGTGGGTCTGAAGAACGCTACCACGGGTGATACCCTGGCTTCTGATGACTTCGACTACACGCTCGAGCCTCCCACCTTCCCGGATACCGTGATTTCCATGGCTGTGGAACCCCTTACCAAGGGCGACCAGGAGAAGATGTCCAACGCTCTGCAGCGCCTCTCTGCTGAAGACCCCACCTTCCGCGTGAAGACCGATGAAGAAACCGGTCAGACCATTATCGCCGGTATGGGTGAGCTTCATCTCGACATTATCGTGGACCGTCTGCGCCGCGAGTTCAAGGTGGAGGCCAACACCGGCAAGCCCCAGATTGCCTACCGCGAAACCATCACCGGTTCTGCTGACCGTGTGCAGGGTAAGCTGGTGAAGCAGTCCGGTGGTCGTGGTCAGTACGGTGACGTGGTGATTGCCATGCGTCCCGGCGAGCGCGGTTCCGGTCTCAAGATTGCCAACAAGATTGTTGGTGGTGCCATTCCTAAGGAGTACATGAACGCTGTGTACGCCGGTCTGAACGAAGCCATGAACTCCGGTTCTGTTGCGGGTTACCCCGTGGAGGACGTGGAGGTGGACGTGATTGACGGCTCCTACCACGAAGTGGACTCCAACGAAAACGCCTTCAAGATGGCTGCTATCTTCGCTATGAAGAATGCCTTTGCCAAGTGCAGCCCCGTGCTGCTGGAACCCATCATGGCTGTGGAAGTGGTGACCCCCGCTGAAAACCAGGGCGATATCATGGGCGACCTCAACCGCCGCCGCGCCATGGTGAAGAACATGGAGCACAAGGGTGCTGAGTGCGTACTCACCGCTGATGTGCCGCTGGCTGAGATGTTCGGTTACTCTACCGATATCCGTACCCTCTCCAAGGGTCTGGCCTCCTACTCCATGGAACCCTCTCACTTCGAACAAGTACCCCAGAACCTTGTCAACGACATTGTCAAGGCTCGCGGTGGTAACAAGTAAACCAACCAAACAATATTAACCTAAACATAACCGCACGTTCATGCAAAGTCCCAAAATCCGCATCCGTCTCCGTGCATTTGACAGCCGCGCTATCGATCGCTCCGCTTCTGAGATCGTCGAGACCGCCAAGCGTACAGGTGCCAAAGTCGCCGGGCCGATTCCTTTGCCGACTCGTATCGAGAAGTTCTCTGTGAACCGCTCGGTCCATGTTAATAAGAAATCTGCCGACCAGTTCGAAATCCGTACCCACAAGCGCCTGCTCGACATTGTTGAGCCGACCTCCCGCACGGTGGAAGAGCTCAAGAAGCTCAACCTGCCCGCAGGTGTGGACATCACGATCAAGATCTGATTATCGCCCCGTTAATACTAACATTTAACCAGATTTTTTAATAACATGTCTTTAGGACTTATTGGTAAGAAGGTTGGCATGACCCGCGTCTTCAACAAGGAGACCGGCGCCATGATTCCCGTCACGGTTATCGACGTGACCGGCAACACTTACGGCCAGATCAAGACCGAGGAGAAGGATGGTTACTGCGCCATCCAGGTGGCATTCGACGCTCAGAAGGAGAGCCGCCTCACCAAGCCGGTTGCTGGTCATTTCAAGAAGCTGGGTATCGCCCCCGCCAAGCTCCTCAAGGAGTTCCGCGTGGACGCCGCCGAGCTGCCCGCTGAGGGCGCTGAGCATCCCGGTTGCACCCTCTTTGAGGAAGGTGCCTGGGTGGACGTGATTGGCACGTCCAAGGGTAAGGGCTTCCAGGGTGTTATGCGCCGTCATAACTTCCACGGCTCTCCCATGACGCACGGTTCCATGATGCACCGCCGTACTGGTGGTGTGGGCGCCTGCGCCACTCCGTCCCGCGTGTGGAAGGGTCAGAAGATGCCCGGCCACCAGGGTAACGAGCGCAAGACCGTGCAGAACCTGAAAATCGTTCAGGTGCGTAAGGATGACAACGTAATCCTGGTTTCCGGCCCCGTGCCTGGCGCTAAGGGTTCCTACGTTGTGGTCCGCCCGGCCAAGAAGAAGAACGGTAAATAAACTAATAACGAACTAGGAAAACCTATCTATGTCCGCTAATACACTGACAATCGAGGCAGCTAACGCCGCCGGCCTCGTGACGGTGGGCCCCGAGAAGGGTAGCCAGGCCGTGCACGACCTGGTGACTGCCTACCGCGCTAACCGCCGCACTGGCTCTGCCAACACGAAGACCCGCGGTGAGGTTGCTGGTAACAACCGCAAGATCTACCGCCAGAAGGGTACGGGTAACGCCCGTCACGGTGACCACCAGTCCCCCATCTTTGTGGGTGGTGGCGTGGTGTTTGGTCCCCGCCCCTGCGACTATTCCAAGAAGGTGAACAAGTCCACCCGCAAGCTGGCTCTCCGCCGCGTGCTGGGCGACATCATCACCGGTGGTAAGGTCGTAACCGTTCCTTCCTTCTCTATCGAGGACGGCAAGACGAAGTCTTTCATCGCTGCTGTTTCTGAGATTGCCGAGGGTAAGAAGATCCTCATCATCGCCGACAGCTTTGACGAGATGACCAAGCGCGCTGGCCGCAACGTGGCCGAGGTGCTTCTCATGTCTGCCGCTGAGGTGAACGTGGAGCAGCTGCTGGACGCCCGCAAGGTCGTCATCGTTGACTCCGCTATGGAAATCATCGCCAACCGCACCAAGTAATCATGAACGATATCTACGACGTAATCAAGAAGCCGCGCGTTTCCGAAAAGGCAACCGTGATGCACGAGGAGAACGGCGTGCTTACGCTCGAAGTGGCGGTGAAGGCCACCAAGATCGAGATTAAGCAGGCTGTGGAGAAGGCTTTCGGAAAGAAGGTTGCCTCCATCCGCACCGCTAACTATGATGGCAAGGTGCGCCGCAAGCGCACGAAGGATGCCGGTACCGCACCCGCCTGGAAGAAGGCATTTGTGCGCCTGGCTGACGGTGAGTCCCTGGACCTTGTCTAATATTGGAACACGAAACTAGAAAGTAAGCTATCATGTCCCTCAAGTCATTTAAGCCTACCACTCCGTCCAACCGTTACAAGGTTCTGCCCTCTTTCGACGAAATCACCAAGTCCAAGCCTGAGAAGAGCCTCCTGCAGCCCATCCGCAAGAGCGGTGGCCGCAACAATAACGGCCGCATCACCACCCGCCACATCGGCGGTGGCCACAAGTACCACTACCGTCTGGTAGACTTCCGCCGCACCCGCACGGAGGCCGCCACTGTGATTGGTATTGAGTACGATCCGAACCGCACCTGCCGCATCGCCCTCATCCAGTATGCTGATGGCACCAAGAGCTACATCCTGGCTCCTGTTGGCCTGAGCGTTGGTATGACCGTGCAGAGCGGTGAGAACGTGGCTCCCAAGGTGGGCAACGCTATGCCCCTCAAGAATGTACCGCTTGGTACTGCTATTCACAACATTGAGATTCGTCCCGGTTCCGGCGGTAAGATTGCTCGCTCCGCTGGTCAGCAGGCTGTGCTCTCCAACCGCGATGGTGAGTACGCCCTGGTTAAGATGCCTTCCGGCGAAATCCGCAAGTTCCGTGTTGAGTGCTACTGCACCATCGGTCAGGTGGGCAACACCCAGCACATGAACGAGTCCTCCGGTAAGGCTGGCCGCACCCGTTGGATGGGTATCCGTCCGACCGTGCGCGGTATGTGTATGAACCCGGTTGACCACCCCAACGGTGGTGGTGAGGGTAAGTCCAAGTCCGGTGGTGGTCGTCAGCACCTGAAGTCCCCGTGGGGTCATGTCAAGGGCCAGAAGACCCGCCGTCTTCGCAAGCCCAGCGACGTATTCATCGTACAGCGCCGCAAGAGCAAGTAATTTTTAACCTTCAATATCACTTAGAACAATGGGACGTTCCCTCAAAAAAGGACCCTTCGTAAGCCAGCCTCTTCTCGACAAGGTTGACGCCCAGCTGCAGAGCGGGGATCGCAAGCCGATTAAGACCTGGAGCCGCGCCTCCATGGTAATTCCGGATTTTGTCGGTCTTACTTTCCTGGTGCACACCGGTAAGTCCTTCGCCACGGTATACGTGACGGAGAACATGGTGGGCCACAAGCTCGGCGAATTCGCTCCTACGCGAATCTTCAAGGCTCACGGCGGCATCGGCAAGAAGTAATAAGATTAACCGAACCTGAACCATGACCGCAGCTCACCTCAGCACCTGCCTTGCGACCCTGGCCCTTGTGGCCGCGGGTACCTGCGCAGGCGCCGGTGAGGGTGGAAATGGTGCTACGGACCGCAAAACCGACCAGCTGGAACGCCAGGTGGCCAGTCTCCGCGAAAGCTACATGCTTGCCCGGGCAGATGCAGATGCTGCCCGCAAGCAGCTCAGGGAAGTCAGTGCGCGCCTTGAGGCGCTCGGTGGCACCGCCCTGGGCGGCCAGGAGGAAAAACTCATCGAAATCGCGGCCATGCTCGAATCCACCCGGACCGAGCTGGACGAGGTGCGCCAGGGCAGCCTGCGCCTTGCCTCTGCAGTGGCAGAGTACAAGCGCAGCGCCATGGTAGAGGATGAGGCCGCCCGGCAGGCTCTGGAGACCGCCCTGCAGGAACTGGAGGTGGCCCTCGGCCTCCGCCAGAAGCAGCAGAGCGAGTTTGATGGCACGCTGGATGAGGCCAAGGTGCTCAGCATCGACTCCGAATCCGGGCTCATCGTCATCAACGCCGGCCGCAATGGCGGGGT
>JAZSQS010000042.1:0-27423 GCA_045538105.1 Akkermansia sp.
TCATCGATGGCGTGCGCCTCTGCAAAGCCGCCCGCTACCGCTACGCCAACAACGACATGGCCGACCTGGAAGCCAAGCTGCAGGAAGCCAAGGCCGCTGGCGCCCGCACCATCCTCATCTCCACGGACGGCGTGTTCTCCATGGACGGTATCGTGGCCAGCCTGGACAAGATTCATGAGCTTGCCGAGAAGTACGGTGCGCTGGTGCACTTCGACGAATCCCACGCCACAGGCGTGCTGGGCAAGCGCGGTCGCGGCACGCACGAGCACTGCGGCCTCTTCGGCAAGATTGATATCACCACCGGCACCTTCGGCAAGGCCCTGGGTGGTGCCTCCGGCGGCTATGTTTCAGCCAAGAAGGAAGTAGTGGACATGCTGCGCCAGAAGGCCCGCCCCTACCTGTTCTCCAACAGCGTGATGCCCGCCATTGCCGCCACCACCATCAAGGTGCTGGACATGCTTGAGGAATCCACCGAGCTGGTGGAGCGCGTGCAGAGCAACGCCGCTTACTTCCGCAAGGGCATGGAGCAGTGCGGTTTCACCCTGGCTGGCGCTGGCCACGCCATTGTGCCGGTCATGATTGGCGATGCCGCCCTCTCCCAGAAGATGAGCAACCGCCTGCTGGAGCTCGGCGTGTACGCCATGGGCTTCTTCTACCCGGTGGTTCCCAAGGAGCAGGCCCGTATCCGCACCCAGATTTCCGCTGCCCACACCACCGAGCAGCTCGACCGCGCCATTGCCGCCTTTGCCAAGGCTGGCCAGGAGCTCGGCCTCATCAAGTAAATCCGGATTCAAGAAATCCCTTTCCACCTCCCCGCAGCGCATCCCGCGCTGCGGGGATTTTTGGATTAGACATGGAGGCAGTTCTGCCCTGGTACATCCCTTGCAGTGAGAATGCGCTGGCAATCCCTATTCAATGGGAAATTTCAGCATCATCAACCGACCATAGCCCAAGGTCAATTTTTTGTCTCGCAGAGTTTTCAGGCTCGCAAGGTGGAGCAGATTATGGTAGACTGGGCGCGCACACCAGGGCAGAGCATGAGTGAGATTATCATAGAAGGAGCCGACAGCGTACCCGCACAACCTATGCTGGTGCTGCCGAACCGTGTAGATTTGGCCACCATGCTGGAGCTGGAAAAAGCACTGGGAGGCACTGGCCGCATTGCCTGGATGGTGGAGAACACCCAGATGCCGGGAGAGGTCATCATGAACCGTCTGCGCGAGACGCGCTCACCGGGATTTGTATGTGCGGTGAACCAGCAGGGGCGCGATGCCATTATGGTGAAAGTCCGGCAGCAACTGGAGCGCGGGCGGCATGTGGTGCTGCTGCCGGGACGCCCGCTGCAGGCACCCGGCAACCTGACTGATGTACCCTCCGGTCTTCTTTCGTTGTTTGACAGTACCCCGCTGCACGCCATGCCCGTGTATGCAGGCATGTACAACAACTACTTTGATGCCGCCATCACCACGCGGGAACCCTATGACCGGCTGCATATCAGCATCTGCCCGCCGGTAAAGGCCGGCAACCAACTGGGAGCCCGCGTGCAGGCAGCCTGGATGAGCGCCCAGGTCAGCCAGATTGAGAAACTGCCCATGCTGGAGCACGCCAACCTGCCGCACATGCTGGTAGAGGCCCTGCTCCGCAACCCCAAGGGACGCCTACTTGATGGCATAGATGATTCCACCCTGCTCTACCGGGATATTCTTTCTGCAGCCGTCATGGCTACCAGCGTGCTGGAAAAACACGCCTCCACCAGGCGCATGGGCATCATCCTGCCACCAGGCAAGCTGGGAACCATTGCCAACATGGCCTGCCTACTCAGCGGCATCACCGCCGTCAATATCAACTACACCGCCAGCAAGGAGCAGTTTGAGCACATGGTGAAACAAGCCGGACTCACCCGCTTCATCACCGAAACCCGCTTCGTTAACAAGCAGCGCCAATTCTCCTGGCCCCACAGCCGTGACCTCATCTTCCTGGATCAGGAACTGGCAGAGCAAGGCCCGTGGCGCCTGAAGGTGTGGAACACGCTCTCCAAAATCCGCACACCCCAGCAGCTCATGGAGCATGCCCACGTGGCCACACCGAAACCTGAAGACGAAGCAGCCATCCTGTTCACAGGCGGCACAGAGGATAAACCCATGGGAGTACCGCTGAGCCACCGCATGCTGCTGGCGGGCGCCCTGAGCCTACGGAGCCGGCTCCAGCTGAGCCCTGGGCATGATATCCTGCTCTCCGTACTACCCGCCTTCATGCCGGCGGGGCTCATCAGCGGGTTGCTGCTGCCCCTGCTGGGCGGATTTGATATGGTAACCTACCCGACGCCGACGGCCGGCAAGCGCCTCTGCACCCTGGTGCACCAGCATGCCGTGGCCATGCTCACTAACACCCCAGCCGGTATACGGGCCATGCTGAAAGCCGCCACGGAACCCACTACCTTTGCCCAGCTTCAATACTGCATCAGCTCAGGTGCAAAACTCCCCGGAAACCTGGTGGAAATCGCCCAGCAGCGCTTTGGGCTCCAACTGCTGGAAAGCTACGGTGCAGCCGAGGTGCTGCCCTTTGCTGCCACCTCCGCACCCGCACCGGCAGCCGACCCGGACTCCACACGCCCGCTGCTGCCTGCCAGCCGCAAGGGGGGCGTGGGAGCCCCCCTGCCCGGCGTGGCTGTCCGCATCACCGGGCTGTACACACCAGAAGCCTCCCCCACCCCATCCAACCCAGGCCTCGTATGGTTGAAAGGCCCGGCGGTCACTCGCAGCTACCTGGGGCTGAGCAATGAAGACACGCCGCGCATGCACGGCAACTGGTTCTGCACCGGGGACGTGGGCTACATGAGTCCGGATGGCATGCTCACCATCCTGGGGCGCAAGGTGCGCTTCACCCAGATGGGGAGCGAAATGATTCCGCATGTGCAGCTGGAGGAAATCCTCTATAAGGTATTCAATGTCACGCAGGAAGATAATGAACGCAAACTTGCCGTTGTCAGCGTGCCCAGCCGCACCGGCGGGGAAGAACTCGTCCTGCTCTCCACACTTCACAAAGAGGTCATCCCCTCCGACTACCTCACCCTGCGCTACGGCGTAACCAACCTGCACCTGCCCGCCAGCTGGGCGCCCAAGCACATTATCCCGGTCAAATACATCCCCACCCTGCCCAACGGCAAACTGGACTACCAGACCTGCTTCCTGGGAGCCTGCCGCATGCTCAAAATCAAACTGGGTTGATTTTCCGGCAGAATCCCGCATCGTACTGCGGTCTTTTTGCATTCAGATTGACGCATTTTGGCTTTACAAAGAAACGGCATCTGTTATACTCAAATTCGCATGAACACGGAAATCCTTCAGAAGGCTGCAAATCAAGCCAGAGGTCTTGCCATCGACGCCATTTTTGATAAAGCATCCGGCCACATGGGCCTGCCCCTGGGCTGTGCAGAGATTGGCGCCGTTCTCTACGGCGAACTGCTCAACGTGAACCCCTCTGAGCCCCGCTGGCTCAACCGCGACCGCTTCGTACTCTCCGGAGGTCATGGTTCCATGTTCCTCTACAGCTGGCTCCACCTCACAGGCTTTGGCGTCAGCATGGATGACATCAAGGCTTTCCGCGCTAAAGGTTCCAACACCCCCGGACACCCGGAATTCGGCTGCTGCCCAGGCGTAGAATGCACCACCGGCCCGCTGGGTCAAGGCATTGCCAACGCCGTGGGCTTCGCCATTTCCGGCAAGCATGCTGCCGCCCGGTTCAACACCGCAGAGCACGAGATTTTCAACCACAACGTATACTGCCTGGCAGGTGATGGCTGCATTCAGGAAGGCATTTCCCGTGAGGCAGCTGCCATTGCCGGCACGCTGAAGCTCGATAACCTCATCCTCATCTACGATGCCAACGGCATCACCCTGGATGCTCCCATCGAGGTCACCCAGATTGATGACATTGCCGCCTGCTTCACTGCCCAGGGATGGGACGCCTTCACCATTGATGGCCATGACATGGAGGAAGTTGAGAAGACCCTCCGCGTCTGCCGCCTGGAGAAGAACGGCCGCCCGAAGCTCATCATTGCCAAGACCACCATTGCCAAGGGTGTACCCGGCTTTGAGGGTACCACCAAGGGTCACGGTGAAGGCGGTGCCAAGCTCTGGGCTGAAGCTCATGCCAACTGGGGTCTGCCCACTGACCAGCAGTACTATGTGTCCGACGACGTGCGCGCCTACATGGCCGAGCTCAAGACCCAGCGCGAAGCCGCCTATGCCGAATGGCAGGCCACTTTCGATGCCTGGAGTGATGCAAACCCGGAAAAAGCTGCTGAGCTTGCCCTCTGCATTGACCTGGCGACGAATGGTCTGAGCCCGGATGCCAGCAACGAACTGATTTCCACCTGGGCACCCGGTGCCAAGGAAGCAACCCGCTCCTCCGGTGCCGTGGCGCAGAATGCCATTGCCTCTGCCTGCACCGGCCTGATTTCCACCAGCGCCGACTTGTTCTCCTCCAATAAGAACTACCTCAAGGGCGCAGGTGACTTCTCTGCCAAGGATTACACCGGCCGCAACTTCTGGTTCGGCATTCGTGAACACGCCATGGCTGCCATCTGTAACGGCATGGCCTATGATGGACTCTTCCGCGTCTCTGCCGGCACCTTCTGCGTGTTTGTGGACTACATGCGCGCCAGCATCCGCGTGGCGGCTCTCTCCGAGCTGCCCGTGACCTATGTGCTCACGCACGACTCCGTAGCCGTGGGCGAGGACGGTCCCACCCACCAGCCTGTGGAAACGGTGAGCGGCCTGCGCGTCATCCCGAACCTGGACGTGATACGCCCGGCAGATGAAGAGGAAGCTGCTGGAGCCTGGATGTGCGCCATGGAGCGCAAGGATGGCCCCACCGCCCTCATTTTCACCCGCCAGAATATCCCCAGCCTCACCAGCGAGGTGGAAATCTCTGCCGAAACCCGCCGCATGGGTACCTTGAAGGGCGCCTACATTGCCCTGAAAGAGCAAACGGAACAGCCTGGCACCATCATCATTTCCTCCGGTTCCGAACTCATCCTCGCGCTGCGCGCCGCCAAGGAGCTCGGTCCGGATGTACGCGTGGTCTCCATGCCCTCCATGTTCCGTTTCAACAAGCAGGACGCAGCCTACCAGGAGAGCATCCTGCCCGCTGCCTGCACCCGGCGTCTCGCCATCGAGGCCGGTAAGACCGACCTCTGGTACCGCTACGTTGGTCCCCAGGGCTGCATCATCGGCATTGATTCCTTTGGCTTCTCTGCTCCGGGCGACGTGGTCCTGCACGACCTGGGCATGAACGTAGAAAATATCCTGGCTCATGCCAAGGCAATGAAGTGATGAGGAACTAAGCTTCAAGGATTCCCTTTCACCGCGCTGCGTGGTCGCAAATGACCACGCAGTTTTTTTGTGTCAACACCCAGGCTGGCATGCGCTTACGGACACGGAGACCGTTTATTTTGCTTGTCACCAGTGGGTGTTGACAGTATAATGAGCACAGCATGTCAGGAAAGCGATTCCTCACACCCCTGCGTATGGTGACGCTAGGGCTCCTGGGCGTGGGAGCCATAGCCACGGGGGTTATTGCCTACCTGAATGATGAAGGGCAGGATGGAGCCGCTGCAACAGCAACAGCAGGCATCTACGGGCAGGACGCCCCACTCTCCTCCCAGCCGGAAAAGCTCTTGCCTGGGCTTGTGTTAATCAGCCCCCACCAACTGGCGCTAGTACCGGTGGTGGATGGATTCCAGGCACCCTGCGGCACCGCCACAGGCGCTTTCACCTACGATGCCCAACCATTCAACACGCACAATCAAGCGCGCGGCGGGTACCACACAGGCTGCGATATCAACGGCATCGGAGGGCAGAACACTGATTTGGGCCTGCCGGTCAATGCCTCAGCGCGCGGGCTGGTGGTCTATAACGGAGAACCCTCACCAGCCTGGGGCAAGGTCGTGGTTCTGGCTCACCGACTTCCGGGGGAAAAGCGCATTATCCAAACCCTCTATGCCCACCTGGACAAAAGCATTGTGCGCCAGGGGCAGCTGGTCGGCCGCGGAGAACCCATCGGCACCGTTGGCACGGCAAATGGTAACTACCTGGCCCACCTGCACTTTGAGGCCATAGCCTCTACCTGCACAGAAGCAGGTCAACCCGCCTACATGCCCCAGGGAACCATGAACCGCCTGGATCCGCAAAAACTTCTTTCCAGCTACCCGGCACCAGCTGTGCCGGATCCGTACAAGCTTGTGCGGCGCATGCGGCTGCGTGAGGCTGGCATGCAGCAAACCAGTACTCCGGCACCCAGTATGCCCGCCGGCACCATCCCCGTTAATCCCACACAATTCCTCTAAAACCCCCTTTCTGATATGAAACGAAACATTCTTCTGTTCCTCTGTGCATTTCTGGCCACTCTTGGCGTATGTGCCGGTGTGTTCCTGCTCCTGAAAACCAAAGCCAATAAGGAAGCAGACCAGGCCGCTGACCAGGCTGCCAAGGCCAGTGCCGCAGCAGTGACACCGGCACCAGCCCCCGTTCCCAGCGATTCACCACAGGGGGAACCGGCTCCCGCACCGGCACCAACCCCTGCACCGGAACCCCAACCGGAACCCACCACTCCGGAACCGGCACCAGCCCCTGCACCGGAGCCAGAGCCCCAGCCGGAACCTGTTTCCACCGCCGAGCCCCAACCGGAACCCATCAAGCTTGCCACCACGCCGCGCAATGCCGAGCACCGCTCCGCATTGACCGCTGCCGCAGTGCTGGAAGCCAAGGATCCGGCAGGCGCCCTCCAGAACCTGCTCTCTTCTGGTGAAATTACCAAGGAAGCAGCCGAACAGCTTGCTGCCTGGGGTGCTCAGAACAAAGTGAAGGCCGTGGAGGAAGTGGGCAACAGCCGCCGACCGAATGGTGACCGTGTTACGCGCTACCGCCTGGTTTCTGCCAATGGGGGTGATGACCTCCTGATTGACGTTGTGAGCGTGAAGGGCGGCAAGACCTACATTGAATCGGCCAAGACCTCCTCCTCTGATAAGACCAAGCTTGCCCCTGGAGCTGACTCCATCACCGTGGCAGAAGGCTTTGTGGAAGCCGTGCGCCGCGGCAACATGGTGGTGGCCCGTGGCATGGTCACCGGCACTGAGGTTTCAGATGCCACGGTAGCCGGCCTCTGTATGATTTTTGAGGAAGGTGAGTTCAAGCTGCGCGAGCAAGCCCCTATCCGCAATACCTTTGCCACGGAAAACAACGCCGGCTACCTGGTGTATGTGCTTTCCCCCATCAGCACCCGCCCTGCCAATGTAGGCATTGAGCTCACCCGCATTGAAAACCAGGACTGGCGCATCAAGGCCGTTGCCATGGATGCCCTGCTGAGCAGCTACGAAAGCATTGCCACGGAAGAGGGTGGCCACTACTTCCCCATTGTGAAGAACCCGAAGGGTGGTGATTCACTGGCCCTGTTCTTCGGGTTCAACGAATCAGTGCTCACCCCGCGCTCCATGCGCCAGCTGCAGATTGTCTCCGAGTTGCTCAAGGCCAGCAAAGGTAAGCTGGACATCAGCGGCCACACGGATGACGTAGGTTCCGAGAAGTACAACCTGGCTCTCTCCATCCGCCGCGCTGAGGCCGTGAAGGCTGCACTGGTTTCCTTCGGTGTGGAGGAAAGCCAGATTTCCACCGAAGGCATGGGCAAGACCCAGCCCCGCCGCTTCTATACCACGGAGGATACCACGGAGCAAATCGATTATATCCGCGGTGAGAACCGCCGCGCTGAAATCTACCTCGACTTCGAGTCATGATGCCGCCGCTGCGCCCCACCCAACCGGCGCACGATTATGCCGCTGAGCTTAACCCTGAGCAATATGCCGCCGTCACCACCACGGCGGAGCGCGCGCTCGTCATCGCGGGGGCTGGCAGCGGAAAGACCCGCACCCTCACCTACCGTGTGGCATGGCTGCTGGAACACGGAGTAGCGCCCTGGCGCATCCTGCTGCTCACCTTCACCAACAAAGCCGCAAGGGAGATGCTGGAACGCGTTACCGCGCTGACGGGAGCCGATGCGAGCCAACTCTGGAGCGGCACCTTCCACTCCATAGCAAACCGGCTTTTGCGGCGCCATGCTGAGCGGCTGGGCTACCTGCCGGGTTTCACCATTTTTGATTCGGATGACCAGCGGGCGCTCATGAAATCCCTGGTCAAGCAATTTGCAGGTAAAATGACCAAGGCTGACCGTTTCCCGAAACCGGAGCTGCTCATTTCCCTGCACAGCCTGGCGGTCAACACCGCAACGGACTGGCACCGCGTACTGAGCCAGGAATACCCCTACCTGGAAACGCATGAAGATACCATCGGAAAAATCTACACGGAATACGCTGCCCGGAAGCGCGCGCTGAACGTGATGGATTTTGATGATTTGCTCACGAACCTGCTGCGCCTGCTGCAGGAACATGCTGATATACGGAGCACCCTCCAGGAGCGTTTCCAGCATGTACTGGTAGATGAGTACCAGGATACCAACACCCCGCAGGATGAAATTGTGCGCCTGCTGGCAGGCGGCACTGGCAGCAGCCTCATGGCCGTGGGGGATGATGCCCAGAGCATCTATTCCTGGCGCGGCGCCAATGTCGAACACATCCTGCACTTCCAGGAGCAATACCCCCAGGCAGAGGTCTACCGCATCACGACCAACTACCGCAGTCTTCCACCCATTCTGGCGCTTTCCAACGCTGCCATTGCACTCAACGAAAACCAGATTCTCAAGGAATTGCAACCTGCCCGCCAGGGAAGCCAGTTCAAGCCTGCCGTAGTGCCGGCACCAGATAACCGCACAGAGGCTGCCTTTGTGGCTCAGCGCATTGACGAGCTGCTGGACGGCGGCATTCCCGGCAAGGATATAGCCATTCTCTACCGCGCGCATTTCCACAGCATGGATGTGCAAATGGAACTCACGCGCCGACATATTCCCTTCCGCATCACCAGCGGCCTTCGCTTCTTTGAACAAGCCCACGTCAAGGATGTGGTGGCATTCCTGCGGTTGCTCTGCAACCCACGTGATGAAATCGCCTTCCGCCGCATTGTGGGCACCTTCCCCCGCGTGGGCGATGCCACTGCCGGCCGCATGTGGACCCAGTGGCTTGATGCTTATGAGAAATGGGCTGCCACCCACCCCGGCCAGGTGCAGCTCACCGCCCCGCACAGCAGCATCATGGAGCCTGCCGTGAAGACCAGCCCGGCCATACACCCACACTGGGCTGCCTTCCTGAGCCTCATGGACAGCCTGCACCCAGCAGACCACACCCTGCTGCCCGCTGAACTCGTACACGCTGTGCACAGCTACCTGGTACCCTACCTGAGCCATGCGTACGATAATTATGAGGAACGGGCAGAAGATCTGGCCCAGCTGGCGCGCAACGTAGGCCAGGAGGAAAACCTAGAGGAATTCCTAGCCCAAATAGCCCTGCTGAGCGAGGTAGACACCCCCACGGCAGAAGATGACGACTGTGTGACCCTCAGCACCATTCACCAGGCCAAGGGGCTGGAGTGGAAGGTGGTGTTCCTCATCTTCCTGGGCGAAGGGCAGTTCCCGCACCGCCGGGTCATTGAAAGTGGCAGCGCGGCAGATATTGAAGAAGAAACCCGCTTATTCTACGTGGCGGTCACCCGCGCGCAGGACCAGCTCTACCTCTCCTTCCCCCGCTACAACGGGCGCAGCTACGATGCCCAGTTCTGCCCGCCCTCGCGCTTCCTCACCACCATACCGGCAGAGCTGATGCAGCTCTGGACTACCTGAGCACCTGAACTCTAGTTGTTTTGAAACAGGTGTTTCCCGGCTGTCGTCTACACGGCAACCATGAAAGCATCTACACTCTGCTACATGTTGGCGGCCACGGCTGTGGCCGGGTCGGCCGGGGCTCAATCTGCCCTGAATTATCTGGATACCTCATTTGGCTGGAATCCGGAATTCATCGAAATCATCATCATTCCCACCGGCAGCGGACTCAACCCGCAAACCCAGCTGGCACGGCGCCACCAGGGTGTTCCCACCTCCCAGGCAGTGCTCCAGCAAACCCGCAACCGCGATGAGGATGAATCCAAGGCCTCCTGCCACGGCTGGCGCTTCATGCCGGCCACGCCGCAGAAATTCATGCCCTACCTGGATAGTCTGTTCGTGCCGGGCAACACCTGCATTGAGCCAGGCGGCTGGGTCGATTCCTGCCCGCTTTCCTCAGGAGCGCAGAAAGTCAAGACCGCGCTGAGCCACTACGGCCTGCAATACGACCTTACTATGTCCTATAACTACAGCGCCATACATCCCAAGCCCCATGGCCACCGGGCAGAGTTCTCCTCCTTCAACCATGTGCTGACCGGTACCTGGTTCCTCGCAAAGGATTGTGACAACAGCCAGGGTGTCTTCCTCACTTTTGAGGCTGATTGGGGGCAAGGCACCAACTTTAGTGAACGCCGCAGCAGCGCCCAGAAGAGCCTGGGTACCCTGAGCAATCCCCAAGGAAGCCTGCGGGGTGGCAAGGGCGTGTTCCTGCCCCAGGTGGCGCTGGGTTACAGCGGATTCGACGGCCAGTGGGTTGCCATGGTCGGTACGCTTGACCTGAGCAACTACCTGGACCAGAATGCCTACTCATCCTCCTGGGCTGGCGGGCTCATGAACCAGAGCTTCGGGAACAACCCCTGCCTACCCCTCACCTGGGGTAACCTGGGCTTTCTGACAGCCTGGCAGCCCTGCAAGAGCTTCTACGCCATGTATGCCACCACCAGCACCAATACCCCCATTAACCACAACCCGTTCAAGAACCTCAATATCAACTACTGGACCCACGTGGTTGAAGCCGGTTACATCAGTGAAGACTTCCTGGGCATGGGTGCCGGCACCTACCGCCTGCAGTATACCATGACCGACCATTCCGGTAATATGGGACTGGGCGGCAGTATCAACATCCAGCAGCAACTGGGCAAAAACTCCCCGCTGGGTTTCTTTACCCGCTGCGGCTACATGGATCAGGATGCCGCCAAACTCACCGGCACCAAGATTGCCGCTACGGCCGGGTTCATGCTCCAGGCTCCCTTCACGGAGAGTGGCTGGGGCAGCCAGAGTAACTATGAAAACGTCTCCTTTGGCTTTCTCTGGCAGCGCGCGGCTTCCAGTGAGCGCGAGGTGCAGCACAAGAATGAATACGGTCTGGAACTGAGCACCGTGGTACAGGTGACTCCCACCTTCTTCCTGCAGCCGGACGTGCAGTATATCTTCAACCCGATTCACAGCACCGGCCGGGATGGAGCCTTTGTGATGCAGGTTCAGGGTGTCCTGAAGTTCTGACCAGGAACCCGGAATTCAACATCCCCGGCAGGAAACCAGTTCCTCCGGGGGTGTTGATGATATTCTGTAAATACCTTTTAGTTACCGCGTACAATCGTGGTATAGGTAGTCACGACACCCATGATGGAGTGAATGCGCTCATCCACGGAACTCACCACGGTAATTCCACCATTGCGCTTAGCCGCAGAAATGGAGGCGTCGCCCACGGCTACAACTCCCATATAAGTCCGGGAAGTGGAGGTGCCCACGCGAGTACCCTTGCCCACGCCTACCGTAACCGGTACCTGGATATTGGTGAACACCGAACCAATGCGGGGTGCTCCACAGCTGCTCAGTAGCACAGCGGCTGCCGCCATGAGGGGAAAAGCTATCTTCCTGTTCATGATGATCCGATTATGCGCGGTTGGTATTCCTTACTTACCGAAAGCAGTCTTGTAAACAGCCAGCACTTCCTCCCATGTGCAGGGGCGCGGGTTGCCACCTGTGCAGACATCGGCCATGGCGGCATCTGTCAAGGCCTCCAGATCCTCCTCCTTCACGCCGATTTCAGCCAGCGTCTGGGGAATCTTCACGTCAATGGAGAGCTGCTTCACGGCATCAATGGCTGCCTTGCGGTATTCCTCCTGGCTCATGGAGTCCACGCCCGGCACACCCATTGCACGGGCAATCTCACGGAATTTCTCACCCGTGTAGGCAGCGTTGTACTCCATCACGTAGGGAAGGAGCACGGCATTGGCCACACCATGCGGGGTGTTGTAGAAAGCGCTCAGAGGGTGAGCCATGCCATGCACCACGCCCAGCCCCACATTGGAGAATGCCATGCCGGTCATGTACTGACCCAACGCCATGCCCTCTCGGCCATCAGGATCATTTTCCACGGCCTTGCGGAGATTCTTGGCAATCAGCTCCACAGCCTTGATGTTGAGTGTATCTGCCAGCTCCCAGGCAGCCAGGGTAGTGTAACCCTCAATGGCGTGGGTCAGAGCATCCATACCCGTGGCGGCGGTAAGTCCCTTGGGCATGGAGCTCATCATATCCGGGTCAACCACAGCCACTACGGGAATATCGTGCGGGTCAACGCACACGAACTTGCGGCGCTTGGCCTCATCCGTAATCACGTAGTTAATGGTTGTTTCTGCGGCGGTACCGGCCGTGGTAGCCACGGCAATGACGGGTACACACTTGTTCTTGGTGGGGGCCAGGCCCTCCAGGCTTACCACATCTGCGAACTCAGGGTTGTTGATGATGATGCCGATGGCTTTAGCTGTATCCTGCGGAGAACCACCACCAATGGCAATCATGTAGTCGGCACCAGCTGCCTTGAAGGCCGCCACGCCACCGTTCACAACATCCACACTGGGATTGGCCTTTACCTTATCGTAAATCTCATAGGCGCAACCGGCGGCATCCAGCAGGGTGGTCACCTTGGCCACCACGCCAAACTTCACCAGGTCAGCATCAGTCACCACCAGAGCCTTGGTAAAACCACGGCCTTTTACTTCGGTCACGATTGCCTCCACAGCGCCGTGGCCGTGGTAGCTCGTCTCATTCAGAATAAAGCGTTTTGCGGACATGCCACCTACTTTACCAGTTTTTTACTCTGAAGCAATAATAAAGTGCAAAAAAAAGGAACATTGCCCCCACTCAGCCAGGCACCTACCGGGATGAGTATCCTCCGTGATAAGCGTGGCGGCACCAAGGGGGGCCTATTTGAGCATGCCCTGCTGCTGAAGCAAGGCGTCCGGGTTGGGTTCACGCCCCATAAAGGCACGGAATGATTCACCCTCTGAACGGCTGCCACCCGTAGAAAGCACAGCTCGGCGGAAATCTGCTCCAGTGGCCGTATTAGTAGGGCCTTCCTTCTCAAAGCGGGTGTAGGCATCTGCCGCAAGCACCTCTGCCCACTTGTATGAATAGTAACCTGCTGCATATCCGGATGAAACGCAGTGGGTAAGGCAGCGCATGATGGAGGGAGCCCCCTTACTCAGCGGCAGGGTCCAGGGATCCAGCAGGGAACGGGTGGCTTCATCCAGCCCCCGACCGCGGAACTTGCTGTCATAGTTCATATGCATCTCCAAATCCAGCTTGGCCATACGCAGCTGGTTCATGGCCTCAATGCCAGGCATGAAGAAGCGGCTATCCTGCAGTTTCCGCAGCAAATCAGCCGGCATGGGTTCATCCGTCTGCCAATGGCGGGCATAGGAGGTGATACCTTCCGGTATCCATACCCAGTTCTCATTAAGCTGGCTGGGAAGCTCCACAAAATCCCGCGCCACGCGGGTACCGGCATGCGCCACAAGCTCTGTGTCGCTCAGCAGGCTGTGCAGCGTGTGACCAAACTCATGGAACAGGGTGAGCACATCCAGGTGGGTGAACAAGGCGGGCTTGTCCGCCGTGGGAGATTTCAGATTGCACACCAGAACCACCAGGTTCGGAGGACGGGTACCCTCCACAGTGGCGTGGTGCTGCACCCCCAGGACCCACGCACCATCACTCTTGGTGCTGCGCGGGTGCAAATCCATGTAGAACGAGCCCATGTGCCGCCCGCTGGCAGCATCATGGATGGCGTAGAGCTTCACCTCCGGGTGCCATACCTCATGCGTTCCCTCAGGCAGTTCCTGGCCGGGTTGCAGACAAATGGTGGGCAGCTCACTGATGCGGATGGCATACAGGCTCTCATAGATGGAAAACATACCTGCCACCACGTTTTCCTTCTTGTGGTAGGGACGCAAGGCATTGGCATCGAAGCGGCAGACCTCCTCGCGCAATTCATTCATGAAGTAGGTGACATCCCAAGGATTCAGCTGGGCCACGCGCCTGCCCATGCGCCTGGAGACAAACTCCAGCAGCTGGTTTGCTTCGCGGTCAAACTCAGGCTTCACCTTCCGCATCATGTCATCCACAAAAGCCAGTGCCGCATCCCCACTACCCACCATGCGACGCGCGGTCACCAAATCCGCAAAAGTACCAAAACCCAGCAGGGTGGCCAGCTCACTCCGCAGCTCCATCACACGTTGGACAACGGGCTCGTTATCCCACTGCGGGGTATTGCCCTCCGTGCAACGCCCTTCCCAACACAGCCGGCGGGTTTCTTCCACCTCACAGAAGCGCATGACATCCCCCACGCTGGCGTAATCCAGCGTAATGAGCCACTGGGGTTGCTCCGCGGTACCAAACCCACGTTCCAGCGCCTTGGTAGCAGCTCGTGAAAGCCAGTCCTCACTCAAGCCTGCCAGGCGGCTCTTATCCTGAATCACCAACTTCCAGGCTCCCACGGAATCCTTGCAATTCTTGTCAAATTGCAGGAAGAGGTTGGCTAATTCTTTTTCAATCTGCATCTTACGGGCTTTTTTTTCAGCCGGAAGGTCAGCACCACTATCCTTGAACGAGTCCACCACCTGCTGCACATAACGCTGGCGCGCGGCAGATAAAGTGCGAACCCATGGGCAAGTGGAAGCATGGCGTATAACGGCCCACAAGCGCTCATTTGCGCTGATGGATGAGGAAAACTCCGCGGAAACCGGCGTAATTTCAGCCTGGGCAGCGCGTACCTCCGGGTTATCCATCAGGCTGAAAATGTTATATAGCAAAGCCTCAGCCATGCCAATCTCACGTTCCAACTGCTCAAATGAACCAAAGGTATTCTCCCAGGTAGCATCCTCCGGCTTCACTTGGCAAATAGCCTCAATACGCTGCCGGGCGCGGTCTATCGCCAGGCGTATATCCTTCACCCCCTGCTGGGGAGTCAGGCGGGACCATCTGGGATACATTCCACCCCATTCCAGAAACGGGTGCTGCTCTGCCACCAGAGCAGGAAGAACTGCGGAAACCTGCTGAGCTTTCACCGGGGCAATCTGAACCATGCACACCAGCGCCGCTCCCGTAAGCAAGATAGACCGGAATAACATATCCTATATACGTATTCCGCAGGTTATTTCTTACAAAATCTTCGAAAAAACAGGAAAATCAACCCTTTTCCGCCAAGAAACGCTGCACAACAGCCGCAATGGTCTCCTGCACCGTGGGCATGGGAATACCCAGCTGCCCAGTCAGGCGGGCATTGCTCATCCCCGTGTAGCGCGGGCGCGGCTCCCGGAAAAAGGGGACTTCATCCAGCTTCTGCTCAGTGATGGAAGGCAGGGCTGGCAATGCACCCTGCTGCACAGCCGCCTGCAAGGCCAGGGTAGCGCAGTGCCACCAGCTCAGAGGCTCCCCGCTGCTGCACACATGCACCACCCCCGCATAATCCCCCGACCCCAGCGCCAAAGCAGCCCGTGCAATATCAACCGCATCCGTCGGGAATGATTCCTTATCTGCCACCGCCGCCAGCGGTGCTCCCGCCAGCGCCCTGGCCACGCACCCCTCCACAAATGATGGCTTCTGCGGATTACCACAAACCCAGGAAACACGCGCCACCACTGCCGTGGGCAGAGCCTCCAGCACCTGCAGCTCCCCTTCCCGCTTACTCTCCGCATACCAGTTAACAGGGCGGCACTTGCTGGATTCATCCTTCTTACCCGGCCGGCGGCCGTCCAGCACATAATCCGTAGACAAATGCACCATGCGGGCTCCCGTATGACGGCAAGCCAGCGCCATGGCAGCAGGTGCCACGGCATTCACCAAATGCGCCTGCAAAGGGTCATCCGCGCAGGCTTCCAGACCACTGATTGCCGCGCAGTTCACCACCATATCAACCTGGCTGCCCAGCACCCAGTTACTCACGGCCTCAGCATCCTCCAGCGGACACTCAGCGTGCGTGGGAGCCTGCACAGCGAACCCCGCCTGCCCAGCCACCCGGCTCAAGACCTGTCCCGTGCGACCACTAGCCCCGAAAATGAGTATTTTTCTGTCCATATACCTCAGGGTAACACATCACCAACAACGGAGCAAGGCAGATTTCTCGCTGGACTCCCTACCCCCCTTTATGTTAGAATCACGATGCGTCATGAAAACTCTCTTCCGCAACCTCTCCCTGATTCTGTTGACCGCACTTGGCACCGCCCAGGCACTTTCGTACCGCTACGACACGCTGCCTTCGGAATTAAAAAGTGACATACGCTACGGTTATTCCTGGAAAGCTGCAGAAGCCCAGAACCGCGCAATAGAATTCTTCTTCCGTAATCCCGTGGAGGGGCGCATCTGCATTGGTCACCACAGGGATTACGGCATAACATGGAATGATGGTCTCCACAACCTCCCTGAAATGCAGGATGAAGCCTTCACACTGAGCTTTGACCTGCACGAGCTCAGCACACGCGCCGCAGGCAGCATGATTAGCATCTACACCCCCGGAACGCGCTGCCAGGAAGGGTTGCACGTTCATGTTACAGAGCGTGGCTTCCTCCACATCAGCAGCAGAAAGTTCTCCAACAGCTCCACCTCTGAGTACAAAGCCCGCATCAATCTCGGTGAGGTGGAGGAATTGCTCGATAAAACCATCACCCTCGTATATAATGGTGAGCAGAACACCATCTGTGCCTACGTAGATGGAACCCCTGCTGAAAAAAACATCAAGCTCCGCTACAATAACGCCGAACCCAATAAACGCATCTACGCCATGCAATGGGGTGGCTGCTACGGCGGCGGTCCCTCTATCGAAAAGGCGGAACTCAACAATATCTACATCTGGAACCGCGCCCTGACCGAGGAGGAAGTATGCCGCATCGTTGAAGGTAAACTGACTCCCAGCCAGTGGAAGTTCATCTACATCTGCGGTGGCATCCTGCTCACCCTGCTGGTTGCCGCAGGTGGCTTCCTGGCATGGAAAATTCAGAAGAACCGCAAGGAACAAGAAGCTAAGAAAGAAGCATTCAAACCCACATTTGTAGACGAGGATGAATAACTACCTGCTCAGCACGCTCCTGGTACTTTCCGGAGTGGCAGGGGCGGCTTCCCTGCCGCCTGAAGACATGCCCCCATCGCTCAGGGAGAATCTCATTTACGCTCTCTCCATCAAATCGGAAGCACCCATTATCAAAAAAGTGGACTTCCATATCAACTGCGGGGACGTGAAAGCCGTCCAAATGGGTAAGAACCACCCATACAAAGGCCACATTGTCTGGAATATAGAGCAGCATGCGCCCATGAAGGGTAATTCCTACACCGTCAGCTTTGACTTAATCAATCTGGAATCCAACGTGGGAGGTACGCTCATCGCCTTCCACTCCCTCGGCACCCAGGGAACAGAAGGAGTCCACCTCCGCTATGCTGAGCGCGGAAGAATAGTCCTGAGCTGCAACAAGCATGCGGGCTCTGCCGCCAACGAAAGCGAACACCAGATTATGCTCGGAAGCAAGGAGGATGTCCTCGGAAAAACCATTACCATTATCCACAATGGCAATGAAAAAACAGTCCGTATCTTTCTGGACGGAATCGAAAAAGGACCTGCCATACAGCTTCCATACCCACCAGGTTACAAGGAAAACCACCAGCTGAGCCTCATAGCCCTGGCTGATAACTACCAAGGCTGGCATCATGTTGATTCATTTGGTTTTGATAACCTCTATTGCTGGAACAAAGCCCTGACCCAAGACGAAGTCAGTGATATCATTATAAAGACAGTCAAACGAATCAAACTCAAAAAGGGAAAGAAGAAAAAGAAAAGAAAAAAGAAAAATTCCCATGGTCGCTAACTCATTCCCCACCCCCGCAGCCCAGTATGCAGCGGGGTATTTTTCTATCCATCTGGAAGCAGGGCTGCGAACCAACACCCGTGTGAGCAGCAGGTGGAATACAGAGAAAGTTACAAAGCAAACCAACTTACCCCTTCCTCTCTATCACTTAGAATCAGTGCATAAAGAAAGCCCCACATTGCTGCGGGGCTTTCTCCAACTTACTACCTATGAAATTTCTTCGTCATTGTAATACTCTGGGAGTTAGTGCTGTATACTAAAAGGTTACTGTATCTTGTAACCATTTTTGTAACTTTTGCATTATAAGCCGCAACCTTTCTCTCACGACTATCTAGTTAGAATTTATACGCTTTTTCGTAACCCTTCTCGTAACTCATTCAGCAGAATTCTCACTCGTTTAGTGAGTTACACATCTCCGAATTGACGCACACCCATGCGTTTCAGTCACATGAGCAAGAATAACGCACCTCTCCCCCAGAAGTCAAGCGAATTGAGAGACTGCCCTTTATCAGAAGACCTTCCTTTCAGAACAGACTTTTCCCTGTAAGGGGCATCTCCTCATCAGACCCTTTTTTACACAGAGAAGTGTTTTCATAACATGTTCTAATAGAAAATGCTTTGTATCTCAAATTCTCATCTATACCTAAAAATTTCCAAAAAAATTTTCCAATTTTTTTACAATAGTTTGGTGTTAGTTGAATTAGAGTATATGTGTATGCAAAAAGAAAGGAGGGGTAGTTCATCTACCTCTCCTTTTCAACAATTACAGGGTCAAAGCAGCATTCACAGATAGCGATTGACCATCTCGGTGAAGGTCATCTTCCGAGGATTTTTATAGTCCTCATTCAACTTTCTCTCAAAATCCTTCTGTTGTGCTTGCTCATAGGCAGCCTTACCTTTGCTCATCAGTTTAGCATCCTCTGTCAGAACCTTCCTGACAGCCTTACTCATACGCTCCACATTGCTAACTGCTCCACCTTTGACATCCTGCTTACCTAGTATCTCTGACAACTGTTCAATCTTCATATAAGTATTTAGCATATCTCATTACAGCAAGGATTGAGGAATTAGCCCCCAGAAAAGGGCGGCACACGCCTAGCGGAGCGCGTGTGCCTTTTATCACTAAACGAAGTGGAAGCATGCCTTCCACGAGTTTAACCAAGAGAATGACGATAAGTGAGCAAAGCGAACGATAGTCATTCTCGAAGTGTCCAATCAGAGTAAACATGTCCTCTAATCACTCATGTTATTATAATTCATTTAAGATAAAGTAACAGGAGCAATTGAAGGACATGGTGTTTCAGGCTAACAAGGTGTAAGTTTCACCTTTGATTATGAATGTATTGCCACACTTCTTTTTGAGACTGCGATACAAAGTCTTTGCAGATGTCTCAAAGTGTTCAGTGGCAGCCTGTTTCATAGTTTCGTAACTGTGAATGTCACCGTTACTATCAATGAAGGTAAAGTTAGGGTAAGGTCGTCCTCTCTTGATAGTCTTTTGCAGACCATCTTGCCAAGTTTTACCCTTCTGGCAGAGTTCTCCTTGCAATATACTACTTATCAAAGCGTTCCTATTGATAAGGAAGTAGAAGCCTGTGTATTCAATGTATGATGTCATGAATTTTCCACTTACTACATCATACTCTTTGACCTTGAAAGGATTAGTGAATTCCTTTACCGTGTATCCTAACGCTTCAACCTTATCCCAGATACCGTTATGTCTGACACTTATGTTGTTTTCATTAAGTGTTTTACGGTCTTCATCAGAGAAACTGAATGCATCATTGAATGAAACCGCCACAGTAGCCCTGTCTGATAGTCTTGTAAGGCGTTTCTGCTTACGATTTGTATCAATAGCGTAGCAGGTATCAAGATATTCCTGTTGCTTCTTCTTCCACCCTTTGATGGCTTTCTCATCAAAGCCACCTGATACCTTTGCTTTCGTCAGTTTTGCTGTGTATTCCTCATATTTGATGTGAGCATGTCTATACTCTATCTTCTCGTCACATGTATATCCCCTTGTAAAGTTGTGAGTAGCATACAGGACATTCTTATCCGTGATGAGATACTTGTTTACCAAATCAAACCTGATGATTGAGTTCTCAATATCGTCAGGGTAATGTTTCTTAATGCCTGCAATAATGTCTTCATCTGCATAACTTCTTATCTCAAAGTCATTAAAATTCCGTTTCTTCTGCTTCTTGTTAGGAAAAGTATAAGCAGAAACACCATCATAATTCTGTGTATTTCTTTTCATACACATATTATAACGGTGTTCTATAAGATGGTGATACTATATCAGGCTGTGAATAGGTCAATTCAACATCCCTCTGACCACACCATTGAAGAATCCAAGGGCAAAGTCCTTCACATCTGCAATAGCTGACCTCATCAGGTGGTGGTGGGGAGGAATCAAAAATTAATAAGACGGAGCGTCAGCATACTCTGACGCTCCGTCTGTTTTATAGCATACCTGCTAATTATGCTTCCTTGTTCAGCTTTTTAGCTTCGTCAAGGTTGATATATACATCAGTCATCCCCAGTTCCTCTTTGAGATAGTGCAGGAGATGGCTTCCATTGAGCAATTGTATAGGTTTATCCTTTGCAAAGGAGTATGAATCACCACCGTAATCAGAAGTTGTTACAAGAATGGCTTTGTTAGCTCCTTCATGCTGCAAAGTGCCATAGAGGTCACGAACAGCTGACGGAGATACGAGATTTGTGTATCGTTTTGCTTGAATGATGAACTTACCACCGCTGATGGGGTCAGGATTGAACGCCACTGCATCTACACCTCCATCACGAGAAGCTCTGGTCACTTTGCATGAGCCTCCATGTTTGCTGAACAGCTTTTCAAAGAGTTCCCTGATTAAGTTTTCAAAGTCCTGCCAAGGCATCGTTGCTAGGTTTGTGCCTCGCTGTAATCCTCTAGCAACGCTGTATCCCTCTACAAATCTTGCATCTTTATCTTGAATTTGTCGAATGGGCTTAATTGCCACCTTATCTGCTATATTAGCTGCTGCAACCCCCTTAAAGCGACGGAAACATTCATAGGAATCAATAAGTTCAAGGTTTAATTCACTGAACTCCTCGCGGTTCATCTGTAAACTGCAAGCACAAATACGAATTGGTTTACCAATAGACTTATCGACCGTATCCAAAATGCCATTGACTGTTACAGATTCTATAGCTTCAATCTCATCGTGATTGAATACACAATTCATCACGGCTAATACTATATCGTATACAAGTTTGTTGTATACTTTAGGTAACTGTGAATCCTTGAAATAACTCAAAGAGATGTTTCCTCGTTTTATGGTAACATCAATGGGTAACTCTCGTATATCATCAATATCAGGCAACAAATAGTCGACTATAACAGAAGAATTGGAGAAATTTACTGATATTACAGGCTGGTCATGGTGAATTAATGGTAATTTTTCTAAAGCTATGGAGATGAAAGCTTCAACAACCGCAATATCTCGATTGCGATATTGTTCCAAAGATGAGTGAACAGATTGAAACTGTTGAACAGTTTCTTCTCTTACATGACTCTTTTCCTCGTTATATTCCTTAACTTCAATTTCCCAACTCCGTTGAGCTTTTTCGTAACTTATGGCTGCTTTTTTCTCTGCGTCGTGAATGGCCATCTTTCGAAGCAGTTTCCAAGAACTGAATCCTGCAATGACGACGGCGAAAATTAATAAATTGGGAGGGTCATCTCCAAATAACACAACTGCAACACCTGCAACTAGTAGACTGGCAACAAAAAAAAGAGGTATGAATGCTATCAACCAAAACAGCAGAAACAAACAGCCTATTTTGGGGTTAGCGTTCGGTTTTATTGGTTTTTCAGGAGCAGGAGTGCTATCGATAAGTTTTATCTTGTCGAGTAAATCAGACTCCCACTTCAACATTTGATAATAATGTGTGCTGGCGAGCGGTGTCGCCATGCTCAAATAATTGGTCAGGGTGTCTTTTATTTTTTCCACTTCAAACTCAATGTCTGTTTCGTGAAAATCTATTTGACCCTCTCTATATTCGGCAAGCTCTTTATCAAAGTTTTTGAGTCTATCATCCAGATAAGCTCTCGTTCCTTGAATTTGGTCATACTCGGCTTGCTGGTTAGGAGGAAGATTGCCATTTGTAAACTTAATCCACTTATCGAGTTTTGACATTCTTGCGTCTGTGGATTTATAACCAAGGTTTATATCCTGTAGTTCTTTGCGTCCATGCTCTTCCACATCCTTATCAATTTGCAGAATAAGTTTGAGGATTGAATCACGCGAGCTCACTAATGATGAACTAGATGAAACGGATATAGAATCATGCAGAGAAATAGGCATAATCGACGATGTTACTCTCCTCATGCTACCATAATCGTATAGATTTTCAAGCCAAATTACATTCGGTTTAGACTTATACAGCGTCAGGGGTAATGTTGTAGTAATCCTCTGCCTCCGTCTTGGTGATGGCTCGGCGGTAGTGCTTCAGAAGCATGCCGATGTCATGTCCGAGTTGATTCGCAGTATCGGTGTAACCCTGACTTTCTGCCATGAAAGATGCAGCAGTGTGACGAATGCAGTTCTTCGGAAGAACAATGCCTGTCTCCGTTGCCAGTGCTTTGAGGAAGGAACTGTGAGCAGTTTTACGCTGTTTGAGTGTTGCACCAGGAATGAGCGTATCAGATGCCTCCATACTCACACCCATCTTTTCGGCAAACTCCATCCACGACTTCACGCAATCGGCAGGGTAGATGTAGCGTGCATCTCCATTCTTGGCTACCGATGCCGATACGAAGATTTCATTACGACCGCCGATGTAGATGTCACCGTAAGTCAGTTTGGCTCTTTCCTCCACACGAGCACCACAGAAGAAGCCGATGGCCAGCACTGGGATGAACTCATGATACTTCGGATTGTTCTTTACGAATGAGAAGATAGCCTTTACCTTATCCACCGTCAGGATTTCAGGCTCGGCATCTTTACGCTTCTTGGCTGGCTTGAGATTAGCCACAGGATTGTATTCCTTGGTGATGCTGCCTTGTTCTACTGCAAACTTAAACACTGATTTGAGCAGATTGAGATACTGTGTGCGAGTGACGAGAGATGCCTTACCACCATTCTGCCCCTTCAAGCCATCAATGAAGTCTAATACATCGCTCTCGGTGATGGTATGAGCAGGTTTGCATCCAAAGACAGGGACAATGATGTTGAACAGACGGTTACGAACAGTCTCCGTGTGCGCGGTCATCTCACCATCAGTCTTACGCATGAGTTCCTTCTCAAAGTAGAGGCGAGCGAGAGTGCGGAAATCAGGTGTAGTGGTGTTCAGACCATCAATACCACGCTTCATGACCTCGTAAGCGGATGAAAAGGAAAAGCCATTCTTCTGTGCTTCCTTTACATAGGCTCTCCACAGGTCAAGGGCTTGCTTCTCATCATCGGAGATAGTTCCGAACTCCTGACCGAACCTCTTCAACTCCTGCTTCTTGGTCGCATTGATGTCCTTTGCTTGCTCTACTCCCTCCAATGAGTAGTCAAAATACTTCCTGCGAACCTTACCATGCTCTGACCAAGTGACCGTGACCTTGCGTATGCCGTTCTTCATCTCCACGGACACACCCTTGGGGAGAGATACACGCTTACCCTCCACTTCGTAGAACTTGGTCTTGGCTTTGGTCTTCTTCATCTGCGAAAATCTTACCAAAGGCCCCTGCTTTGTAAAGGCTTTTTCTCACATTTTACTCACTTATTGTGAATTCCTTACAAATTCTAGCAGATTTACTAGTTCCCAAGTCTAGTAAAGTGAAATTTGGAGTAAAAAAAGAGGAGAAGTAATTATCTCCTCCTCCCCTTGGCTGTTCACTGATATAGTTACTCGGAAGAACCTGATTGTTGCCTCGCTCTGGCTCTTGCGAGTGCTTCACGAGCCTTTGGGTCATTCATGTCAGGCATACCAGCGTAAGGTAGCCCTGTATACTTTACTATCAGGGCAGCATCTACCCATCTTGCCCCCTGTTCCACTCTAAACTTATTCAACGACCTAATCATACCCTTGATTACAGATGGAGGACTGCCCTGAACACTCTTGAAGCGTAAGTAAGCAATGCCCTCTTCCGTCCAGAAGCGTTCTTTGAGCAAATATTCCTCCCATCCGTCAGGCATGTCTGCAATACTGTCACCCTCCATCATCAAACCACGAGCATGCTTCTCACCATACAGAGCCACATTGAATGCATGCCTAGCGTCTACGAGGCTTTCCATCGTTTCAATGATGTCTCTCGTGTATAATTCAGGGTCGCTATCATAGCGTTTGTAGTGCTTCTCATTGACCCCTGTGAGTTTGTGACCCACGATGTAGTTAACTAGGGTTTCGTCAAACCTCTTGGGTGCCATGTGAGTAATGAAACTACCACGGATGGAATGAATAGTATGAGCATGAACCTTGTTCTTACCTCGTTTTGACACCTCATGCAGTTCCAATTCCTCACGCATGTGGTCCATGTGAGTTTGAGCATTGGTCACATTCCTCTGACGCAGGTTCTTTACTCCTCCTCTATTCACACTAAACAGATACTCCTCATACTCCTTGGGGCGTTTCAATTCATAAAGAGCCAAGAGAACCTCCTTCATGAGATTAGTCATGTAAACTCTGGTATGAACCTCTGTGCTATCTTGGGTTTTGCCATGAAGGTTAGTAATCACACGCTTCTTGAAGTTCACATCCTTCCACTGGAACTCTGCAAGGTCGCCCACACGCCATCCTGTTACAATCAGGAGGTAGAAGAAAGCGAACCTTTGAATGCGTGCAGGTTGTTTATACTTCTCATTCTCACCAGCCCTTTTGAGGATGTAAGTAAGTTGCTCAAAATTGAAAATTTCCTTTCTACCCTCACCTTTACTCTTCAATCTGAATTCTCGGAATGGGTTTGTAATCTTGTTAGAACTCTTCTTGAACATGGAAACAATACAGTTGAATGTATACACTAGGTGTGCCCTGTATGTTTTGACAGAAGAGTGAGAGTAGTTTTTGGAGAGATAGTCACAATAAGACTTTGCCACATCGTCATCCACATCTTTGAGTTCAATGCTGGGGTGATGCTTATCTAGCCAATCTGCGAACCTGTTGACATCCCTCCTGCTGTCATTGATTGTCCTAGGGATGAGAGACGATGTGATGCGTTCATTCTCCAATGCACGAAGGTAAGAACTCGCATACACCTTATCACTCTTGGAAGGAGCACCAGAAGAAGGCTTGACACCCTTTGCTTTGAGTTCCTCCGCACGCTCAATACCCTTCAACCATTCCCTATTGGCGATTTCCAGCAATTCGGCTTCCGCTTCCTCACGAGAGAGGTAAGAATTACACTGTCTCTGTCTGTTACCATAACGACTATTACCCTTTTTGCCGAGGTATGCCTTATCGTGATAAGTCCACGAAATCTTCACAGTATTAGTGGCTTTATCAAACTCCAATTCAATGTCGTTTTTGTAACCCTTGAAACTTTTACGCCCTTTGTAACTCACGCCAGCAATTATACCAAACATAACACTTTCTGTCAACGGCCCTTACATGTGCATTTTTGTAAAAATTTTAGTAACTTTTTGCCCAAAATTACGCCTAAAAAGTTACAGAAGTTGTGAAACACAATAATAAAATGCAGTCGCAAGTCATTGATTTACAAATAAAGAAGAGCCTCACCGCAATGGCAAGGCTCTTCTCCAACTTACTACCTATGAAACTCAGTCCTCCCTTAGATGGCCGCTGGCGCTCTCTCCTTCACCGCGACCGGTGGACTGTTATAAGGGATACGGGGCTATAGGCAGTTTTCTTTCACTCTCATTTGAATTTTTCAGTTTTTTTCTGAATTTTCTTCATTTTTTTCAGTTAAGAGCGTTTTATCGACCTCATAAAGGCGCTTTTCCCAGAGGTATTTCCGGGTTTCCGCCACCAGGACCCCGGAGAGACCCACCATGCAGATGAGGTTAGGCAGAGCCATGAGGCCGTTAGTAAAGTCTGCAAAGTTCCAGACGATGCTGCTCTTGGGAATGACGCAACCCACGTAGGCCACAATAATCCAAAGCACGCGGTAAGGATACACGAGGCGGCGGCCACCCAGGTACTCCAGAGAGCGCTCACCAAAATAGGACCAGCCCAGCACAGTGGAAATCACAAATGCGGCAAGGCTGATGGTAAGCATGGCGCTGCCGAAGGTTCCCAGAGTGGCGAAGGAGATATAGGTGAGTAATTCTCCATCCTGGGTGGTGATGTGGTCATGCGCCATGATACAGGTGGTCAGTGTGATACCCGTGAGCGAGCAGGTGATGACAGTATCCCAGAAGGGACCGGTGGAAGCCACCAAGGCGTGCTGCACGGTGTTCGGGGTCTGCGAGGGAGCCGAGACAATGGGGGAGGAACCCAGGCCTGCCTCGTTGGAAAACAAACCACGGCGCACGCCTTGCTGCATGGCCAGGATGATGGTGGAACCAATGAAGCCGCCCGTGGCAGCCTGCGGGTTGAAGGCGCTATCCACAATGTGGCAGATAGCCGGCCACACATACCCGCCATTGGCAATGAGGATTGCCGTGCAACCAATGATGTAAACTACAGCCATAGTGGGTACCAGGGCGGTACACACACGCGAAATACTTTGCAGACCACCCAGAAGCACGGCACCCACCAGAAGCACCATGGCTACTCCGGTCACCCAGGTGGGCACCTGCAGGGCACTCGTTGCCAGCACCTGGGAAACGGCATTGGCCTGGGTCAGATTTCCAATGCCGAATGCGGCAATGGAGGTTACTACGGCAAAGACCACGGCCAGCCACTTGCATTTGAGCCCATGCTCAATGGCGTACATGGGGCCGCCAATGATGTTGCCCTTTTCATCGCGCACACGGTAACGGATAGCCAGCAGGCTTTCTGCGTAGCGCGTCGCCATACCAAACACACCTGTTACCATGCACCAGAACACGGCACCGGGACCGCCTGTGGTCACAGCCACAGCCACACCCACGATATTGCCCGTACCCACATTGGCCGCCAACGAAACCATAAGCGAGGAGAATTGGGAAATCTGCCCTTCTCCCTTACCTCCGAAATACAGGCGCAATCCCGTAAAGAAGTGCCGCTGTGGAAACCGCAACAGACAGGTCAGGTAGAGGTGCGTACCTAACAACGCAAAAATCAGAATGTAGCCCCACAGGAAACTACAGGCGCTTTCCAGTATCTTATCGATTGTCTCTAACATAGTCTCAGCCGATAAGAATACAGGATTGCCCCATGGTGGGTCAAGCTCATTGTGCGTTAAGACACTTTATGAATCATAGCTGTCCAAAAAGCGATCTAAAGAAAGCCGGGGGAAGAGAAGCAAAACTAAGAAGAAAAAAGAAAACAAAAATGGAGATTGAGTTCTAGGGTGCCAGCTACTAAACTGACGGTGCTAAAAAAATGAACCAATCTC
>JAZSQS010000012.1:0-65992 GCA_045538105.1 Akkermansia sp.
GTAAAATTTCGCGGGCTTGTGCCCGCAGGATGAGAAACAGATGGACAACGGAACAGCGTTCAGGGAGACAATGACGCAACGGACGCGCGCGTTCGCGTTGCGTGTTTTCAAGTTGTGCAGCACCTTGCCGAACACGCCGGAGTCTTTGCACATGCGCGACCAGTTATTTCGTTGTGCTACATCGGTAGCGGCGAATTACCGGGCGTCGGGCAGAGCAAAATCAGACAGAGATTATCTCAATAAACTCAAAATATGTGAAGAAGAAGCGGATGAGGCAGGATTCTGGATGGATTTAATTGTTGCGTGCGAATTGGTGCGTGTGTCTAAAATCGAAGCCTTGATGAAAGAAGCCGACGAGTTGACCGCCATCATCACCTCTGCCTGTATCACAAAGCGTCGCAATATGGAAAATTCCGGCGGGCGTTAGCCCGCGAAATCCTACACTTCGTACTTCCCACCTCGTACTTCGTACTTTTGTTATGTCTGAACAAAAACTGTTTCGTACGTACGTTACGCCTTTCGTTCTGTTCCTGGCGCTGAATCTGCTGCTGTGGGCGGTGGAGGGGATGTGGGCGTGGGATCACCCGAGCGTGGGGTGGTACCGGCGGGCTCCGGAGATGTGGGTATACCCGCTTCAGGTGCTGGTGTGCGGCGGTTATCTGTGGTATGTGCGGCGCGCGGTGGAGTGGGATTGGCGGCTCTGGCCCTGCGTGCTGGGGGCGTTGGCGGGAGTTGTGGGAATTGGTTTCTGGCTGGTGCCGTATGTGACCGGGTGGATTCCGGCAGAGCCCGGCTTTGACCCGGTGGCTGTTTTTGGTTCCAATGCGGCGGCTGTCTGGGTGGAGTATGCTTTCCGCTTTGCGCGGGCGGTCATCATTGTGGCTCTGGTGGAGGAATTTTTCTGGCGTGGCTATCTGATGCGCTGGTGTGTGAACCGCGATTTCCCTCAATCGGTGCCGCTGGGGCAGGGCAGCTGGCTGGCTTATGCGGTGGTGACAGTGGCTTTTATGCTGGTGCACCGTCCGGTGGATTATGCCGGGGCTTTCGTCTATGGGAGCCTGGCATATGCCCTGGTGGTATATACGAAGCGGCTCACCCCGGTTGTGGTGATGCATGCCGTGGCGAACCTTATCATGGGTATCTGCGCTATTAAACTGAATCTTCCTCATCTCTGGTAACATACTATGCAAGCTTTCATTCTTGGTGCCGGGCTCGGCACGCGACTGGCTCCGCTCACCCACATCCTTCCCAAGCCGCTGATGCCGGTTTTCCAGAAACCGCTTATCCAGCACACCATGGATCATTACATTCGCTGCGGGGTGACGGAGTTCATGGTCAATATCTCCTGTCTGCCGCTCATGTGGGAACGCGCGTTTCCGGAATTGAGCTATCGCGGCTGCCCGGTGCGGTTCAGCGAGGAGGAAACACCACTGGATTCCGGCGGCGGGGTGAAGAAAATCATGCACTGGGTGAAGCCCGGTGAGCCGCTGCTGGTGCACAATGGCGATATTCTGACCGATATTCCGGTGGCAGAACTGCTGGCGGAGCACAAGCGCCGCGGCAATATGGTGACCCTGGCCTTGCGCAGTGTGGATGGCAAGCGCAATGTGGGCTTCAACCCGGAGAGCGGTAAAATTACCGATATGCGCCATGCTCTGGGGGTAGACCCGGGGGGCTGCCAGTTTGCCGGGGTGTATATCATGGAGCCGGAGGTGGCAGAGCTTTTCCCGGAGACGGATGAATTCTCCATTGTCCCCATCTGGCTGGAGCTGATCAAGCAAGGCAAGGTGGGCGGTATGGTGTTCGACTGGGCCAACTGGCACGAAATCGGCAACCCCGCCGGCTATGTGGATACCCTCATGGAGCTCACCAGCCGCGAGCGCATTCACCCCTGCGCCAGCATTGCCGCCGGGGCTGATCTGGGCGAGGATTGCGTGGTGGGGCAGCATGCCGTGATTCCCGATGGGGTGGTGATGGACGACTGCATCGTGTGGCCGCGTACCCATGTGGCTCCCGGCACTTACCGCCGCTGCATCCTTACGCCGCGCATCGTTGTGCAGGCGTGAAAAAATGATTTCGTGCGGTAAATTTTGCTTCACTTGGAGCGGGGGCTATGCTAGAATCTACCCAACGTAGGTGGACTGTACCCACAGCCCACGGCTTGAGAAATATTTATATATCTTATCATTATGGCGATAGACCCCAAACTGCTTGAGGACCTGGAGTCGCGTAGAAACAAGATTAAATACGCGGCTAGTCAGGAGAAGTACGAAGCCCGCCATGCCAAGGGCGACTGGACTGCCCGCGAACGTCTGTCGTGCCTGTTCGATGCCGGTTCCTTCACCGAAATCGGCATGCACACCAAGCACCACTGCAGCAACTTCGGTATGCTGAACAAGGAGATTCCCGGTGATGGTATCGTGTCCGGTTTCGGCCTGGTGAATGGCCGCCCGGTGGCTGCTACAGCGGCCGATTTCCTGGCTCAGGGTGGTTCCCTGGGCTACATGCACGCCCAGAAGATTTGCGATGCCCAGCAATATGCACTCAAGGCCGGCATGCCCATCATTCAGATCAACGACTCCGGCGGTGCCCGCCTGCAGGAAGGCGTGGAATCCCTGACAGGTTTTGCCAATGTGTTCTACAACAATGTGGCTGCCAGCGGTGTGGTGCCGCAGATTTCCCTTATCCTGGGCCCCTGCGCCGGTGGAGCTGCCTACTCCCCCGCGCTTACGGACTTCATCATCATCCGCAAGGGTGGTGCCGCCGGCATGTACATCACCGGCCCGAAGGTGATTGAGCAGGTGACCTACGAGCAGTGCACCATGGAAGAAATCGGCGGTGCTGCTGTGCATTCCTCCGTATCCGGCAACGCCCATTTCGTGGCCGAGACGGATGAGCACGCCCTCGCCATTGCCAGGCAGCTGCTCACCTATCTGCCCTCCAACAACGCCCAGGAGCCCCCGCATGACCTGAGCCAGCCGCTCGATATTGCCCCGCAGCCGGGCATGAACGATATCATCCCCGAGAATAACAACATTCCGCTGGATGTGCAGAAGGTCATTGCCCGCCTGGTGGACGAGGGTAGCTTCCTTGAGGTACACGCCAACTTTGCCGGCAACGTGGTGGTGGGCTTCGGCCGTATCTGTGGTGTGGTGGTGGGCATTATTGCCAACCAGCCCGCAGTAAAGGCTGGTTGCCTGGATATTGATGCTTCAGATAAGGCCGCGCGCTTTATCCGCTGCTACAATGCCTTTAACATTCCTCTGGTGAACCTGGTTGATGTACCTGGTTTCCTTCCTGGCAAGCAGCAGGAGCGCGGCGGTATCATCCGCCACGGAGCCAAGATGATTTATGCCTACTCTTCAGCCTCTGTGCCGAAGGTGACCCTCATCATGCGTAAGGCCTATGGTGGTGCCTACATTGCCATGTGCTGCAAGGGCCTGGGTGCAGATGCTGTATTTGCCTGGCCCTGCGCTGAGATTGCGGTGATGGGTGCTGCTGGTGCCGTACAGATTCTGTACGGTCGCGAGCTGAAGGCCATTGAAGATGCCGATGCCCGCTCCGCCCGTCAGAAGGAACTGGTGGCCGAGTATGAAAAGGCTTTCTCCAACCCGTATGCCGCAGCTGCTTCCGACCAGGTGACGGACATCATCGACCCGGCAGAATCACGCGCCCGCATTGCGCTGACGCTCCGCACCCTGCTCAGCAAGCGCGAGTCCCACCCGGCCAAGAAGCATGGCAACATGCCCCTCTGATTTTTCATAAACCCATAAGACCATGATACAAACACTCGCTGCACTCGAAATGGATGCCGTCATCTACCAGGTGACCGGCATGTGTGTGGTGGTTGTCTGCCTGTGCTTCCTGAGCGTCATGCTGACGATTTCGGGAGCCGTGGCACAGCGTCTGGATGCAAAGCGCAAGGCTCAGGCTGCGGCTGCCAAGGCGGCCATGGCCCCGGTGGCTGCCCCAGTGGCACCCGCCCCGGAATTGGCTCCTGCGCAGGTGGCTGCTATTGCCGCCGGCATTTATGACGCCGCCCAGAGCAGTATAACACCGCAGGTTGTAGCCGCCATTGCCGCTGCCGTTAAGGTAACAGTGGGCAATGAGGCGCGTATTCTTGATATTAAGCCGGTTGACACTGCCTACGGGCAGGGTGGTCGCGCGGCTGCCATGAACAATTCTCCCGTGCGTTGAGAACGAATGCACACCCACTACTAACTTCAAACATAACAAAATAGAAAAAACGATATGAAACAGCTCCGTATTACCGTTGCCGGTCAGACCTTTGATGTAACCGTAGAAACCGTTGGTGGCACCGCCCCTGTGGCTGCTGCACCTGCACCTGTGGCCGCTCCTGTGGTAGCACCTGCACCCGTGGCCGCTCCTGCCCCCGCTCCTGCACCTGCTGCTGCTCCTGCACCCGCCGGTGCCGGTACTCCCATTCCTTGCCCGCTGGCAGCCAAGGTGGTTTCCCTGGACGTGCAGCCCGGCGCTGCTGTGAAGGAAGGTGACCAGGTGATGACCGTGGAGGCCATGAAGATGAACACCGTGATTTATGCTCCCGCCGCTGGTACCGTAACTTCCTTTGCTGTGAAGCCCGGCGATACCGTGACGGAGGGTCAGACTCTGGCTTACCTTGGTTAATCCGAAGAGTGCAGGCTCTGCACCTCCAGGTGCAGAGGTAGATAACAACGCATTTATTCAGATATGCAAGAACTTTTAGAATCTTTCGCCCAGTTTATCTCCGGCATGGGCATCTACCAGATGACCTGGCAGATGTACGTGATGTGGGGCATTGTGGCTGGTCTGCTGTATCTGGGTGTGGCAAAGCAGTTTGAACCGCTGCTCATGGTGCCGATTGCTTTCGGTGCCCTGATTGCCAATATCCCGGATAATGGCATGGTCATTACCCAGGCCCAGCGCGAAGTGGTAGCTATTGAGAACAAGGAGCTGGTACGCAAGGATATGCGCGATGTCGGCTTCCTTTCCATCACCCTGGCAGAATATACTGACCCGGCATTCAAGCAGAGCACCGAGGGTGTAGCCCCGGAGCAGGCTGCTGAGTACGAGAAGGCCATGGCCGAACCCATGACGGTGAAGACCGTGGGTAAGGGTCAGGTTCAGGTTACCGGTCAGGCTGCTAAGAAGTACATGATTATGAAGCCTGAGGGTGGTCTGTTTGACTGGATCGGCCTGGGTATCAAGTGTGAGATTTTCCCCGCCCTTATCTTCATGGGCGTGGGTGCGCTCACCGACTTTGGTCCGCTGCTGGCCTCTCCCAAGTCACTTCTGCTGGGTGCTGCAGCTCAGGGCGGTGTGGCCTTCACCTTCCTGTGCGCCGTAGCCTTAGGTTTCACCAAGGGGCAGGCTGCAGCCATCGGCATCATCGGTGGTGCGGACGGCCCCACCTCTATTTTCCTGGCCAGTAAGATGGCTCCGGAACTGCTGGGTGCCATTGCTGTGGCGGCCTATACCTACATGGCGCTTGTGCCGTTGATTCAGCCGCCCTTTATGAAGCTCTGCACCACAGAGGCTCAGCGTAAGATTAAGATGAAGAGCCTGCGCCAGGTTTCCAAGGGGGAGAAGTTGTTCTTCTGCGTTCTGGTGACGCTGACTACCATTCTGCTCTGCCCGGATGCAGCCCCTCTGCTGGGTATGCTGATGCTGGGTAACTTCCTGCGCGAATGCCAGGTGACCGAGCGTCTGGTTTCCTGCGCCCAGAATGAGCTCATGAATATCACGACCATCATGCTGGGTGTGTCTGTGGGTCTCACGATGCAGGGGGCTCGTTTCCTGCAGCCGCAGACTCTGCTCATCATCATGCTGGGTGTGGTGGCATTTGCTGTGGCTACGATTTGTGGCCTGCTGTGCGCCCAGCTCATGAACCTGGTGCCTGGCTGGCGCAAGAATCCCATCAACCCGCTTATCGGCTCTGCAGGTGTGTCTGCCGTGCCTATGGCAGCCCGCGTGTCCCACAATGTGGGTCAGCAGGCTGACCGCTCCAACTTCCTGCTCATGCATGCCATGGGTCCGAACGTGGCGGGCGTGATTGGTACGGCTGTGATTGCTGGTTATTACATTACGACTCTCAGCGGTCATTAACCTGATAGAGCTCACCTCATCAAAAACAGGGCGTGCAACGAACAGTGTTGCACGCCCTGTTCCTTTTACCCCCTTGACAGGGTAGCCATTGCCCGTTAAAATAGCTGCGGATGAGCTTTCGATTCCATATCTTGGGTGTGACAATGTTCGGAACCCTGCCAGTAGCGGTGGGGCAGGTGGAGCCTGCCCAGTCGGAAACCGTGCAGAGCCTGTGCGCGGGCTTGGTTGCGGCTGCCCGGGATGTGGATTACCACCTGCGAACTGTGAGTGACCGTGAGAGTGGCATGCTGGCAGCAGTGGAGCTGAAGCAGCGGCTGGAGTACATGCGCTCCGCTATGGAGAAGATTAGCCGGGTTCCTCAGGATGCTCCCGATGCGGTGCGGGTACTGGAACGCGCCATGCGCGACCTCCTGCACATCACGCAGGGGTATATGCCCGTGGTGCAGCGCCTCAGTGAGGTGAATGCCTACGGGGCGGAGGAGTTGATAGCCCTCTTCCATTATTACAAATTGAGCGCCTCCCGCGGTGCGGTCTGCAGTCTTGGTGAGGAAAGTGCGCTTGAACGTGCTTACAATGAATGGTGCGATAGCCTGGACGATGCCTTGTACCTGCTGCGCCGGATTCAGAACCGCGCCGTGGCAGAGAATACCTTGCCGGAGCTCACTCCAGCCCTGAATAAGATACGCCAGCGTTTCGATAAGGTAAATGACCTGCAGGCCGGACTGACTCCCCAGCAGGTTGATTCAGAACGCCTCCCGAAAGAGCGTTTATTGCGTCTGCAGAACGAATTCCGAGCAGAAATCCGGCGCTTGCAGTCGGTTCAGGCCTTTGGGGTGAAGGCAATCCTGCCGCTACTTGAGGCGTATGCGCTTGCTATCTAAATGCCTTCTGTTCCTACGGCATGCTGCTTAGAGGAGGCCGTACTGCAGAATGAGCGCCCCTTCAGACTCGATGATGGAGCTTTCCTGCTTGAGCAACTCCTGCCGCATGGAGTGCAGCGTCATCTCATTTTCCAGGAATTCCTCAGCGTTTGCGGTGGGTGTGCTGCCCAGGTGCTCCATGCGCTTGTGCATGAAATCACGCCAGGTGTAATACTCCTCAATACTTCTACTCAGTGCGTGTAACTTCTGCTTGAGTTCAACCATCTTGGCAGCCGTTTCGCGCTGCTTCAGTTCATAGGCCGCTTTGTCATCACAGTACCGGTTCCAGGTGGATAACTTGGTGTCCAAATCGTAGCTGAGGCTCAAGTTAATCTTGGTGTCTTCCTTATCCAGGAAGGTGCCGGAGTAAGTGCCACCGCTGGAGCTGAAAAGCTGCGGGCTGTATATGTTCGTGTTGAGGGTGGGAAGGTACTGCAGGGCAACACTATACTGGCTCAGGCGGGCTTGTTCCAGCCCCAGTGCAAATTGGCAGACGACCAAGGGATCCAGCGTGCCGATGCGCTTCTTGTATTTTGACCACTTAAATTGGGGAACTGATGAGGGCAGGATTTGCCACCTGGCAGAATAATCACCCAGCAGAGCTGCAATTTTTCCCCAGTTTTCACCGGGGTCATCTGCTTTCTGCATGAGGTAATCAGGCTTTTCATTGGGTTGCTGCTTGTCCAATTCCTTCTGCCGGTTGGCAAGAGCCTGCTGGCGCTGCAGGGTGTAAAGCTTGGAGACAAGCTCGCGTTCCCGGCCTTCCTGTGCTTTGATGGCAGCAAATGTGGCCGCCTTGCTTGCATACACGCGGTAGGGAATCTGCGTGACGGTGGGAATGTAGAAATTGACGTTTACCTGGTGCAGGATATCATCGCTATTGACATTTTTTGTCATGTCTCCCAGGGCGCGAGAGAAGTAGCTGTAATAGGTGACGCCGGGAATGAGATCAGTGTAAATGCTGATTTCTGTACGCTCCGACTTTTCGATGACGTTCTTCGTTTGCAGGTATTCCAGGTTGTTTTTCTTCATCATGGCCACTGCCTGGTTCCATGAAATGGTACGCAGGGGGAGATTATCCCATGCCTTGATGTTGGCGAACTTATCCTCCAAATTTGCCGTTGTGGCAGCCAGGCGGTCTTGCAAACTGCAACCTTGCAATGCCAGTAAACAAACTAACAAGAGTGGATAACGCTTCATACGTTCCAGATAATACCACAGCTTTTGGTGCTTTGACAAGTCGTAATCACGCCTTGGTATTACGAATAATGAAGAGAGCCACTATAGCACTGCTGCACGCAAGCATGGCGCATTGCCATTGTGGGGGGATGCCGGCCGCTTTCAGTGCTCCTTGCAGCAGAACGGCTACAATACCCAGGAAACAGTCCACCAGATTGCCCGCTGCAATGACGTCACCACGCTTATCATTGTCAGCGCGATCCTGGAGCAGGGCATTGAGCGGTACCAGGTAGCCGGCGGCCATGAATCCGGTCAAGGTGAGGGCAGTGAAGAAGAATGCTGACCCATAGGGAAGGAAAGCCAGTGCAATGCAGCCCAGAGTCATGCCGATTCCCCCCACGGTGGCCACCCAGGTGCGGATTTTCCTTGCACAGATGATAGAGGCGCAGATGCCCCCGGAAATGGAGCCGCCGCTGAGCCAGGCAAAGAGCAGGGCAGAATCCTTCTGCTGGCCGAGCACTTGCATGAAATCGGCCTGGCTTTGTACAGGGTGAGCCTCGGCTGCCATTTGCAGCACAATCAGCATCATGACGCTGGCAATGAACCAGAAATAACCGATACCGATTTCACTGTTTCGCAGCACCTTGTTATCCCAGAGCATGCGGAGCTGGGAGAAGTGGCACCAGAGCAGCCGCCAGCTGAAGGGGCGCGTGCTCTGGGCAGGGTAGCGCGGCATGAACAGACTGAGAATGAAAACAATGATTGCTCCTACCGTGCAGCAAGCGCAGGGCAGAGCCGCCGCCTGCCATCCGGATTCCGGCCCCCAGAGCTTGAGCAGGGAATAGATGAGGTAGAGGGCTCCAATCTGGCCGATGAGCAGGGCCAGCATGGTGGAAATTTCCATGATGCCACTGGCAAATCCTATGTGTTCAGAACCAACGATATCTTTCACCAAGCCCTTTTTTGCCGGGCTGAAAAACATGGCTTGCACGCAGAAGACGGCAAAGCAGCAAACGGCCAGCCACAGGTTCTCCAGCCAGAGCCCCAGGGACATGCCTACAAGTACGAAAACCTGCAGTAGAACCATTGCCTGCAACAAGCGGGTCTTGCACCAGCGGTCCGCTATCCACCCTCCCAGGGGGGAAAAGAGCACAAAGGGCAGGACGATGAGCACGGAGAGTGAGTATTGCAACTCCATAGCCAGCCAGATTCCCAGCCCGATGAGCAGGAATTGAACGCCTTTCTCATTCAGGGCATTCATGGACTGAATCACCGTGAGGCTCCAGAAGGAACCCCACGGTGTTTTTTCAGATTCGTTTTCTGGTGCTTGCATGGTGCCAGTATACACCAGCTTTCAGCACCGAAAAAGGTAAAAAATTGCCAGTAACGGATATATTGTTACTGCCATTGATTGTCAGCCATGAATAATTGGGCATTCTTATGCCCTTGGGCTGCCGCAGCGCTGACCCATGCCTTGGCTTGCTCCTGGTCACACTGCACCCCCAGACCGTGGAAATAGCAGCGTCCCAGGTTATATTGGGCATTGGAGTTGCCTAATTCAGCCGCTGCCCGGAAACAGAGCACGGCGCTGGAGTCGTTTTTCTCGGTGCCTTCGCCGTTGCGGTAGCAAAGACCCAGGTTGTTGAGGGCCGACGCATTGCCCGAACCTGCTGCCCGTTTGTACCAATAAAAGGCTTTTTCAAGATTCTTTTCCACGCCGGTGCCGGAAATGTAGCAGGTGCCCAGGTTGTCCTGGGCATTGGAGTTACCTCCTTCAGCTGCGCGTGTGTACCATTTCGCGGCCTCTTCCAGGTTCTGATCTACTCCCTTGCCAAAATCGTAGCACTTGGCGAGCTGGAGTTGCGCTTCGGGGTCTCCTTTAACGGCAGCCTTGCGGTACAGTACTACGGCATCGCTCTGGCGCCCGGCATTGAATAGTTCTGCCGCTTCTGCCAATTCGCTGTTGGTGGAGCTGCAAGCCGCCAGTGCGGCGGCTATGGGAAGAATGAATAATTTTTTCATGGCGTTCATTATTCGCGTGTAAGAAGGTAGCGTTCGGCGTCCATGGCGGCTCTGCACCCCATGCCTGCAGCTGAAATGGCTTGGCGGTAGGTGGGGTCTGCCACGTCTCCTGCGGCAAAGAGACCGGGGGTCTTGGTGGCGGTGCCTGCACCTGAGGTGCGGATGAAGCCCGCTTCATCCCGCTCTACCAAATCGCCGGCGAATTGGCTTACCGGAGTATGCCCGATGGCCATGAAGACGCATTTTGTTTCCAGTTCCCGTTCTGTGCCATCAACTGTGTTCTTGAGGGTAATGCTGCAAACTTCACCCTTGTCATCGGTGTGGTAGGCGGCAATGGTGCTGTTCCAGAGCGGTTCAATCTTCGCGTTTTCCAGCACTTTCTGCTGCATGGCCTTGCTGGCCCGCAACTGGTCGCGGCGGTGAATGAGGTACACCTTGCTGGCAAAGCGGGTCAGGAAGTGGGCTTCTTCACAAGCGCTGTCACCGCCTCCCACCACACAGACGGGAACGTCTCGGTAGAATGCACCGTCGCAAGTGGCGCAGGCTGTAAGCCCGTGTCCGATGAGCCCGGTTTCTCCCTCCAGCCCCAGGTAGCGGGCTTTGGCTCCCGTTGCAATGATGATGGCCTCTGCTTTGTAAGCACCTCCTGAGGTGGTGACGGTGAAGAGTCCGGAGCAGGCTTCCTGCGTGATAGAGAGTACGCTCTCGTACGCAAACCGGGCACCATGCTTTTCTGCCTGCTGGCTCATGTTGAACATGAGCTCAGGCCCCATGATGCCTTCCGGGAATCCGGGGAAATTTTCCACCTCGGTGGTGGTAGTGAGCTGCCCTCCAATCTGTTCACCCGTGAAGACGAGGGGGTGAAGGTCAGCTCTTGCTGCGTAGATAGCGGCTGTGTAGCCAGCAGGTCCTGTGCCGATAATGATAAGTTTTTCGTCCATTTGCGGTGATTGTATCATGTTTTATGGACGGTGCAAGATGATATTTCGTCAAAAATATGACGCGTTGTGGAGCATGCCACCATTCGGGCTTGCCCCGGAGGGGGAAATGTGTGATACTCTGTCCCCTGCATGAAACTGTTGCGACGCAATATTAGCCTGATGTTGGCGGTGAGGTATCTCAATCCGCTTCGTACCATGTTTTCTGTCATTACGTTCATTTGCCTGGGCGGCGTGGCCCTGGGGGTCATGGTGCTTATTGTGGTGCTTTCCGTCATGGAGGGGTTGCAGCGCGAAATGGAAAGCCGTGTGCTGGCGTTTGCTCCGCATTATGTCGTAGCTCTGACTAATGGAGTGCAGCGCACGAGCCTCACGGACGATGTGGCTGATTGGCCTGCGTTGATGGATGATATCCGGCAGCTTCCGCAGGTGGTGAGCGTATATCCCCAGCTGGATGGAGATGCCTTTGCCCAGAGCCGTCGCGGTCGCATGACCGTCCAGTTCACGGCGATAGAACCCCATAACGACCAGCAGATAGCCCCGCTTGCAGAAATGCTGCGCCAGGGAACGTTCGATTTTGGTGAGGGGCTGGATCAGGAATGCGTGATTTCTGCCGTGACGGCCAATAACCTGGGCTTGCAGCTGGGGGATTACCTGCATCTGACCCCCGTGGGCAGCCTGGATGAAGTGGCCAATATCTATGCGATGATTCAGAACCCTTTGCAGACGCACGAAAATAAGGCGTTCATGGAGGCTGCTGCCCAACTGTTCGATACGGCGACTGCGGGGGAAAACGGTGTGGTTGTGGCTGATACCCGACTGGAAACGGTGGCTACCCACATTCTGCAATTTGACAGCGCCAAGCTGCGTCGTAGTGAGAAAGAGGCCTGCTCAGTGCTTTTCCAGCTGGCTCAAAGCCACATGGCTGGCATCCCGTTCTCTCCGGAGCAGCAGAAGCTCTGGCAGGATACGGTAAATGCCCTGGCCGGTCTGGACCGTGATAAAGAGGATGGCAAGGCTGTGAAAAGCATCAATGAAATGGTGATGCCGGTGGACTTGAAGGTGGTGGGTATTTACCAGACTCCGGAAAATATGCCGGGGCCCAATGTTTACCTGCCGCTGCAGATTGCCCAGGATGTACTGGGACTCTCTGCGGGTGGTGCGAGTCAGGTGCATGGCATTTGCGTGCGTGTGGCTGACCCCAACAACCCTGGCACGATTGAGCAGGATATGCAGAAACTTTTCCCTGAGCTCAACGCTCCCCAGGAGGCGTATCCTCACGGTCTGTCCTGGTTCATCGCGCCTTGGACCCGCAGCTTTGAACAGTGGTACAAGCTGATTGCCAATGAACGGGTCATGATGAGTTTTGTCCTCTCTATCATCTCCTTGATTGCCAGCTTCTGTATCATGGCGGTTATGTTTACGATGTCCATGCAGCGCAAACGCGAAATTGCCGTTTTGCAGGCTCTGGGTGCGACCCCTGGCAAGATTATGGGCATTTTTGCCTGGCAGGGTGTCATCATCGGCACAGCGGGTGCTATTTGCGGAGTGCTGCTGGCATTGCTGGTGCTTTATTACCGTCTGGAGATTCAGGCTGCCTTGGCCAGTATAGGGATGGATCCGTTCCCCATGCAGGCGCATGGTATCACACTGCCGGCGGTATATGACCCGGCAACCTTTGCATCCCAGGCGCTTCAGGCTTTCATTATGGTGACCATTGCCGCCATTATTCCGGCCTTTATCGTGGCGCGTCAAGACCCCGCCAAGGCGCTGCGTTCAAACTAACCAACCACCCTTCATACATGGATATCTACTGGATAGCAGACAAGAAGAAATGCGGTCCCGCCACGGTGCCAGATGTACTCTCCCTGGTGCAAATGGGAGAGTTGACTCCGGATACCAAGGGCTGGCACGCTGGCTGTGACCAGTGGATGCCCTTGCGCGAACTCCCGGCTCTGGCTGATTTCCTGCAGCAAAAAAAGCAGGAAGAGGCAGAGGTGGAAACGCTCCCTCCTGTGCCAGATGCGCCGGAAATGGAAAATCCAGTTCCTGCGGTGGAAGCTGAACCTTCTCCGGATACCCCGCTGCCTCCTGGAACGGTTCGTGTGTTTTTATCATCTCCGGCTTCGCGCTTATTGGCCCGCCTGGTTGATATGGCCTTGTACATGACTCTTGTCTTTGGGGTTGTGTATGCGCGGGAAATTCCCTTTACCACCGCTTTGCTGCCATCTGCACCAGTGGTCTGGATTGGCTTTATCCTGCTTGAAGCCTGCCTGGTTAGTTATCTGGGTACCACGCCCGGTAAGGCTCTTCTGGGGATTCAGGTGCGGAGCGTCAACGGTACTCCCATGAGCTTCGGGCGCTCCTGCGCGCGCGCCTGCTGGGTTTTTGTAGGCGGCATGGGCATGATGGTTTCCCTTCTGCCCCTCTTCATGATGGCATATTCCTGGTGGACCCTCCGCTCCCGCGGTATCACCATGTGGGATGCTCGCTGCTCTACCCTGCCGCTGCAATTTGTCCGCACTTCGGTGGTGCGTCAGTTTATGGCGGTTGTCGTTCTCATGGCATGCCTCCATGTGAGCTCATACTGCTTGCAACCCTGGATTCTGCCTATGGTTGAAGCCGTGGAGCAACAGTCCCCCGAAACCGGACAGTGGATGCGCCAGCTGATGCCTGAAAATACGCCTCCTGCTCAAAAATAACATCCATTTACCAGGCTGGGTAAATCATGTTTTGTTGACATTACTCTAGCTTGATGTATAATGTAGGTATGGCAACTGTACGTATATATGGGACGGAGAACCGCCCCTCGCAGCCTTCTTTCTATATTCTCAACCGAGCTGATGAGAACTCGCTTCCCGCGATTATCAAGGCCATGGGTGGTGCAGAAAACGTGGCGTTCATAGTGGAAGAAGTTCTGATTCCCTCCCCTGCAGTCATGAAGGTAATTGAAGGGAGTGGCAGCAAGGTGCTTTCCTTCAACTTCCGCAAGAGCGATAGCCGTACCCTGCGCGAGAAACTCATGATGCTCATGCAGGAAGGGCTGGATGTGGTGTACGTACCAGGGCGCCCGAACAGCATTATTGGTACCATTTCAGATGTACCCATGCCTTTCATGATGCAGTTGGGAGCTTTGCATATTGCCCCCGTGCCGGTGTTTGTGGGGGGCTTCCGGAACAACCTGCGGAGAGCCTTCACCTCAGGGCTGGACTATGATTGGGTGACGGTGGATTTCCTGCCTAAGCTGCAATCAGGTCCGCAGACGGGTGAACGCTTGCTGGAGGTTTGGATGGAGTCATGCTACGAGCGCTACAACGAGAATCCGGTGTTTGAGAAATCGCTGGGGCGCATGATAGTGGAAGGCATGAAGAACAACCCGGACGTCGAATTGGTGGATGGTCTGGATGGTACCGGGCTGGCCTATGGCAAGATGCTGGGCGTGGCTATGGCTCTTTCCCGCTGGATGAAGAAGAACGTGAAGGAGGAACGCCTGGGCATCCTGCTTCCTCCGGGTAAGGGTGGTGTCATCGCCAACATTGCCTGTATCCTGGCTGGTATTGTTCCGGTCAATATCAACTACACCTCATCAGAACCTGCCTTTGAAAGCATCGTGCGCCAGAGCGGCATCAAGCACTTTGTAACAGCACGCGCCTTCATGAGCAAGCTGCCTCAGTTCCCCTGGCCCAAGGGAGAGGCCATCATTCATTTGGATAAGACTCTCAAGAGCCTGGGCGTGGCTAAGATTGCCGGCTGGGTAGCATTTGCCAAATTTGCCCCCATAAGCGTCATTGCCAAGACTTTCGAACTGGATAAGCGCTGTAAGGGGGATGAGGCTGCATTGCTCTTCACCTCTGGTTCATCGGGCGAGCCTAAGGGCGTACCCATGACTCACAAGATGATTCTTTCCAACATTGCCCAGCTTCTCAGCAAGGTGTGGGTGCCGGAAGGAAGCCCCATTCTCTGCAGCCTTCCCATCTTCCATAGTTTCGGGCTTTCCATTACCACCATTATGCCTTTGCTTTATGGATTTGGCATGGTGACCTATCCCTCCCCGCTGGATTCAAAGAACCTCAACGACCTTATCGAGAAACACAAGTGTACGGTGGTGGTCTCCACACCCACCTTTGCCCGCAGTATGCTGCGCCGCGCAGACAAGAATACCTATGCCAGTGTGAAGTACTTTGTGGTGGGGGCTGAAAAGTTGCAGAAGACCCTCGCTGACGAATTTGTGGAACGCTGCGGTATCCAGTTGCTGGAAGGGTATGGCCTCACGGAAACGACGCCGGTCTGCGGCGTGAACCTCGATAAGGTGGGTCCCTCGGAAACCCAGCCCTACTATGTGCCGGGTGAGAAGAATGGCACCATTGGCCAGCTTATGCCCGGTCTTGCCGTGCGGATTACTGACCCGGATGATGATAATACCCGTCTGCCCATTTCAGAGCAGGGTATGATTTGGTTCAAGGGACCGAATGTGTTTGGAGGCTACATTGGCCGCGAAGACCTCAATGCAGAAATCCTGCGCGATGGGTGGTTCAAGACCGGTGACCTTGGCTTTGTTGATTTGAATGGCTTCCTGACCCTGGGTGGCCGCCGTTCCCGCTTCTCCAAGGTCGGGGGCGAAATGGTGCCGCACGAGGTGGTGGAGAATGCCATAGAAGGCTTTGTGGAGGTGCCGGAAGGCTTTGCCGGTCGCGCCGTGGCGGTAATGGGGGTGCCTGATGCCGCCAAGGGTGAGGCTCTTGTGCTTCTTTCTGCCGTGCACCACGGCAGTCTCAATGAGGGCTTGGATGAAATTAAGTCTCATCTGGTGTCGCAGGGCTTGCCCCGCCTCTGGTGTCCGCGTGAAATCATTCCCGTCGAAGCCATTCCGGCTCTGCCCACTGGCAAGATGGATTTGAAGGGATGCCAGATTCTGGCCTATGAGGCACTGAATATCCCGCACTAAGACATGGCGAGCGAAAAAGTCAACAGACCGGTGAACGTGCGCCGGCCTGAGGTGATGGCCCAGGTAGCTGAAGATCTGGCTCATTTCCAGAGCCCGCTGGTGGAGTGTATCCGCCAGCAGGGAAATGAGTTGGAGCTGCCTGGCGTACGGCTCTTCCTGGCTGAATCGTTCGGCTTTTGCGATGGTGTGAAACGCGCCATTGAAATCGCCTACGCTGCCTGTCGCTTGTTCAAGGATCGCCGCATCTGGCTTATTGGTGAAATTATCCATAATCCGGATGTGAACGCCCGCCTGGATGCCTTGGGCTTACTGCACCTGCCATGGAAGATGGATGACCCTGCGTATGATGCCCTTACGTCTGAGGATGTGGTCATCATGCCTGCGTTCGGGGTGCCGGTTGCATTGCGGCAGCACTTGGACGCGAAGGGGGTTACCCTGGTGGATAGCACTTGTGGAAATGTCATCAAGGTCTGGCAGCGGGTGCGGACCTATGCCGCTGCTGGTGTCACGAGCGTTATTCACGGCAAGGCCAGGCATGAGGAAAGCATGGCAACGGCATCGCAATCCCGCGGGAAAGATGGCAGGGGGAATTTCCTGGTGATTTTCAATGAGTCAGACGCTCGCCGGGTAGCTGACTACATGAATGGGCGCGGGGATAAAGCTGCCTTCCTTGAATACTTTGAGGGCAGTTATTCAGAAGGTTTTGACCCGGATGTGCATCTGGAGGAGATTGGCCTGGCAAACCAGACCACCATGTTGAAATCAGAAACGGCGCAAATCCAGGATATTCTGAGGGAAGCTGTGGTTAGCCGCGATGGGAATGATGACCGCTTCCATATGTTTGATACCATTTGTGGTGCCACGCAGGACCGCCAGAATGCCCTGTTTTCCCTGTTGGAAAAACCCCTTGATGCTATGTTCATCATTGGTGGGTATAACAGTTCCAACACGACCCACCTGGCTCACATTGCCGCAAAGAAAGTTCCCACCTTCTTTGTTTCTACGGCAGATTGCCTGTTGAGTCCGCAGCGTATCCGCTGTTATGATTTGAGTTTGAAGAAAGAGGTGGTGCGCCCCTTGCCTGCATGGATTAAGCACCCTGAGCGGGAACTCCAGATTGGGGTGACTGCTGGTGCATCTTGCCCGGCGAATGTGATTGAATCAGTCATTTGCCGCATTGCAGAGCTTTGCGGGTGTGCTGAGCTCTGAGTGAGCGCTCGTGGTTGGCGGAGCGTCTGGCTCGCTTGAATTGCTTCAATGAGAATCCCCGCATTCCTTCATGGAATGCGGGGATTTATTTTATCTAAGTTGTTGAGATGGTCTTACTTCTCAGGGCTGAGCACATAGTAGCGGTCAGCTGTGGAGCGACCCTTCTTGGTTTCGGGGAAGAGGCTCTTGCCCTTGGCCATGATGTACTTTTCTTCGTTGGTTTCGTCTTCCTCAAGGTCGCGCTCAAGGTCCTTCACGGAACCATCGGTGGAGAGCATGAAAGCGTGGCCGCGGAAGGAATTGCCGTCAAAGGCAACCTGGTCACCCACATAGGGAGTCTCAGACGGGTAGATGCCGCAGATAGCCAGGGGTGCATTGCCGCTCACCACGCCATCCTTCACGTTTTCGTCTGCGGAGTTCTTACGCATGACGTAGGCCATGGCGTTCTCACCGCGGGAAAGGGCAGAACCGTTGGCCAGCTTCTCATCGCCTTCCTGGGTGATGCTCAGACCATTGCAGTTCACCTTGGCAAAGAAGGGCTTTTCAGAAACGTTAGAGGGAGAGTAGTATACCTGGCGGAAATAGGCGTTGGAGGTCTCGCCTGTCAGTGAGCCGAAGTTCAGGTCAGGCTTCTCTTCCTGGAGCCGCTCAGCAGTGCCATCGCTGGGGTAGCTGCCGTTGTCTGTCTTGAAACCCTGCATGATGGTGTAGAGAGACTTAAGGTTGGAGCTGGCCTTCTGGCGGTCACCGTCGTTCATGTGGTCGATAATGGGACCATAGCCGATAGAGGCAAGAGCGGCCAGAATGGCAATCACCACCATAAGTTCGATAAGGGTGAAACCCTTGCGGTTTTTCTTGAGTGCGGATAATTTCATGGTATTGAATGAAGTTTACTGACTTGATATATATAGCATGCGGAGCCCGCTCTTGCAAGCTGCAAATTTGCCAGAGTTCAAAAAGAGTTAAAAAAAAGCCCTGCCTGGTGGGGCAGGGCGCGTGCCATTATTGCAGATAGGCTTTGAGGTCGTCCTCGTAGAGTTCCGGCTCCAGCAGGAAGGAGTCATGCCCCTTGACGGAATGGATGCATTTGTAGCGCGAATCAACTCCGTTTTTGAGAAGCCGCCGGTGGAAGCAGGAAATATCCCGCGCCGTGAAGCAGCAGTCTGTATTGATGGAGAAAAGCATGAAGCGGATGCCATGCTTGGCAAAAAGCTGGAAGGCCTTGTCTTCACTGCCCAGACCGGAGAAGGTTGCGAGGTCGTAGCCTGCCCAGAGGTTGATGATGCGGATATAGGCATTTGCATCATACCGCTTGGCAAATTTGGTACCCTGGTGCAGCATATAGCTTTCCGTGTTGCGCTGCGGGCTGTACCAGGTGAGCATGCCTTTGCGGTCAGAAATTCCCTTGCGTGCGCGCTTTTCCAGCCCCCGTTGGTTGACAAAGAGTTTGTGGCTGATGATGCGGGCCAGCGCGAGCCCCCTGCGGGGAGGGTCACTGAGGGGGTAGCGGCCTTCCTGGTAGGCCGGGTCGAGCTCAATGGCCATGATTTGTTCAAACGCATCCAGTTTGTGCTCAATGGATGGTTTGTAACCAGCACCGATGATGATGATATTCTTGATGCGTGTGGGGTAGAGGGTAGCCAGGGATAGGGAGAGCATTCCACCCAGACTGGGACCTACCACGGTGAATCGCTCAATACCGAAATAATCCAGCACCTTAATCTGGCTGCGGGCCTGGTCGTTTGCATTGACCAGGGGGAACCGGCTGCCCCAGGGCTCGCCGTCTGTCGCGATGCTGGTGGGCCCGCTGCTGCCGTAGCAGCTTCCCAGGTAATTGATGCAGATGATAAAGTATTTTTCCGTGTCGAGCGGTTTGCCAGGGCCAATCATGCGGTCCCACCATCCTTCATAATTTTCAGGTTGCCAGAAATTGCCAGCCTCGGGCAGTGAGTCATTGTACCCGTGGGCATGGTGGCTGCCCGTTAATGCGTGGAATAACAGGATGGCGTTGCTCTTCCCGGCATTCAGCTCGCCATATGTTTCGTATGCAAGCTCTATGCCCGGCAGCGTTTCTCCGTTGTCGAAGGTGAAGTCTCCAATAGGGAGGATGTGTGTGCGAATGCTTTGGCTCATGGCTGGGAAAAACACGAAAAAAGACCGGAGCTATCGACACCGGTCTTCTCTCTAACATCCCCGACGGTTGCAGGGAACGGGATAAATGTTTACTTCACGCCCTTCTTGCTGAGGCGGGTACCGGCCGTCGTGCCCTGACGAGCCTTGAACTTGGGGTTGCTCTTGCAAATCACGTAGAGCGTGCCCTTGCGCTTCACAATCTGGCAATCAGCGTGGCGGCGCTTCATGGAGGCGAGTGAGGAAAGAACTTTCATGATTTTGGTGATATGGTTATGGTTTTCTTGAGAAACTTATGCGTCGGGACGCAGATTATAGCTATTCCTGACCGTTTGTAAAGACAAATTTGCGCTTGATGGCAAATTTTACACCTCAGTAGGGTCTGAGTTTGCCATAGAACCCATTGTGCAAAGCGCGGAATAGATTGTAGATGCGTCTGATGCCTAATTCGTTGCATCGCAGCATGGCATTGAGGGAGAGGAGGATGTAGGCGCCGCATAGTGCCAGCCGGAGAGGATAGTTGTGCGGTGCGCGCAAGCGCTGGAGCCATGCCCAGTTCCGGGTTTTATAGTACTGGCGGGTGAGGGGAATGCCTGGTTCGTAGAAGAAGGAGCGATTCCCCAGCCGATAGTGGATAAGGGGGGTGGGGGTGGAGGGGAGTTCCAGTTCTGCATTGAGAATAGTGCAGAAGCGGAAGCCGGCCTTGTGCATTTTCCAGTAGTATTCGTCTGCCCCCTGGGTGTAGAGTTGTTCTGTGGGCGGCTCAGCGGCTAACCATGCATTGCGGGGGTAAAGGGCTCCGAACCAGCCACCGCGGCAGTTGATGATGTTGCCGGGAGGTAAATCTGATTTGCGTGTGATGGGTAGCCATGTGTTCTCCTTTTTGCCTGGAAGGCTCAGCGGGCGGCTGAGTTCACCATTCCGGGAGGGGTCGATGCAGACACATACTTTGATGATTTGTTCATCAACCTGGGATTGCTCCAGCCGTTCCAGTGTATCGGGTCTGGGCCATGTGTTGTCATCCAGCAGCCATGCGTAATCTGCTTCCAGGGTGCAGAAGGCGTATTCCATGCCGCGCGCACCGCTTCCTACATTCCCCAGGTCTTTCTCAGCCTGCACAATGTGCAGCGTTCCGGGCGATAATGATTTTTCAGCTAATTCAACTACAGCTTGCAGCGCAGGCGTATCAGGAGCCTCGTTATTCACCAGAATGATGTAATCCAGGTGCCTGCTTTGCTGAATCAGCCGATTCAGGCAGGTGAGGGTGCGTTCCTGGCTGTTGACGTGGGGAAGAATGGCGCAAATGGTCGACACAGGTACATTATGGCATCTGCGTTGTTAGGAAGCAAGATAAAAGCAAGGCATGACAAGGGGAGTCGGAAGTATGGTGAAATTAAGGAAAAAGCGGACTTTAAGCTTGCAGGGGGGCAGTGGCTATGCTATGGTCAGGGCTACCATGGAAGCAGATTCTCCTCACCTAAGAGGTTCATTGATTGTTTTTGAAGGCATTGACGGCACGGGCAAGTCAACGCAAGTGGAGCTTTTGGCCCGTTATCTCCGCGCTCGCGGTATTGAGGTAGTGACGGGATTTGAACCGACCCGCGGCCCGTGGGGAATGCGGGTGCGTGAGGCAGCCCTGGCGGGAGACCGCCTTTCCATTGATGAGGAGATAGCCTGTTTGCTGCAGGACCGCCGGGAGCATGTGCGCGATGTGATTGAACCCGCACTTCAGTCTGGCAAATGGGTGCTGCTGGATCGTTATTACCTTTCCATGATGGCATATCAGGGTGCCAGCGGTGCCAATGTGGAGGAAATCCGCGAGTGGAATGAAGCCTTTGCCACCGTGCCGGATGTCGCCCTGTGGCTCGATATTCCGATTGAGCTTTCACAAGAGCGCATGCATGCCCGCGGAAATGGGAAGGATGCCTTTGAAAATGAGAAGTTCCTGAGTGATTGCGCTGCTATTTATTCAGCCATGGAGATGCCCTGGCTTCACCGGGTGGAGGCAGATGGTACCGTGGAGGAGGTGCACGCGCAGATACGCGAAATCATCCTGGAGGAACTTGGAATCTGAGAGGTGATTAAGTTTTGAAATTTCCTGCGTTGCTCGCAGTGGAAAGCAAAAAGCTCTGAGAGGAATCTCAGAGCTTTTTCGTTACCAGGCGCGGAGGAAACCGTGACCAGACTAATTATTCAGCCTTACACTTGGTATTCCGCCCAGCTGCTGCTGGTTTCCCAGACCCGGACGCGCTCCAACCGCACGCAGGGGCGTACCGGGTAGGAACATTGGCCTTCCTGGGCGCGTTTGAGGGCGGTGGCGGTGTGCTCGAACACCACGCGGGCCATGGCTTCGCTGGTGGGGTCTCCTTGCTCGAAGGGGATGATGCGGTCGCCGTAGATGGCGCGGAACTTTTCGTAGTTCGGGTCGGCTGTGTTCATGCACAGGGCGTGGTCGAACTGCTCCAGGAAATCGCCCATCATTTCCTTGATGGCTTTGAAGTCCATCACCATCTCGTGGTCATCCAGCGTTTCTGCGGCAAACACCAGCTCCACGCTGCGGGTGTGGCCGTGCGGGAACTGGCAGTTGCCGGGATGCTTGGAGAGCAGGTGCCCGCTTTCCAGTTCAATGCTCTTGCAGATGCGGTACATTAGTCGCAGATGGGCGTGACACCTTTCTTGAGGATGATGTTGCCGTACTTGGCAGTCTCGCCGGAGATGACACAGGCATATGCCTGCTTGGCGCGTTCGTAGAATGCGTAGCGCTCCACGCGCTCGATGGTGCCTTCATACCCCATGGCGGCGCGGTACTTGGCCTCTACGGCCGGGTCGAGCGTGTCGCCCGGCACGGCTTCCATCATGATGACCGGGGTGGCATAGCTATCCAGCTCAAACAGGGGAATGATGCCTTTCAGCAGAGCGTCTGCCCCCAGACCATCGGCGCGCACCACGGTGCTGCAGAAGGTGTGAGCAGGGAAGTGGGCATCGGAGATGACGATTTCATCACCATGGCCCATCTCGGCCAGGATTTTAAGCAGGGTGGGGGATACAACCGGGGAAATTCCTTTTAACATAACGGCGCTATCTTGCCACACGCACATGCGCGAGTCAACTAAAATAGTGAAAGCATGTGGCGCAGTGAGCCACATGCTTTCATGGAAGGGGGGGATTGCCGGCGCTTATTCTGCAGCCTCCGGGGTGACCTGCCTGCGCTCGCCATTCACAATGACGGTGACCGGAGCCGGATGCGGGGCAGAGGAGCGGAGCTGGTAGTGCGTTACTTTGCCGTTCTTCCATTCCATATCCACCGTGATGTTGCCGCGGGCTCGGATACCTTTCACGTGGCCATCTGCCCATTCTGCGGGCAGGGCAGGCAGCAGTTCAATGACACTGGCATGGCTCTGGATGAGCATTTCGCTCATGCCTCCGGTCATGCCGAAAGTGCCGTCCATCTGCATGGGGGGATGGTTGCCGAAGAGGTTGTCCAGCACGTTGTAGTGGATGTAGTGCTGCACCATGCTGTAGGCTTTGTCGGCCTCGCGGAAACGCGCCCAGAGCGCGGTGCGCCAGGGCCAGGTCCAGCTGCGGCGGTTGTCCTGGCTGAGTCCGCGGAGCTCCAGGCTGCGCATGGCGGCTTTGGCAAAGTCCGGCGTTTTTTCAAGTGAAATGGAAGTGCCGGGGAACACGCCGATGAGGTGCGAGGTGTGGCGCTGCCCGACCAGTGAGCTTTTTCCATCCTGGAAGGTCTGGCGGTCCACAATCCATTCCTGCAGGTAACCTCCCTTGCCGATGCGGTTGCCCACCAGGCGGTCGCGCTTGGCTGCAAGACCGGCTGCCCATTCGGCATCGACACCCAGGATGGCGGCGGCGCGTACGGTGTTATCGAACAGCTCCCAGATGAGCTGCTGGTCGTGGGTGCAGCCATCTTCCAGCGGGCCCCATTCGTGAGACCAGCCCATGGGGCACACGAGGGCGCTTTCTTTGATTTCTCCCAGCTCGGGATGCTCGGTCACCGTGAGATCCAGAACGGGCGACTTTTCGTTTTTCCGGGTCTTGAGCCCCTTGCCATGCGCCCCGATTTCCTTGAGCTCATCTTCCCAGAAGTGGCAGATGTTCTTGAGAAGGGGGTAAGCGACTTCTTTCAGGTAATTCTTATCCTGCGAATAGAGGTAGCGATCCCAGATATGCAGGGCATACCAGGCATTGACCGGCGGGTTCCATTTAATCCAGCCGCCTCCACCCCAGGGGTTCTGGGAGATACGGGTGGTCCAGCCGCGCACGTGCTCCCCGAAGTGTTTGCGGGTGCTTTCAGCCAGGGGCTGCTCCATGCTGCGGATAAAGTCAATGAGGGGCTGGTGGCATTCGGCCAGGTTGGCGACCTCGGCACTCCAGTAGCACATCTGGAGGTTGATGTTATTGTGATAATCACTGGCCCAGGGGGCGTGTACCTTGTTGTTCCAGATGCCCTGGAGCGTGACCGGCAGATTGCCGGGCTGGGAGCTCGATATGAGGATATAGCGACCGTAGTTGTATATGAGTTCCTCAAGGTCAGGGTCGTGCGTTGGTCTGCCCAGCCCATAGCGGCTGCGGTAGGAAAGCAAACGCAGATCAGTGGGGAGTTCAGCCAGGAGCTGAGGGGTTGCGCCCAGATCCAGACTCATGCGTTTATAGTATCCGCTGTAATCTTTCTGGTGTGCTTCGCGAATGGCTTTCAGCTCCTTGCCGGCGGCGGCGTTGAGCACGCGCCTGTTGCGAAGCGCGGGGTCTTCTCCTTTCCAATTGGCGGAGTAGTTCTGCTGGTAGTCGGTTGCCAGACTGATGAGGATTTCCAGTGAATCAGCGTTCTTCACCTCCACGTAGGGGAGCTGGTCTGCGGGGAAGTGCGGGGTCATGGCGTCATTCTTGCCGCGGTAGTTCACCTGCACCTGAGCCTTGCCGGGGTGCATGCGGAGGGAACCGCCCTCGGTGCGTACGAGCATGCGTCCTTCGAATACCTCGCCGTTGGCCAATGTGCCACGCATGATGATGGTGTTGCCGTTTTCCTGGCTATACTCCACATTGTGGTAGGGAGCCAGGGCTATGCGGGCGGTCAGCGCACCGGGGGTATCTGCCTCGGCTGTGTAAACCAGCACATCATCCGGGCGGCTGGCAAAGCTGCTGCGGCGGTGCTGCACTCCACCCCGCTGGAACTTCGTCACAATCTCGGCTTTCTTCAAGTCCAGGGCGCGAGTGTAATGGGTGGTTTCCGTCTTTTCGCTGTACACGTAGCCTACGTAAAGATTGGCAAAGGGTTGAAAACTCCCGAAATTATCCTTGCCTGCCGTGGGGCCGTATATGTAGTTTGCACCGTTATCCGGCGTGTTTGCCCCGCCGGACCACAGGCTGGTTTCATTGAGCACCACGCAATCGAGCCGGTCGCCACCGTATATCGTGCCGCCGATGCGCCCGTTGCCTATGGGCAGGGTCTGGCTTTCCCAGGTGTCGCGATTGAGCTTGCCGGGCAGGTTGCCGGTAGCGTGTGGGCGGGGAGCCCAGGGAAGAGCTGTGTGCGGTATGCCGGCAGGCTGGGTGTACCATAGATGCTCGTTTGCGGAAAAAGTACTTGCGGAGGCAAAGCCGGTAAGGAGCAGGCAGAGGCTCGTCAGTGTTTGTCTCATGATGAATTTCTGGGGGGGAATATAAGGGGTTGATGCCTGTTTGGCTTGTTTCTGGATGATGTTGCTATGCTATGTACCACAGGTGGCAGTGGTGCGGCAACCAAAAACGTTCTCATTATAGAAAAAAATAAGGATGGTAAGTTTTTCGCGTTGACCTGATGGGTGGATATGGTAGAATTGCGCCGTATGAGTACGAATGCACAGAAAGATTTGACCCCCGTTGTGCCGCGCAAGTTCCGCTCAGTGTTCTTCATGCTCGTGGCGTGCTTTGCGTTGTGGGGCCTGTTGAACAACATGACGGATAACCTCGTTCCGGCCTTTGAAACCATTTTCGGTATCAAGCCTTCTGAATCTGCCGGTGTGCAGATTTCATTCTATGGTGCCTATGCCGTGCTGGCCATCTTTGCTGCCATGATGGTGGAGGAATTCTCTTACAGAACCGGTGTTCTGGCCGGTCTGGGGTTCTACATCCTGGGTGCTTTGATTTATATCCCCGCCTGCATTGCCCAGAACTTTGACCTCTATCTGCTGGGTATCTTTATCCTGGCCGGTGGCCTTTCTATTCTGGAAACCAGCTGCAATCCCTACGTGCTCTCCCTCGGGCCGGAGAAGACCGCTGTGCGCCGTCTCAACTTTGCCCAGGCTTTCAACCCCCTGGGCTCTCTGGCAGGTATCTTCCTGGCCAAGTACGTCATTCTTGCCAATCTGCAGGGTAACTCCAAGGCCGTGCAGCTCTTCTGGGTCTGCGTGCCCTATGTGGGGCTGATTTCCGTGGCAGCCGTCATCTGGTTCTTCTTTGTGCGTCTCAAGCCTTCAGAGGACAGCACCGAGCTGGCGGAACATGATGATTCCATGAAGACGGGCCTGAGCAAGCCGGTGATGATTGGCCTGTACATGCTCTGCATTGCCGTGCCGATTGCCATTCTGGTGCTCATCAATATGCTGTGCGAGAACCCCGGCATCTGGGGGAACATGGTATGCCAGCTGTTGTTCGTGATGGTGGGCCCCTTCGTCTTCACCCTGCTGCTCAGGAATTACCGCAACATGCTCTGCGAGCTGCTGAGTCTCCCGCGCTACTGGATGGGTGTGGTGGCCCAGTTCTTCTATGTGGGCGTGCAGATTGCCGCTTGGACCTGGCTGAACAAGTACTGCTGCAAGCAGCTGGGTCTTGAGTCCGATGTGGCCGCCACCTACTACCTGATTTCGCTCATCCTCTTCATCGCCTGCCGCTGGGTAGCCACCTACTACATGAAGAAGTTCAACCCGGCCAACATGATGTCTCTGTTCGCCCTTGTGGCCATTGCCTGCTGCGCCGGTACCATGTACCTGCCCAGCGATGTGCTGTTCAGCGTAGGCGGGCTTCCGTTCTCGGCTAATATCATCTGCCTCATCCTCATCTCCGGCGGCATGAGCCTCATGTTCCCGACCATCTACGGCATTGCCCTGGGCGGTCTTAACTCCCGCATCGTGAAGCTGGGTGCTGCCGGCCTCATCATGGCGATTCTGGGTGGTGCCATCATCACACCGTGGATGGGCTCCATCATCGAGAGCTCCGAGAGCATCTGGTTCTCCCTTGTTCCCGGCTTCGATTCCACCTGGGATGCCGCCCTCAAGACCTCCGACCAGGCGGTGCGCGCTTCTTTCATCGTGCCTGCCATCTGCTTTGCGGTGGTGCTGATTTACAGCCTGATTTTCCGCAAACCTACCACTTCTTCTGATAAATAAGAACATTTAACCCCGAATCATACGTATATGAAGTACGATACATTGCCCACCATCGGAATCCGTCCCACGATTGACGGCCGCCGCCTCGGTGTCCGTGAATCCCTGGAGGATCAGACCATGAACATGGCCAAGGCTGCAGCTGCCCTCATCGAGGCCAACGTGACGCACGCCAACGGCCAGCCGGTCAAGTGCATCATTGCCGATACTACTATCGGTGGCCCGGCTGAAGCTGCTGCCTGCAACCAGAAGTTTGCAGAGAACAACGTGGGTTGCTCCCTCATCGTGACCCCCTGCTGGTGCTACATCACTGAAACCTTCGAGACCGACGCCACCACGCCCAAGGCTATCTGGGGCTTCAACGGCACCGAGCGCCCCGGCGCTGTGTACCTGGCCGCAGCCCTGGCCGGCTATGCTCAGAAGGGTGTACCTGCCTTCTCCATCTATGGTCACGACGTGCAGGATGCCGATGACACCACCATCCCTGAGGACGTAGCAGAAAAGATCCTTCGTTTCGCCCGCGCCGGTCTTACCGTGGCCACCCTGCGTGGCAAGGGCTACCTCTCCATCGGTGGCTGCTCCATGGGTATCGCCGGTTCCATCCTCGACCACTCTTTCTGGGAAGCCTACCTCGGCATGCGCGTGCAGCCGGTCGATATGACCGAAGTGCGCCGCCGCATGGAGCTGGGCATCTACGACAAGGCCGAATTCGACCTGGCCATGGAGTGGGCTAAGAAGTACGTGAAGATTGGCCCTGACCGCAACCGCCCCGACCTCGTCCTCTCCCCTGAGGAAAAGGAGCGCACCCTGCGCGAAAGCATCCTCATGACCATCATCTTCCGCGATATGATGCACGGTAACCCCTACCTCAAGACCATCGACCGCGAGGAAGAGGGCCTGGGCTTCAACGCCATCTGTGGTGGTTTCCAGGGTCAGCGCCACTGGACGGACTTCTACCCGAACGGTGACATGGCAGAATCCCTGCTCAACAGCACCTTCGACTGGAACGGCCCGCGTGAGGCCATTCCCTTTGCCACGGAGAACGACGCCATGAACGGCGTGTGCATGCTCCTGCTGCACCAGCTTACCGGCCGCGCCGCCTGCTTCTCCGACATCCGCACCTACTGGAGCCCCGCTGCCGTGAAGCGCGTGACCGGCTACACCATGGAAGGCCTGGCCAAGGATGGCATCATGCACCTCATCAACTCCGGTTCCACCGCTCTGGACGGCAACATGCACGCCACTGCCCCCGATGGCACCCCCATCATGAAGAAGACCGGCGAGACCACCCAGGCTGATATTGAAGCCATGATGGGTGCTTCTGAGTGGTGCCCGGCCAACCGCGAGTACTTCCGCGGCGGCGGTTACAGCCTGCATTTCGTCTCCAAGGGCAACGTGCCGGTGACCATGATTCGCATGAACCTCGTCAAGGGCCAGGGTCCGGTGCTCACCATCGTGGAAGGCTGGACCTGCGACCTCCCGCAGGAGGTGAACGACAAGCTCGACCAGCGCACCGACCCGGGTTGGCCGACCACCTGGTTTGCCCCGCGCCTTACCGGCAAGGGTGGCTTCAAGGATGTGTATACCGTCATGGCCAACATGGGCGCCAACCATGGTGCCTGGACCTACGGTCACATTGGTGCTGATATCATCACCCTGGCTTCCATGCTCCGCATCCCCGTGTACGCCCACAACGTACCTGAGGACCAGGTCTACCGCCCGGCAGCCTGGAGCCTCTTTGGCACCGAATGTCCCGAAAGCGCAGACTTCCGTGCCTGCGCCAACTTCGGTCCCATCTACGGTAAGTATTAATCCTCACCCCGTGGGCAAGCTGCCGGAATGCCTCCGGCAGCTTGCCTGCTTTTTCCAGATATGGCATACGTACTTTGCTTAGATTGCGGCGCGACCAATGTACGCGCCATTCTTGTTGATGATAAGGGGAAGCTGGTGGCCAAATCCAGCCAGCCCAACTCTACCGATGCCGGAAGCGAGAACCCGGATTTCCACGTGTGGAATGCTGACCGCATCCTGAATCAGCTGGCCACCTGCGCCCGCGAAATCCTGCCGCAGGTGGATGCCGCCCAGGTGAAGGCCGTGACCATCACCACCTTTGGTGTGGACGGTGCACTGGTGGACGAGTCTGGCGAGCTTCTCTACCCGGTGATTTCCTGGAAATGCCCGCGCACGGCCGAGGTCATGAAGCGCGTGGCGGAGTACATGCCGCAGGGCATGCTCAATTCCATTTCCGGTGTGGGTGAGTTTGCGTTCAACACGATTTACAAGCTCATCTGGCTCAAGGAGAACCGCCCGGAGCTGGTGGAGCAGGCGCATGCCTGGCTTTTCATCTCCAATATCCTGGCCCACCGCCTCACTGGCGTGTTGGCAACCGACCGCACCATGGCCGGCACTTCCCAGATGACCGACCTCTGCACCGGCGACTGGAGCAGCGAGATTCTCTCCGCCATCGGTATCCGCAAGGAGCTCTTCCCGCCCATGGTGAATGCTGGTGATGCCATTGGTACCCTCACCCCCGCAGCCTGTGAACTGCTGGGTCTGCCGAATGCCGTGCCGGTCATCTCCACGGGGCATGATACCCAGTTTGCCCTCTTTGGCAGCGGCGTGCAGGAGAACCAGCCCTTCCTTTCCAGCGGTACCTGGGAAATCCTGATGCTCCGCACCGCCAAGGCCTCCCTGGAGCCAGAGGACTACGCCGCCGGTGCCACCGTGGAGTTCGACAGCAAGGCCGGGCTTCTCAATCCCGGTTTGCAGTGGATTGCCAGCGGTATCATCGAATGGGTGAAGGCCACCTGCTACAACGGCGAGAGTTTCGATACCATGGATGCCGAGGCCGAAAAAATCGCTCCCGGTTGCGATGGCGTGAAACTCATCCCCGACTTCCTGCCCAGCGATGCTGTTCCTGGCAGCATTCAGGGGCTGGTGCTGGGCCGCACCCGCGCCCACATCTACCGCGCTGCCATGGAGGCCCTCACCCTGCGCCTCAAGCAGCGTTTGGAGAAGCTGGAGAAGGTGGGTGGCTTCAAATCCACCGACCTGCTGCTGGTTGGCGGCGGCGCCCGCAACAAAGTATGGACCCAGATGCGCGCCGATATCCTTGGTCTGCCCATCCGCATCTCCAATGTCTCCGAAAGCACCGTGCTGGGTGCTGCCATGTACGCCTTTGCCGGGGCAGGGGTATTCGATTCCCCCGAATCCTGCCGCGAGGCCTTCGGCATCACCTACACCACCATCACCCCCGGCGAACAGCAATCCGCCTACGCCGAACTCTATTCTTAATTATTCACTATTCACTCCCGCTATGGCTAATCCTGAACTCTATATCAAACCCGCTCTGCCGGATCGCATCTTCCCCTGGGAAAACTATGACCCGCAGACCCGTGAAGAAATCGATGCTTTCTTCAACAGCCCCGAAATCCTCGTCATCAAGCAGCGCATGGTCGACATGGGTCGCCGCCTCTGGGCGCGCGAATACGTGGATGGCAACGGTGGCAACCTCTCCGTGCGCGTGGCCAAGGACCTTGTGCTCTGCTCCCCCACGCTCTGCTCCAAGGGCTTCATGACCGTGGAGGATATCTGCATGGTAGACATGAACGCCGGCCAGCTCTGCGGCTACCGTCCCGCCACCAGCGAGGTGAAGACCCACATTGCCATGATGAAGGAAGTGGGCGTGAACGCTTGCATTCACGCGCATCCCCCGTGCTGCAATGCCTTCCTCTTCGCCGGTATGGTGCCGCCCAATGGCATCAACCCCGAGGCTGATATCTTCCTGGGCCATATCCCGCTGGCTCCCTACGGCACCCCCGGCTCTCCCGAGACTGCCGAGGCTGTAGCCAAGGCTTCCCGCCAGAGCACCGTGGTGTTCATGGAAAACCACGGCGTCATCACCGGTGCCCGCCACATTGAGGAAGCTGAATGGTTCATGGAAAATGCCGATGCCTACTGCAAGATGGTGCTCTTTGCCGACATGCACGGCGGCAAGCTCAACCAGGTGGACGAAGCCGGCATTGCCGATTTCCTTGCCATCCGCAAGAATATTGGCTACGCCGTGCCTGAAGGCCAGCCCCTGTACAACTTCCGCGAGTACAACGGCTACACCATGGGCATCGCCGGCCAGAAGAAGGACTGATTCTCCTGCCTTCCATCCCTGATTTTACCGCCGCATCGGTATAAGACCGATGCGGCGGTTTTATAATCAGATGGTTATGGGTGCGCGTCGGGGAATCTTACAAAGTCTAGCGCAATGCGCGCTCGAGCTTCCACAATTCTTCAACCCCGTACTGACCAATGGCCGTGCTGGCCGCGGTGCCATAGTCTAATCCGGATTTAAAATCCTTCTCCAGTCTGGGTTGGATTTTCCGGAGCATCAGGAACTCCTGCTGGGTTTTCCAGGGGTAATGGGCATCCGGGCTGCTGGTTATATCCTGCAATTGGGAATAAATCTCTGATTCCTCGCGCACATTGAGGCCAATTTCTTTAATCGCGTTATCTCTGAGCTTTTTCAGCTGTTCTTCCAGGCCATAGAATTCCTTCAGCTGAGTTTCCCGGGAACCCTTCTCACTGGCCAGTTCTCTGATTTTTTCCAGAAGTGCACCTGCATCTTTCAGAAAGTTCTGTTCAATTTCCGAGTAACGCTGCTGGGTGGTCTCTAATTGCTGCTGAAGTTGGTGTACCCCAAGTTTCTGGCAGATTTCCTGGTAGCTTTTCTCCGAAGTGTCGACGCTGATTTCCTGCCTGACGGGTTCCTGCGTGGTTTCTTGCGGGGAGGAAATGTTCGTGCCGGCATAGAAAGCAATCCCCATACCAAGAATGAGCAGCAGCCCTCCCTTGAGCCAGGAAGCGCGGCGGCGGCGGGTTACGGCAGTGGGCAATTGCCCATCCAGGAGCCAGTCATACCATTCCTGTGCAGACTGGCAGCGCTGCTCTAGCGCGATTGCCAGATTCTGCATGATGCTTTGTTCCAGCACCGTAGCTCCGGCGGGCAGGGGCAGTAAATCATCCTTGATGAGGCGCTGCTGTGCAGGCTCGGGCTGGGTTCCGGAAAGCAGCTCGTACCAGGTGGCAGCCAGGGAGTACAAATCGGTCCAGGGGCCGATTTTGCCCTTGCCGCTTACCTGTTCGGGGGAGGCATGAGACTCCTGCCCAGATGGGGCGTGACCCTCTGGTGGGCAACATGTTTGAGAACCTTGTGGTGCTGGAGGCTCTTAAAAGTCGCTTCAATGCAGGCCGGCGCTCCAACCTGTATTTCTTCCGCGATGCCAAGGGCTTTGAAATAGATCTCATCCTGGACGAGCAGCGCCTCCCCAAGCCTGTTGAGGTCAAATCCTCGCACACCTATGATTCCAATCTTACCCGGAATGTACGGCAGTTTCAGACCATGGTGCCGGAGTCCCTGCCTCCGCATCTTGTTTACGCTGGCGCCCCCATGGGCTGCGTTCACGGTGTGTTTGTGGATTCTTATCTGGATATATATCGAATTATCAATGGGTAATGTTGAGCTGTGTAAAATTTCAAGTAGTACTTGAAATTTTACACAGCTCTGATAAAGTAAAAAGAAACCGGGCCATTCCGCAAGGAATGGCCCGGTTGAGTAAAAGGATTTGGTGAGGAATCCGGCGATTAGCGGATGGTCTTCACGGTCACAGCTTCCTTACCCACGCGGTCGCGGAGGTAGTGGAGCTTGGCGCGGCGAACCTTACCGCGGGTCACCACCTCAATCTTGGCAATCTTGGGGGTGTGGATGGGGAAGGAGCGTTCCACGCCTTCGCCGTAGGCAATCTTACGAACGGTGAAAGCCTCGTTGATGCCGGCGCCACGCTTGGCAATCACGATGCCCTGGAAGATCTGCACGCGTTCCTTGCCACCTTCAATCACGCGGCAGTGCACCTTCACGGTGTCGCCAACGTTGAAGGGCGTCACGTCGTCCTTCATCTGCTCTTTTCCGATAGTGTCGAGAATGTTCATCTTGTCTCCTTCTTGTAATTAGTAAATGTTCAGTGAGCCTCCCGGCTCGGGTGGGTGCGACAGTCTACACGATTTTTTGCTTCTTGGCAATGCAAATTTCACATTTTCGCGCATTTTTTTCATTGTGAGCGTCAAAACTGGTGGAAAATGAGGGGGTAATGTGTGTTTGTTGAACAGTTCTGGATTGACAAGGCGGGCGGTGTGGTATATAACGCGCGGACACCTTAACGAATCCTGCATACCATGCCCGCCCGCAAAAAATCCATTAAACGCAAGGTCCGCAACTGGACAGCCGCCGATTCTGCAGAATTGTACGGGGTCAATAACTGGAGTAATGACTATTTCAGCGTGTCACGCGCGGGTGAAGTGAACGTGCACCTGGTGGATACAGATGGCAGCACCAAGGAGGTGAGTCTGCCGGAAATCATGAAGGGACTGGAGGAACGCGGTACGAATGTGCCGGTGCTGCTGCGCTTCAGGGACTTGCTGCATGCCCGCATTGATGAGCTGAACAAGAGCTTTTCCAAGGCAATCAAGGCTGCCGGGTATACGGGCAAATACCGTGGTGTGTACCCCATCAAGGTGAACCAGCAGCGCATGGTGGTGGAGGAAGTGGTGGCCCATGGTCAGAAATACCACTACGGACTGGAGGCCGGCTCCAAGCCTGAGCTGATTGCCGCCATGGCTTATATGCGGGATGCCGAATCTTTCCTCATGTGCAATGGTTATAAGGATGATGAGTTCATCGACCTTGCGCTCATGGGTATGCGTATGGGTATGAAGATATGCCTGATTCTGGAAATGCCCAATGAGTTGCCCGCCATTCTGCGCCGTGCGGAGGCTCTGGGCGTGGAGCCCATCCTGGGCGTGCGTGTGCGCCTTGCCTCCAAGGGCTCCGGCCATTGGAGCGAATCTGCCGGTGATAAGTCAGTGTTCGGTCTGAACGCCGCCCAGGTCATTGATGTGGTGGACACGCTGAAGGCCGCTGGCAAGCTGCATTGCCTCAAGGCTCTGCACTACCACCAGGGTAGCCAGATTTCCAACGTGACTGTGATTCGCGGCGGCCTCACCGAAGCCTGCCGCATCTATATTGACCTGGTGAAGGAAGGCGCACCCATGGGTACGCTGGATATGGGCGGTGGCCTGGCGGTGGACTATGATGGCTCCAAGACGAATTTCCATTCCTCCTGTAACTACTCCATCGAGGAGTATGCCCGCGATATCGTGGAGGTGGTGGGTGATTTGTGCAGCAAGCACGGGGTGGAGCACCCCACGCTGGTTACGGAATCCGGCCGTGCGGTGTCTGCCTACCACGCGGTGCTGGTGTTCAATGTGCTTGATGTGACCAGTGCTCCGGGCAGTGAGGCTCAGCCCCCCGCCTTGCCGGAGAATGCAAACGATATCCTGCTGGCGCTAGATGAGACACACCGCATGCTCACCCGCAAGAACATCCAGGAGTGCTATAACGATGCCATCTACTACCGCGACCAGTTGCGTGCCATGTTCTACCACGGCAATGCCACTTTGCGCGAGCGCGGTGTGGGTGAGGCTATCTACTGGCACATCATGGGGCTCATTTCCCGCCGTATCGGTGAGATGAGCGAAATACCGGAGGATTTGAAGGAGGTGTCCGATAACATGGTGGACTACTACTACTCCAATTTCTCGGTATTCCAGAGCCTGCCGGACTCCTGGGCCATCGACCAGCTTTTCCCGGTCATGCCCATCCAGCGCCTGGACGAGCGCCCCACGCAGCGAACCGTGCTGGTGGATATCACCTGCGATTGCGATGGTAAGGTGGATCACTTCATTGATCGCGAGGACGTGGCTAAATCCCTTCCGCTGCACGAGGTGGATCCCAAGGAGAATTACTACGTGGCCATCTTCATGGTGGGCGCCTACCAGGAAACCCTGGGTGACCTGCACAATCTGCTTGGTGATACGAATGTGGTGAGTGTTCACCTGGAGAATGGGCGCCCTGTCTTCACCCACGAGGAAGAGGGTGATAGCGTGGCAGATGTGCTCTCCTACGTGAAATATGATGCCAAGGACCTGGTGGCCAAGTTCCGCGCCCTGGCGGAACGCGGCGTGGAGGACGGCCTCATCACCCCGCGCCAGCGCCGCGATGCCCTGGAGGCTTACCGCAACGGTCTGAGCGGCTATACGTATTACGAGCTCTAAGTTGTCTCCATATCTCGCGGCCTCGCAATCGCGGGATAGATGAAGTGGGATTTGTTCAGAAGAGAAAACAGTTTGCATGCTAGACACACTGGTCAGGCTTGCATAGAATGTTGGGCGTGTCAAGGCACCCCGTGCCTTTCTTATTCTCCGTCATTGGATTTTCCCTTTTCTCTCGTCACACGATGAAGCTTCATCTTTGCCTTTCGCTCCGTCGGGCTGTTTTCGCGGTTTTGTCTGTATCTGCCATCACGGCTGGCAGCACTCGCCTCCTACCGCCGCAGGAAGTGATGCTCTGGAAGCATAAGACACAACTAGCATCAATTACTCTTGCATAGAATAGTTAGATATGGTATAAGCGTCCGGCGCAAAAAACCGGGGCTTTCCCTCATTTTATGAAAGATATCCTTCGCAAAATCAATAGTTACATACCTAAGGGCATTATCTGCCTGCTGGTGGTATTCGGGCTGTTCGGCTACCTGGCATCCCAGATGGGTACGCCGCAGATGCTCAACACCATCATGAAGACGGCGCATGATTTGCTGCTTAATACGGTGTTCTACCTGATGGCCATTTGCGTGATTACGGGCGCAATTGGCCGTTTGTTTGTGGAGTTTGGCGTGGTGAGCTTGCTGGAAAAGCTGCTGCGCCCGCTGATGAAGCCTCTGTTCAACCTGCCGGGTGTGGCCTCACTGGGGGCGGTGCTGACCTTCCTTTCTGATAATCCTGCCATCATCGCCCTGGCTCAGGATAAGCGCTTCAGCACCTACTTCAAGAAGTACCAGTTCATTTCGCTGACGAACTTTGGCACGGCGTTTGGGATGGGGCTGCTGGTCATCGTGTTCATGGTGGGGCAGGGCTTTTATGCGGAACCGTTCATTGGGCTCTTTGGTGCCTGCTGTGGTTGCATCGTGTCTACGCGCCTGATGCAGCACTTCATTCTGAAAAAGATGCCGGAGTTCGCCACGGAGGATGCCTGCGAGCCCGCCGAGTTGGCTGAGGCTAAGGTGGAGGAATATACCAAGCCCCTGTTCCAGCGTATTCTGGACTCCCTGCTGGATGGTGGCCGCACGGGTGTGGATGTGGGTCTTGCCATTATTCCCGGTGTGCTGATTATTTCTACGCTGGTGATGCTGTTCACCTTTGGCCCCTCTGCCGGTGGTAAGTTCACGGGTGCTGCCTATGAGGGTGTGCAGTTGCTGCCCTGGATTGGTGCCAAGTGCAGTATCGTGTTCGAGTGGTTGTTCGGCTTCCATGACCCGCATCTCATCGCTTTCCCCATTACGGCACTGGGTGCTGTGGGCGCTGCCCTGGGATTGGTTCCGAACTTCCTGAAGGCTGGATGGATTGATGGAAATGCCATTGCGGTATTCACCGCCATCGGTATGTGCTGGAGTGGTTACCTGAGCACGCATACCGCCATGCTCGATACCCTGGGCTACCGCCACCTGACCTCCAAGGCTATCTGGGCGCATACGATTGGTGGTATTTGTGCCGCTATTGTGGCGCACTGGTGCTATGTAGCCTACACCATGATGTAAGAGAGTGTCTCTTGTACTGATAAATTGAGAAATAGAAATTGAATAATATGAAGAAACTGATTCCTGTTTTGTTACTGGCGCTGGGGCTGAGCTCCTGCGCGGTGAAGACGGTCAGCCGCACCCAGCTGCTTACTCCTAGCCTGGCCACTGCGGTGAACAGCAGCGAGCTGATTGATATGAAGTACTACGGTGCTGATGCCGAGTATGATTACTTTACCCGCGGGTTTACGCGTTACCGCGTGCTCAAGAGCGAGAATTGCCTGCCTGATAGTGCCCGTTTCACTTTTGATAACTGGGTGACTGGCAAACTCTACCGCGACTGCCTCAAGGATTCTGTGGGTGATGTGCTGGTCAACAAGCTGCAAGGCCTGCTGAACAAGGCCACCAGCAATGGTACCGCAGCCCAGACACTGCCTACCGTGACGAATACCACCACGGCAACGAATGCCCTCAACACGAAGCCTTCTGCTGCCCAGTTGAACGCTGCCCTGCAGAACTACACACCCAAGACGCAGACGGGGCAGGCTCTCAAGACCCTGCTTCAGAACAAGGTGCGCTAAGCACCGCCAGAAAATCCTCAGTAAATAGCAACCACCCCGGTTCCTGTCAGCATGGGCCGGGGTGGTTTGCATCAATAATCAAAACCGCTGTTTTGTTGCAAATCTGCGGCAGAAATGTAGGGGATGAGTTCAAGCTCCGGGTGGTTGAAATTAGGAGGCAGGTTGTTTTCTGTGATGATGGTGTTGCCAGGTGGCAGGGGAAAGGCGTGCGCGGCATGGGCGGTAAGGGCCAGGGAGGGGACGATGAGGAGCGTCTTGCCAGCGGCTTCTGCCGCTGCTCTTGCCCAGGCTGCATGAACGGGGTTCCGGTAGGCTGCCAGGTCACTCCGCAGCGCAGGTGGACACAGAATGGCCAGCTCCGGTTGCCATGCCTTCCAGAAATCCGGAGCACTTGCCGGTGCTTCCAGTAGCCCGCTTTCCTTATCGAGTCTGCCTCCAGGGCAGATAAGCTGGTGGGGGATGGCCCTGGCGGTGAGCTGCGCCATCATGTCGAGGGAGGGAGACATGAGCTCACAGTGCCTGGCTTTCAGTTGGGAAACGAGGACAAGAGCCAGGGAGTCGGCATCCAGGAAGACCCTCATGCCATCGTGGATGAACCGCAGGGCCAGTTGCACCAGCTGGCAATCCGGCCGGGTGGATGTATCGCTCCCTGCCTGGGGAAGAATGTAGCGGGCGCCGCCGTGCACGCGCTGCAGCAAGCCCTGGGCCTGCATGTCCACCAAATCCGTGCGGATGGTTTCATCCGTCACGCCTAATTCCCTGGCCAGACTGGCAGAGCGGATACTGCCGCGCTGCTGCAACAGGCGCAGGATATACGCGCGTCTTTCCTGGGCCACATACATGGTAGCGGGGTGGGGTGGAGGCTAGTGCTGGAAGGTGGAGGCGAATTCATCCAGTTTGCTGGCGAGCAGGGATGCAGCCTCGCGGAAAATGGCGGTGATTTCGGCATTGACCTTGCTGCATTGCGCGCATAAGTCGTGAATCTGGCGGTGGATAATCTGCACTCGGCGCAGTGCCAGATCAACCGGGAAGGATGATTGGCGGGTCAGCAGGATGGTGGCCAGGATGTAGGAAACCACGCCTGCGTAGCACTTGATGAAATGCTCTGCTTCCGGGCGCCCGATGTTGGAGCGCACCATCATGTGTTTCTGCACCAGGAGCGTCAGCCGGGAGGTCTCCTGGAACAAGGGGTGGTGCATGGCTTTCCTGACTACCGGTGCATGTTCCGGGGAAACGAAGTCCAGCACATCCCATTCGCGCTCTGCGTCCCGGTCAGGAGGCATGTGGGCTTCGTCTTCTGCTGCCATCTGGTTGAGCAGGTCCGTGCGGTCCATGACGTAGGCCTCAGACATCTGGCCGTTGATTTCAAAACAGTATTTGCTCCGGATGGTGGGGTGAATGGCCATGTAGGCCTCTGCGCGGTTCAGCCGCATATCCCATGAGCAGCTGGGCAGCTTTTCCTCCTGAATCAGCTGCAGGGCTGGCCCTTTGAAGCGGGATACATTGTAGGCCACATGGTCACGCAGGGCTTCCATGTTCAGGAAGGCCTGGGAGTTGGCCTCCTGCCAGCTCATCTCCCACTGAGGCAGAGATATATCATAGTCAAAATCCGCCGTTTCTATCAACAGGCGCGTTTCACGCTGCACAAAGAGCTCAATGGAAAGTACGTTGCAGAGCGCCCGGCGGTTATCCTGTTCCGGTACTCGGCGGGAGAGGGTGATATCTCCCGCTTGCACCGGGCCTTGCGACTGGCTCCGCATGCGCGCCAGTACGGGGTGTTCCCCGGTCTGCGGCTGTGCCGTCTGGCGGATGGTGAATGAAACCCGGCAACCTGCAATGTCGCGCAGGCAGTTGCCCTCCAGGATGAAGTCAACCGGCTCGCCTTCATCTATCCCCCAGAAGGTGAGGTGCGTTACTCCCCGGGTGGTGTTATCAATAACACCACGGGTGATAAGAGGAGTAATCAGGGCGAGCATGGAGACGGTATGGGGGTTATTTGCTGCTGGGTGCCGGAAGGCTTGCTGCCAGGGCAGCCACGGCTTCCGGGGCATTCATGAGCTCCACCACGGCATCCCATTTGCCCTGCATGAGGGCCTCACGAGGTTCCGCAGGCATGGTGATGGGGAAGCTGGCGGTGGGACAGCTCAGGGTCATGCTTTCCAGGTCAACGGTCCACTGGGTGGCCGGCTCAGCCGTGGTGATTTCCATGGCGCGGAGCAGGTGCTCACGGCTGGCGCGTACGCAGGGCAGGCCAATACCGCTGCTGTTGCCAAAGAAGATTTCGGCAAATGTTTCTGCCACAATGGCCTGGATGCCACTGCGCTTGATGGCTTGAGGGGCGTGCTCGCGGGAGGAACCGCAGCCGAAGTTCTCACCACCCAGGATGATGCTGGCACCGGCGTGTTGCGGGGCATCAATGGGGTGCCCTTTGGAGGAACCATCGGCATGGAAACGCTCGTCATAGAACATGGTGCCAGCCAGTTCATCAAAGGTGATGCACTTGAGGAAGCGAGCGGGAATGATGCGGTCGGTATCCATATCCGCCCCGGCCACGGGAACGGCCTTGCCGCTGATGCTGGTAATCTTGGTAAGAGGCATGAGTGAAAAATGGGGATTGGAGTTTACTGGATATCGAAGACTTCGCGGGCATCTGCCACGCTGCCGGTAATGGCGGCCGCAGCGGCCATGATGGGGCTCATGAGCAGGGTGCGCCCGGTGGGGCTGCCCTGGCGACCCTTGAAGTTGCGGTTGCTGGTGCTGGCACAAATCTGGTCACCCACCAGCTTATCCGGGTTCATGGCCAGGCACATGGAGCACCCCGGCAGCCGCCACTCAAAACCGGCTTCCCGGAATATCTGGGCAATGCCTTCCTGCTCGCACTGCAGCGCGGTCATCTGCGAGCCGGGAACTGCCAGTGCCTTGATGCCAGGCTTCACCTTGCGCCCCTTCAGGTAGGGAGCCACGGCGCGGAAGTCGGTGATATGGCCGTTCGTGCAGGAGCCGATGAATACCACATCCACCGGAAGTCCTTTGATGGGCTGGCCTGGGGTGAGTTTCATATACTCCAGGGCGGTGGTATAGGCCTTGCGGCCTTCTTCATCCCGTGCCTGCTCCGGTGCAGGTACGGTACCACCCACGCCGATGTTCATATCCGGGGAGATGCCCCAGGTCACCGTGGGTTCAATCTCTTCAGCCGGAATGATGACCACGTCATCATATTCCGCATCGGCATCGGAGGCAAAGCTCCTCCATCGCTCCACTGCGGCATCCCAGGCTTCTCCCTTGGGGGCGTAGGGGCGTCCCTTCAGGTATTCGAAGGTGGTTTCGTCCGGGTTGATGTAGCCGCAGCGCGCGGCACCTTCAATGGCCAGGTTGCAGAGGGTCAGGCGCCCGTCCATATCCATGGATTCAATCGCGCTGCCGCCAAACTCATAGGCATAGCCCAGACCGCCGTTGGCGCCGAGCTTGCCGATGATGTGCAGCGCCACGTCCTTGGCGGTTACGCCGGGGCGCAGGGTGCCTTCCACGCGCACGTTACGGACCTTCAGCGGGCTCATGGCCAGGGTCTGGGTGGCGAGCACATCGCGCACCTGGGTGGTGCCGATACCCATGGCAATGCTGCCTACGGCGCCATGGGTGGCTGTGTGGGAATCACCGCAGACAATGGTCATGCCCGGCTGGGTGATGCCCAGCTCCGGCCCCACCATGTGCACAATGCCCTGGCGGCCGCTGTTCAGGTCGAACAGGCGGATGTTGTTCTCCGCGCAGTTGCGGCGCAGCTCGTTGAGCATGGCGGCGGCGCGGGGGTCGGCAAAGGGCTCGCACTGGTCATCGGTGGGGATGATGTGGTCCACGGTGGCAAAAAGTCGTTCCGGATGCAGCACCGGCAGCCCCAGCTCGCGCAGCATGGCAAAGGCCTGCGGCGAGGTCACCTCGTGCAGGTACATGGTGGCAATGAAGAGCTGTGTGCGTCCGTCCGGCAGCGTGCCTGCCGTATGTGCATCCCATACTTTTTGGTATAATGTCTTACCCATGGTCGTGTTTAGCTCAAATGTAACACAGCCCCATGTCATCGTCAAGCTGCCATGGTGTTTCCTGCGGCATCATGACACAAGGGGAAGCAGATTTCAGTGAGAAAAACAAGCACTTTGGTCGTGGCTTCCTCTGTTCTGGGTGGGGGATGGTCTTGTGATGATCTTGAAAATAAAACATCCTGCCAAAAAGCAGGATGTTGCGAAAAGTTTCTGGTTAGTTGGAATCAGGGTCTAAACGAAACGCCATCCGGCCCTTGCTCTACGCTGAAGATTTCCACAATGACCCAGACCCAGACGCAGAGAGTGGGAATCAGAACTATGGAACCGAGAACCGAGATAAGCAGCTGTGCGATACCTCTTTTGGTGAACCCTGCGTAAAAGTTGTGGATTCCCAGGAGCCCCAGAAAGAAGGCTAGTATCTGGTAGGCTATACGCGACTTGGGCAGATTCGCGTCTGCGAATGCCACCCCATCGGCTGATTTTGTTACAAAGAATATTTCAATGATGGCCCAAAGCCATGGGATAAAAGCAAGGCAGCCACCGGAGAGGAGGGTGATGAGCAGCTGGGTAATGGCTATTTTCTTGCGCCCTGCGTAAAAATTATGAATTCCCAAGGGCCCCAGCAGGACGGCCTGCAGAATGTACGCGGTTCGTGATTTGGGCATATCAATACCTTTCTGAATTTGGTGATGAAAAACGCCCCTCCCGGCTTAGACCGGAGAGGGGCGGGAGATAGCAGTTTTTACTCGCCCAGTACTTCGGCGCGCTCTTCGAGAAGCTCCTTGCAGGAGGCGTCAATCTTGGCGCGGGAGAATTCGTCGATGGGCAGCCCTTCAACGATGCTGTAGGTGCCATCTGCATTGGTGCGGGTGGGCTGGGAGCAGATGATGCCGGCGGGCAGGCCGTACTTGGTGCCATCGGTGAAGGAGGCCACGGAGAACCAGTCGCCCTCGGCGGTGGGGGTGGTCAGGTTCTTCACGGTCATCAGGGCGGCATTGGCTGCGGAGGCAGCGGAGGAAAGGCCGCGAGCCTGGATGATGGCGGCACCGCGCTGCTGCACGGTCTTGATGAAGTCAGTCTTGAGCCATTCGATGTCGGAGATAACCTCGGTCACGGGCTTGCCACCAATCTTGGCATTGGTGAAGTCCGGGTACTGGGTGGCAGAGTGGTTGCCCCAGATGGTCATGTTCGTTACCTCGGTCACGTGTACACCGGCCTTGGCTGCGAGCTGGCTCTTGGCGCGGTATTCATCGAGCTGGGTCATGGCGAAGAAGTTCTCCTTGGGCATACCCGTAGCGTTGTGCAGGGCGATGAGGCAGTTGGTGTTGCAGGGGTTGCCCACCACGAACACGCGGCAGCCGGGGGCTGCGTTCTCGGCAATAGCCTTGCCCTGACCCACGAACACCTTGCCGTTGATGGAGAGCAGGTCCTTGCGCTCCATACCGGCCTTGCGGGGTACAGAACCCACAAGCATGCACCAGTCGGCATCCTTGAAAGCCACAGCGGGATCATCGGTAGCCACGATTTCCTTCACCAGCGGGAAGGCGCAATCTTCCAGCTCCATCACCACACCCTGGAGCTTCTCCAGGCAGGGGGTGATTTCGAGGAGTTTCAGAATCACAGGCTGGTCAGCACCCAGCATTTCGCCAGCTGCGATGCGGAACAGAAGGGAATAGGAAATGTTGCCGGCGGCGCCGGTCACGGTCACAGTTACGGGTTTCTTCATAACGCGGAGTATTTTAAGCAATACACCACTAGAGTCAATCCTAAAGTGTGCACCGGGAGAATCTCTGTCTATTTTTTACGAGAAAACGTGTTGTCTGAATTGAAATTTCAGCACCATGTTTTTATGCTTGATGTGAGGCGAGGAAATTTGTTATCATACCAAAGCTATAGTTTTTACAAATTTATGAAACTGCATCTTCCCTGTGCTCTTCGCAAGATTCTTTTGTTTGCCTGTGCTGCCACCGTATTCCCGGTGTGGGGCGGCGGCATGCACGAGGATATGTCCAAACGCACCTATTCGGATTATGGACAAAATAAAGGGCGGTTCCGTGTGTCCGGGATCAGTTCGATGCTGCAGGCGATTCGCGATAGAGACGGGGGGATTACCATTCAGAAGACGAATGGAGATGTGACCTGGGTGATTCCGGAGTCGCAGGGGATGATAGATTTTTCCAATTCGGTTGACTTTGGCCCGGTTGGTGCGATGTGTCACGGTGCAGGTGCGGCATTCGGGGCAAACTATATTGTTACCGTGGCGCACAACCCCGGGTTCAATGCCAGCTTCGGTGTTACTCAGTTGGGTAGCGAGCACAGTATCAAATATAGTACGGTCAATATTCAGGAAAAAGACCTGGGCAACAAGGCCGACTGGGGCTTGTACCGCCAGAATAAGATTTTTACGGATGTCATAGGGGCCCACAATTATAGTGGAGTGGCATCAGAACAGCAGGACTTGGATAGCAATGGTATTCCAGATATCAAGGAAAAGCTCGAGGGTCAGAAAATGTATCGGGCCTTTGCTGGTAACGTAGTTGTGTGGACTGAACAAAACGGACTGGTGGATGCCGGTTCTCCCTACACGGCGATTCTCGGCGGTATAGACTTTATCCGCGCCATTGCCATCACGGACGAAGGCCTGATCTTTGCTGACTGGAATCTGAAGCCGGAAGATTCCTGGGTGAGTGAGAAATCCCCCTTGCCGACCAACTCCCAGGGTGGTGATTCCGGTTCTCCCATCTACGTATATAACCAGGAGGCTGGAAGATACGAATACCTCTTCTCCCTGAGAGCCGGTAATTTCACAACGTACAATGTTGGTCATGGTTCTGTAGATTATGCCAACGAGATTCAGGCTCTGCATAATGTTGAGGTTGATATGAGCACAAGCGGCACGGCGTACCTGAATGCTGTAGCCGGGGGTTCTGGCTCCATCGAACTGGGGCAGAATACTATCAGCCACCTGGCGGTGAACTCCGGCAGCCATACCTGGAAGGATCTTTCCGCTGTCAAAAATAACGATAACTGGTATGCCTACGGCAATGGCTACATGAACGGTATTGATGGCTTGGGAAGTACCAATAACCTGGTTTTCAAGGGCGGAGCAAGCTCTGCAAAGCACGAAATCATCTTGCGGGAAACGGTTGATACCGGTGTGGGCTATCTGGAATTCAATCAAGGTATTTTCGCTATCAAGAATGCAGAAGGTGGTGACTATATGCTCAATTCTGCCGGCTTCGTCATCAATGAAGATGCGGAGGTTCACGTGCAGCTGACCAACGATTCCCAGTATATGCGCGAATGGCGCAAGAATGGCGCCGGTGATTTATATATTGAGGGGAGTGGGGATAATAATATTCTGTTGGCTGTGGGTGGCAAGGGGACCACTTATCTTGACCGCGCGGATGGCGGGTATGCTGCCTATAATGTTTTGGCCAGTAGTGGTGCGAAGGTGGTCATCAGCGATAAGAACCAGATTGAGCGGGATTTCACTTTCGGGTACAACGGCGGTACTCTGGATATGAACGGCAATTCCATGGATTGGTACACCACTAATCCGGATAGAGAAGCCGAGGGGTTCAGTATCAATGCGCTGACCGATGATGCGCTCATCGTTAACAGCTCAGGGACAACCGTCCTGAACTACAAGCAGAGTGGCAATACGACCTGGAAAGGCTCGCTGAAGGATAGTGCTGGCGGCTCGTTGAGCGTAGTGGCAGATATGGGTGCAGGGTCGGTGTGGACGATGAACAGCATTTGTACTGATTTGAGTCAGAATGCCGACAGTTCTTTCTCCGTGAAAAGCGGCACAGTAGTGCTTAGTGGTATCAATACAGAGCACGGAACCGGTTCTGTAGAATACAGCGACGATATCTTCTTCTCGGAAGATGACTGGCACTATGCGGATGCCAAGATGAACGTGACGGTGGAAAATGGGGCGGTGTTCCAACTGGGTACGCACGCCAGAGTCAAGGGCGATATCACCGTGAAGGGTACCTATGTCATGAACGAGGGAGTTCATCACCAGATGGAGTACATCGAGGGTGGCCTGTTCAAAGAAGACACGAGCCAGTGGTCCGGATATTTCGGACACCAGGGTAATACTGCGCTGGATGGTGGTGCCATGAAGGTGGAGTTCGCAGATAAAACGACAATGGCCCACACCTACACCGGCAATATCACCGGAACGGGTACGGTATCGGTTGATGCGGCCAACAGCATGCTGGTGCTGACCGGGAACAACACCTTCAGCGGCTCCCGCAGTGTGGTCCGCGGCACGCTGATGGTGGAAGATGCCGCCGCGGCCGGCTCTGAGAAGTGGCTTGTGGGTGAGCAGGGCGCCTTTGCTGCCAGAAATGCAGATGGCAATGCTGCATTGCAATATATTGACAGCGAGTCCACAGGTGTGCTGGCTCTTTCTCAGAATCAGACATCGCAAATTGATACCTCTGACCATGATGGCCTCATCATAGGTGCGTTAGCCGGGCAGACGATTCAGTATGGCTCCCGCGGCACCACAGAGCAGTTAGAGGCCAACAACGGTGTGTGGCGACTTGGCGGTGGTGGTGGCAATCTGGTGGTGAATTACCACCTGACAGGGGATAATATGCTCGTCCTGGGTAATGAATACACCAAAGGTGTGGTGACGCTGACCAATTCGCTCAATGATTTTACGGGGGGCATTGATTTTGCAGGCAGCGGTGTCACGCTGGACTACACCAGCGAGGAGGCTATCAAAAATGTAACCCTGAACCTTCGCTATGGTAACCGCATTGCCATGAGTAGCCTGCTGGGTAATATAAAGTCGGAATCTGATGGTGTCCTGCTGATGAATGATGCCAGTAAGAATCTGAATCTCAGCAATCATGCTGCACTCTTCTTCGGTAGTAAAGGCGATTTGGCCTATACTGGTGATATTACGGTTTCCGAGAACCAGGCATACCGCCTTTCCGCAGGAGATGGCACCCTTGTCATCGATTCCCGGCTTGGGGGTGCCCACGACCTCATTGTCGATGCCCAGGGGTATACCGGTGGTGTTGTTCAGCTCAACAATCTCAGCGAGCTTTCCGGCAATGTCACAGTAATGGGCTATGACCGTTCCAAAGCGGTGCTGCAGACTGGCGATATCACGCTCAAAGTCACGCAGGACAATGTGCTCGACGGTGTTGATTCCATTACCCTGAAGGCGGGAGGTACCCTGCACATCGATTATTCAACCCAGCATCTGGGTGCGCTGGAGATGGAAGAGGGAAGCTCCCTCATCGGGGAGCGTAATAACAGCGGGAAAACCAGTACAATTCACCTCGAGATTGATTCCATTTCCGATATCAAGGGGCAAATCAATGTGGATACCGTTCACCGCTATGGGGAGAGTACCCTGGAGCTGAATAACAGCATGCTCCCGACAGGCCAGAAGAGCAATCTCCAGTACAGCAAGCTTTACGTGGAGGAAGGCGATGTGCGGCTCACGGAGCAATATTCTTCCATCGGAAATCTTTATATTCGTGATAATACGCTCTACCTCAATGGAAAAAGTTTGTCTCTCGGTGGCGTGGTTGCTGAGGATGGCGCCGTCATTGATGCCTCTGCTGCCGGTTCTACCATTGGAGGCAATGGCCTCGTGAGAGCAATCTCCGGGACGGTCACGATGAAAAATAACGGCAACGATGTGACTCTTGCCGGTAATGTTGGCGCCATGAATGGCGCTACGTTGAAGTTGATTGGCCAGGGTAAATGGATATTCAGTGGTACCTCCTATAACTCATCGACCGGTACACTCCGGGTGGAGGATGCCAGTCAGCTGGAGTTTTCGGGCGGCACGAAAGGCTCCTATACGCACTATTCTGCCTTTCACGTCATGCAGGGAACCCTGGACTTAAGCCAGAGTATCACCGCACTTGTCGCCTCCTCGGACAAGGTTTCCCAGCACATGACGCTGGATACCATCAAACTCAATGGGCAGAACCTGACACTAAAAGAAAAGAGCAAGAGTGCCAGCTGGATTATCGGGAACCTGGATTCCGGGAATGCGGAGGATGCCGTGCTCACATGGGAGGCATCCTGTTCCAACGAGACCAGTTACCTGGATCGCGAAACATCCGACGTTACGCAGACTGTGTGGGTGACGAATGCTTCCCGCCTGATTCTCAACGGCGATAATTCCTTCAAAGGAAGCGTTGTTGCAAAGCGCACGGCCAATGGCAGCGGCTACAGCTCATTCGTGGAACTGGCGCACAATAATGCCCTGAAAAATGCCACATTGAATATGCAGGGGCGGCAGGGGGCTGTCATGTCGCTGGCGGTCAATACTGAGAACGCGCAGATACAAGGGCTGAATGGTGATGAATACTCCCATGCCTATAGCGGAATCTCCTCCGATCTCAAGCTGGAGGCTGCCCCCACCGGTGATGGCCGGAACACGCTCACCATCACCGGTTCCGGTTCTTACGAATACAAGGGCTCGGTGCATGGGTTGAATATTGCCATGAATGGTAGTGGTACGCAGAAATTCAGCGGTAGTAGTGTGGCGGCTCAGAACATCGCAGCTCTTTCCGGCAGTCTGGAGTTCACCCATGCCCCCACCGTGGCAGATACCATCAGTATTGCCCAGGGGGCAACCCTGAAGTTTGCCAATGCGTACAGACTGGATGAAGGGGTGACTCTGGCCATGATAGCCGGTGAATCCGGCGTGTCCGGAACCCTGGAGGGAGGTCTGGTGCTCAATGGTGGCATACTGCAGTTCGATGCCGCTATTCTGAATAATCAAACTCCGCTGTTGGTGGCTGAGACGGACTTTGGCCAGGCATTCACCCGGCAGGCTGTCAGCTTCAGCCACTATAATGAGCTGCAACAGGGAGGTACCTATACCCTGCTGTCCGGAAACTGGGCAGGCAGGGAAGTAAGTCTTGCCGATGATATGCCGGATTATCTTGCAGGCAGTCAGTTTACGGCATCAGACACCGGGCTCAGCGTTACAATTCAATTCGCAGATGGGTTCCACGAGTGGCGAGATAACCAGCAGGTTTTTGCCGCGAATCATACGGTATTGTTCCGGGATGCTTCCTATGATACAACGCTGGATTTTGCACAGGCTGCAACTGCGGGAAGTATACGTATCGTCAATGATGAAACGTATGTGCTCTCAGGACAGGGTGTGACACTAACCGACGACCTTAATGTCGAAAGCGGCAAACTGGTGCTCAACAATAAGGTGACTGCGGCGGACTACACCGCCGCCGAGGGTGAAGTGGAGATTGCCGCCACCGGCACGCTGGTGCTGACCGATACGCAGGAGGCTACCGCCACCGTCAGCAACATTTCCGGCATCGGCACGCTTCAATTGAGCCTGGGTGCAGACTATGGTAATAAACTTGCTGTAGATGAGGGGTTTGAAGGAACGACCCGTATAGCCCAGGGTAACCTGACCCTGACGGAAAGTACCTTCGGCAGCTCCCTGAAACTGGCGAATGGGACGAATGCCCAGATTACCGCGGCGACCGAGCTGACGGAAAACCTGGAGCTTGAGGGCAGTAGTGAAATTCACCAGAACAGCGGCAATAAACTTACCGTTCAGGGGAATGTTTCCGGAGCCGATGGTATCTGGGTTCGCAAGGGCGGCGGTACCCTGGAGCTGAATGGAGGCGTCAGCCTGAAAGGATTCGATACAGGAAGTGATGGTACGATTTCCAATTTCAACGGTGCCACCGAAATCACTACCGTGACGCTCGACCAGAGCAATGTTACAGCCAATTTCAACGGTGATGCCACCGTGGGAACGCTCAATCCCAGTGGAACCAACGTGACGCTGGGAGGCACAGGCAAACTCAGCGTCGGCAACTTCAACCTGACCGGCGGCAAGAGTGCCACCATCAACGGGCTCAGTATTGTTGAAAGCGCTGCACAGACACGCAACTGGAACAACAACACGATCAATCTGAAAAATGGCGCGGTACTTGATACGCGGAATTCCTATTATAATCATCAGTCCGGCACACTCACCATTGGCGGTAGTGAAGCAGAAGGTATTATGTATATGAAAGGGATCTGCATGTTACCGGGAGATCCCCAAGGCGCTAAATCTGAACTTACTATATCTGCCGGAGCTCATCTGATTATCGCCGGGGATAAGGGCGGGACCACGAGTTCCGACTTTGTTCTGGCTGTAGGCGGCGAATATTCACAGTTAACCGCTGGGTCCAACAAGGTCAACATAAGCGGCACGCTGACCTCCAATGCAGCCATGACGCTATATTACAAATCGGCAGATGTTGACGTGCTGGATGGCGGACGCATGAATTTGCTGGATGGACTGGAGCTGAAAGGCTCGGCATATAATGACTGGGTTTCTGGCGGAGTGAAAGCCAAGCTCTCCGTACAGGAAGGCGGTCAGCTTTACGCCGCCGGGGGAACGCATCGAGACGAGCTGCTTGTCAATATTGCCTCCGGGGCGACTCTGGGGGCCATAGGGGAAGCGGATTCGACGGTGAAGTTCAGCAATAAAATGACGCTGGGCTCTGCCAATGCGGAAGGCATGGTCACCATTGATACGGCAGCTACTGTTGCAGATGAAAATCTGCAGCTGACCCGCCTTGTGGATAAGGGGGTGACCGTGGATATGACCGGTAGCCTGAGTCTGCTGGGAACCACAAGCGTGGAAGTCACCGGCAGCGGTACACTCATGCACAAGGCCGCTTTGAACATGGCTGCCGCCATCCATGTGCAGGAGGGCGCATCGCTTGCGGTGGATTCTTCTGCCGGGCTTGATGCGGCAGTTTCGTTGAACAAGGGGCGCCTGGTGCTGGATGCCGCTTCGGCCAGCGGCAGCCTTTCGATAGCAGATGCTGCCACCATTCATGCCGCTGGAGGTCACAGTACCATGGCTTCCGCTGTCACCCTGACGAACGATGCCTCTGTCACCTACAACGTGGATGCAGGTGCGGTGCTGGATGCTACGGGCACTCTTTCTGTGGTTTCTTCTCGCGGGTATCTGGTCAAGCAGGGGGGTGGATTCCTGAAGATTAACAACGTGCAAGATGCCTTGGTCAGCGTTGCTGTGGAAGAAGGTCGTATGAATGTGTACGGTACTGATACATACGATTTGAATGACCTGAAGATTCTGAGTGAATCAACCCTGATGCTGTATGAGGGCGATGGCACGACGGAAGCCACCGTGAATGTCAGCGGCTCTGCTACTTTTGCTGCAGGTGCTTCACTTTATGCCAATCTGGTACTTTCGACTGGCACCAATCTGGATATTGCTGCTGGTGGTCTGAGTATGGGAAGTACCATTTCTCTTCAGGAGGGGGTGCTGCTCTCTGACTCGATGCTCGAGCGAGTCACCGCGCTTTCAGCGGGTGAGTCTCTGCTTCTTTTTACAGGAGTGGATGGATTGGAACTTAATGGTGCTGAATATGAAGCCATAACGGAGAAGGATTCCGTCTTGGCCAATTCTTACTTCAGCAACATTGTCGGCAACAACTACCTTCTTGTCTACAATGGCCCGGAAGATGGTTCTCTTTGCATTGCCAAAGTAGTACCAGAGCCGACTACGGCAACACTAAGCCTGCTGGCACTTTGTGGCATGGTCGCGCGACGCCGTAGAAAATAGCATCGCCTTGCTGCAGGAATGGCATTATTTTGCTGAAAAATGTGCAAAAGGGAGAAATGTTACCATAAAGACAAAAAAAGATGTTGACGAACGTGCGGGGAGCTGGTATTGTTGGCGGCACACAGCATTTGGAGCGGTGGCTGAGAGGCTGAAAGCACCCGTTTGCTAAATGGACGTACTGCGTTAAACAGTACCGGGGGTTCGAATCCCCCCCGCTCCGCTGATGGAAGGCACCAACGCTAGCATGTGTTGGTGCCTTTTCCTTTTTTGCCATGAAACTGCATCCCCATCTCACCCGCGAGCAATTGCAACAGCTGGTCGATAAGGAACGGCTCCACCGGCTGCTGGCGTCTACGCCCCTCAATTTGCCGGCAGTGGCGCTGTATGCCTTGCTGTATATGTTTATGCCGGCGGCATTGCTGGGGCCGTTTGCCGGTCTGCTGGGCACGCTGGTGCTTGCCGCCGTGGCGGCCTGGCTGTGGTTGTGGGGAACGCCGGACGCCCTGGATTCCTTTCTCTGGTTCTGGCTGGCATGGGGGGCGCTTTCCTGGTTCATCTCCATCATTCATTCCTGCGTGAGCGGTGTGCTGGAGTATCGGCTTCACGGCAGGTATCTTACTGCGGTGAATCTGTATGCCGCTGATTTGAAGCCGGGTATGGATATGGAACTGGCCGGGGCAGAGGTGCAGAACCAGGAGCTCACGGTGCAGGTGCCCCAACGGGGGGTATATGTGCTTGTCTGCCGTGTGGATGAATGCGCCTCAAGTGTTTCCATGCAGGCTGATGAACGGGCCTGCCTGGTGGAGGTGGAGCAGGTGCCTGGTTTACGTACCGAACTGCGGATGGCGTTTCGGCTGGAGCCTGGGTACCACCAGTTGCGCTTCAGCTGCTATTGCCCGGAGGGGTTGCCCATACGCGTACTCTTGCGCTGATTAACGCTTGCGGACGGGGTGGAAATGTGGTAGGCTCTGCCGCGTGAAGATTGATGCCCACACCACTCAGGAGCAGCTCCTCAGACTGAGCGAGCAGGTCTTGCGCCGTGATTTGCTGCAGAGTACTCCGCTGAACCTGAAGTTTTTCTTGCGCTATCTGATTCTCTTCATCCTGTTTCCCGGCATGGTGTTCGGGTTTAAGATAGGGCTGGGAATTACGCTGGCATTCTGTGCTGCGCTGGTCGGTATCCTTTTCTGGGGAAGAGAGGCGCTTTCTGCCTTGGCTGTTTACAGCTGGCTGAGCGCAGGTTTGCTGGTGTTGTTTTTTGTGACGATTGGCGTAATTCGGAAAGCTTGGCAGGAACGCAATCTGCGCCGCCAGTTCCGACCGGCAACGCCCGGTCTGCGTCACGCCCAGTGTGCGCCCCAGAAGTACCCCCTCCGCTGGCATCCATCGAATACGGAGGGATTCTTGGCCTCTCACCTGGTTCTTCAAGCCCCCCAGCGCGGAATTTATGCGGTGCTCATCACCTTGAAGAATTACCAGGGTAGCCAGTTGATTACCCAGGGGCGCCAGGGTACTTCCCTGGTTCATGCCGGCGGCGGCAAGGGCTCGGATTTCAATGCCCTGGTGCTCTACCGGCTGGAGGCAGGCCGGCATGAGCTGGTCTGGGCTATTCCTCAGGGTGCTGCACCGGAAACGGAGGTTTCTGTTCTGAATCATTGAGCCGCCTCTTCGGCTCAATGAAAACGAGTGATTTTGCTTGCAAATGCGAGCTTTTATAGTAGAATACCCCGCGTTATGGCAGACCGTACACAGACTGATCCCGTCCGGATGGAAAAAATCGTCAGCCTTTGCAAGCGCAGAGGGTTTATCTTTCAGGCCGCAGAGATATACGGCGGTCTTAACGGTTGCTGGGACTACGGTCCTCTGGGCGTGGAGCTCAAGCGCAATCTGAAGGACTACTGGTGGCGTGTGCATGTGCAGGAACGCCCCGATATTGTGGGTATGGATGGTTCCATCCTTACGCATAATTCCGTGTTGGTGGCTTCTGGTCACGTGGGGGGCTTCTGCGACCCTCTGTGCGACTGCCTGCTGACCAAGGAGCGTCTGCGTGCCGACCAGATTCCGGCCCAGAGCGGTGTGGCCTACTGGTGGAAGGGAGCAGCCCGTAAGGATGGTTCCTGGAGCACCAAGAAAGAGTTCTCCATGCTGGTGGAGGGGGCGGATGACAAGTCAGCCAAGATTGCCCGTAAGGGGGCGTTCCAGTACTACAGCCAGATTGCCGGCAAAGGCACCCAGCCTGCTGACCTGGAGCTCATCGAGGAACGCACCGAGGTGGTGACCGATTCCGTGCGCTACAATCCGGCCAATGGCTCGTTGGTGACGGAGGCGCGTTCCTTCAATCTCATGTTCAAGACCACCATCGGCGCCACGTCTGATGAGAACGACCCCGCCAGCACCGGCTGGCTGCGCCCGGAGACTGCCCAGAGCATCTTCTGCCAGTACAAGAACATCCTCGATTCTTCCCGCAACAAGATTCCCTTCGGCATTGCCCAGATTGGTAAGTCCTTCCGCAATGAAATCAACCCGCGCAACTTTACCTTCCGCTCCCGTGAGTTCGAGCAGATGGAGGTGGAGTACTTCTGCCGCGCGGAAGACGGATTCCGCCTGACTGATGAATGGCTGGAGAAGAGCCTCCAGTTCTACGAGAATATCGGCATTGCCCGCGATAAGATTCACATCCTTGATGTGCCGGATGAGGAGCGCGCCTTCTACTCCAAGAAGACGTACGACCTGGAGTACGAGTTCCCCTTCGGCGTGCAGGAGCTCATGGGTATCGCTTACCGTACCGATTATGACCTGGGCCGTCACCAGGAAGGCTCCGGTAAGCCCATGGAATACTTCGATGAGGCCACCCGCGAGCGCTTCATCCCGCATGTGGTGGAACCCTCTGCCGGTTGCGACCGCTCCGTGCTGGCTGTCATCTGCGAGGCTTTTGATGAAGAGGAACTGGGTAAGGACGGTAAGAGCGATATCCGCACCGTCATGCACTTCCACCCCCGCATGGCTCCCATCAAGGCTGCCATTTTCCCGCTGCTCAAGAAGAATGCTGAGCAGGTGCGTATTGCCCGTGAGATTGAGGCTGAGCTGCGCCCCTTCATGAACGTGTTCTATGATGAAGCCGGTGCTGTGGGTCGCCGCTACCGCCGCCAGGACGAAGTAGGCACTCCCTTCTGCATCACGGTGGACTTTGAGACGCTGGGTGAGGAAGGTGACCCCGCACTCAAGGACACGGTGACCATCCGCCACCGTGATTCCATGGAGCAGGAGCGTGTGGCTATCAGTGAGCTGCTGCCCTGGCTGCTCAAGCGCATTCACTAATGAACCTTTAGTCCAGCCCGCAGGCGCCCAGGTGTCTGCGGGCTTTTTCCTTACATGCTCAGCGCGGTAGAACAAGAACGCTTGCAGACAGAGCTGCTGCCGGGGGAGAGGGTGCTGTGGCATGGCCGTCCGCAGCTGCCGGTGGTGAATAGTGCCACATTACCACTTTTCCTGCTGGCGGTGCTGTGTCCGCTTTTGCTGCTGTTCCCCTTCATGCAGCAGCGGCGGCTGCGTCGCACGCTCTACCTGCTCACCGACCGCCGCATCCTCGTCTTCCGTGCGAACTGGTGGTGTGGCGTGCTGCGCTATGCCTGGCCGCTGGAGCCCGGTATCATCACTGCCCGCGTGCTGCGCCCCGGTGGGCGCGGTGATTTGGTCATGGAATATACTTATGGCCACCGTATTTCTGAGGATAGGGGATTCCTCAATGTACCCGATGCCCTCTGCGTTGCCCGCCTGATTGATGAGGCGGAAATGAAATTGAATTGTCCGTGATTTCTTTCTTGTGACATATTGCAGTAAATGCAATGTGAAAAAGGTGTGTAAAATCCGGGATGCAATCTTGGACTTTACACAGGTGCATTCAACTTGTTAACTGGCAAGCTGTCGGTGGGAGGCAATGAAGGCGTTGAGCTCATCGAGCATGCGGCGCTGGGTGGGGCAGGAGCGCTGGCGATCCCCCAGCAGCTTGCTGCATGATTCCACCCCGGCAAACTCATAAGTCGTGAGCCCCAGGCGGCGCAGGTGTTCCAGGTGTTGCTCCAGTTCGTTGTAGAAAAAGAGCGGCAGGGGACTTTGCTCTGCCAGTTCGCGCAGGTTAATGACTACGGGCGGGGTCTGCAGCCGCAGGTGGTCTGCTATGAGCGGCAGCCCTGCCTGCCGCAGCATTCGCGCCATGCGCCCAAACAGATAATCCAGCGGAACGGCGTGCAGTGGGCATTTTTCCTCCAGGTAGAGCAGAATGGCCCTGGCTATTTCACTCCGGAAGGGTAGGGTGGTGCCTGCTGCATCTGCTGCTTGTTGCAGCACGTCCTCCAGCCATGTGGCATCGTAGTCAGAGATGACGCAATGCCCGGTCTGCAACAGGGGACGCCTGTTCTTGAACGCTATCATCTTATTCCAGCGGGAGTTTGCGCTGCAGGGGATCCTGCATCGTCTTGATTTCCATACGCCGCACTAGTTCAATGAATTCATCCACCGTGCGGAACTGGCGGTAGACGGACACATAGCGGATGTAGGCCACGGGGTCGATGCTCTGCAACTTTTCTATCACCTTCATGCCAATGACAGAGGAGGGAACTTCCCGCTGGTGATCCCGGTGCAGGTCGGCCACTATCTCATCCACGGCTATATCCAGCTGATCCATGCTTACCGGGCGCTTTTCACAGGCTTTCACCATGCCGCGCAGAATCTTTTCCCGGTTCAGCGCCTCATGCAGGCTATCGCGTTTCACCACGCGCAGCTCCGTGCGCTCTATCTGCTCATAGGTGGTGTACCGGTAGTTGCAGCGCAGGCACTCGCGCCGGCGGCGTATACACGTCCCGTCCTTCGACATGCGTGAGTCGATTACCTTGTCATCCATGTATCCGCATTGTATGCATCGCATGCGCTCAGATTAGCACAATTTGTTGTACCGTCAAGTATGAAATGGTGCCATATCTGGATTATCAAGGGGTTGCGTCTGCGCGTTTTCTTTCGGTTTCCTGTAGCTTTTGTCCGCTGGTGTAATCTGCATGCAGCAAACCGCAGCCCCATGTCGGGACTGCGGTTTGAAAATCGGATTCAAAAGGTAAAGGAAGTACCGGGGGGCTTATCCTTTTTCAGTTCGTACAACTCAAGGTACGGAGGGGCTTAGTTGCTGGTGGAGGCGGGTATCTTATCGGGTACGAAAAGGCTCTCATTCGATCCGTGGTAGAAGAGGCCGTGGGTACCCACGGGAATGTAACCTACCTTCTTGGTTACAGGCTGGGTTACCGAGTAGTATTGGTTCGTTCCGTCTACCTGAACCGTAAGATGCTGGCCTTGAGTGTTACTCATGGCTTTTTCTGTGTATCCGCGTGTCAAAGCGCTTAAAAGAAGCAAGGCCCGCCAGCCTGCTTATTGCGCTTTCCACTAGATGTCAGTCCCATAAACCCGGCTGAGCTTGCCCATCCTGAAATCGATCCAGAGGCAACGCCCTTGCCTGTTTTCGATGCATCGAGGGTGACTTTCTTCGCGGCAATCACAGTGGCCGGGAAGATGGCGGTCTTATGGGACGTGCTGGTACTGTTGTTATGGGACGTGCTGGTACTGTGGGAGCAGGAGGTGGATAATGCTGCGTATCCTGTTGCCAACGCGGTAAGAATGTATTTAGCGTTCATGTAGAGAGATGTTTTTTTAGCCTTGGCTGGCCTGTTTAATGAGGAAAGCAAGTTGACAGACATGTCTTTTTCTTTCGTTGAGGCGGGCGCGAATGATACTATAACCAAAACGTTCAGTAATCAATCCTAAATGCTGCAATCGGTCCAATGGAGTTCTGGCAGAAGGGGGAGATGGAATCGGCCTGGATGAATGAAGCCGCAGCCCCACGTCGGAGCAAAGGCTTGGAAATGCTCTAGGCGGTTGAAGATATTTTTAGAATATTTCTAAAAATTCTATTGACATACCAAACAGGTAGTGATATATTGCCCCTGTTCCCGCCGAGCGGGTAACCCATACACGACACGAACAACACAACAACACGAAAGGAAACACGACAATGAAATATCAGTGCACCGTTTGCGGCGAAGTAATCGAGAGCGACACCATGCCGGAAGTATGCCCCGTGTGCGGGGTGGATACCTTCGTAGAGCTTGACGAAGCTGCTGAGAAGGTCTATGCCGATGAGCACCGCGTGGGCGTGGCCCAGGGGCTGGATGAAGAGGTGGTGAAGGGGCTCCGCGATCACTTCCAGGGCGAATGCTGCGAGGTGGGCATGTACCTGGCCATGAGCCGCCAGGCCGAGCGCGAGGGCTATCCTGAGGTGGCGGAGGCTTTCCGCCGCTACGCATGGGAGGAAGCAGAGCACGCTGCCAAATTTGCCGAGCTGCTGGGCGAAGTGCTTACCGACAGCACGGAGAAGAACGTGGCGATGCGCGCCGATGCCGAGTTTGGAGCCTGCAACAGCAAGCTGGCCATTGCCAAGCGCGCCAAACAGCTGGGCTACGATGCCGTGCATGATACCGTACATGAAATGTGCAAGGACGAAGCCCGCCACGGTAAAGGCTTCGATGGTCTCTTGAAGCGCTACTTCGGTAAGGCTTGATTTTCAGAGAACAGTTTAATTCGCCTGCCGCTTTCTGGCGGCAGGCTTTTTTTTGCGGCATTGAAGCCGGTGCAGAATAAAGGTGTTTTGGCCTGAAGAAGCTGATTGGGCATCCGGAAATACCCGGATGCCCAATCATGTCTCTAACTCAACTTGATGTGTTGAAGAATTACTTGCGGCGGCGGCGGGCGCAGAGACCAGCGAGAGCCAGAAGATGCCTGGCACTGGGAGCATTGGAATTAAGGAATGAAGAGAGAACCGTGAGTTTCAGGCATGCTGTAGAAGAGGCTCTTGCTGCTCGGTTGCATCGTCGGCCGAGGACCTTGGTGGACTTTCGCTACTTTTGCCGGCGCCTGATGAGATGCTGTAAAGGCCTTGCCAGTCGGCGAGTGAGGGGTATGCAATGCTGCTGCTTTCTGGGAAGCTTAGGAACTTAGCCTTGAGGCATCCAGGCGGAAGCAGCGCTGAAATTCCAGTGCAGCATTTTGTATTTTGCATTCTGCCGGCCTTTGTGTTATCCTAGGCGCATGCAGAGAGAACAGCTTATTGCCGCAGCCAAGGAATTGAGCCGTGAAGTGGGTGCCCTGAAGTTTGAGGCGCCCGTAGCGTATACCTATAATCCGCTTGATTATGCTTGGGAGGGGCATGAGGCTTATATCCGCAAGTTCGGAGCCGGGCAGAAGGATGTGCTTTATCTGGGAATGAACCCCGGGCCATTCGGAATGGCTCAGACCGGAGTCCCTTTTGGTGAGATAGCGGCAGTCACTCTGTGGATGGGGATTACCGCTTCTGTAGGGAGCCCGGAAAAGACGCATCCGAAACGCCCGGTGCAAGGCTTTTCCTGCCCCCGTTCCGAAGTGAGCGGGCGGCGCCTGTGGGGGCTGTTTGAGGAGATGTATGGCACGGCAGAGGCGTTTTTCAGCAAAGCATATGTGGCTAATTACTGCCCTCTCATCTGGATGGGGGAGAGCGGTGCCAACATTACCCCCACCCAGTTGCCCAAGAGCCAGGTGGAAGAGCTTGATGCCGCCTGCCAGCGCCATCTGGTGCGGCTGATTGAGGTCCTGCAGCCCCGCGTGCTCATTGGGGTGGGTGGGTATGCCCTTAAGCAGCTTGAGCTTGCCGCGGCTGCACTACCGGGACGGGATTTTGTGCTGGGCACCATGCTTCACCCCAGCCCGGCAAGCCCGATTGCTAACAAACACTGGCCCGCCCGCCCTAAAGAGCAGATTACGCAGATTCTGACCCAGGCTGGTATTTCTCCCATCTATCGGTCATAAGACCGCGAGGTGGGTTAGAAGGTGTTCTGCACGCCGAGACCAATGAGCAGAAGGCCTGCGAGGGTTTCCAGCCAGCGGGTGGGCAGGTGGTGCAGCAGGCGCGCGCAGTGGAAGGATGCCAGAGCAGAGAAAAAGGTGATGATGCCAATGATGCTGACAGCCAGCCCCAACTGCAGTTGCGCGCCTCCAATGTTGCCAAGCGCCATGCAGGCGCCAACGGCCAGGGCATCGATGCTGGTGGCCACCCCGACTACTAATAACCCTGCCATGCCCAGGGGTGTGGCAGAAACATACTCTTCTTCCTCACCACCCCTCCAGGCCTTGTAGATGATGCTGCCGCCCAGTATGCTGAATACGACCAGTACCACCCAGGGGGCCCAGGTATTGACCACACTGCGGAGTGCCTCTCCGCTCCAGTACCCCAGCAGCGGCATGCCTGCCTGGAAAATGCCTACGGTCAGCGCCAGCCACAGAGCAGCGGCACAGCGTTTCTGCCGCAGAACCAGTCCGTAGGAAAAGGCGTATACCGTGGCATCTACTGCCAATGCCATGGCAATGAGTGAGATTTCCAGATAATTCATGACCGCGGCGGGGATGATAGCAGAGCCTTTTCCCTGTGTCAAGGTGTGCGGTACGCTCTCTCTTCACTTTTCACCCTCACTGTGTCTGCATCCAAAATACAGCTTGAAAAAGCAGGTGGTGTCCGGTAGAATGCCCGGCGTGAAAGTCATAGCCATAGCAAACCAGAAGGGTGGAGTAGGTAAGACAACAACTGCGGTCAACCTGTCTGCTGCCCTGGCTGCACGTGGAAAGCGTGTGCTGCTGATTGATATGGACTCGCAAGCCAATGCCAGTACCATGCTCGGCGTTGAGGTGGAAAGTGATGCGAGTCTGTATCCTGCCCTTATTGGCGAGGTGCTGCTGGAGGACTTGGTGCGCCCGACCCGCCGCCGCAATCTCTCCATCATTCCGGCTCATGTGGACTTGTCTGGTGTGGAGGTGGAGCTTACGCAGAATGAGTCGCACCTTACCTGCATGTATGATGCCATGGCAGGCCTGCGTCAGCAGAATTACTTTGACTATGTGTTTCTGGATACACCGCCTTCACTGGGCGTGCTGATGACTTCTGCCCTTTGTGCCTGTGATGAGGTGATAACCCCCATGCAGTGCGAATTCCTGAGCCTGGAAGGCCTTTCCAAGATTCTGTTCATCATGGAGCAAATCCGGGAGAATGGCGTTAACTCCCGGCTGACGCACGAGGGTATCATCATGACCATGTACAACAACACCAAGCTGGCTAATGAGGTGATTCGCCAGGTGCAGTTGGAGCTGCCTGATAAATTGTACAAAAATCATATTCCGCGTTCTGTCAGGGTGGCAGAAGCTCCTAGTTTTGGCCGTACCATCATGGAGCATGACCGCTTTGGAACCGCCTCCATGGCCTACCAGGCCGTGGCTCGCGAATTTATCTCACGCCACCGTTAATACACGCTGCCCTGGCTATGCTCGGCTGGTTGTTCCCGTGTACTTGTGAATTATGCGGGGAACCTTCTGCTGAGTTTGTTTGCGAGTCCTGTCTGGGGAAGCTTCCGCGTATTTCTGCGCCAATTTGTCTGCATTGCGGTGCTCCTGCTTCTGGGCTGTTGGCAGAAGCTGACCGCTGCCCGGAATGCACCGGCCTGACGCGCACTTTTTCGCTGGCTCGCCAGGCCTTGTGCCATTCGAGCGAAGCCATGCAGCTCATCTATGCGTTCAAATACCACAGAGCTCTGTATCTTGCCCGTGCGCTTGCTCGGGTACTCAACGAATTATGGGAAAAGACGCCGCACCTGACGGCTCATCATCACTGGACACTGGTGCCTGTTCCGGTAACGTCTGCCAAATTATACGTGCGCGGGTATAATCAGGCGGGAGAATTGGCAGCGCACCTGGCTCGCATGCGGGGATTACCGATGCGTGATTTGTTGTGCCGCCGTGAAACTGGCGTGCTCAGCCAGACTCGGCTCACTTCTGCTGGCCGCCGCCTGAATGCTATGCGTGCGTATCGCTGCAAGAGTCCCGATTTTTTTGCACGCAAAGTTTCATTTCCCTCTCACCTGGTGCTGGTGGATGATGTATTTACTACGGGAGCCACAGCTCGCGCCTGTTCGTACCAACTTCGGAAACTTGCCGGCGTGAAAGAGGTTGTTTCGCTTTCCCTGGTCCGCATCGGCTCATGAGGGGGCCGTGGCAACAAAAAGCCCCAATGCGCTTGGCAGTGGGGCTGGGGAAGAATCTGGAAACCAGGCTCAGTTCAGGCGGAATGTGATGCGCGCCTTGCTCATGTCATACGGCGAAACCTCGATTCGCACGCGGTCTCCCACCACCAGTCGGATGAAACGCTTACGCATCTTGCCGGAAATGTGTGCCAGGAACTCATGACCATTGGCCACCTTTACGCGGAACATCGTACCTGCCAGTACGGCAGAAACCACGCCTTCAAGCTCAATCTCGCCCTCTCCGTCATCATCAACCTTCTTGGGTTTTGGAGCAGGAGTGGTAGGGCGTGCATTGCCGGCGGGACGCGGGCCGTTATTGTTGCGCTGCTGCGGCTTGCCGCCGCGGTTGTTAGGGGGATTTGCCATTATGTCGTTCTTGATTTGTTGCTTTGCCCAGCTGGTTATGAACCGCTTGTGCGCGCACAGTTTAATGCCGAAAAGCCCGCATGGCAAGCACTTTTTCTCTCTTTTTGAAAAAAAGTTTCAGCAAGTCACAAAATGCGGTTGACATTAAAATTGTGCTGTGCTACCCTCTGCGAGCTGACCTGTTTAGGGGTTGGTACATGGCGAAAGCCAAAACTGGAATAAGTAAGAAACGAATATATGAAAACCTTCTCTGCCAAGCCTCAGGATATTGAGCGTAAGTGGTATGTGATCGATGCTGCCGGTAAGGTGCTCGGTCAGGTTGCAGTCGAGGCAGCTAACCTGCTTCGCGGTAAGAACAAGACTATCTTCACCCCCCATGTGGACTGCGGTGACTATGTTATCATCGTGAATGCCGATAAGGTTGTGCTCACGGGTAACAAGGAGCGCGCCAAGATTTACACCCGCTACACGGGCTATGTGGGCAACCAGGTGGTGACCACTCCCGCTAAGCTGCGTAAGACTCATCCTGAGATGATTGTGGAACTCGCCGTGAAGGGCATGATTCCCCACACCCGCCAGGGTCGCGCCCAGGGTGGCCGCCTCAAGGTTTATGTTGGCTCTGAGCACCCCCACTCCGCTCAGACTCCGGAAGCTGTAACCATCGCCTAATTTTCACTGACTATGTCTACTACTCCCTACAACGCCACTGGCCGTCGCAAGGAAGCTATTGCTCACGCATGGCTTACCCCTGCTGAGGAAGGCAAGTCCGGCAAGATTACCATCAACCGCCGTTCCTTCGAGGAGTATCTTCCCACGGATGCCCTCCAGAACGCCGTTCTGCAGCCCTTCTATGCTACCAACACCATGAAGAAGTTCGACGTGCGCGTCGTCTGCCGCGGTGGTGGTGTGCATGGCCAGACGGGGGCTATCTCCCTGGCAATTGCCCGCTCTCTCGTCATGATTGATGAGGAGTACCGCTCTGCTCTCCGTGAGCAGGGGCTGCTGACTCGCGATTCCCGCATGAAGGAACGCAAGAAGGCTGGTCGTCCCGGTGCCCGCAAGCGTTTCCAGTTCAGCAAGCGCTAAGAACTATCACCAGGTTTTGGTTTTCCGGAAGTGCCTCTCTGTATGCGGAGAGGCACTTCTTGCGTTTATGTTGTTATGGCCGGGCTTTTTTTCTTGCGCTGCTTGAGCCGTTTGGTTATACTGAAAGAGTGTTGGACTTGGGGTTGACGCCTCATGAAAACAAAACTTTACTTTTTCCTACTTATGAAATTGCATCTCCCGAAATTACTTCGTCACGCGCTCCTGGCATGCATTGCAGCAGTACCCAGTGTGGTAACGTTGAGCTTGAGTACCGCATCGCTGGTGTCGTTCGCTTCAGTTCTGGCTGTTTCACAGGCGGGGGCAGAATCCGTCACTCTTTCCACAGTTCCGGAATATAATGGTACTCAGGGTGGTAGCTACTGTGGTGTTGTCTTTACATTGGGCGCTGCAGATGTTGCCCGCTTTTCCGTTACAGGTGGTACCATGACTGAGCAGGTCACGTTGACCTCCATCTGCCTGACGGAACGTGGTAGCAACGACCTTGCTGCTGACCGGATTCTGTATATTACCGATGCTAACAACGTATACCTTGGTTCCTCAGCGGTGTTCACCAAGGCTGACGGTTCAGATGATGCAGTGTTCTCCTTTGGTGACTCCATAACCCTCAATTCAGGCGATACCTATTACGCCTATTTAACGACCTCAGCCAGCGATGATACATGGGTTGTGGGAGAGACCTCAGTGCCTTCGCAACAGTACTATTCCGGACAACTTGCAGCAAGTGGTGGCTCCCTGCCAACTGATTCCGTTAGAAATTGGGGGCTGCTGAATGGACAGAAGACAACGGCTTCCACTGCCTACGCTCCTGAGATGCGTATCTCGGTCAATACGATAGCACCGCCTCCCTCTACTTTGTATTGGGAGGGAGCTTCCGGCTCCTCCTGGACTTCCAATGCATGGTCCGCCACGGATGGCTCCGCGAGCACGCTTCAGGCATGGCCTTCCATCTCAGCAGGTGTTTCTGCCGTGCTTTCCGGTGCCGGTAGCCTTGATTCCTCCCACATGATTGCGCTGGATTCCACGGCATCGCTGGCTTCCCTGTCGGTTCAGAATGGCACCTACACAGTGAGTGGATCCGGGAGCCTCAATGTGTCTGGTAACATCGTTCTTGGTGAGGGTGGTAACCTGGGAATCGGCGTTGCAACCCATGCCGCCAAGGTTGAAATGGCTGGAGGTTCCAACCTGATTGTCAACAACGAGCTGACGCTCGCCGAAGGGGGTAAGATTGAGGTGCAGGGAGCAGGGGCGGTTCTACATCTGGGGCAGGGCAATGGAGTTTCTGCCTCCGTTATAGATGCTTCTGCTTCGGGTGCCAGTTTGAAGCTCAAGGGTGTCGGCACCTATACACTGGCTTCCGGCAGCTCTTCGCTGGGTACGAATGTAAGCCTGGGCGAGGAGCAGGACTGGGCCGGCACGGTAAAGGTGACGAACGTGCAGGGGGATGCCCTTAACCTCACCAATGTCCTTAATCCTTTGGGTAATGCCACCAGCACGGTGGAAGTAACAGGGCTCAGGGGATACATCAATACGGAGAATAATGCAGATACCACGGCCAGCGGTTACGTGGAGAATGCCTTTACTTCTCATATCAGGCTGACCAATGCAGCAGATGGTACAGCGGCCATCACCATCGTGAATGGTAATGCTAATGACTCTAGTGAAGGGAAGCGGCGCGCACTTATCCAGGGAAATCTCTCCGGTGCTGGTGATATCGTGTTTCAAGGATGGACTTTGGGTGGACGTCATGCAACCTACGATTTCCAGGGCGATGTGTCCCAGTGGACAGGTAGCTTTATCAACAAGTGTCGGTACAATGGTGTGGTTCATGTCATCATGGAGTCTTCTACCGTGAAGGCCAACATCAAGAATGACACCGGTAAGGCGGCTGGAAACAAATTGCACCTGACTTTTAACGGAGCTTCAGCTGCAACGATGTCCGGTGTGGTGGATGTGGATCAGCTGGCTGTGAATAATGCCGCAGGCGTCAGCTTCACCAACACGGTTAAGACAGGTACCATCTCGCAGTCTGGTGCTGCCAGCACGTTTAGCAAGGCACTTACCCTCACGGGTGGTGAAAGCACCGCTGCTGCTCTGACTCTCAATGGAGGCTTGACCTTGGGTACAGCGGCGGCTGGTTCCACGGCAGCGGTGGATGCGACCCTCGATGTAACCGGCGAGCTGGGATTGAATGGCACCCTGACCCTGAACAGCACCGGCAGCAGCATCACGGCTGCCACACTGACTTCCACTGGCATCAATGTGGTGACTACTCTGGGAACAAATACCCTGACCCAGACCATCCTTACCTTGACAAACGCAGCCGATGATGTGGCCGTGACGCTCAACGGCAAGAGTGGCTCCTTCATGGCCGAGGATGGCAGAGCTTCGTATGAACTGAAGTGGGACTCAGATAAGAAGGTGCTCAGCCTGGTGACGACTTCTCTCCAGAGCTCCTATGCAGGTGGCGATGCCAACTGGGCTGATACCGCCTCTTGGAATGGCGGTGCGGTTCCCACGGCGGAACTGCATGCCAAGTTTGAAACGGCAGTGGTTTCTACGGTGACCCTGGGTGATAACGCCGTGGCCAAGACGGTGGAGGTTGATACAAACGCGGCAGACACCTCTGTTTCTGATACGACCACGTTCCAGCAGGGGACTCTGAGTACGGATGAACTCACTATTACTTCCGGTACGCTGAAGGTTGATAGCTCCGCAACGGTCAGCACCAAGAAGCTCATGAGCGGAACGTCCACAGCCGGACGCCTGACTGGCAAGGTGAGCATCACCGGCACGGGGGGGAATTATGCAGGCGGTTACGCGGATGCAGAAGTGCAGATGGCTGGCGGTGCTCAGACTTTGGCTCCCGCTTCGGGGCTGACAGTGAGCGGCGCTTCTGGCACGGCAACACTTTCCTACGCTGCGGATGCCACCATGGATGCCATCAAGACTACGGGTGCCAATGTAGTGCTGGACCGTTCCAATGGAGCTGCCCTCACCCTGGAGGAAGCTTCCTCCATGAAGGGAGGTTCCCTGGAAATCAAGATGACGCCTGAGGAGCTGGCTTCGGGGACGGCCGCATTGCTGAAGGGGCAGAAACTGACTCTCGATGGCACAACCCTGGTCATTAAGGGCGCGGTTGATGATGGCAGCATGGTGCTGCAGAGCGTGCCGGAAACGCTGGGGCAGTCAACCATTGAAACCACTGGCCCTCTGAATGTCCAGTTTGATGCCCCGGTATTCAGCAAGTATTACAGCGGTATCCAGGCAGATGGCAATATGCTCCGCCTGCTCCGCAACACCAGCTACTACAGCAGCAAGCTCGGCGGTCTTACCAAGAACGGTAAGGCAGGTATGAATCTGGCTGACGCCGTTCTGGTGAAGATTAATCCGCAGGGCGCCGCCAAGGCTGCCACTCCGGCTCTGTTTGCCCGTGCCAGAGCCGCTACGGCTCCTGCAAGTGGTCTTGCCAAAGCTTTGGACGAACTGGATGAACTGGTGGCTTCCGGCAATACGGCCGCTGCTGATGAACTGGGCGCTGCCCTGGCTGGTGCCAGCACCGCCGTGCTGGGCTCTGCCGTGAGCAGTGATGTGGAACGCCAGCTCAAGGCTATCCGCAACCGCACCACCACCATGGGTGTGGACCAGGGCGTGATT
>JAZSQS010000019.1:0-66383 GCA_045538105.1 Akkermansia sp.
AATCACGCCCTGGTCCACACCCATGGTGGTGGTGCGGTTGCGGATAGCCTTGAGCTGGCGTTCCACATCACTGCTCACGGCAGAGCCCAGCACGGCGGTGCTGGCACCAGCCAGGGCAGCGCCCAGTTCATCAGCAGCGGCAGTATTGCCAGAAGCCACCAGCACATCGAGCTGGTCCAGTACCTTGGCAAGACCGCTTGCAGGGGCCGGGGCAGGAGCTGCGGCGCGTGAACCGGGTGCCAGGGTGGCGGTTTCTGCACCCTGCGGGTTGAGCTTCAGCAGGACGGCATCTGCCAGGGTCATACCTGCCTTACCGTTCTTGGTAAGACCGCGGAGCTTGCTGCTATAGTAGCTGGTGTTGCGGGACACACGCACCACACCGTTATCCACAGTCATATTGGTGAAGTACTTGTCATAGGCAGTGGAGGCCTGGAAACCAGTTGCATCAGAGTAGGAACCCACGGCCAGCTTGTTGGTATCATCTGTAGTGATACCCTCAATCTTGGCCAGGCCATCCTTCATAATCTTCTCCACATCAGAGTTAGCAAGCACGCTGCCTGCAGCACCAATGTTGATACCCACTGTGGAATTCTTGACCGTCAGGGCATTGCCAGTCAGGGCGGCACCCTGGTCTACCACCAGCGTACCATCCTCCAGGGCGCCATTGAGCACCACGGTATCACCCTCAACCACCACGGTAGCACCCTTCACCGGGGCAGCCGTTGTGCCGAGCTGTGCCGTCACACCATTGAGCTTCACGCTGCCGGTGTAACCACCATCTGCGGAAGTGATGCTGACCGTATCCTTGGTGGCACCATCACCCTTAATGGCCAGGGCTGCACCCGTGCCATCTGCGGTGAGCTTGTTGAGCTTCACCTCGCCATCGAAGTTAGCGCCGCTGGTGGTCAAATCAATGCTCTTGCTGCCCTTCACCTTCACGATGTCCACTTCGTTGAGCATATCAGCGCTCAGAAGCATACCGTTCTGGTTCAGCACCGTCAGGCGGTTATCTGCTGCGGTATCACCCACATTCCAGGTGACGTCATCATCAGATACATTCATACCGTAAGTGGTGGTGGCATTACGCAGGGCAAAGGTAGAGGTTGCACCCATGGTGACCCAGTAACCCTTCTTCAGAATGGCCTGCTCGTCTGCGCTGTTCAGCACAATCTCAGCACCCGTAGCATACTTAATCAGGCTGTAGGTACCCGTGGTCACGCTATCCAGGATGGCATCCACCAGGTCAATGGTAATCTTGCCACCATCCGTAGCAGCTGCAATTTCATTGGCGGAAATCATGACGTCCTTGGTGCTGTCGAGCTTGGCCACTTCGATGGTATCCACGCTCAGTTTACCAGTCACGGTCACGGAGGCACCGGCGCTCACGGTCAGGCTGCCATTGGTGGCATCCACCTTCATATCAGCGGCAGCGGTATCCGTACCCACGGTCAGGGAGCCCGTCTCACCCACGGTCAGGGAGCCGTTCTCCACCTCTACACCGGCCTTGAAGGTGCTGTTGTTCTTCACGGTCAGGGAGGTATCCTTCAGCACCGTGAGGGAGCCTTCAGCCTCAATATCACCACCCGTGAGGGTGTATGAATCCTGAGCGTCAGCCAGGGTGCTATCCTGCGTGATGGTCACGTCCTTCACGACAACACCATTGGAATCCACGTTCACCGTACCGGCGGAGGTATCATCCGTGGAGCTGCACTGGCCATTGAACACCACGTTGGTTTCACTGGTGGTGCTGGAACCCCAGCTCTGCTCCTTATTTGCGCCGAAATCGGCATCATTGGAGCCCCACACCAGACCATTCACCTCACCCGTCATGGTGACAACGCCGTTTTCCACCGTGAAGGTGTACTTGTACAGGTTGTCCACACCAGCACCGGCAATCTCCTCAATGGCGGTCACGCCAGTGAGCGTACCCACGTGCACGAGAGTCCAGGTACCCGTGGTCAGCCCGGAGAGGGCCTCACTGGTCACGGCGATGGAAGTCAGCGTGAGACTGGAACCTGTCAGGCGGGCTACACCTTCAGAATCACCCACGCTGGAGAAGCTCAGGGCATTCATGGTGAGGGCGGTGGAATCACCAGCCGTCAGGATGCCACCCAGGGCGAGCGTCTCAGCAGAGAAGGCCACCTTGTTGCCCAGAGCCAGGGTCGTATCAGAGGTGATGGAGGAAACGGAGCTCTGCACCGTACCCTGCCAATCAGCACCGAGAACCACACCCGTGCCCATGGCGGTAGAATCACCCAGGGCATAGGTACCGGAGCCATGCAGACGCACCTCAGAATCAGCATCGGTACCCGTTACCTGGCTGGCTGCCAGCGTCTTACCCCCGGCAATATCGATAACGCTGGAACCCGTGTAGGCAACCTCAATGCTCTCACCTGTGGCCAGGTTATCATCCAAGTTAAAGCCACCCGTACCCTTCAGTACAATGGCGGTCATAGCCTGGCCGGCACCATTGGTGCGGTTGATATCCGAGTACTTGCCGGTGCCAGAGTTGATGTAGTACTTCGTGCCTTCAGTACCTGCCACAGTCACCACACCGGCATTGTAGCTCACGCCGGTGGTGGAATCATTCACCTTCCAGGTCACATCGCCGGTGAGAGTGGTCTTATCAGCCACGGAAACCTGGTAGTTGGCATCAGTGCGTTCGTAGCCATTGTCACCATCACTGTAGCCCAGGCTGGTGGTGGAGGCAGGCGTGTAATTGGTGGTATCCAGGTTGATGGTACCTGCGAAAGCCAGGTTACCGGCAGTGTTGCTCAGAGCACCGGTGAGGGTGCTGTCCTTCACCGTAATGGTACCGGTACCGGTCTCAATCGTGGCACCGCCGATGGTGGCACCTGTGACACCCCATGAAACAGCCTCACTGGCCTTGAGCGTACCACCGGTGATGGTGGACTGGAAGTTCTTGACCTCTGCATTCGTGGTGAGTTCAAGGGTACCTCCGCTCATCTTGAAGGTGTTGGCGGTGGTCTCAAAGGTATCATTTTGCGTGCTGACCAGGGTACCGGCCTTCACCGTGCCACCGGTAATCTCCAGGTGACCGGGATTTCCGTCCGAAGTATGACCCAGGCTGATGGTGGTGGCGGTCAGGTTACCACCGTCAACCACCTTTACCTTACCGCCGGATTCCATGCGGAGCTCATTACCCACCGTAAAGCCCTTGGCAATGATGAGTGTCTTATCACGACCACCGGCGTGAATAGCCACATTGTTGCTGATTTCAAAGTTCACCGCAGTGGTGATGCTGCTCTCCGTCATGCCAGCCAGGCGCACTTCACTCGCATCGCCTAAACCGTCGGCTCCCGCCAGCTTCACCGTGCCGTCACCCGTGGTCACAGCTGCAAGCTTAAGGAATGCGCTTTGGGCATTGGCGGCCAGTTCCAGCGTTGCGCCCTGGTCCACGGTCACCGTGGAAAGGTCATTCACCACCAGGGTATTGGCGCCGAATGAGGCCGTACCACTGTTCACGCTCAGGGTGGAGGTACTCACCGTACCCACCACGCCTTCACCCGTAGCAGCAGTGAAGGTGTAGGTCTTGCCAGCACCGGCAGCTACCTTAATGGAACCAGCGGTTATGGGCCCGGTAATGGTCACCGCCTCATCTTCCGTAAGGGTGGAGAAGATGGCCGTATCCTTGGCGTTGAATACATCTGCTGCCGTTGAACCGAACTGCCCACCAGTCTGCCAATCAGAATTTGCGGCATCCCAGGTAAGCTCTGCGCCCTTGGCGGCCTCTGTGAAGGAAATGGTTCCATCTGCATTGAACACCCAGTTGGTACCCAGTTCTCGAGTGGCATCACTCAGCACGGCCTCCGTCAAGCTGGCCAGGTTGGAAGTACCCGTACCCGTCAGCAGGGTCACCTTGTACTGGTCTGCGCCTGTGCCAGCCACCTTATCATTCGCAATCAGGGTGGTCAGGTCAAGCACCAGGTCAGAACCAAAGGTAATGGAACCGTTGTTCACCAGGCTTTCAGCGGTGGTCACCGTGCCACCCAGATTCACCTTGCCATCCAGAGTCAGGGCAGCGCCATCTGCCACGGTCAAACCGTTGAGAGCCAGCGTGGAAGCACTATTGGTCAGGGAGCTGGCATCCACCGTGCTGGTCACGTTGGCACCGGTCACAGCCACTGTGCCATTCCAGCCATCTGCCAGGGAGATACCCCCAGCCAAAGCCAGGGAATCACCATTGGTATAGGTGCCGGAACCTGAGAGCTTCACATCTACACCTGCGGCATCATTGATGATGATGCGAGAGGCAGCCAGCGTATAGCCACTAGCCACATCCACGGTCACATGCTGGATGTTGGCAGCCTTGCCGCGGATATCAATATCACCGGCAAAGCCATCCTTCACACCAATAACCGCATTTGCACCCAGACCGTCTGTATTACCAGCGGTGGAGGACAGGATGAGGTCACCAGCACCAGTAAGCTGCTCTATGTTAAGGTAGGACTTCCACGTTGTATTGATGGTCAAATCCCCAGCCAGGGAGGTCACACCGGTAAATTGAATGGGGGTTGTGTTACTATCCGGGTGATCCTGGATGTTCATGGTACCACCGTTCGTGGTAACGGAAACAGAGTTCCATACATCCGGGGCAGCATTGTAATTTACCGTACCGCCGTCAAATTCCACAGCGGTCACCTGAGTCATATCAGCAGCCGCACCCTTGCTGGGATTGAAGTTCAGCACGCCTCCGGTGGCAATGGAGAGCTTGCCTGCAAACTGAATGGAGGTACCCGTTGCAACTCCCACAGTAGATGCCAGAACAATTGTACCATCACCAGTTGTCGTAGCCAGAACCTGATCGGCAGTCAGGGAGTCACTAGCATTGCCGGCAATCTTAAGCGTGCCGTTTTCGCCTACGTAGAACTCCGTGGCATTAGCAGTATCAGCCGTGCCTTCAGTACCTGCCACAGTCACCACCTTGTCATCACCAGCCTCCACAGCATAGTAAATCTTGGCACCGGCAGAAATATTGCCCGTGGCATCCACCGTACAGGTCTTACCATTGTAAACAACGGAAGTCAGACCGTTGTTGGCATTGTTTTCGTTCTTGTTGTCAACAATCTTATAAGTGGAAGCACTCTGCAGACCATTCGTGGTGGGGAGGGTAGTGCCGCTTGCCGTGAACCCGGCCAGAGAAGAAAGCGTAACGGTCACGTTCTCACCCAGAGCAAGAGTGGCGCCGCTTTCAATAGTAACCGTTCCACCCAGGGTGGTGGCGCCATTCAGGGTCAGCGTACCGGCCGACACGGTAAGACCACCGCCAAGGGCATTTGTACCGCTCAAAGTCAGGGAACCAGCACCTGTCTTGTTAAGCTTGGTTGCAGCTTGCGTTCCGTTGGTAATGGTCAGCGCCACACCTTCAATCTGGTTCAGTTGCACGGCACCAGCAGACGCACTTCCATAGGTAACCAGGCTATTCCAGCTCTTGGAAAGGGTTGCATCACCACTCTTATTTGCAAAGTCCATGACAGTTCCTGCATTCATGGTCAAATCTACCGAATCGGAACCTGCCAGGTTAACACCTAAACGCAGCGTCCCTTCCTGAATATCGATAACACCGGCGTTCAGGGTCGTATTCCACAAATTGAAGATAGCTCCTCCCGTCTTGGTCAAGGTATGACCATTGAGGGACAGAGAGGTCGCACCATAACCAGCACCTACGATACCATATTCGGCGTTGGCATAAATGGTTGCATCACCATTGAGGGACACACGCGGATTCTGCTTGCTACCGACGCCAACAGCTGCACCCTTATTGGCAAACGTTGCCCCCTGCTCCAGTACAACGTGGTGGTAGATATCAGCTATACCATTCACATCAAGCACAGCCCCATTCTCAACTGTGACAGTCTGTGTGGCGTTACTGGTATACTCGACACCCAAAGCCTGTTTGTGCATCACCTTCACCTCAGTGCCAGAGGTAATGACCACGTTTCCTTTGTATGTTGAGGCCGTGGCACTTGTCTCCATAACAGAGCCCGGACTATTCAGATACAAGGTGCTGGTCGCGTCCGTAGAAGTGGTCTTAGCCAGCACGGAGGCATCTGCCGTGCGGAATGTGGCACCGGAAGTCAGGCAGAAGCTGGTCACCTCACCTAGTTTGGCGGCATCATAGGTCACATCTGTGTTGATGAAGTAGGTGCCATCACCGGAGCCCACATACATATTACCGCCGGAAACAGTGATATCGGCGCTGGTGTAGGTATTCGTGGTTTCACCATCAATCACCACAACGCTACCGGTGCTGCCCTTGTTCACTGTACCCACACTGGCCACGAGCAAGCCTTCAGCATAACCGTTGTCACCATCACTGTAAGTACCACCGGAAGCGGCCAGCGTGGAGTAGGAAGCAAGGTCAATTGTCAAGGTGCCGTTCAGGTTCAGTGTACCCGCACCACTGATGGTGGTACCGATGGCCTGGTTGGCAGACTCAGCAATGGTCAGGGTACCACCAGCACCCAGGGTAATGGCACCCTTGCCGGTATTACCCGTGGCCTGGAGAATCAGTTCACCTGCCATCACGGTGGTGGTGCCGGCATAATTCGTGGCGCCGGAGATAACCATGGTTCCCGTACCCGTCTTGGCCAGATTACCATTGGATGACTTGAAATCACTGATAGTCAGGGTACCGGAATCCACCTGGAACGTGGTTGTGGCACCCGAAATGCGAAGACGAATGGAACCCTCGATACTGCTGGTACCATTCGAAACCACAACGGCTCCGCCCTCAATGAAATCGAGCACGCCATGGGAATCCCCCGTACCAGTAATCTTACCATTATTCAGGATGATTTCATCTGATGCCTGCAGAGACAAGCGGTTGTTGTTGGCTCTGAGTTCAGAATTGCCCAGGATTTCAATCTTATTGGCATTACCGTAGTTAAAGCCATCGGATCCAGCACCTTCTACAAACTCCATCACTGCATTATTCTGCAGTTTTACATCACCAGCAAGGTAGACCGAACTGGAGCCGACATTGCTCACCTTGAGGGTTGAAGCATCCACTACGATGTTCGAATCATTTAGCACAGCATCAGCAAGAGAAACCGTGGTGCCGTTCGTCACGCCAATGGCGCCACCAGTCCAGGTGGCAGAACCCAGCACATCCTGCACGGTAGTCTCGCCACCTGTGGCGATATTCAGCTGGCCGCCGTCCTTCATGGAAACAGTCCCCAGAGAAACGGCAGAAGCATTGAGGATGCTCAGTTGGGCATTGGCACCCAGGCTGACCGACTCAGCCGTGAGCGTATGTTCACCGCCAATGCTGACCTTGATGCCGTCCTTCACCTTGATGAGTCCGGCCTGAACATCAGCCACAACCGTCACCTCGGCATCAGTCTTGGAGAATGCCAGGTCACAGCCTGCCGTGTACGAATAGTCATTAGAGAACACCGTATCAGTGCCCCAGGAAAGAGCACCACCATGCCAGGCGGGACCACTGCGCTGGGAATATACCACCTTGTACACGCCCTCCTCAGCGTACACGTAGTACTTACCTTCATTTTCGGCCTTGTTAGCCTCCGTAATTTCCGTTTCAGACAGAGTCCACTCAGCACCGAAGTTGAAGGTCAGCTCGCCAGAGATGGCCACGTTGTCAAGAATCAGACCCACATTCTGAACGCCCAGGGTGCCTTCATCGATATCAGCCAGAGAGGCATTCACCGTGACAGGCCCCGTCAGAGTACCCAATTCCCCCGTATGGGCAATGGTCATCGTAGCATCGGCGGCATTCAGGTTAATCGTCTGCATCGCATTGCCAAATGACGTGGTCAGGTTCAGCACAATGCTACTGCCGGCACCAACGTTGAAGGTAGCTGCCTTGAACTGCCCACCCATATGGGTCAGGTTCAGCATAGAATCATTGATGACGGTGAATGTACTGGTGTCCTGGAACTTGTTGATATTGGCATAGAGCGAGGCATTGCTGTCCAGGCGCAGGCGGGGCTTCCAGCCTTCCAGGCCGATTCGGGCATCCGCGCTGCCAATCTGCACCCCTTCAGTGCCTCCATTAATCTTGATGAGCTCCCACAAATTGGAATTGGGCGTACCCGGTCCCTTTCCGCTGGTATTGAAGCTTTCTCCTCCCAACTCCCAATTGGAAGCAGTATCCCAGTCTGCCTGAGTCTTGGGAGTTGCAGTACCCGTGCCACCAATCCAGGTATAATCAGCCATGACCTGCGGTGCTGTCATAACAAAAGTAAGAACGCCACCAGTCAATGCGGCAGTCCCAACTGTAGTAGAAATACCGACTACGGCTGTGATGCAGGCGAGCACGGCATTGCGGAGTAATTTCGGGAGGTGTAATTTCATAAGTTTGTATTTGGAGGTAAAATCGAATTCATGCGGGTAGAGACAGTCCACCCAATATAATACTCTACCATCATAGCCAATCACCCCCCGCAAAGCAAGCAGAAAACATGAAAAACGAATTTTTTAATCAAAAACCCCAAATATCGCTGGGGAGTCAAAGTTTTTTTCAGTCGTTCTACCCTTGGAGCGCAAGATGAATTGAGATAAAGAGGACGGTGGTGGAATATTCCATTCACTCAGCAGCCATGCCGGCAGCTTTCAGGGCATCCCATCCACCCTGGAGGGTATAGATGGGAGCATCAATGAGGCCAAGCTCGCGGAGCTCAGTGGCAATTTCCTCAGAAGCGGTGCAGGCAGCCGCGCAAAAGACCACGATGCATTCATCCTTTTCAGCCGCCTCAATCATGCGGCCAATGGCAGCATCAATCTGCTGGGGCATGTCAGCCCCCTTGCGGATGGGGAACATGCGGTTGTCCGGGAACATGAGGTGGTTGAGCTCAAAATCACCCTGGCTGCGGGCATCAACCCAGACCACGCGGTTACCGTAACGCGCAGCCAGCGTTTCTGGGCAAATGCGGCCATGGGGCAATTTTTCCTGCACGCAGACGGGTTGGCGGCGAGGGGCAAAGATGATGGCGTCTGCCCAGCCCAGCACGATGGCCAAAATAAGCATGGCCAGCCCGAGGCGAATAGCCTGTGTGAAGGTGTCCTTCATATGATGCGTACAGGGGTATGAGGGGTGTGGGATGCAAAAAGCCCACAACGGAGAGTTGTGAGCTTTCTTGAGTAGGGCTACAGGGACTCGAACCCCGAATAGCGGTGCCAGAAACCGATGTGTTGCCAATTACACCATAGCCCTGTGTTCTTGGAACGGCGGGAGTATATACGCTTTATCCCACGGCGTCAAGCCAAATCCTGATTTTTTTGCATTTTTTTGCGGAAAAACACCTCCTCTGCACGCTACACCGCAAACGCGCAAACCATTCGATATAGCTTATTCACTATTCACCATCAATGTTTTTGAATCCAGACCAGAAGCAGGGCAATATCAGCCGGCGTGATTCCGGGAATGCGGGAAGCCTGGCCGATAGTACCGGGACGCACGCGGGCGAGGCGCTGGCGGGCTTCTGTCTTCATGGCCGGTATGGCTTCATAGTCGATGGAGGGGGGAATTTTCTTATCCTCCTGGCGCTGGAGGCGCGCTGCAGCCACGCGCATGCGGTCAATATGGCCAGCATAAGCAATTTCCATGGCGATGGGTTCCCAGAGTTCAGCCGGGTACTGGGAGCGGAGGGGTTCGGGGAGCTGGTGCCAATCATTCCCCGGACGGCGGAGCCAAAGCTCCAGCGAAATGCCTTCCACACGCTGGTGGCGGGCGCGCTCCACGCCTTGTTCAATGGCAGTCTGACGCTGGCAGGCAGCCTCTCCTTGTTGCTGGCTCACGAGTCCCAGGCGAGCGGCGAGCGGCGTGAGACGCAAATCGGCATTATCCTGGCGGAGGAGGAGACGCATCTCTGCCCGGCTGGTGAACATGCGATAGGGTTCATCTGTGCCGCGGGTCACGAGATCATCGACCATAACGCCCAGGTAGGCCTGGTCGCGGCGGAGGATGAGCGGCTCCAGCCCCTGCAGGGCCAACATGGCATTTGCCCCTGCCAGCAGACCCTGACCAGCAGCCTCCTCATATCCGCTAGTGCCATTAATCTGCCCGGCAAAGTAGAGACCGCGCACGCGTTTTGTCTCCAAGGTGGGGTGCAGTTCGGTGGGGGGTACAAAATCATACTCCACGGCATAGCCGGGGCGAATGAGCTGGGCTTTTTCCAAACCCGGGATGGAGTGCACAATATCCAGCTGCACAAAATAAGGAAGGCTGCTGGAAAGGCCGTTGAGGTAGTACTCATCCGTGCTGCGACCCTCCGGCTCAATGAAAATCTGGTGACGTTCCTTATCTGCAAAACGCACCACCTTATCCTCAATACTGGGGCAGTAGCGCGGTCCGGTGCCCTCAATCACGCCGCCGAAGAGCGGGCTGTGCTCCAGGTTGCGGCGAATGATATCGTGCGTGCCCGTGTGCGTGTAGGTGATGCCGCAGGAGAGCTGCTGCAATTCAAAGTCTGCATCTGCAAAGTGGTTGAGGGTGCAGTGGGGTTCCGAGCTGCTGCTGAGCAGCTGGCGGGAACGAAAGCTGAACAGCGGCGGGGGAGAATCACCCGGCTGCATCTCCAGCGAAGAAAAATCAATACTGCTACCCAGGATGCGCGGGGATGTACCGGTCTTGAAACGCTGCAGCGGAAAGCCCAGTTTCTCCAGACTGGCAGAAATGCCACTGGGTGCGCCACCCAGGCGACCACCCGGCAGATGATCCATGCCCACATGCAGCAACCCTCGCATGAAGGTACCACTGCAAAGTACCACACTCCTGGCAGCAAAGCGCTGTCCCCAGGTGGTAGTGACCCCGACCACGCGCCCCTGCTCCACCACGATTTCGTGCACATCCCCCTGGAAAAGCTGCAGACCGGGGGTGGTTTCCAGCACCCATTTCATGCGGGTGCGGTAAGCACTCTTATCGCACTGGGCGCGGGGGGCGCGCACACTGGGACCCTTGGAGGCGTTCAGCATGCGGAACTGAAGGGCTGTGGCATCCGTGTTGAGCGCCATGGCACCACCGAGAGCATCAATTTCCCGCACCATGTGTCCCTTGGCCAGCCCACCGATGGCAGGATTGCAGCTCATCTGCCCCACGGTATCCAGGTCATGCGTGAGAAGCGCCACGCAGCCGCCCATGCGGGTGGCCGCCAGGGCTGCCTCAATACCAGCATGCCCCGCACCAATCACGAGCACATCAAACACTGTGGGAACGAGCGAGCTCATGCCGTGGTAAGGGTGACAATGAGTTTGTGCAGAATATCGCGAGCATCCAGCCCACTGGAAACCAGGGCTTTATCTGCCGCGGCGCAAGCCTGCAAATCGCGCCGGGCCTTGCGGAGGCTCAGCTTACCCACGGTGCGCGCAGCATTGAAAAGGCCATAGGTATTCGGTGTACCATCCTTCTTGAGGGGGAGCAGCTTGCGCCCTTCTGCCGGCAAATGGTTCAAGGCGGCATCAAACGCGCGGTAGTTCCCGGTATCGGGCTTGTAGGTGTCGATGAGCAGGCGGGCGCAGAAACGCTGGCGCACCGTGGGAACAATGGCGGCGCGCATGATGGAGACCCCCTGCTCCCCATGCTCCAGCTGCTCATTGACCAGGCGCACCGCCAGGCGGGAATTACCACTCTCGATAGCGCGTGAAATCTCAAACACCACGCCATTGCGCGAAACCGCCACCATGAGCTCCACATCCTCCGCCGTCACCTGGCGGCGTTCCGACCCCAGGTACACATCCAGCTTGGCAAGCTCATTGGCAATCTGGCGGGTGCTTTCATTCACCCGGTGGATGAATAAATCCAGAGCTGCATTATCAAAGCCCAGCCCCAGTGGTTTGGCCATACGCAGCGTGAGGCCGGAGAGCTCACCCTCCCAACCGGGTTTGGTGATATCAATCTTGGAAAATTCCTTCACCTCTGCTGCGGCTCCCAGTTTCTTGAAAAAACTACGGCGCTTATCCATTTCAGCAGCAGAGAGCACAAAGAAAGTCTCCTCCGGCAGGTTGGCGAGCGTTTCCACCAGTTCCTCCAGCGCCTGCTGCACCGCCTCGCTGCGGGCTCCCTGCGGAGTATCAGCCATGAAATTCGCCCCCTTGAGCCAGATAACCTTGCGACCGCCAAACATATTCATCATCTGCAGGCCGGAAATCGTGCGCCCCACTATCTCCACCGCCTCATCCACCGTGGCGGCAGAGCCATCAATCATCTCATTTCCCCAGCCATCAGACCCCTCAGCCAGGCGGGCGTAGGCAGCAGCAGCGGCAGAAGCAGCGGCTCCTTCATCGCTTCCAAAAAAAACATAACTGGCTCTCTCCGCAGGCACGCGCCCATTACACCAGAAAACTTCCCCCAAGTCAATCCGTTTCCGTGCGCGGATAACCAGCCCGGCGCGCGCCATACCTCACAGATGGCAAGCCCAGCATCAAAAAAATCTTACATCCACAAGCCAGGAACCTATTTTCGGCTTGATTTAGCATCTGGGGCTTGCTACTATCTGGGCAGTATTACCTACAAATCATGAAGAAGATTTTCTCTATTCTGCTTATTTGCGCCGCTGCCGTTGCCATTATAACACCTGCTGATGCCCAGGGACGCCGCTCACGTGCAGCCCGCGCCGCCACTTCAGCCAGCGGAGCCGCTGCAGATGAAGCTGCCGCCCCCAAGACCGGCGTACGCTTTGTAGTCTGCTCACCTGCCGGAATCAACATTCCCAGCCCGCTCTACGTGCGCAGCGGCAAGACCTTCAAGGCCGTGTACCTGGGTTCCCGCACACCGAGTGACCGCGTCAAGCCCGTTGGTGGCGTGGTGCAATTCTGGAAGGAAAACCCGCAGCCCAGCACTGGCATGGACGCAAAGGAACAGGCTGCTGCCAAGCTGCCTCCTCCCCTGTTCTCAGTATCCGTTCCCACCAACATCAGCAGCAAGGCACTGTGCATCCTTTCCCCGAACCAGGACATCAAGAAGACTGCCTCCGTCTTCCTCAACGAGGCTGATTTCCCGCGCAAGGGTATGCATATCATCAACCTTTCCGCCTACCCTCTGCAAATTACCGTGGCAACCAAGCCGGACTTTTCAGATAAGAAGGAAAGCAAAGTGGGTATTTTCCGCCGTGAGGACGGCATCTGCGCCAACAACAGCTGGAGCTTCAAGGGCGAAAAGGGGCAGCAGGCCTCCTTCATCCTCTCCTATTATGATAAGGAAGCTAAGCAAACCAAGCGCCTGAAAGCCTCCACTTTTGTGGTTTCTGACCGTCAGTCCGTCATCAACCTGGTGGTGCGCGATGCCACACTCAAACGCCCAAAACTGATGCCCATCCAACTAACCGATAACAAGAAGGATGCGGAATAACGAAGCTCTTCTCCAGGTATCAGTCCTTTTGCCTCTCTCCACCATTACCCAACAGCACCATGCCTGAAAAATTAACAAGCGGTCCTATAGCGGAGCGCATTGCCCGCATTGGTGACCTCTTTGCCGTAAGCGGTGACTTCCTTTACGGTGAAGAGCTCCGCAATGGCCATATCAACACCACTTACCGCGCCTGCTACCGCTCTGAGGACGGCCGTGAGGACCGCTACATCCTGCAGCGCATCAATGAATACGTATTCAAGAATCCGGCCCAGGTCATGCGTAATGTGGAAAAAGTGACCCGCCACATCACCTGGAAGCTGCTGCGCCGCCGCCGCGATGCCGCCGGCCAGACCCTCAACCTCTTCCCTGCCCGCGGCGGGCGAAACTACATTGTCCTGCCGGATGAAGGCGGTATGTGGCGCTGCTACAACAACATTGAAGGCACGCACACCTACGATGTGGTGGAAAATACCCGCCAGGCCTACCAGGCGGGCTTTGCCTTTGGTTCCTTCCAGGACCTCATCTGCGATATGAACCCGGAGGATATACGCGAATCCATTCCTGATTTCCACAACACCCCGAAGCGCTACGCAGACCTGCTCAAGAGTGTGGAGATTGATGCCCACGGCCGCGCCGCCAACTGCCAAGAGGAATTGGAGCTGCTCAAGAAATGGGAAAACCGCTTCTCCCGCATTACCGATATGCTCGCCAGCGGTGAGCTGCCTACCCGCATCACGCACAATGATACCAAGATTAACAATGTGATGCTGGATGAGGACACGGATAATGCCGTTTGCGTCATTGACCTGGACACCGTCATGCCCGGCACCGTGCTCTACGATTTTGGTGATATGGTGCGTACCGCCACCTGCATGGCCAAGGAGGATGAGGAGGACCTCAGCAAGGTACGCATGGAAATGCCATTCTTTGAATCTCTTGCTGAAGGCTATCTGGATGCCGCTCACGATTTCCTGACCACCAAGGAAGTTGAGTATATGCCCTTTGCAGGCTGGCTCATCACCACGGAAATCGGTATCCGGTTCCTGACGGATTACCTGGATGGTGACCTCTATTTCCGCACCGAGAAACCGGAGCATAACCTGATTCGCGCCCGCAACCAGTTCAAACTTGCCCAGAGCATTGACTCCCAGATGATTTCCATGGGCAAGTACGTGCGCCGCCTTGCCAAATCATACAAGAACTAATGGCCACACCTTGCTTCCAATTCCTGCGCCGGGTGCTGCTGCTGGCAACACCCATTGTGCTACTTGGCCAAGCAGCACTGGCACAGGACGTCAAGGAACTGCCCGAAATCAAGCAACTCTTCCGGCACACCAGCGCCGTGGCCAACCACATCTGCCTGCTGCATGACAACTGGCAGATTGCCCTCCTTTCCCACAACAAGGCCAGGGTTGGTGCCGTATTCCTCACAGAAGCCAAGAAGGACAGTCCCCATAAGTTCAGCCTGAACGCCACGGCTGCGCGCATTGCAGAACTGGTTGGCCTGGGTTCACCGGTCATTCAGGAAATGGAGGATTCAGATCGCAAATCGGCCATCATGATTGATACAGATGTGGTGGAATCACTGGCAGATGATGCTGAGCACGTGTTCTGGGGAAGCCCGCTGGAGGGCATGGCTTTCCTTCTGCAGGACGGTTACTTCTACATCCACAAAATCATGCCCAATGGCTTCCTGCACTGGAAAACAGTCAAGAAGAGCGGCGTGGAGCTCCTCATGCCCATGGCTCCCGCCAAACTCACGGCGGTTGAAGTAACCGGGCGCCAGCAGATGAATGAATATGCTGCTGAAGTGCTGGCCCGCAAACTAGGCCTGGGCAGCAACACCTCCAACCCGACCATCCGTGAGGCCGTGCGCCAGCAGATTAATGCCTCCGAACTGGTCTACATGAATACAAAGAGCAACATCATCGGTGCGCGCGCCAATAACCGCTTCGTCATCGGCAAGCGCACCTCTGCCGCCCATATGCTCTCCAACCGCTACGGCGGTACCCTGCTCTACCCGGCTCAATCCTCGGTGTGGCCTGGTGAAAAAGACCCTGAGCAGAAAGAAGAAAAGAAGGAAGAGAAACCCCTCACTCCCCGTGAAGCCCGCGAGGCCTATATTGAGTACCTGCGCTCCCTGGCGAAATAATCCTCCAACACCAACTTTCCTCTTCTCAGACGCAGCGGATTTCCCCGCTGCGTTTTTTTGCTTTTCGCTTTTCTGATAATGTGAATACCCAGCAACCGTTGCCCCTTGTGGGTAGCGGTTGCTCTTTTATTTCACAGGTCTCGCTATTTCCTGAAAGTCTGATGCTCAAAAAAGAGCAGCTGTGCGGGGTAGCGCACAGCTGCTCTGAAATGATGATGAGTGATGGATTAACCCTTCATACCGGTGATGGTACCATCTGCCGCAACCTTGATGTCACAGGCGGCCGGAACCTTGGGCAGGGCAGGCATACGCATGATATCACCGCAGAGAGCCACCAGGAAACCTGCACCGTTCGCAATCTCAAAATCACGCACAGTCACGGTAAAACCACTGGGACGCCCCAGCAGACCGGCATTGTCAGAGAGGGAATTCTGGGTCTTGGCCATGCAGATGGGCAGGTCCGTGAGACCATTTTTCTGCATGAGAGCCAGTTTCTTCTGAGCAGGCTTGGTCAGCACGACACCATCTGCCCCGTAAATCTTGCGGGCAATGGTGGCCATGCGCTCTTCCACGCTCAAATCCAGGCCGTAGAGGCACTCAAAGGGCTCATACTCGGATTGCATGGAAGCCAGCACAGTTTCGGCCAGCTCCGTGGCGCCAGTGCCGCCCTTGCCGAAGACATCAGCCACGGCGCAACCCACGCCCATGCTGGCACAGAGTTCCTTCACGGCGGCAATTTCCTCTTCCGTATCCGTGGCGGCAAAAAGGTTGATGGCGATGGTCACCGGGCGCTTGTAGAGGCGGGCGCTTTCAATATGGGCAGCCAGGTTGGCCAGGCCGCGGCGCACAGCTTCAGCATTCGGGGTTTCCAGAGCGTCCTTGGCCACGCCACCGTGCATCTTGAGTGCGCGGATAGTGGCCACAATCACGATGGCATCCGGAGAGAGCCCGCTCTGGCGGCACTTGATATCCAGGAATTTCTCTGCACCCAGGTCAAAGGCAAAGCCAGCCTCCGTCACGGCGTAATCAGCGCAGGAAAGAGCCATCTTCGTGGCAATCACGGAGTTGCAACCGTGGGCAATGTTGGCAAAGGGACCGCCATGCACAAAGGCCGGCACGCCTTCCAGGCTCTGCACCAGGTTCGGGTTCACAGCTTCGCGCAGAATAGCCAGCAAGGCATCTGTCACCCCCAGTTCACGAGCGTAAACCGCCTCATCATCAGCCGTGAAGCCAATCACGATGTTATCAATGCGGCGGCGTAAGTCATCGCGGTCTTCTGCCAGGCAGAAACAGGCCATGATTTCTGAAGCCGGGGTAATGTTAAAGCCATCTTCGCGGGGTACGCCGTTCTTATTGAGGCCCACCACAATGTTACGCAACGCGCGGTCATTCATATCCATCACGCGCTTCCAGGTCACCTTGTTCTGATCCAGGCGGGTGGTTTTGTAGAACAAGGCGTTATCAATCACCGCAGCCAGCAGGTTGTTCGCAGCGGTGATGGCGGGGAAGTCACCAGTGAAGCCAAGGTTAATGCTTTCACCAGGGGTGATGCTGGAAGCACCGCCACCCGTGGCACCACCCTTTCGGCCAAATACCGGCCCCATGGAAGGCTCGCGCAGCGCCAGGCACACTTTCTGACCCACTGCCTGCAATCCTTGGGCCAGACCAATGGAAACCGTGGTCTTACCCTCACCTGCTGGGGTGGGAGTCAGGGCGCTCACCAGAATCAGGCGGCCGCGCTTGCGGTTCTGCTTCAGCACCTCCAGGCTCACCTTGGCCTTATCGTGGCCGTAGGGAATCACATATTTCTCATCCAGCCCGAGCTTGGCTGCCATCTGTGCAGTAAAAGACGTATCTGCCATGTGCGTCTTATAACATACTTATGCCCATTTGGCAAGCGCATTGATAACTAAGCCTGATTCACGCGCGCCCCAAGGTTTTGGAGCTCACGGTTTGTCGATTGATAATTGACGATTTACTATTTGAGCGTCAGAAGTTTAAGCTATTAACTTCCTCCATGAAAATTTACAGCTGATGATGGTGCGTAGAATGCACCGCACCTTCTACACATTCCAAATCCCAGTATCTATACATTCCGTCCCATTCAGGAATGCAAGGCTTTCTGCAGTGCTTCGTTAAAATCCGGAGTCACAAAGTAGATACCGCGGCGAATGCGTTCATGGCGCCCGGACGTGTCATTCCAATCCTCAATCAGGTAGGTAGTGAGGCCATTTGAGTGGGTGATACGGCGGGCCTTGGCCACCGCTTCCAGCGGCCACTGGCGCACGCGCTGAGTGAAGATGCGGGCTTTGAGCACCCGGTGGGTGGTGATGATGTAGCGCGTGTGCCGCAGCATGTAGGCCCTGAGTATGGGCAGCACCAGAAGCAGCACGGCAAGCAGCAACACGATCTCCTTGGGGAAGGATTCCGTCAGGAACATGGCCCACTCCGGCAGGGGAATGCCAGGAGCCCCTGAGTAGAACCAAAGTGCCAACCCCAGCAGGACCAGCCCCGGAAGGGTGCGGGTAAAGAACAACCCTCGGAAAAACACCAGGCGTGGACTCCCCGTCCAGACTATCTGCTCCTGGTCCAGCTGGTGCTGGCCAACCCATTCACGCAACCCTGCCTTATCCATACCGCCAATTTATCACAGGCAGAAATGAAAACAAGGTTTTTCTGTCTCTGGCAACAAGTTAACAGCAGATTTATTTCTTTGCTTTCTTCTTGCGGCTGAAAATCAGCTTGAGCAGCACGAGCCCCACCAGAATTCCGCCTCCAATCATGGCGATTTGCTCTATATCGTATTCCTCCACCTTCGTGGCGCGAATCCGGATAGCCGGGCAGTTATACCGCCATGCCTTGATATAGACATTGCGGCTGGCATCACCATCATTCAGTTTGTCTTCATCAAGTAGATTGAAGGACGTGCCTTCAATTTTGGCGGGCTGGGGAGGAGCATCGTAAAAACGGACTGCTACCATATCATCACGGTCGCCTTCCCACTGGAGAGTGATTTCCAGAATATCACCCTCTGTAAAGGTGAAGGGATGCTCTGATTTACGCTGGCGCACGGTCACTTTACCGGATGTACTTTCAGGCATGCGCCGCTCCATATCATCAAAACCGTTAGAGATGATAACCTTGCGGGAACCACCTGTGAAATAACCAGATGGATGACCATGCCATGAGAATGAATCCAAACGGTACTTCTTGCCCCTTTCCAGCTTACGGGCACCATAAAGTTCATCCACATCCACAAAGAAAGTAATCTTGGACTCACGCGCACGAGTGCTGTATGCTTCTGCTCTGTTAAGGGTCACCAACACACTATCCGGAATGGAATACAGCGAACATGCCTCACCATCTGCATTGATGAGCTTGGTATCCAGCGTCACCTTGTCTGCACCCGCAGCAAAACAACCCAAAGTCAGGAGAGATATCAGAATTCTTTTCATAGCAACATTAATTCTATGCCATATTTAAGCCATTCTGTCAAACTGATTTCCATGATGGAGGCTAATTTTCACGGCAGTATATGGGGAAAAGGTTGCCAATCCTCATATTCTCTGCTAAACTGCCCGGAGCTGGGTGTGCACATTGTACAGCCACCATCCCGTCTTCTCACTCATGAGCCTGCCTTTTTTCAGCAAATTACGCCACAAGAAAGCCTACATGCGAATCGTCCAGGACGAACTGCAGAAGGTGCGTGATACCATTGATGCCCAGACTGAGCACTTCTCCCCCCACATGCGGGACTACATGCGCCAGGTCTGCAAGGGTAAGGGCAAAATGATCCGGCCGGGTCTGGTACTGCTCACCGCAGCGGCCACCGGCGGTATCAAGGAAGAACACACCACCTTTGCAGCCATGCTGGAAATGCTCCACATGGCCTCACTGGTGCATGATGATGTGCTGGATAAGGCTGAGACGCGCCGCGACCAGCCCACACCAAACGCCCTGTGGGGCAATGAGCTGGCAGTACTGCTGGGTGATTCCATGCTGGCCCAGGCTATGGTGATGGGGGCAGAAATTGGGGATTCCCGCTTTATCCGCCGTATGGCTCTGGGTGTGCGCGATTTATGCGAGGGCGAGGTAGAGCAGTCCACCCGCTTGTGGGATATGGAAATGAGCCGGGCTGAGTATTACGAACTCATCCGCAAAAAGACAGCCACCCTCTTTGCCATGGCCATGGCCGGGGCTGCCTTCCTGCAAGGGCTGGATGATGAAATGATTGAGCAGCTCAACCGCATGGGTACCCTGCTGGGTATCTCCTACCAGATTTATGATGACTGCCTGGACCTGACCGGCAGCGATGAAAGTGCCGGTAAGACACTGGGTACGGATAATGAAAAGGGCAAGCTGACCCTGCCGGTGTTCTTCCTGATGGAATCCAGCAGTGACGATGTGGCAGCCTATACCCGCAACTGCGTGGAGAAGCACGAAGAGATTGACTACGCCCGCCTGCGCGGAACGGAGGCCTTTGCAGAGGCCATCCACCTTTCTGTGGAGGAGGGACTTTCCCGCAATGAGGAAGCCCGCGAAGTACTCTGGATGCTGCCGGAATCCCCCGCCCGTGAAGCCCTGGCTGAAATGACCTACCGCCTGGATGAAATGCTGCGCGATTGCTGCGTGAATTAAGTCACTTCCCCCACCCGCTCCCATGTTACGCCCGGAAAAAATGGTGCCGCAGGAACCGGATCTTTCAAAAAAGATCTGGGAGGAAATATACACAGCGGCCGAGCAGGCAGCCGAGCAGGAACCCAAGCTCACCGGCCTGCTGGATGATGTGATTCTGAGCCGCAACAAGCTGGCTACGGCCGTTTCCGTGCGTCTGGCGCGCAAACTCTCCCGTCGCGATATCGGGCGCGATGACCTGGAACCCCTCATCCGCTCCCTGCTGAAGAGCGAACCCCTGGCAGTGGAAATGATGGCGGCAGACCTGAAAGCAGTGGTGGACCGCGATGCCGCCTGCCACAATGCTCTGGAACCGCTCATGTTCTTCAAAGGCTTCCACGCCTTGGCCACCTACCGCCTGGCCCACATTCTGTGGAAACAGAAGCGCTACATGCTCGCCCTGCTCTTCCAGAGTGTGGGTAGTGAGGTATTCGGCATTGATATCCACCCGGCAGCCCGCATTGGCTGCGGTATCCTGCTTGACCACGGCACCGGTTTCGTAGTGGGTGAAACGGCGATTATTGAGAATGATGTCTCGCTCTTCCATGAAGTAACGCTGGGCGGTACCGGCAAGGAGGAAGGTGACCGCCACCCGGTGGTACGCAGTGGCGTGCTCATTGGTGCCGGTGCCAAGGTGCTGGGCCGGGTCGAGGTGGGCGAATGCGCCAAGGTGGCAGCTTCCTCCGTGGTGCTGGACAACGTGCGCCCGCACACCACCGTGGCGGGTATCCCGGCAGTGGAAGTGGGCGATGCCGTGGGCGAACCTGCATATTGCATGCAACATTGCCTGAGCTGATTTTCTGCACCTGCCATGATTACGGAACTGGATATCCACCTGCCGCTCAACCGCGCCCTGCGCGAAGATGCCCGCCGGAAGGCCGCTGCACAGAAGCTGCAGATTTCCCCCTACCGCATCATGGGTATGCGCCTCATCAAAGAGAGCATTGATGCCCGCCGCCGCCCTATCTGCAAACAATTGCGACTGCTCGTGGGCGTGGATGAGGAACTCCCCCCTGCATCCCTGCCGGAGCGGCACTACACCCCCGTTGCAGCTGAGGCAAAGCGTATCATCATCGTGGGCAGTGGTCCTGGCGGTCTGTTTGCCGCCCTTCGCTGCCTGGAGCTGGGTTTGCGCCCGGTGATACTGGAACGCGGCAAGGATGTCTCTGCCCGCCGTTTTGATTTACAGCCCATCAACTGCCAGGGGTTCGTGGTGCAGGACTCCAACTACTGCTTCGGTGAGGGTGGCGCCGGTACCTTCTCTGATGGCAAACTCTTCACACGCGCCACAAAGCGTGGCCCAGTCATGGAGATTTACGAAACCTTCGTGGCTCACGGTGCCGCACCCGAAATCCTGACTGATGCCCACCCCCACATTGGCTCCAACCGCCTGCCCAACATCATCAAGGCCATGCGCGGCAGCATCCTGGCCGCCGGCGGCGAGGTGCATTTCCAGACCCGTGTCTGCGGCTTACTCAAAAGTGCAGATGGCCGCCGCCTGCTCGGCGTCCGCACGGCAGATGGCCGTGAATTTACCGGAGATGCCGTCATCCTGGCCACTGGTCACAGCGCACGCGATGTCTACCGCATGCTGCATGCCGAAGGCGTAAAGCTGGAACGCAAACCCTTTGCCGTGGGTGTTCGCATTGAACATCCCCAAAGCCTTATCGATGCCGCCCAGTACCACCTGCGCCCCGGCCAGGAACGCCCGGAGGGTCTGCCCGCCGCCCGCTACACCCTGGCCACCAAGATTCAGGACCGCGGCGTGCATTCCTTCTGCATGTGCCCGGGTGGCTTCATTGTACCCAGCGCCACGGAAAATGATGAAGTGGTGGTGAATGGCATGTCACTCTCCCGGCGTAACTCCCCCTTTGCCAACAGTGGCTTCGTCGTTACCGTGGAACCGGAAGATACTGATGCCTACCTGGCAGAGCACGGTGTGCTCTCCGGCATCGCCTACCAGAAGGCTCTCGAAATTGCCACCAGCCAGGCCGGCGGTGGTATGCAGAAAGCCCCGGCTCAGCGCGTGGTGGACTTCCTGGCCGGCCGCGTCTCCTCCACCCTTCCCAAGACAACCTACCACCCCGGCATCACCAGCTGGGATCTCAATGCCCTGCTTCCGCAGAGTGTCTGCTGGCGCATGCGCGATGGCCTGCAGTTCTTCAACCGCAAGCTCCGCGGATTTGCCGGTGAGGAGGCTCTGCTCATCGGCTGCGAAACCCGCACCAGCTCCCCCGTACGTATTCCCCGCATGGATACCACCCTGCAACACCCTGATTTAGAAGCTCTCTTCCCCTGCGGTGAAGGTGCCGGCTATGCCGGCGGCATCGTCTCTGCCGCACTCGATGGCCGCCGCTGCGCCGAGGCTGCGGCTGACTATGTCGCAATGACATAGCTACCCTCTCCATTGGGAAACTTCAAAGCGTTGACAGCGCGCACTCAGCGTGATAGAATCCCCGCGTTATGAACAAATCGACCCTGCTTTCCCTTTTTTCTGCCGTGTTAATGGGAGTCTCTATGCTACCGGTGGAATGCTCTGCCCAGGTGAAGATGCTGGAAAAGGCAGATGAGGTTTTTCTGAAGAAGAATATGGGTAAGCGGGGTGTGGCAGCCAAGATTCTCAAGAAGGGTGGCCTGATAGGTGGCAAGGTTGATACCAAGGCTGATTATTACCTGATTTGTTCCTTCATCATTGGTGATAACAACCCGGAGTGGGTGAAGCTCTTTGAACGCGAAGCCGAACTGCGGGAGAAAGGTATTCAGATTATTCTTTCCTGCAATGAGGATGGCCACACGGAAAATGCAGCCAAGCGCGCCAAGGCTTACCTCAAAAAACGCAATGTGAAGGCTCCCTGCGTGTTCCGCTCCAAGATAGAGGCCCAGCATGCTGCCGGTAAGGCTTCCCCTACTTTCTGGGATTTCAATACTTACCGTTACAAGGCTATCCGCTACGATGGCTACCAGGCTGGCGGTGGCTCCGGGATGGAGGCCAGTTATAAGCCTGTGCTGGAAAAAATTGAAAAAGACCGGGCGAAAAACAACGAGCAGTAATGCTTTTTCAGCCTGGTAATTCGGTCCAGAATCGGTCAACTGACTGCACGCCTCGCTGATCCAGATATCTGGTACGCAGTAGTGCTGTATCTCGATGTCCTATCTCCACTTGCAACAAATCATAACTGCGGAAATAACTCAGGTGATAACTTGCAAAAGTATGGCGTAATACATCTTGTTGCCAACGTTTATCCCCTTTCCATCCAGCAGCCTGTCGCAACTTTTTCCAATGGTTCACCCAGCCCGGAGGACATATCTTTTCACTAGCAGAACACTGATATTCACGCAAAATACTCAGCAGAGGGTAGTGAATTGTCACCCGCCTTGCTCCTCCCGTCTTACTATGCCGGGGTAAAATATAAATCGCACGCTCCTGTATATCCACTTGATTCCATGTTAGCCGAGCCACCTCATGTGGACGTATACCAGCATACAGCATCATGCCTACTGCAACGTTACAGCTCCCACTGTTATAATCCCGAGCTGCTAACCACAAGTCTTTTACCTCCTCAGCTGAAAGAATAGTTATGGGGGTCTCCACAATTCGTGGAACCGCTACTTGCGACACAGGATTATTTCTGCACCAGCCCTGTTTCAGAGCTGTTCCAAAAACACCACTCAGTATCAACCTTGCTTTCTGCCGTTGCCGTGGTGTATCAAACGCCATTTCAATGTATTTTGCACACTCTTGTGATGTAATGGCTCGCACCTTCCTCTTCCCTAACCCCGGACATCTCTTCATAAACCGCCGCGTAAAATACCTAAAATCGTATACAGTCCGTATTCGCCTATCTCTCCGAGCTTCAAGTGCCACAGCAACTGCCTTTTCAAAGGTTACAGTTTGTTCCTGCTGCCGCAGAGTTTCCACTCCCATTTCTAAGCACTTCAGCGCCCGTTTTACACGCCCTCGCCCTGCTTTTAAAGCAGCACAAGCTACTTGCGCTGCTTCTATTACTGGTATTCCAGTGCTTTTTAATATGACCAATGCTGCAAACTCGTTTTCTGTTAATTCTATCTTCATGTTTTTCTAGCTTTTGTAATCCGTAAGTCAAGCTCTTAAATAGTACTAATAGCAAAATAAATTGTGTTGCAGTTGCTCCTTTGTATTTATAGCATGGATAAATAACATGATAGAACAATCCGTTGTCAACAAAACTATTTCATTTAATAATTTACGGATTACAAATTCTGTAAAATGCCCCAGACGTTTAATAGATTGGTATGGATTTTTCTAATTGGGTATTCTGGTTAATTGTACTTCCCAGCATTTGCATTATATCAATCGTGTGCCGGCATCTTCGCAATGATGAAATCCGACACACAATCAGTAAATGGAGCCTCTGTTTTTTAAGTCTAACCTTGCTTTGTGTAGCCAGTTTTAAAACGTTAGGTATTTTTCTGTTTGTGACTGTACTGGCCTACATTGGGTGCCGCTGCTTTCAATCATCAAACAAACGTATAAAAACCATATTTTTATGGGTAATTATTCCCATCTTACTTTTACCTCTTATCCAATACAAGTATGCTCATTTTATTGCATCTGAAGTATTCGGACATCAATGGGATACTTTCAATGATTTAGTCATACCCATTGGTATATCATTTTACACCTTCCAGGTTATAGCTTTCTGCATTGATACCATCAGAAGGGACCAATCGGTTCCCACTTTTATAGACTACATGAATTTTTGTAGTTTCTTCCCCCAAATTGTGGCTGGTCCCATTGAACGCAAAGACGAATTATTGCCTCAAATGCAAGCGTGGCGGTGTGCGTTTTCATCGTCTTCGCTGGCAGCAGGGATTCCGTATATAATATTGGGACTCTTTTTCAAATTATCACTTGCTGATAATCTGGCTGTAGGTATGCATATCGGGTATGCTGGTGATAATGCGTTTCAGGTATGGGTCAATAACATTGCATTTGGCTTTCGAATTTATTTCGACTTTGCCGGATATGGTCTTTCTGCCTATGGCGTTGCTAAATGTCTCGGTGTGAACATTACTTTGAATTTCATGAGTCCATATACTACCAGAAACGTAACCGAATTCTGGCGTAAATGGCATATTTCCCTCACCCTCTGGTTCAGAGATTATATTTATTTCTCTCTCGGGGGAAGCAGAACTCGTTTCTGGTGGTTCAATATCATTTTCATGTTCCTTGTATCGGGTATATGGCATGGTGCAGGATGGAATTTCATCATATGGGGTGGACTGGCAGGTATTACCATGGTCATCCATCGATTATTTCGAAATCTCAACCTAAACTTTCCTTCGTTTATCGGATGGGGCATAACCATGATTACCATGATGTTTATATGGATGTTCTTCTATGAAACTGATATAAATATCGTGGCAAGCAACTTAAATACTATTTTAAACACTAGCAGTTATAACATAAATGATTATATAGATATACTCAATGAAAATAAACTGAGAGGATCACATGCCATTGTTTTTATCTCTCTTTCGTTTTTAATTATAGCCATTGAGTATATTTCCAAGACAAGGCATGACCACCCGTACGCTATTTTTCTCACACCAAGAGCATGCGCCATCCTTGTTTTGCTAATCAGCATGCTCCACTCCGAACAATCCTCACAATTCATTTATTTTGCATTCTGATATGTTAAAACGTTTACTGTTTTACTTAGTGTTAGCAGTTCTGGGTACATATGCCTTGAATAAAGTATACGAATGCTTTCTACGGCCGGATAGCTTATTTTTTCAAAAAACTATTGAGATAAGCAAGAAATGGAGCTATGAGTTAAGAAAAAGCCATGAGCCGTGTTATGTATTCACTGGTGGTTCAGAGGTTCGTATGAACATAGAACCCCAGACCATGTTGGAAAAACAAGGTGTGCGAGCTATCAATGCCGGCGCTCAGGCAGGCAATGGAGTGCGTTGCAATGCACAGATAGCCCTACCTTTCCTACGTAAAGGCGATACTCTGCTTGTGAGTTACATACCCGGAAATGATACTTTTTACCACGACGGTATGTCTCATGTTGGCATTAATTTCTGCCACACAATGCAAGGTTTTTCTCCCTTTACGAGCGGTATTATACCTACATCATGTTATTCCATAGCATCGTTATTCCGAGGCTCTTCATCAACTTACGCCATTCATATCATGCGCTTGCTGACTCGCCCTGATTGCATATACAGATATTCATCATTGAAAAATGCAGAAATATCTAAAACAGGTCGAGTCAATGTCTTTTTATCAACGGTACAACAAGCCGGACTTTCAGATGAACCCGTGGAATTTAAGCCACCAGTTATGCACAGTTGGGAATCTTTCATGAATGATTTGAAAAGGTACTGCCATGAGCGTGGCATCACCTTAGTCATGTATATATCGCGTGCATACATTTCAATCAACCACAGAAAAAACAATGCCGCAGCTGCGCTCTTTTTCATAAAAGAAGGCTTTCCAGTCCTGAAAGACCCTCACCTGGGCTGCTGGCCTGATGCTTCTATGTTTTCTGATACAGATTTGCATCTCAGCATAGAAGGCGGCAAGATTTTTTCTGAATTTCTAGCTCTTCAATTAAAAAATCAACAATACTGGAGTAAAGAAGAATTACAGCAAGTCATGGGGGAACCACTCACGGCCGGAGCGCACTGATGGGAAGCACGAATACGCCGTCCGGTCGCTGATAGGCCGCGTGTGATAATCCACACACCACCCCTAGGACAGATGGAGCCTTGGCTCCTGGTTGCTCGGCAAATGAATTCCGCAGAGCCACCAGCGAAGCTGCTGCCTTGTCAATCTGCTGAGCTCCGAGCTTGATTTCAAACGCGCACCAGCGACCATCCGGCAGCTCTATCACGGCATCTACTTCCCGGTTTTTATAATCCTGGTAATGGAACAGACGACCGCCAAAAGACTCCGCATATATATTTAAATCCCGTTCACACAGAGCCTCAAACAAAAATCCGAGTGTATTCAGATCACCCAGAAGCATTTCAGGTGTTGCCTGCAACAACGCACAGGCGAGCGATGGGTCAGCCAAATGACGCTTCGGTGCCTGCTTTACACGCACACTGGAGCGCAGATTGCTGTTATATGCCGGTTGGTTTTCCACCAGAAACAAGCGCTCGAGCAAATCCATATACTCGTTTACCGTCTCCCGGTCAATTGTTTCTTCCGACTCCTGCTTTATATCCTGTGTGATTTTGCTGCATGTAGCAGTCGTGCTTTCATGGCGCGCAAGAGATCGGAGCAGACGATGTATTTTTCCGGCATCGCGCCGCACACCATCCATGCGGTATATATCGTTTTCCAAAGCATTCCGGAGGTACTCCCTAGGCACCTCAGCAGCTTGCTTTAATGGCAGATCCAGGCTGCCAGGCCACCCACCGCGCACAACCCACCTAATCACCTGGTTCAGATTCACCTCACCCGTCATGGCGGACTTTATGCGCCCCTCACAAATCTCCTGCAGGGATACCTGCCCGCTTGAATCTCCAGATTCATAAAGAGACATGGGGCGCATTCTCAACCGCGCAATACGGCCAGTGCCGCTGTGTAATATACCTTTTCTCTGTGGCGTGGCTGACCCTGTCAGCAGGTATTGACTTTTCATTCCACCGGCATCCACAGCGTAGCGTACGGCATCCCACAGGGGGGGAACCTCCTGCCATTCATCTATCAGGCGCGGTTTCTCGCCTTCCAGTACGATTCCAGGGTCTGTTTCGGCCAGTTTCTTATTCATGAAGCCACCGGCAGGATCACCCAGAGAAATGGAGCTTGCACAATGATGTTGCGCTGTCCAGGTCTTACCACACCATTTCGGCCCTTCGATACACACTGCTCCAAAGGTGGCAAGATACATTTGCACCTTCTCATCGATTACTCGTGACAGGTATTTCTCACGCTTCATGAATTCCTTCCTCCTCAACGCTTAATTTACATCTCCCCGCAGGATTTGTCAATACCATCCCGCAAGATTTTCATTTTTTACCCCGCAGGATTTTTTAATTTCATCCCGCAAGATTTTCAATATTCACCCCGCAGGATTTTTGGGATTGAGAAAATTCCGGGGATATGGTACAACTGTGGGCATGGAACGCCAGGATAATCGCGGGTTGGATGAAATGCGCCCGCTTGAGTTTGTGTTGGGCGTGGCACCGCATGCCACGGCTTCTGTTCTTTCATGCTTTGGTAACACACGCGTGATTTGCGCGGTGACGATTGAGGAAGACGTGCCGCGCTGGATGAAGCTGCAGCACGTGCCGGGTGGCTGGCTCACGGCAGAATATGCCATGCTCCCCTACTCAACGCTGGATCGCAAGAAGCGCGATTCCGGCGGCAAGGTGGATGGCCGCTCGGTGGAGATTCAGCGCCTGATTGGCCGCAGCCTGCGCGCGGTGGTGGATTTGGAGGCTTTGGGTGCGCGCACGGTTTGCGTGGATTGCGATGTGCTGCAGGCCGATGGCGGCACCCGCACCGCCAGTATCACGGGTGCTGCTGTGGCGCTGCAAATTGCGCTGAACCGCCTGGTGGCTACTGGTGCGCTGGAAAAGAACCCCATGAAGCAGCTCGTTTCAGCTATCTCCGTGGGCAAGTTGCAGGGTACTCCCCTGCTCGACCTCTGCTATGTGGAGGACCGCGATGCTGAGGTGGACATGAACGTGGTCATGACCGAGCGCGGTGAGTATGTGGAGGTACAGGGCAGCGGTGAGGAGGCCGTGTTCACGGCTGAGGAAATGGCTCAGATGCTGGCGCTGGCTGCCAAGGGTGCCGCTGCTATCACTAAGGCACAAAAGGCCGCCATTTCCCGCGCTGATGAGCCAAGTGCTGCTGATTTTAACTCTCTGAAGGATTTTTTTGCAAAAAAATAAAACTTGATGTAGATTTTTCACATGAAGCACCGTTCTCAGATAGTGAGGGGGCGGTGCTTCGTGTTTTACACCCCGTCCTTAACGAATAAACTATAGAAATCAATCGCTATGAAGAAATCCATCCTGATTGCCCTGATAGCAGCGATGCCCCTCATCGCTCAGGAATGCCCGGTGAATGCCGCTGGTGCACCTGTGCAGCCCTGCACCCCTGCCCCTGTTACCCCCGCTGCAGCCCCCAGCCCGGTGGTGGCTGAGGAAGAGCAAGCTGAGGAAGTCAATTCCCAGCCGGAAGCTGCTAAGGTTGAGCAGCCTGGTGATGCCGCCCGCAATGCCCAACGCGCCATAATCAAAGCCAAGTTCATGGAGAGGTTTGATGCCAATAAGGATGGTCAGATTTCTGAAGCAGAACTCGATACCGTCATGGATGTGTTCGAAAAGAGCATGAAGCGCGGCTTCAAGGGTTCCCGACGCCCGATGATGAACCCGGATAAACGCGCTGAAATGCTCGCCAAGTTCGATGCCGATAAGGATGGTAAGCTCAATGATGAGGAACGCCAGGCTGCTCGCAGCGCCCGCCGCGCTGCCATGAAGGCCCGCTTCATGGAGAAGTTTGATTCCGATAAGGATGGCCAGATTTCTGACGCTGAACGCGAAGCTGCCAAGGCTGAGTTCATGAAGAACCGCCCTCACCACTTCCCCTGCGGTCCCTGCGGTCACCGTCCTCACGGTTTTCATGGCCCCCGCCACCACCACGGCTTCCACGGTCACCATGGCCCCCGCCACGGTCACTGGGATGGTCCCCGCCACCACGACCAGTGGGGTCCCCAGAACTGCTGCCCAGATTGCGAATAAAGGCAGCAAACAACCCCCTTTACCGTTGAGTAACGGTATAGCATAGAGACGCTGAACGCCGTCCGGAGCAATCCGGGCGGCGTATCAGCTTAGCACATATTCAGGAAAAGCCCCTGTTACTTTTCACTCTTGCAAAGTTCAAGTTCCCTTTCCTCTACCTCCTTAATATATTGAACCCATTGATTGATTACAGTGCGCTGTGGTTCTGTGAGTGTTGAAAAATCTATGCCTAACTTCTTATCCGTAATTACACTCAACATGTGGGTACTGACTTCCGGTATGGAAATCTCTTGCTCTGCATATTTATAGGTATAGGCAATCACCGCTGGCAGGTAATAAAGATTGGCCGCAGGTACAAACCAGCATGGGAAGGTATAATGAGCCATCATATAGGCATCATCCCCGGAAACCTCAACCCAGTTCCTGCCCTGAAGAGGAAACAAATCATCATATTCCTCCAGTCCATGCCCTGCCATCGATTTCTCAATGTCGGGAACTGGATACAACGGAAATATATTCAGAAGCTCGCTTACTTTATGCTGATATAGCTTCATCCTAATTCCGGATTTTGAGCTTCTCTACGTACTTGGCAATCATATCAACCTCGATATCGACGATGCTGCCGGGGACGTAGGTGTGCATGATGGTGCGCTCCCAGGTGTGCGGGGTAATCCAGAACTCCAACTCAGCGGGGCCGGTGATATTGGCCACGGTGAGGGAGACGCCATCGATGGCGATGCTACCTTTGTCAATAACGTAGCGCATGTATTCCTGGGGGATGGCGATGCGCACCATGTGGTCCTGCCCCACCGGGGTGATGCTGGTGACGCTGCCGGTAGTATCCACGTGCCCCATGACGAAATGCCCGCCGAAGCGGCCGTTGCCGCCCATGGCGCGCTCCAGGTTACAGAGGGAGCCCACCTGCAGCTGCCCCAGGCTGGTGACGCGCAGGGTCTGCGTGAGGAGGTCAAACTCCACGCGTGTACCTTCCACTTTATCGACAGTGAGGCAGCAGCCGTTCACCGCCACAGAATCCCCCAGTGCAAGCTCAGCCGCAAAGGGAATCTCCACCGCATAGCGCGCACCATCTGCTATGGGCGTGCGCTCCAGCACCTTGCCGGTGCATTCCACGAGTCCTGTGAACATAAGTCTTTAGTTGCCGAAGTAGATGAAGTTATACAGGCAGAAGATGATGAAGGTGGGCAGCGCGGCCCAGAGGAAGAGCTGCAGGGCGCTGATACCGTTCTTGAAGTACTTGCCCAAAATAGCCTGACCCGCGGGGTTCGGGGCATTCGCAATCACGGTGAGACCGCCGCCGGTCACAGCACCGGCCACGATGGCGTAGCGGATATGCTCCGGCAGATTCGGAACAGTGCTGGAGAGGAAGGTCACGGAGGCGTTGTCATTGAACGCGGTCAGGATGCTGGCCAGGCCCATGGTGGCGGTGGCACCCAGCTCAGCCAGGGCCTGCAGCACCGGCTGCATCCACCAGCCCTGCACACCACCCAGGATAAGCAGCCCCGCAAGGAAGAAGGCTACCAGCAGCGGTACCTTGATGGAGAAGGCATTCTGGTACTGCGGCGTGGCCATGGTGAAACCCAGGAAGAAGAGGAAGCCGCCGATGAAGATGGCCGGGTGGTGGGCAAAGTACACCGTCCAAACCAGGAAGAAGATGGAGACACCATACACCCAGGCGGGGATGACGTCCTGGCGGTCTTCCCAGGAGGTGGGCACGGCGCTATCGAATGCGCTGTTGAGGCGCTGTACCTCGGCCAGGCGAGTGAATTCCTTACGGAAGACGAAGAAGTAGATGATGTTGGAAATGACGATGCCGATAATGGCTTTCCAGCCGAAGTGCACGAACATGTGCGCCATGTCCCAGTTCCACTTGCCAGCTACCATCACGATGGGGGGTGCGGCAAAGTGCGTGAGGGTGCCGCCCACGGAAACGTTCACAAAGAGTAGGGCCAGCGTGGCATAACACAGCGCCGGGGCGGGCTTGAGGTGGTAGAATTTCTTGGCCAGCAGAATGGCAGCCAGGGTCATGGCTGCGGGCTCGGTGATGAAGGAACCCAGCAGCGGTGCAATGCAGAGCACTGAAAGCCACCAGGCTGCCGGAGTACCGCCACCCATGCTGGCACCAAATTTAAGGGTATTCTCTGCAAGACGGTAGATGGGACGGGAGGAGGCTATGACCATGATGACGGCTACAAAAAGCGGCTCAGTGAAGCTGGTATCGCGGTCGATGTAGCGCAGAAAGTCATCCATGCTGTAATAGTGCTGGCAGACGAGCGCAAAGGGAATAATCCAGAGGCCAAAGACGACTTCCACCTCACCCAGGAAGTGGCAAAGGGTGCTGCCAAAGGATACGGGCATGCGCTGCTCCGGGTGCAGAATGCGGAACTTTTCATCACGCAGTTTCTGCTTGTGGGCTTTTTCCATGTTGTGAGCCCATTTCTGGAACATGGGAGCCATGAAGGTATGGAGAATGGCCAGCAGGAAGATAATGGAGGCAGCCAGGTTGAAGTTGTCTACCTTGACGCGGTGTACCAGTTTTTCCCAGAGCCCCATGCCTTTTTCAGCCTTGGTATAAATCTGCAGGGGAATCGGGAATCGGCTGTACTGCAGCTTACCGTCAGTATAGTGGTGACTCCAGGCGGCCAAAACGCCATTCGGGTCTGCGTGGTACACGGTTTTTCCGCACTCCGGGCAGGGTTTATGAGCCATAGGCAAGGCAAACCTCACCTTCATGGTGGCGTGTTCCAGCACGGTGTGACCATCGTAGGCGTGATGTTCCTGGGAAAGGTATTGCTGCAGATTTTCCAGGCTCATGGATTCTGCAGCAATCAGCAAGGCATTTTCGGCATGTGGGCAGAGCTTGAGACTCTTTACCAGCGCTTCTTTGGCCTCTGCTTCTGCACGAATTTCCTCCACGGAAGGCACGGCAGGTGATCCATGGGTTGCACACGCGGGCTGGGCTGCCACGGGCACTTCCACGGGAACGGTTTCTTCCTGTGCTTGAATGATTCCACTGCTGAATGCTGCACACACCCAGATGAATGTTGCGATGAACCAAGTACGCATAGTTATCCTCAAAAGGTTTTGTGCCATAGTATCACATTAACCGCTGCATTGGCGAGCAAAAAGTGTCGTTCAACGGCGCTTGCGTGCTAAATTTAAGAGCTTGTCATAGGCGCGGCTCTCTCCACGTGCAGCTGCTTTCCGATACCAGTATGCGGCTAATTCCGAGCTGGCTGGTGCTCCCGTTCCCTTTTCAAAGCATTCACCCAGTTTCAATGCAGCTGCAGCATGCCCTTGCAAAGCGGCTTGTTCCAGGCAGCTGCATGCTCCTGCCGGATCACGGCGGCAACCAATCCCTTTCAGGTAGCACTTGCCCAGCCAGTACAGGGCGTCTGCGTTTCCTGCCTGGGCTGCGCGGTCAAACCACTCTACCGCTTCTTCATAATTACGCCCTTCCCCGCGCCCGCGTATCAGCTTCTTGGCCAGCTGCATGCAGGAATCTATGCTCCCACTGGCGGCGCTTTTTCTCAATTCTTCCAGCATGCTTCAGAATTCTTTCTTGCTGAATATCCAGGTGGCTGTCAACAGATGCAGCAGCATGTAACTCACCGCAATGAGGGCTAACCCTCCCAGCAAACCTCCACTCAATTCGGCACCTGAACTCGCGGTGTCCGCCACGGAGAAAAGACCGAAGTCCGGCAGCAGCACTGCACTTGCCTGCTCTACCCAGCGCATGGTGAGGGTGGTTCCCTGCCCAGCTGATATGGCATCAAACAGTGTATTCTGGAAAAGCCCGATGAAGTATGCCCCCAGGCTGAAGATGATGCTGACGATGGTGCCACTGGTAAAACAGGAAATGAGCAGGGTCAGGGTGGTCAGCACGCTGTATCCCATGAGCATGGCAAGAATGCCACGCTGGGTATCCCAGCTGTTGCCGGCTAGTCTGACCTGTTCCAGATAGGGGGCTATTTCGGCTTCCTTATACCCATTTGCCGCCAGCAGGGTGCTCAATTCTGCGCTGATATCTGCTGCGCGCTGGGCCAGCAGCAGGCTCATCACGCCATCCAGCAGACCTATCATAAGGGCGAGCAGCGCCAGTACCCCTAGGGCTTTTCCCGCCAGGTAGTCAAACCTTGGTACGGGTTTACAGAGGATGGTGTAGAGGATGCGGTCCTCTGTATCCCGCGGCAGCAGCAAGGCCGTTGAGGTAACGCAGAAAATGATTCCGAACAACTGCATGCACCCCATGCTGATGTCCTTGATGAATTGCAGCTGCGCGATTCCTTGGAATTCAATTCCTATATTTCCCTGGTAGGGAATAAATTGAAGACCGAGGAACAGGAGTGATACCACTGCCGGCACCAGAAATAGGCGCATGCGTACCAGCTGGGTCAGAGTGACTCCTGCCACCGCACCTATGCGCGCTGGCATGTGTACCAGGTATTGTAGTGGCCCCATCATACCGGTCGTGCCGGTTTAGTTGCTTACTTGCGGGCGGCTTTCTCGCCGTCGTCAATCAGCTTCCAGAAGCTCCGGGAGTTGCCCAGCTTGCTGTCTTCGTTGTCGGAGCCCATGCCACTGCGGAACAGGAAATCTTTGAGGGAGTCCGCATGCAGCACTCGCTGCACCACTACTACATGATCTCCATCTTCATTCTTTTCTACGGTGAAGTAGATGCGGTATCCATCATCGGAACGAAAGCGGTAGATGCGGCGTCCGGCGCGCTCTACTACTCCGAAACGGTCATCTTTCGGGTTTCCGTTCAGGCAATCTTCGTCTACGTTGAATGAGAAGAAAAGCTGCAATTGCTTAGCAGTAGGTATAGCTGAAACCTCTGCTGCACTGATTTCATTGAAGGCGATCTGTTGCACGGGCTCAGTTTAGGGGATGCCGCACCTAATAGCAAGCAAAATGTGTGCTTTCCACCCCATTTGCTAGAGTTTCCTCTAGTTATTTCAGCTTTCTTAATAATCAATGGCTTTTCCTTTGCGGCGTTCCTTGCCACGCTGGATTTGCTTTTGCATGTAGCGCCACTGTCGAGAATTGCGTGCCTCCGGTGTGTGGCTGTATACGTAATCCTTGTACCGGATACCGCGGCGTATGACCGCCCAGTATTCCAATGGGAGCTGGTGCCCGGCAGGATAAAGTTTGCCAAGACGCTCGGCGGTATAGGGGTCATCCATCCATTTAGCCTCATCAAATTTTTCATGGGTTCGCAGGCGGCCGTTGGACCACCATGCATCAAGCAAGATGACCCTGGGCCATGCTCCAAGCCTGTTTGTCAGGTAGACAACGTGGTGTTCACTGCCATTTCCAATGTCACGCGCACAGCATCCAAGACGGAAATATTTGAGGGGTCTGCGCCGCAGTTCACGGTACATGTCGTGCTGGTAGTGCCAGCACAAACCGCGGTGCCGGATATGAAAACGGGTGTTGACGGCACGGTTGTTCAGCCAGTTGACAAACACAGGCCTGTTGTAACGAGCAATAGCAGCAGCTCCCTTATAGGCCGTATCTGCCAGCCACCTTGCTTCCGGCGTGGCAGCTTTTCTCTGCTCACGGGGTACGAATTGCAGCAGTTTCCGAGTTAATTCCTCACGTTTCTGGACAATGGCCGGTGAGTCTGCATACCCTCTCCATGGAGCCCGCTGGCATGATGCTCCCAAAAATAACATTACAGCGCACAGGATGATGCCTTTCAACTGGTACATGTCAATAGTTAGTGAGGGTTCTGGGGTGTTGCTCCTTCCCCCGCTCTATGTTGCGGTACATACTGCGGTATTGGGATGAACGCCGCATTTCAGGCAGCCAGTACCCTTCATAGTTTCCATCCGGCGCACGCAGCACGCTCCAATGCTCCATGGGCCACTGGTGCCCTTCCTGGTAATAGATGGACTGCACCCGGCATATCTGCGGTAAATCCGACCAACGCTCCGGATTCAACAGCTTGGCATTGTCTACTTTCAAACGTCCATTCCACATCCAGGCATCCAAAACCCATGCCTGGGGCCAGGGGCTCCCCTTGGGAGCTATATAGACGCAGTTATGCTCAGAGGCTTTGCCGCCATCTCTCACACAGCAGCCGATACGGAAGTATTTCAACGGCCGCCGCCGCAATTCACGGTACATGTCGTGCTGGTAATGCCAGCAAAGTCCGCGGTCCTGCAACCGGGCATTCACCAGTGCATTCCCAGCCCAGCCCGGGAAATGAGACCCATTCAAGCGTGCAATACCTGCTGCTGCCTTGTACGCCGTATCTGATAACCAGGTGGCTTCTTCTTGCGCGGCGGCCTCTTTCTGCTCCGTTTCAGGCAGCATGGCCACCAGTTCATCTTTTAACTCGGCGCGGCGGTTGATGACCAGCTGGGTGTACGGATACTGAACTGGCGGCGGATAGCAGGAAACCACTCCCAGCAGTGCTGCCAGAATTGAAAGTATCTGTGTCGGCTTTATACCCATAATCTCGGAAAGTCGCGCATTCTATCTAATCTTCTTCTTGAGCTCAAGCTTAATTTATGTTCCATGTGGAACATCTCGGAAACAAGGTGTAATGCTACCAATTCTAACCCAATCTTCCGCGCAAAATGAGGTCGCGTTCGCATTCAATCAACTCTTCACGTTGCAAGATGAACTCCTGCGGCAGGAATTCTCCCGGAACAACGTAATCCGGACCGGCGCCGACCATGGGGGAAATGCTCTGCATCCACTCATTCACGAGACCTTCTTCCAGGAAGCGGCGCAGCAAACGTCCGCCACATTCCAGCATGAGGTTCACGATTCCATAACGCGTGTATAGTTCGTTCAGGAGGGAATGCAAATCTTTCACATTTTCCCAGACAAGGGTGCGCTTGTGGTACTCATCCGAAAAGAGTTTAGCCATGGGTGGCAGGGAGAGCATGTTATTGGTGAGCACGATTCGCCAGGGTTGCTGCTTGCGCGGTGAAGGTGTCCGCAAGGGGGTTCGGATGGTGAGTTGGGGGTCATCTGTCCGCAGGGTATTTCCTCCTATGAGAATGGCATCACTCTCCAATCTCAACTGGTGGGCATATTGCAAGGTATCTACCCCGCTGAGCCAGAATTTCTGCCGCCGGGTCATCCTGCCATCAAGCGTGGTGGCCACCTTGGCCGTGACCCAGGGACGCCCCGTCATCACGGCGTGGAACCAAGAGCGCAGAAGGCGGTCACAAGCCTCTTTGTGTACGCCGGGGCATACGGATACCCCAGCTGCTTCCAAAAGGCCGTCAGCGCGTCCCTGGTGGCGCATATCTGGGTCTGTAGAGCCGTAGACCACCCGTGCTATTCCGGCTTCAATAATGGCCGTTGTGCAGGCTCCTGTGCGGCCCACGCTGGAACAGGGCTCCAAGCTTACATAGATTGTAGAGCCTTTCAACAGGCTTGCATTGCCCCTGGCTTCTGCATCGGCAATGGCGCGGCGCTCGGCATGGGCCTCTCCTGCTACTTCGTGGTACCCTTCTCCCAGTACCTGGCCATCCTTGACAATGACAGATCCGACAGGTGGATTAGGACTGGTTGTTCCTAATCCCAGACGCGCAAGTTCTAGTGCACGCTGCATCCATTTCAAGTCTTCCTGTTCCTGCATGTGTGATATTGTATCAGTACTCTGCCCTGTGTCAAGATGAGTACCGGGGTACTGACTTGCTTTCTGTTTCTATGATGCTAATTGGAGTATATATAGAAATTCATCATCATCTGTCATGTGAATAAGTTGATAACTTTGCAAACTTCTTGAATAATAACGATTTAAGAGTATTTAAGATGTAAATAAACCGGTTGAGAAGTAACTCCCAACCGGTGAAGAAAAGTTATTGGTACTATTACCAACGGCTTATTAACAGACTTATTAACACTATTTGTGAATAAGTAGTATAAAGTGCTTATTTTCAGTTTATTCTAATTCTTCAGGTTGTGCTTCCTGAATTGTTTTACTGCTGGGAGGTCCAAGGATGATACTGCCGGGAACGTCAATCAGAATGGCGCTCAGACCAGCCAGAGGATAAACATAGATGGAACTGAAGTCGGCTGTCATTTCATCTATGCGGGTCAAGAGGTAGCTTCCGTTCTCCGTTTGGAGTATGCGGTGCGAGGATATGGAGCGGAAGAATGCGGGAGTACTGCCTTTCGTGGCAACTTCCTTCACCTTCCCTTCCGGCAGGGTATTGGTCCACTTGCGGTTGATGAAGCTGATGGCATCTGTGTGCGTGTATTTCCCCTTCATGAGATTCGTAGCCATATCCTCCGGTATGGGGGCATAAATGGGCTCGAACTCGTCATCCGCAAGGGTATATCGCTCTTCGTGCTTATCAACGGGATTTTTCTCTTTGTAGATGCAGGGGCGGTTGTGGCGCCGTACATAGGCTTTGCCGCCTTTCATGAACCATTGATTATCGACGTTGCAGATGGTTGGATTCTGTAATGGGAGTAAAATGGCCTTGCCACTGCGTGCTGTATCGGCAATGACTTCGTGTGTGCGGACACTGCAGGATGCGGAACAGATAGCCAGGAGGATTCCAAGGAGAGACGTGGTAATCTTTTTCATATGATAAGTGGTCTTTACTCTTCAGTTAAGAATTGATGGAAGAATACAAAGGGAGCCATAAAGGGAATGGCTGCATTGTAAAGCACCGTGCCAGGCCAGTCCACGAATATTTGTTCAAGGGTTCCAGCTACCTTCATACCCACTGGCACTGCAGGGGCTGCAGCTTCATCTGCCCATGTTTCAGCATTACCAGTCAGCTCAGCAGAGATGTTGCAACGGCGCGCTCCTTCTGGTAAGGAATCTGTCCATTGCTTACGAGAGGTTTCTACTTCTGCTTTCAGCACGCTCAGCTCAGAATAACCATCCCTACGCTGGAGTACGGTGGCAGTTCCTTCAGAAATGGGGCAATAAACCTTTGTATCCCCCTGCCCTGCCTTGGTAAACCAAGGTGCATTATTCTGCTTTAAGAGAATGGAATCGTAAATGGTCGGATAATGCTTGCGGAGTTTCTGGGTATCCAGTTCAAGATAGTAGTTGCCACCTGCTTTGTATAACGATACGTGGGAAGCTAAATGGTAACCGGGCATTACACGGGCAGATTCCTCTATGTTTTTATGAGTCTGCATGTAAGCGCAAGAACTAAGTGCTATGGCACAGATAAAAAGTGTTGAAATTCTCTGAATTGCCCTATTGGTCATATGCGTAGTCTAACACAACAATTTTATCTTGTAAAGCAAAGGCTGAAAAATTAGAGGCATGTTCCACGTGGAACATGCCTTAGGATTTAGGAGAAGATTCAGATTGAGGCAAAACAGGTGGTAAAAACCGAGGCTCAGGAAAGTTCAGCACCTGGTTTAAATGAGGTTGCCATATGGTTACGCTGTCTTTGTAAAGTGCAATTTTAGCACGGTACATAGCACCCATGCAGGCGCGGAGAGCACGCTGGAAACAGATTTTGCTCAAACCACCCCGCTGCACGAAGTCATATTCTTCTTGCTGGAGACGCTGGTACAGGCGTTCTGCTTGGCTGAAAGTAGTAGTGGCTGTAGTTACACGTCCGGATTCAGCAAGTGAACGAGCACGAATGGAGGCTACGAGACAATCCTGGTATAGTTTAAGCGGGCTTCCCTCAGCTGCATTGCAGGATTTTGAAGCAAGGTTGATAGCTGCGCCTGCGGGAGGTTTGGGTTGCAGGACAAGCATCCGCAGGAGATGTGTTCTGCCTTCCCAGTATTGAAGGGTTTCAGCATCTGTGACGGGTGCTGAATGGGGTGCTTCCTGGCTCAGTTTGTGAGCTTCTTTTAAGGCCTGCATCCATTCTGATTCACCACCGGACTGAATGAGTGTGCAGATATGATATAGGCGGGCAGATTGGTATATTTCGGAGCTGCTGTGGCTGTGCTTCATAGCAGTCTGGAAGTGTGCTGCTGCATCTTTCGGACGCGATGAATGCGCCAGCAAATGACCTGCCAGCTGGCAAAGGTATGGATGCGGTGATCGGGCAGATAATTCAACAGCTTTCAGAATGGCATCAAGACTCTCCTGGGTGGGTTTTGATGCTTTCTCTTCAAGCAAAGCCAGCGCATAAAAAGCCAATGGCGTTTGAGGCAGGCGCCGGGATAGATTGCGGGCTCGCACTCGAATATCCTCCCCCTGCTCTCCTGCTGCGTGATTGAGGATGATATCCCAGCATGCGGCCATATTGTCACGCCGGTAAATCTGGGCACGTTCCTTAAATGCAGCTGCAGCTCCAACTAAGTCACCATTGAGATATTGCAGGAAAGTAGAAACATACCATTCTTCCACTGGAGTGAGGATGGATTGGTTCAGGCATTCATTAAGCTCCTTGAGGTGCTTCCGGTATGTTTCACTTTTGAGAGGATGTATCATGAGCATGCCAATGTGTCCAAGAACACAGGCTGGATCCTCTCGCAATGCATCAGAAAAGTGGTTATAGGCCGCTTCGTGATACCCGTACAGACATTCGTGCAATCCGAGATTGATTAAGCGCGAAACATCAGTATTATCGCTGGTTACCAGAAGTGAAACTTCTGGGTTTTCGTGCGTGTCGAAACGAGCATTAATAAATGAGTTATCCTCTGCCCTGCAATGAGTTACAATTGCAAGGCAGAGGAATGAAAAGAGCGCTGTTCGAAGAGGTATCATTACATGCGTTCAGGCATCGTGATACCAAAGAGCCCCATACCCTTTTTCAACACTCGGGCTGTTAATTCGCAGAGTGAAAGACGCGTCTCGCGTGTATCTCCCTCGCTCTTGAGAACTGGGCATGCCTCATAGAAACTATGGAATGCCTTAGCAAGTTCATACAAGTATGCTGCAAGTAGATTCGGGCGACAGTCATCCAGAGTTGCTGGTACGACTTCTCCGAAGCGAACGAGCAGCCGCGCCAGATGAATCTCCGCATTTTCAGTCAAATGAAGTGATGCTGGTGCCGTAAACTCGCCTTCTATCTTACGGAAGATGGAGCGTACGCGTACATAAGAATTTTGTAAGTATGGGGCAGTATCTCCTGTAAGTGCAAGCATTTTTTCCCAGTCAAATATATAATCGCTCATGCGGTTCTGCGAAAGCTCTGCGAACTTGATAGCACCTATACCAACTGCCTGGGCTACGGAAGCTTTCTCTTCTGCAGGCATATCTGGACTCTTAGACTCAACTACTGCAGTTGCTCGCGTAATAGCTTCATCGATAACGTCTTGAAGGCTGACAGTGTCACCTGAACGTGTCTTGAACGGACGTCTGTCCTTGCCAAGAATGGAACCAAAGGCTACGTGGCGGAAATCTCCAGAGATGCCCCGCATCCGTTCAATGTCAAATATCTGCTTGAAATGCTTCTCCTGAGGTGCGCCTACGACATACCAGATTGCATCTGCATTGAAATTCTCAGTACGATAATCCAATGTGGCCAAGTCTGTTGTTGCATAAAGGAAACCGCCATCCGCTTTTCGAATGATGGCAGGTACAGGGCACCATTCACCATCTTTCTGCACTAGGAAGGGGTCGTTCTGCGGTTTATGGAAACCATCAGAGAAAACGCAGATTGCGCCATCGCTTTCGCGGGCAATCCCCTGCTCTACTAGCTTGTCAACTAATGGCGCGAGTGCATCATTATATGCACTTTCTCCTAACCAGTAGTCGAACTTGATATCAAGCTGTGAGTATATCTTTTCTAAACCAATCTTCGTGACTGCAATGCATTTTTGCCAAATCTCAAGGTTTTCTTTGTCTCCGCTCTGAAGTTTCACGAGTTCCTCCTTACACAATGGAAGCAGCGTTTCGTCCTCCTTACATCTTGTGTTTACTTCCTTGTAGACGTTAAGAAGAGCTTCAATAGGGTCATTCTCGAGCTCATCCTGGTTCAATATGTGTTTCCACCCCCAGAGAATCATGCCGAATTGTGTACCCCAGTCGCCTATATGGTTATCCGTTATCACTTTGTGTCCCAGGAAACGGGCAAGTCGTCCCAGTGTATCGCCGATAATCGTAGATCGAATATGTCCTACGTGCATGGGCTTGGCGACGTTTGGTGCGGAAAAATCAATGACTATAGTCTTTGGATTCTCTACTTCAGAAACGCCAAGTCGCTCATCTGTCAGCATTGCGTGCGCGCGTGCAGCAAAATAATCTGCCTTGATTCGGAAATTGATGAATCCTGGACCTGCAATTTCTAATGTTGCTATGTCGGGTGCACCAAATTGCTCAATGACAGAAGAGGCAAGTGCTCGTGGATTCATCTTAGCTTGCTTCGCCAGCATCATGGCAGCATTACTCTGGTAATCACCAAATCGTAAATCCTGGGAGGGATTTACGGTGGCTGTAAATCCAGCTGGCAGCTCAGCGCCAAGTACAGCATGAAGTGCACGTGTCAGTTGCTCTGAAAGTAGCTTAGGTATCGTCATCATGTTGGGCGAATTGTACACGTTTTACTTTGATTTGTCAATCTTTCTATGGATGCTGAATACTCTCTAACGTGTTCCACGTGGAACAATTTTGTTGGCAAAAATTCTTGCAAAAATCTCACCTCTGTGGTATATAATAAATCAGCTGCCGTGCTCGTGACGCGTGGTTTCACAGGCCCGGACCGTTATAGAACTACATGGGGCATCAAGCTTAATATGGGTATTATGTTCCGTCCAATGGATACCTCAGACGACCCAGGCTCCGCACCCACCTGATTACAGGGAACGTGGCTCTTTCACCACTGACGGCATGGCGGTGAATCTTATTATAATATCCCCTCATTTTCTTCGGAAAGTCAGGGGATTTATTTTTACTTGAGTAATAAGTCATGTTGAGGTGTAATGATATTTGTGAATAAGTATTGTTAAGTAATGTAATTTAAGCATTTAAGAAAGATTTATAGTGCCATATTTTTTTATAATTTCGGGCTTGATTCAATCAAATTTTGACGCTATAATACGCCTACGCGATGAAGTACTATTACCTCGATAAGGATAAAAAACCGCAAGGTCCGTACTCGGAAAGTGAAATACAATCATTCATCAAGAGTGGGATGATTGAGAATTGCACCTTAGGTGCGATGGTAGGAGATGCAAATTGGGAGTCGATAGAGGCTGTACTTAAACGTGGTAATTGTTCCATGTGGAACAAAGATGTACTTTGTCCGCATTGCAAAACTTCGTTGCAGGAATTGCGAACGAGTGAAATTTGTGCCTCCTGTGGTAAAAAAGTCACTGGATATACAGGTGGAGTGTGGGGTGGATTTGTTTATTCGCTAAAGAATGCTTTTGTTCTGAAAGGACGTGCTAACCGTACAGAGTTCTGGGGATATTTCTTATTCAGTTTCTTGATTCAGTATGCATGTAATCAAATTTTGAACAGTCTCATATCAACAGAGGCTCACAAAATCCAGGAAGTATCAGCTTCTGAAAATACAGCAGAAATAGCAACAGCATTTCAGGAATTCTTTTCATCTGCAAACGTTCAACTTGTCTGCACATCAAATATTCTGATTTCATTCGTATTCTTCATTCCGTTCATCTCGGTAAGTGTTCGTCGTATGCATGATACAGGTAGTCGTGGAACTTCTGTATTCATTGCTACCATTTGCATGTTGATTTTTTTTGCATCATCGTTTAAATTTCATCTTTCAGTTATTGAAGAATTCCCGAAAGCAGAGCAGCTCGACGTGAATACACTGATGGACTCAGTTGTAGTAATTTTTACAAGTGGCATCCTTCTCATGCTTTTATCCATTTATTTGTTTATCAAAATGCTGCTGCCAGGCTCTCCAGCTGGAAATAAATTTGGACCACAGTCTCAGGAGTGATTGAAAATTCATGAGCGAAGAAATTTCAGAGAGGCTACCAGAAGTACCAAAACTGAATGTTCCTTGTGATAGGTGCCAGAGTTTCATCGTGCTGGAGAATGGAAATTTGCCGTTGCATTGTCCACATTGTGGAAAACAAATTCGACCAGTAAACAATTCCATCTGGAGCCACTTTGCGTTTGTGATAGCACATCGGTATATCTGCTGGCAGGGCAGGGCAACGAGAAAAGAATTTTGGAGTTACATCCTGGTAAGTCACTTTGCTTGGTTGATTATTACGCTCATTCTTCTACCACAATTTTTTCCCATTGGAACAATTATTGCCTTCGTTATTGCATTTCCGCTCCATTTTTTTCTGATTTCTATTCCAAGCTTTTTTTTAATCCAACGCCGCTTACACGACATCGGTTTGTCAGGAATCTTCGTCTGGATTCATTTTTCACTCATGATGTTCGGATTGATTCTTAACGGGATTCTTCTGGCCATGTATAGTTTCGATTGTGCAAGTTTATTTTCCATTTGTAGCGACTTGGCAAAATATGCTCACGCGACAAGCTCAGAATATCTTTTGAATTTCAATTCAGTTCCTTTTCTTTCCCTACAGGAACTTGAAGTGTTTGTTGAACAATCAAGAGTCGCACCGTTTTGATATTTATTCTTTTCTCCTCTCTTTTATCAGTACAGTTACATCATTGCTGAATTTTTTCTTTCTGGTTGTTTCCTTTGTTGATAGTTCACGTGGAACAAACCGCTTTGGTGTTAGTCGTAAATATCTTTATTCAGTGTAGTTAAGAGTTTTTTTCATTTAGTCTAAGCATGAATTTCATTTTAACCATGCATGTATCTGATTCAAAAATCTCTTTTGAAAATTGCCATTTCCGCAGCAGCTTAAGATTAGGGTAGGGGAGTTGAAATCAGAAGGTGTTTCATCGTACAACATCATTCCTATAATACATAACCAACACATTATCAAAAAATTATATAGTTCTTACCTTATTAGATGAAGCACCGTTCATCAGTCACTCGATTTCGAATATGTATATAAAAGATTTACACTTAATAGATTACAAATATCAATCCGTGTCAAAGTATTTCAGTGATTTTTGAATATGAGTCGATTTTTCCTCCTGAACATTGCTTTTACAATGCAATTAACATTCAAGTAAAAAAACATTAGCAGTATGTTACCTCTCAGCGCTATTAATGTTCCATGTGGAACAAAACCAGTATTTATTCTTGGTCCTACAGGCAGCGGAAAGAGCTCAGTAGCTGTAGAGTTATGTGAATTGCTAGGAAGTGCTGAAATTATCAGTACAGATGCTTATCAAGTGTACAAAAAATTGCCAATTTTGACTGCAGCACCCACTTTAGAGGAGCAAAACCGGGTAAAACATCATTTAATCGGTTTTATGGAGCTTACAGAGAACAATGATGCTGCGGTTCATGCGAGACGAGCAGGAGAGATTTCATCTAATCTACAAAAGGGTGGCATGCTACCCGTACACACAGGAGGTTCAGGACTTTACGTTAAGTTTATATCGCACGGAATTTCCCCAGCGCCTCCCAGTGATTCAACGTTGAGGGCAGAATTAGAGGCACAATCGCTGGAGGAACTCGTCAAGCAATTCTGTTTAGTCGACCCCGAAGGTGCAGCTAATACTGATTTGCATAACAAGCGGTATGTAGTGCGAAACCTGGAGATAGTGATTCTAGGGGGCAAGCCGCTTGCCTATTGGCGCAATAACTGGTGTGAGCCGAAGGGCAGGGGGTTCTGTATCGTAAGGGAAACATCAGAATTAGATGAACGGATAGCGCATCGGGCAGAACAGATGCTGAGGGATGGAGCTATTGAAGAAGTGGCAGCAATCAAGGGAGAGGAGCTTTCAGCTACAGCATCGAAGACCTTAGGTCTGTCACAAGTCCAGGATTATCTTGAGGGGAAGGTGTCGCGGGCAGAGCTAGTGGCAGCCATAGCGCTCGCAACAAGGCAGTATGCAAAGCGACAGCGAACCTGGTTGAGACGAGAGAAGTGGGTTACGCCCATTCAAGCCGGCGCGCATGAAACGCCGCGGCAGTTGGCAGAGAAGATAGCACGCTTACTCTGCTGATACAGGTACATCAAAAAGCCCGTTATGTTCCGTGAACATGATGTTTCTTGCAAGTCTGGCAATATTCTCAGAGGAGAAAGGACCGGAGTAGCCAGGTGAAGTTACACAGGGGATGCAGTCGCGGTTATTCTCAGCAGGAACCAGGGCAGGGAGGTGAGCCGATGAACTATCTGCATTCCACATGCCCGTGAGGCAGCCTACCACTAAGATTTCAGCAAATGAGCTGCAACGGTTGATGAGGTAGGTAATGCATGCAGGAGAGTAGAACTCCGTCAGGTTCATATCATCTTGCTCCACGGCCTGCATGAGTTCCATTTTGATGAGGTCGAGGTCATACCCTTTAGGGATGGTCATTTCAATCTGGATCTTCCAGTATGATGAATCATTACGGTGGAGCAAACTCTCCAGGAATCCACCTTTTCGGCAGCTCTTCACATCAATAATGCGGTTGTGGATACCATCCATGTAGCAGGAAGAGCCAATCCAGATATCACGTTTCTGAAGCACATCAAGACCAGGCTGCCCGAGCTGCCACGGAGCCGTGATCAGTTCAGGGTAGGCATCTTTGCCGTTCTTGATGAGGATAAGGGGGAAACGCATGAGGTGCGGTATTCTGCCTCAAGCGCTTTACGATGTCAACGAAAATATGTGCCAGATTTGACAGTATGATGGTTCACATACCCTTAGCGGCCTGGTACACGGCAAAGGCAATCAAGATTCTCAGAATAAGGGCGAAGCTCATGCCCCAGGTGACAGCAACCGTTGTCTTAGTTTTGGCAGACAGTTTTGTAGAAGCAGCCAGCCAGAAAAACACAATCCCTTGTAACAGGGCAGAGATACAGAGAGCAGCGACCTTGTTGAATCCCACCCAGTCCAGCGGCATGGCCACGGGCAATAAGAATGCATAAGTGCAGGTCATGAGGTCTGCAATTTCCGCTAGCCACATGACAATGGCAGAGGGGAGGAGGACACAGAGAAACAGAGTCAACTTGGCGACCTTGCTGTATCGCTCTTCCTGTGTGGGAATGTACATGGGGGCATGATGCCTGAATACTTCACAAATGTCAAGGTAAAGCAAAGACCTTTTCGCTTGCGGAGAGACAGGAAAGATGGTAGCATGTGTGGCATCGAACTTCTTGTTTTTTCATCAGAAATGAAAGCATTCCTTACCGTTATCCTGTTACTCGCCATTACAGCCGGGAGCATATACCTGGTCAAACCAGAGCTGGTGGAGCAATACCTGCCTGGGAATCAAGGTAAGAAGAAAGTGCCTAAAATCCGTGTTAAGAAAGCGAAGAAAAAAGTAGTAAAAGAGATTCAAGTATCCACACCTAAGGAAGAGGTAAAGGAAGAACCGGTCGAGCCGGAAGCAATTGCAGCAGAGGAAGCAGCCGAACCGGAAGTGACGAAGGAAGAACCGGTAGTTCCGGCAGTTTCAGAAGACATAGGGGACGTACCGATGGTGCTCAAGAACGTGGGCATTATTAAAGGAGAGGAATGGGTAGATTGTGCGAAGGTACGCAGTAAGCTTGGGGAGGAAATCAGTAAGAGCTTAAGTAAGGGAAGTGTTTCGGAAGTGAAAAAATTCACCCGAAAGGCTAAAAACCGCTTATTGATAGCCCAGTGGGTAGTAGCGAACGCAGAACTGAACAGTGCGAAAGAAGTCAATGAAGAAGAAGCAAGGCGCGAAAACCAGCTGGCCAAGGCAAAAGGGGAATATGAGCAGCTAAAGTCCAAAATGTCAGCCAATTCCAAGCCAGGTGCGGCTCTGAAATGGGATTATGCCAAGGCAAAGGAACGCATGGCGCGACTGGAAGCTGAACAAAAGAGCGCACACCGGTTCAGTGAAAGCGCCGCTGATGAAGGAGGTCGCAAATTGATGGAGCAGATAGGTGGAAATCCTGAATGGATGGAGCAATTTGCTTTCAGTGGCGAATGCGTGCGTCCTGGCATGGCACTTTCCATCATCAAGAAAATCTATAAGCAGCACCCGGATATGCTCACCAACCCCATGGTGCGCGATATTGCCACCGCCACGGCGCTGGAGTATGCCAAATCCAACTGGAACCAGCAAGATGCCGTGGAACGTGCAAACTTCTACATTACTGCATGGAAGAACGACCGCCTGAACGCCGTGTTTGATGATTTGCCCATGTGGCAGCGCCGCATGGTCTGCGGTTGCAAGGGAGATAATCCGTACGGCTCCATAGCCAGCCTTACCTGGGCGCTGGAAAACTTCCACCTGCCGGCAGACCGCTATTCCGGAGCCTGTTGGCGGTGTGACTACCGCCTCAATAACATATACGGGGAAAGCATCCATGGTCCCCTGTACTACGCACCCTTTGAAGGCAGTATGGGGGAGAACCGCCAGGCCATGACTTATCACATTGGCGGTGTGTGCGGCAGTTTATCTCATTTCGGAGCCTTTGCCGCCCTGGCCAATGGTGTGCCGGCCATGACAGCCGGCGAACCGGGGCACTGTGCCTTCATTGTACTGGTGGGGGATACCTGGACCCCGGCCTATTCACTCTCCTGGGAGCGCGGATTGCACTGGCAGGTATTCCGGAATGTCCACACCTATTCCTCCTTGCATTCAGCCAGTGAGCTCTATTCGAAAAAGCAGGAAAAGGAAACGGAGATTTCCAACACCTTGCGGACATTGGCCGGCGTGCATACTACCAATGGAGAATATGAAAAAGCTGTAAGCTGCTATGAAAAAGCTGCAGAAGAACAACCCCGTAACTGGATGGTGTGGCGCGAATGGCGCGAATCCCTGGAGGCTAACAAAGGAGCCACTGCTGAACAGTGGCTGGCATTAAATGACACCATGTGCAAAAAACTGGTTCCTCTGTATCCGGAACTGGCCGCTGACCATATGGAGAAAGGCCTGGCAGAGGGATTGTCCAAGGTGCTGGATGCAGAACAACTCCGTAAGGCATTCATGACGTTCTGGAAAAATACCAAGGTCATGGGACCGGATCGCTGGCATATCGAACGATTGGCCAATAAGCAGGCTTCCCTTCTGGGAGTTGATAAACAAGCAGATGATATCTGCAACTACTATGCAGATATACTCGCCTCCACCGCTAACAACAGCCTGTATGCCCCTGCGATCCTCAATTGGGGTAATCAGCTCGGCGAAAAATTTGACGAAAAGGCAAATGAAAACCGCATGCAGCTTACCATTAAGGCATTATCAAAAGGGCGCAAGATGAATGCTGAAGACCGTGCGAAAGTGCTCAGCCCCGTCATTCTGGCCGCTGAAAGTAATCGTGACCTCAATTCCTTCCAGTCCCTTGCCAAGATGATGAAGAAGAAGGGAGGAAGCACTAAAAAGGGAGCCAGCAAGATGCCGAGGTTTAACGGTTTTCCCGGCAAGCTGGCCTCAACAAACGGCATGATATGGACTAGCTCCACCAGCGAATGGGATAAGCCGCATGAACACCCAGGAGTGCTTACGGAGGAAGGCGGTTCCTTTCACACAGGAAAAGACACAGATGCCTACGTCGTTGTCCAACTACCGCGTCAGGTACACCTGACCGGAGTGGTCATGGCATTCCTGGGTGATCAGAATCGCGGGCGCCTGGCCAATCTCAAAATTCAGGTATCTGAAAACGGGACCGATTGGACAGATGTTTGCCAGCTGGGAGCCTTCACAGAGCAAGTCATGCGTTCCGACCTGGAGGGCAAACACCCGCTGGCCAAATACGTGCGTATCCTGCGTCCAGGTGGTCCGGAATTCTTCCACCTCAACGGCATTTATATTTATGGCAACCCCGCAGCCTGATTTAACCCGCACCCTTAATCTGAAGAATTATGAAGAACATCATTTTCAACCTGGTTCTTTGTCTGTTCCTGGCGCCGCTACATGCCTCTGCCTATACCAAGGCAAACACTGTGGCCGAGGCCAAGGCCTCGGTCAGCGATGACGGCTATGTCATTGTCACCTATGCAGAAGGCTGGGATAAGCACAGCAAGAAAACCGCCCGGCAGCTCATGGAACATGCCGCCATTAAAAAAGCGCTGGGCAGGGTGGTTCTCCTTACCCTGGGCGTGCCTAATATCTCCACCTCCAAAGACCATGAGGAGAACAAGGCGCGCTTTGAAAACTTCGACCTTAGCTTCCCTAATTCCTACCCCGCTTTTATCTTTTACAACAAGGAGGGCTACCGCGTGGCAGATGTCTGCATCAGTTATGATGAGCGCAACCGCCCCAAAGCCGTAGCCAAACGCATCAGTGAAGTCATGCAGGCTGCTGGCAAACAGCGGGACCTGCTTGCCAGGGCTGAAAGCGCCAGCGGAGTGGAAAAAGCGCGGCTGCTGGGTGAGGCATCAGCCATTCCCGGGCTCCGCAAGCCGAACAATGTCGCCCGGCGTATCCAGGAAGCCGACCCCTCGGACTCCTCCGGCATGCACAAGTTTGTGACCCTGAACCTGCCGCATACGGCCATTGCTTCCGCATCAACAGAAAACTGGCAAGCCACCATGGCTGAGATGCAAGCCCTCATGCAGCATCCCATGCTCACCACTGAACACAAGCAGCAACTCTGCTGCATCATGATTGGGCTGTTGCGCCGCCATGGTGGACCCCAGCACCTGCCACAACTCAGAACCATGATCAACCAACTCCGCGAGCTTGATCCAAACAGCATCCTCGGTAAATCTGCGGATGATGCCGCAAGACTCTGGCTGAAGGAATAAATAAGAATTTTGAATGTGTGGATTTTTCACTTGTTAATTCAGATTATTTCAGTAGAATATAGGCAATGGCTAAACAAATCATCAGACTTTGCATGGCACTGCTGCTAGGGTGCACCACCAGCTGGGGTAGTAACGGACCCAAACCATACGGCCCGTTGCCAACGGAACAGCAGGTCAAATGGCTGCGTATGGAATGGTATGCCTTTGTACATTTCGGGTTGAATACATACACCGACCGCGAGTGGGGGTATGGGGATGAAAATCCAGGCTTGTTCAATCCCACAGCGTTTGATGCTGGTGAAATCGTGAAGACCTTCAAGCAGGCTGGAATGAATGGCATGATATATACCGCCAAGCACCACGATGGCTTCTGCACCTGGCCCACAAAGTCCACGGAGCATAACATCACCAAATCGCCATGGAAGGGTGGCAAGGGAGATGTGGTGAAGGAATTTGCCAAAGCCTGCAAGAAGCATGACCTGGCCTTTGGTACTTATCTTTCCCCCTGGGATCGGAACTGCGCGGAATATGGCAGGGAAGGATACCTGAAAGTCTACTATGAGCAAATCAGGGAACTGTTGACCAAGTATGGGCCGATTTTTGAAATCTGGTTTGATGGTGCCATGGGGGGCGATGGTTACTACGGAGGTTCCCGTGAGAAACGCAACATAGGCAGTGCGGACAAATACTACAATTATGAGCGGGTCGTGAAACAGATACGCGCCCTTCAGCCTGACTGCATCATCTGGGGTGCCTGTGGGCGTGGGGATGCCACCTGGGCTGGTTCTGAGAAAGGTTTTGCCCGCCACTATCCGCTCTGGAACACCAGGGACAAGAAATGGATTTGCCTGGAGGCAGACACACCCATCAACCACCGTGGGTGGTTCTGGCATCCGGGGCAGGGGGGCAATGTCAAGAAGCCGGAACACCTCATGGAAGTCTACCTGAGCAGTGTGGGTCGTGGAGCCAACCTCATTCTCAACCTGGCTCCGAACCGTGATGGTAAGCTTGATGCAGCCGATGTGGCCTCACTGCAAGCTTTTGGCAAGATGCGCCGTGAGCTTCTGGCCAGGGACTATGCCCATAAGGCCAAGGCCAAGGCAAGCTCCGTGCGGAGCCGCAAATTTAACGCCTCCAAATTGACTGATGGTAAAATTGAAAGCTATTGGAGTCCGAAGGAAGACGACGCCAAGCGCACGGTTGAAATCAGGCTGGAATCACCGGAGACCTTTGATGTTATTCGTCTGCGGGAGCAGATTCGCCTGGGGCAGCGAGTAGAAGCCTTCCAAGTGGAAGCCAAGGTGGGTGGAGAGTGGAAAACCATTATCGAACCAGGCCAGCCGGGAGAGGTGGAGGACCGGTTTGATGGTATACGCGGCGGCAAGGGTCACACGATTGGCCACCAGGTATTGCGCTGGCTCAAGGAACCCGTGACCACGGATCATCTGCGCCTTACCATTACCCGCACCAAGGCAGTACCCTGCATTTCGGAATTCTCCCTGCTGCGTATGCCAGGCGCAAGCAAACCAGAACCAGTTGCCGGCGGAGATGAAGCCGCCAAGGCCTTGCCTAGCACTGGTTGGAGCTATAAAGGCTTTGCTGCAGAAAAAGCCGCCCTTGCTTTTGATGGTAATGCTGACACCATGTGGGAAGCAGATAAATGCCCCGCTCATTTCGTGGTGGATATGAAGAAAGAACACCAGCTGAGCAGCTTTGCCTACCTTCCCCGCCAGGATGGCCGCACCCAGGGTATGACCAGCCGCTACTGCATGGAAATCAGTACCGATGGTAGCAACTGGATCAAGGTTTCAGAAGGTGAGTTTGGCAATTTGCGTGCCAATCCGGTGGAGCAGGTTATTTCCTTCCCGGCACAGAAGGCACGCTACATCCGCTTCTTCTCCACGGCTGCGCTCGATGGCAGTACCAGCAGTGTTGCAGAACTCAAGCTCTTCGGTAAATAACCCTTCACTCAACCGGTAAACTTCCAGTATGTAACTGCAACGTACTGGAAGTTTGCCTGCACCGCATCATGTCGCTCTTCCAGCTGGTTACAGACTACAAACCCTCAGGGGACCAGGAGCAGGCCATAGCCAAGCTCCTCAAATCACTACGCGCTGGAAACCGGCACCAATGCCTGCTGGGGGTAACCGGCTCAGGAAAGACCTTCACCATGGCGAACCTGATTGCAGCGCAGGACCGCCCGGTGCTGGTACTCTCGCACAACAAGACCCTCGCGGCGCAGCTCTACTCGGAACTCAAGGCCTTTTTTCCGCACAATGCGGTGGAATACTTCGTCTCCTACTTCGATTATTACCAGCCTGAGGCCTATATCGCCAGCACTGACACCTACATAGAAAAGGATAGTGCCATCAACGAGGAAATTGACCGCCTGTGCCTCAATGCCATGCGTTCCCTGCTGCTGCGGAAGGACGTCATTGTGGTGGCCTCTGTCTCCTGCATTTACGGTCTGGGAGCGCCGGAGGACTACCGGAACCTGACCCTCTCCCTGCATGTGGGGCAGGAGATGGACCGGGATGCCATGCTGGCATGCTTGGCAGAATTGCTCTTTGAACGCAATGACTATGATTTTCAGCGTGGGCGGTTCCGGGTTCGTGGCGATGTGGTGGAAGTCTACCCAGCCCAGAGTGATGGTGAGGCCATACGAGTGGAATTCTTCGGGGATGAGATAGATGCCATCTCCCTTATTGATGCCGGCACTGGCCGGGTGCGGGAGCGTCTGCAGAGCTACCTTTTTTTTCCGGTAAAGCAATACGTTTCCTCACCTGAAAAACGCCTGCCAGCCATTCACTCCATCCGTAAGGAACTGGCAGAGCGCGTGGAGTGGTTTGAGAAAAACAACAAGCTCATTGAAGCCCAGCGCCTCAAAATGCGAACTGATTATGACCTGGAGCTCATCAATGAAATAGGTTTCTGCAAAGGTATTGAAAACTACTCCCGCCACCTGGCTGGGCGAGCGCCGGGCAGTACCCCCTCCACGTTGCAGGATTACTTCCCGGCAGACCACCTCACCATCATTGACGAATCGCATGCAACCGTGCCGCAGATTGGCGGTATGTATGAAGGTGACCGCTCCCGCAAGCAAGTGCTCATCGACCATGGGTTCCGCCTTCCATCTGCCCTGGATAACCGCCCCCTCCGATTTGATGAATTCATGAACCGTCAGGCGCAGCTAGTCTATGTATCTGCCACACCGGGACCGTTTGAATACGTCAACTGCGTGGCAGGAAACAAGAGCTACATCCCCGTGCTCAAAGCCCGCCGGGGGAATACACACGCCCGCAGCCGCGAGGCCAGCCAGGCCATTACCCAGGCTCCGGAGGGGTTCAAGGGCGTTTTCTTCCATCATCTTTCCGAGCTCCGCGTACCGCCGCACTCCAGTGCTGCCCCGGTGGCAAGCTTTAATCCGAGTGGCCTGGCCCAGCCGCTCATCGTAGAACAACTCATTCGCCCTACCGGTTTGCTGGAACCCAGAATCACCCTCCTGCCGCTCGATGGTCAGATAGATAAGACTATTGAGCTGTGCCGCCAGCGCGTTTCTGTTCGCGAGCGCGTGCTCGTCACCACCCTTACCAAGCGCACGGCAGAAGACCTCACGGATTACCTCCGCAAAGTGGGGCTGGAGGTAGAATACATCCATGCAGATGTGGATGCTATTGAACGCGTGGAAATCCTCCGAAAACTCCGTGCCGGAAAAGTGGATATCCTGGTGGGTATCAACCTTCTTCGCGAGGGGCTCGACCTGCCGGAAGTCTCTCTTGTCTGCATCCTGGATGCAGATAAGGAAGGATTCCTGCGAAACGAAACCAGCCTGGTGCAGACCGCTGGGCGCGCAGCGCGCCACGTGCATGGCGAATGCGTGCTCTTCTGCGATGTTGTGACCGATTCCATACGCAGGCTGGTGGAGGAAAGTGACCGCCGCCGCGCCATTCAGCAAGCTTATAACGAAGCACACGGCATCACCCCGCACAGCGTGTGCCGGGCTGATCAGAGCACCCTGCGCCTCTATACTCCGGATGAGGAACTAGAGGAAGAGGATGATGAATATGGCACCCTCATGGCAGCGGAGGGAGATGATGCCGGCAATGTAGCCGCCACCATCACCCGCCTGGAGAAGGAAATGCGCGAGGCCGCTGCACGGCTTGACTTTGAAGTAGCCGCTGTGCTCAGGGATAAAATCAACCTATTGAAAAACGCCAGGCACTAACCCGTTTCGACAGTCGGTTCTAATTACAATTTGCGTCGCTTGATTTCGTTGGTGAAGTATGAAATAAAGCGGTGAACTGTGTCCTCAGTTGCCGTATAATTGTTAGCAAACGGAAGAGCAAGGATAAACGGAGCCCACATATGCGTGCGGGCATATTGATGGCTCATCATGGACTCCTTGCGACCGTGGTGATTGATATCCAATTGGACGTCTATTTCCTGAGTGAACCAGATAGGAACAGTCAGGAATGTGGCACCTGACAATGCACCAAGTCCCATGCGTGCTCCAGGATTGATTCCATGAACGTACACCGTGAATTCGTAGTGGTGATTGCTTGGAGGGTACGGGCTGTATTTCACGGAACGATACATCCCGGTTTTCATGAGTTCGCGTTCAATATGGGTGCGGAGCCGCTTCTGGCTGAATGAGCCGTCCATCCCTAGGTCATTTCTAAAATGGAGCGAAAAGGTGATATCATGCTGCTCTGTGGATACTTGACTGGGAAGGAACGTGGATGGTGCATCCCAGCTTCCGCTGGTAATCATGCAGCTGGAAAGAACAAGGGGAGCAGCTAGGAGAAGAGTAAAAAAACTTGTTTTCATGCAGGGGAGAGAGGAGAGTCAAACCCATTCTACATGATGGGTACGAGCCTTACAATAAAAAAAGTGATTTTTCATAAGCCGATAAATGAGAAGTTGAAGTACGAATGGCGCCGTAACAAGATTCGCGGGCATCTGCCCGTGATTATCTACTTTGTTCTTCTCATCTGTCATTTGTCCTTTGAATGAAACTCCAACTTCATAATTGTAAACTAAATAGAAGTTCCTTATTGACTTTGAAAATTCCGTTGAATATACTGTCCACAGCATTAAGCCTAACTTGCATGAAAACCCTACCCCTTGTTCTTGCTGCATTGGTAAGTAGCACCGCTGCTGCGCTGACTCCCGCAGAGTTCCAGCAACTTTACACCACTAGGGATAAGACCGCTGAAGTATGCCATCAGCTTTACCAGGCCTACCTCAAGGGAGATGGGGTGGAGGCAGATAAAAGCCAGGCGCGCAAGTGGCTGCTGGCGGCTCACGGCAGCGGCATGCATTCCTTGAGGGAGAAAATCTACAGCCAACCCTGGCGTAAGAAAGCCAAGCTGAAAGCCAGTATCAAGGCAGCCAGGGTGAGTGATGAGGAAGCTTACTCCCTGGGACAGGAATTGGTGCAATTCATGCTGGACCATGGTGGAAGGGAACGCCTTGGCATGGATATGCTGCCGGAGGAGAAACCCTCCAGAGAACTCGTGGCCGGGGTGAAGGATTTCATTGCCAAGGGCGCAGATTTGAATGCCTGTGTGACGGAGCAGGGGAGTACCGCCACGGCGCTATACCTTGCCTGCAAAATGGGGGACTCCGCCCTGATGGACCTGCTGATTAACCACGGTGCAGACCCGAACTACCACGGCGGCCTGGCGCTTCAGGCATTCTATTTCTTTGCCACGTCGGACTCCATCAATAAATACGTGATGAAAAGCAGGAAAAACCAGGAGAAGAAAGCACGCAAACTCTTTGCCCAGCTGGTAAAAAAAGGGGCAGATGTCCGCATGTGGAGCCACGTGGGCTGGTCCCCCGTGTATGCTGCGGTTCATGCCAACTCACCCCTGGGCGTGCAGATGCTGGTCAAGGCTGGTGCAGACCCTGACCAGAAACAGAACATCAACGAAGTTGCCAACCATACCCTTTCTGCCCAGAGAATCAGCTATCTGACCCTGGGCTTTGGGGTAGATAAGGAAGAAACCCCCTTGAACACCGCTGCCATCTATGCCCGTTCAGAGGTGGCAGCAGCCTTGCTCAAGGCTGGTGCCACCCCGGATTTGCCCAATGCCAAGGGAGAGACTCCTGCACAGCTTGCAAGGGAGCTCAAAGAGGCATTGGAAGCCAAACCAGCGGCAGAGCGCAACCCTATCATGGAGCAACACACCCAGACCATCCTCAAATTGCTCAAGGCATCGTAGGGAGAACCCTGACTGGGCCTCATTCCTTCTGATACCAGAAATGGGTCTACACCGCAGGTGTGGACCTATTCTCTTTTATGGAAAGAAAGGAAACTCTTGCGTGAAAATTCTTTTTTTCCATCTCTAAAATCTTGACCTTTGATAGAAGAATAGAGTAGTATGTACGAATGAAGGTGTTATCCTGGATATTTTTAATTTTCTTGACCATATTGGCACTTCCCATGACCTCATGCGGCCCAACGGAGAAGGAAAAAGCCATTGATAAACTGGAAGCCAGGGAAATATACCCGGAAGACTACGAGCAGGAACTTTGGAGGGCTATTGATAGTAACCGGAGTGGGACGGTCAGGCTCCTCATCCGGGCTGGTCTTGATATCAACTCCATGCGGGATGCTGAGTTCCAGGCCACACCACTCATCATGTCCATCATCAGGAAAAAACCGGATGTGGCGCGTGAACTCATCAGGAGTGGAGCACTCATCAATGAGGTCAATAAATACGGCAATACCGCACTAGGTGACGCTTTCTACCACCAGCAGTATGAATTGGTAGATGAGCTCCTCCGGGCTGGGGCAGACGTAAAGCATATTGAACAGAACCAGGATACGATGCTCATTATTGCAGCACGCCACGGACAGCGGAAATACGTCAAGCTCTTCCTTAAAAAGGGACTTGATATCAATGCAAAAAATGAGCGTGGAGAAAGTGCTCTATCTGCCGCATTGAAAGCAAAGCACTGGGACGTGGTGCGAGAATTGGAAACAGCCGGGGCTGATACTACAGAGGTTGACATGAGCGATGTGTAAGACTGGTGACATGCAATGGGCTTAATCAATCTACACATGAAACATAACCGATGCGTATGAAAAAACGCACAATCATCATAGGTCTGGGAGGTGTAGGCGGGCAGGTGCTGCTGGAGTGGCGCCAGGCACTGGCAGCAAATAACATGCCTGCCGCGGGTGAGGAAACAGCCTGCCTGTATCTGGATGCCGCAGATGATGTGGCAAACACCCCAGAATGGCAGGAATGGGCTGGCGATATACCATTTTTAAACATCAGGCAGGAAGCCCGCAGCCTTAATGAAATGGAGCAGAATCCGGAACTCAAGGACTGTGTGGGAGGAATGCGCTGGCAGTTGGCAGAAAAACTCCAGGTTCCGATATATGAGGTGGAGAATGCCCTGGGCAATTTGCAGGGAGCCGGGGGGCTTCGGCGGTATGGCCGCGCTTTGTTGCTGCAAAGCTGGGGTGCCGTGCAGCGCTTGCTCAAACCGCTTGTGGAAGACGCTGGGCAACTGGAGGTACACGTTGTTTTTTCAGCATCCGGAGGCACGGGTAGCGGTGCCGCCATGGATATACTCACCTACCTGGAAAAAATATGTCTGCGGAAACCCGGCAGCATCCTGCTTCCCTACGTATTCTTTGAAGGGACTTCCCACCAGGAACAGCGCCTGGCTGCTGAATTGACCGAGTGGCTCGACTGGGCAGATGAGGATTTAGTACCGCATTGCTATGTGAGTGGCGGCGTGGCAGAACGGAGCACCCAGGTGCACTGGGTGGCTCGGGCACTGGCATGCGGCCAGCAGTTCTTCTATATTGGCGGGGAGTATTATGACCATTTGTATGATTCCATTCGCCCGCGCGGCAGTGCTCCGGGTGACCGCTTTGCCTCCATGGGGTATGCCGTGGGGCCTGTGGGGGAACTCAACTGGTTGGCGCAGTTGAAGAGTCTGGTAGAAGTGCAGGGGGAAGGAAGGGGACCGAGGCACATGCTGCTGGTTGTTCTTCCCCGCAGTGTGGATGACCCTCGCAGCGCCGAATTGGCCTTGGAAGAGGCCCTGGAGGATGGGCTGCTGCCGTATCATATCAACGAAACGGCCGTATGCTGCATGGCTCCAGGTAATGAGGCTCAGGCGGTGTTACTGCAAACGGGGATGCCAGCTGCACGGGTGGCTGCATTATCATCCCTGGCCGCTCTGCCGGAAGATGGTGACTACTTTGCCGCCCGAGATGATAAGTAAGTAATTGCCTGTTGTAGCCATGTCATAATGGTTTTACCAGCTTGCCTTTCGCGCAAGGCAGGTATAACATAGCAGCGTTATGTTTGACGCGGAGGAGCTGAGCAATGAAACACTGGTATGGGTGCGTGAGGAAGAATTGCCCACGGGTGAAAGCCATGTGGACATGGTGCGCCTGTTGGCTGGTGAATTGGCTGGCCTTACCGGCTGGCGCAAGCGCACTCTGGTGAACACCGCCCTTGACCGTGAGGCTCAGGACAGCACCTACCTGGGCTATGGCCTTGCCATTCCGCATGCCCGTGTCTTTGAAATTCCGCAGCCTGCCGTTTACCTGGCCCGCAGTACGCCCGGAGTGGATTGGCAGGGAAGCCTGGCCCGCCTGGTTTTTCTGGTTGTTGTACCTGAGGAACGCCCGGAGTGGCACTTGCAGCTCCTCAGCCGCATTGTGCGCTGGCGCCAGAAAAGCGGCCTGACCGAGGATGAAATGGTCCGCATGCCCGCCGGGGAGCTCACAAACAGGCTGCGCGAGTTGCTGGTGTTGTAGCAATCTTTTTCCTGCACGCCCTTGATAATGATTGCCACATACAGAAGAATGGCGGCAATACCCGCAGAGCCAGATAAATCCGCAATAGGTAAAATGGCGGAATCACACAACATCAGCAAAAGAATCGGTTCCTAAAAATCGGGTAGAGCCTCTTTCGCAGCTTGCTTGGAGGTAGGAAGTGTGTTACTCTTTCTGCATGTTGAAAAAATGTATCATTGCCATGCTGGCCTGCGGGCTGGCTGGCGCTACGGAAAGTTTTGAAAAATTGCCGGATGGCAAATTGACGAACGGCACCACGGAATATGGTCGCCTGAGCGCAGAGACCGGGCATGCCGAAATTCATGGTAAAGGCCGCAGTGGCAGTAAGTGCCTGCGCGTCATGGGCGGCATGGGGCGCACCGTCACCATCACTTTTGACAAGAAACTGGAAAAGAAGACCAAGTTTTCCTTCTGGGCAGAACGCTGGTCTGGTAAGACTCCGTTCAAGGTGCTGGTGCAGGCACTGGGCTCCAGCGGCACGGATGATGTGCTCAGCGTTGATAAAGTAGGGCAGGGTGGTATCAATACCAAACTGGAAGGAGAGCTGCCAGCCGGTGCCACGGGCATGCAGTGGGTGGTTGATAGCGCGGATGGCACAGGTCTGCTGGTAGATGACCTGGTGCTGCTGGTGGGCAACATGAAGGTGAAAGGGGTGGAAATCCTTGACCCTGGGCCATATCCCATCATGAAGCGCGCCCTTTACAACCCGGCGCTGGCGCTGGATGTGCAGACTGAAGGTGCTGATAAGCCCAAGAAATTCAACAAGGTTTCCTTCACGGTCACTAACCCGAAGCAGATTGCCAGAATCACCCTCCGCAGCGGCGATGCCCTGGGTATGAATTTCAGCAACAGCGTGGTCTACGGAAGCGCCAAACCCAGCGCTGAAGGCAAGGTGGTCATCAAGTCCAAAGAAGCGCTCCAGGGTGGTGAAAACTACCTCTGGCTGGATGTCGAACCCACCGCCAAGGCCCGTGTGGGCGGCTTAATCAGTTTCCGGGGCTTCAAGGTGGAAGTAGACGGCAAGGAATACACACCCAGCCTGAAGAATCCGGTGACCCAGCGCGTGGGCACTATGCTGGCTATGCCGGGTGAAAGTGTGGGTAACCAGCCAGATAAAGCAGCAGATCGTCCCTGTGGCGCTTTCCGCATTCCCGGCCTTATCTGCACGGCAAAAGGTACTCTTATAGGCTGCTTTGACGCGCGGTACAATAATGAAGCAGACCTTTGCGGTGATATCGATGTGGCCACTGTGCGCTCTACGGATGGCGGTCATACCTGGACCAGTCCGGCTGTTGCCATGGATGCTGGTCCCGGAGGACAGAATGGTTGCGGTGACCCCTGCATCCTCCAGGATAAAAAGAATGGCCGCATCTGGATTCAGTCCCTGGTGTGCCACTTTGGTGGCGGGGCTTCCCTGAGCGTTTCCAAACCCGGTTTCAATAAGAATGAAACTGGCCAGTGGGGCATGGTTTATTCGGATAACGATGGTAAGACTTGGTGCAAGGAATATGTGAACGAGACCGAACAGATTAAGAAGGAAGAATGGACCTGCATTCTTGCCGGCCCCGGTAATGGCATCTGCACCAGGAAGGGTTACATTGTTTTCCCGGCTCAAATCTGGCAGAATGGCGCCAAGCCCCGCTGCCGCAGCACCATCTGCTACTCCAAGGACAACGGCAAAACCTGGAAGATGGGTACGGGGCTTCCCCACTCCACCTCCGAATGCCAGGTGGTGGAACTTAAGGATGGCTCCCTCATGCTCAACTGCCGTAATGAGGCTGCCGGTGGCCGCCGCGTGATTTACGTAACCAAGGATATGGGCGAAACCTGGGAGCCGCATGAAACCAACCTCGGCGGTCTCAAGGAACCCTATCCCCAGCCCTGCCAGGCCAGTCTGGTTACGGTGCAGACCAAGAAGTATGGCCGCCTGATGCTCTTTTCCAACCCGCAGGTATACCCCCGCGCACTCATGATTGTGCGCGCCTCCCGCGATGATGGCAAGACATGGAATGAAGGCATCATGTACGACAAGCGCCGCTGCATGGGATACTCCTGCATGGCTATGACTGACCCGGAAAACGTGGGTATCATCTATGAAACCTGCCACACCAATGGTAAGAACGGCTGGCGCGGTATAGGTTTCCTGCGGATTCCCATTGATAGCATCATGACTGGTAAGAATCTTCCTGCCTCCAAGGGTGGGGGTTCAGATGACGCTGGTGATGTGGATGATGAACCTGCCGATGAGGCCGATGAGGAAGCTAGTGAGGATGATACCCCCAAGAAGGTCAAAAAGGGTAAGAAAGGTAAAAAATCCAAAAAAGGCAAGAAGAAGAAAAAGAAGTCCATGGACTAATTTCATAGAAGCAAGCGGTGGCTCATGCTAACCGCTTGTTTTTTACTTGTCACCCCGAGAAACATGTGATAGTTTGACAATATGAATAGGCTTATTCTCATCGGAATGCTGGCCTGCGGCATGGCAGGCGCCAAAGAAAGTTTTGACAAATTGCCCGTAGGTGCATTCACATCGCACAGCACGGTGTACGGTATTTTGAATGCTGCTGAAGGAAACGCTGAAATCAACGGCAACCATGGTCGCAACAGCGCCGCTGCGTTGCGGCTGCTCGGTGGCATGAACCGCAGCGTCACCCTGCAGTTTACCAAGGTGCTTGAAGCCCAGACTCCCGGCAGCTGCTGGATTGAGCGCTGGACGCGCCGCAATCCGTTCAGTTTCCGCATCATCGCCATTACCCCTACCGGTGAGGAACAGGTTGCAAAGTCTGAAAACATTGGGGTAGGTGGTTATCACACCCAGCTGAAGTGGATCATGCCCGCCGGTACCAGGGGGTTGCGCTTTGAATCAGATGCCCCTGAGGGCGGCGGTGTCCTTATTGATGACTTAGCGCTCATGGTAGGCTCCATGGAGGTGAAGAATGTGCTGGTGCATCATCCCGGTGCCTTCCCCATCATGAAACGGGCTGAAATAAACCCCGCTTTTGCCCTGGAGGTGCATACAGAGGGTGCCCATGACCCCAAATCGGTGCAGAAGGTCAGCTTTAAGGTATCAGACCCGGCTCGCGTGGCCAGCGTCACCCTGCGCAGTGGGAGTGATAACGGAATTGATTTCAGCCACAGCACGGCCTTTGGAACCGGAGTTCCGCTGGCAGATGGTACCGTGGTTATCAAAGGTGATGCTCCTTTGGAGGGTGGAACCAGTCGTCTCTGGCTGGATGTGCAGCCCGCCGGTGCAGCTCCTGTGGGCTCAAGCATCACGTTCAGCGAGGTAAAGGCCGTGATTGACGGCAAGGAATACTCCCCCAACCAGATGCCGGTGACCCAGCGCGTAGGCACCATGCTGGCCTATCCGGGTGATAACGTGGGCAACCAGCCTGGTGGCGCAGACCCGCGCCACTGTGTTGCCTTCCGCATCCCCGGCATTATCCGCACTGCCAGCGGTGCACTGGTAGCCTGCTTTGATGCCCGCTACCACCACGAGGGTGACCTCTGCGCCGATATCGATGTGGCCACGGTGCGCTCCACAGATGGCGGCCAGACATGGACCATGCCGGAAGTAAGCATGGACGCCGGACCTGGTCACAACAACGGCTGCGGTGATCCCTGCATCCTCCAGGATAAGACTGGGCGCATCTGGCTGCAGTCCTTGGTATGCCACTTTGGCGGTGGAGCCTCCCTCTGGGTTTCCAAGACGGGGTTTGATAAGGACAAGACCGGTCAGTGGGGCATGGTTTACTCTGATGATGATGGCAAGACCTGGTGCAAGGAATATGTGAACCCCACCCGCCAGATTAAGAAGGAAGAATGGACCACCATCCTCGCCGGTCCGGGCAATGGCATCGTCACCAAGGATGGCACCATCGTCTTCCCCGCCCAGATTTGGAACCGCGCTGCAAATCCACGCTGCATGAGCACCATCTGCTACTCCAGGGACGGTGGCAAGAACTGGGCATACGGCACGGGCGTACCCCATGCAACTTCCGAATGCCAGGTGGTGGAGCTCCAGGATGGCCGCATCATGATTAACTGCCGAAATGAGGCCGGTGGCCGCCGCCGCGTGGTCTACGTCACCAGTGACCTGGGTGCCAGCTGGCAGCCGCATGAGACAAACCTCAACGGCCTCAATGAACCCTCACCCCAGCCCTGCCAGGCCGGTTTCATTGCTGTGGATAGCAAGAAGCATGGCCGCCTGCTGCTCTTCTCCAACCCGCAGGTATACCCCCGCGCACTCATGGTTGCACGCGCTTCCAAGGATGACGGCAAGACATGGAATGGCGGCATTATGTACGATAAGCGCCGCTGCATGGGTTACTCCTGCATGGCCATGGTGGATGATGACAACGTGGGCATCATCTACGAGACTTGCCACATCAAGAATGGCGCCCGCGGCATTGGCTTCGTCATCCTCCCCCTGGATGATATCGTCAATGCCAAATAAAGCCTCAAAACCAGAATTTCCATACAGATGCACCAATTTTGTCTTGACTTTCAAGGCAGATTGGTGCATCTTTGCGGCTCACCAAACCCAAATTATCTGAGTTATGGCAAACATGAATGTTATTCTCGCTACGAAAATCGAAGGTCTGGGCTGTGAAGCCGACCTCGTTACCGTGAAGGCTGGATACGGCCGCAACTACCTGATTCCCCAGGGTCTTGCGTTCGAGGCAACCCCCGCCAACCAGCGTTTCATCAACATGCTCCAGAAGAAGCGCGCAGAGCGCGAGGCCGCAGAGCTGGCCAACTTCCAGGAGATTGCTGCTAAGATTGCCGGCGTCACGGTCAACCTGACCCTCGAGGCTGGTGAGAATGGCAAGGTATTCGGTGCTATCACCAACCAGCAGATTGCTGAAGGTCTGGCTGCCCTGGGCATCGAAATCGACCGCCACAGCATTGAGCTGGAGAAGCCCCTCAAGAAGTCCGGCACCTACGAGGTAGCAGCCAAGCTGCACACCCAGGTGACTGCCACGGTCAAGGTGGTGCTTGTAGTGAAGGGCGAAGTGGAGGCTCCCGCCGAGGAAGCTCCTGCAGAGGCCTGATTCTGCATCTCAGACTGAGTATTTTTCCTAACCGCGCCGGATATGTCCGGCGCGGTTTTCTGTTATCTTTCTGCGGGAGTCAGTACGGCTGTGACTTTTTTTGTGCTTTAGGGACAGCGTACGCTTGACTCATGAACCTGAGTCAGGTAAGATACCCAGTGGTCATGTTGGAAGTAATAGATAACTTTTTCGCCTCAATCAGCAATTTTCTCTGGGGGTACTTTTTGATTTTCGCACTGCTGGGTGTGCACCTGTACCTGACACTCGTGCTGCGGGTGCCACAGCTGTACCTGTTGCGCGGCATAGCGTATTCCCTGCGCCGGAGCGCTACCGGCAACAGTATTTCCCAATTTGCCTCGCTTTCCACCTCCCTGGCGGCCAACATCGGCACCGGTAACATTGTGGGCGTGGCTGTGGCACTGGGCATGGGTGGACCGGGAGCCGTGTTCTGGTGCATGCTCACGGGTCTGCTGGGTATGGCAAGCCGCTATGCGGAAAGTCTCCTTTCCGTTCGTTTCCGCCGCCTGGATGCTGAAGGAAACCTGGTGGGTGGACCCATGTATGCCATCGAGCAGGGGCTCAAATGCAAGTGGCTCGCCGTTCTCTTTGCCATTTGTGCTGCCATTGCAGCCTTTGGTGTGGGCAATATCACCCAGGCAAATGCTGCTGCCCGCGTGCTCAATGAAAGCGCCTTGTCCGTGCCGGTCTGGTTTTCCGGAACCCTGCTTGCTTTGTTGACCGGTCTGGTACTGATGGGGGGATTACGCGGCATTGCCCGTGTGTGTTCCGTATTTGTCCCCATCATGACGGTAGTCTACATTGCTGCCTGTGTGCTGGTGCTGGTGACCCACAGTGAGTTTATCGTGCCTGCCCTGACCCGCATCTGGGATTGTGCCTTCAGTAACCAGGCCGCAGCGGGTGGTTTCATTGGCTCCACCATCATGCTGGCCATGCAGGTTGGCGTGCGGCGCGGCCTGTTCTCCAATGAAGCCGGCATGGGTTCCTCTGCCATCGTCTCGGCTCCGGCCAGCACCCCGAACAGCGTGCAGCAGGCACTTGTGGCCTCCACGGCTCCCTTCTGGGATTCCGTTGTCATCTGCACCCTCACCGGCGTGACCCTCACTACCGCCTGTATGGCAGAGCCCTTCATCACACATGCGCCGGATGGTGACCTCATTACCTTCTATGCCTTCGGCAGTGCAGGTGGACTGGGCTCCATGCTGCTGACCTTCAGCCTGGTCACCTTCGTTATTTCCTCCATACTGGCCTGGTCTTACTTTGGTGAACGCGCTGTGCAGTACCTGGCTGGCCATCGCTTGATAAGTACTTACCGCCTGGCATGGGTGGCTGCCGTCTTTATGGGGTGCATTATTCCGCAGAGCAGCCTGGTTTGGCACTTTGCAGACTGTGCTAACGCGCTCATGGCTATTCCCAACCTCATTTGCATGGTGGGGCTCACCCCCGTGCTGGTCGCGGAAACCCGCAAGTATCTGTGGAGCGGCAAGCTGGATGAGGTGGATGAAAGTCTGGCACAACCCGCACCCTTGGCTGAAGAAGATGCAGAACCCGTTGATACTGATGAATGGGACATGCAGCCCGCTGCCAGAAAGGAAGAAGAATAAAATTTTGAACGCAGGAGCTCCTGCCTGCGTCACTACTTTATCGGTTCTCCTGGCTGATGGTGAGGGAGAGAGCGCCAAAAGCCTGATAATCAAGGGAGAACTGAGTTTCATAGGTAGTAAGTTGGGCGGGTCGTTGCTGGTAAGGCAACGACCCGCTTACTGTCTGGGCAGGGAGCGGAAAGCATTCTCCTATTCATAAACATAGCTGTCCAAAATAAGTAAACAACCTAAAGTAGAGCGTACCTATATCAAAGGATAGCGAAAATCACCAGCTGTTTTTGGCAAATAGATCCCCCTGATGCAAATCAGGGGGCTTTGCATGTATACTTTTATACGGAT
>JAZSQS010000030.1:0-117868 GCA_045538105.1 Akkermansia sp.
CCCCCATTGGCAATGCGTATGAAGAATCAGGAGGAAGATACAGTTCTTTACTTGTTGCGACAGAGTGGATTGAAGCTCTGTGATGCGGCGCGCCTTGTGCTGGACTTGGCAGAAGGATGCCGGCGCGGTGCAGGTGGAGAATCTGGTTCACTCTTTGTGCGTTGTCGGCGCGCGGTGGCGCTGGGGGTAGAGGCGTTGAGGCAGGAGGAGCACAGCGTGCCATTTGCACAGGCGGTGGAGTTTACCCGGCAGGTCAAGCGGCATAGGGCGGCTCGCACGCAGTGTGATATAGCATACTATATGCGCCGCCTGATGCGCGAGGTGCCCTGGCTGGCCGGGCGGGCGCTCAGGTCTCTCTCGCCGCAGGATTGCCGGCGGGCATTGCAGCAGGCATACCCGACACCGAGCCAGCAGCGCAAGGCACGGGCAATCATGAGCGGGGTATTCAGTGTTGGTCGGCGGCAGGGGTGGTGCGGGGAGAACCCAGTGCTGCTGGTGGAGGCTCCGGCCGTGCGGGAGCAGGAGATTGAACCGCTAGGATTGGGTGAGGTGCGGCAGTTGGTGCACACGGCTCATGAAGAGCCCCACCGTGAGGTTCTTCCGGCTCTCGGGCTCATGCTGCATGCCGGTGTACGCCCGCAGGAGGTGGCTCGCTTGCGTTGGAGTGATATTGACTGGGAGGAGCATGAGCTTTGCGTTCCGGCACGCCATAGCAAAACTGGCGGTGCGCGCCATATCCCCATATCACCGGCGTTGCAGCATCTGCTCAGGCAGTATGGCTCAAGGCAGGGGAGTATTTGCCCGCGGAATTGGCGCTGGCGCTGGAAGAGCCTGAGGCTGGCTGCCGGTTTTCAGCACTGGGTGCCGGATGTATTGCGGCATACCTTTGCCAGTTATCATGTGAAGCACTACCGGGATATGGCAGCCTTGCAGCTGGTGATGGGGCATCGCGACCAGCGTTTGCTGATGTCGCGCTACATTAATTTGCGGGGGATTTCCCGCCGGACGGCCGCTGACTTCTGGCGCTTGCAGTTGTGAAGCGCAAAGGGCATGTCGCAGTATGATGGATTGCTATGTTTCGGGAGATGCCCGTGCCTGGGGGAAATGAAAACCGCGTGCATGGGGGAATACCTTCCATGCACGCGGCTGATTTAATGAAAGCGGGAGTGGGCTTAGTCAACCCAGGAGAGGACAACCTTGCCGGATTTGCCGGATTTCATGACCTCGAAGCCTTGCTTGAAGTCAGTGTAGTGCAGGCGGTGGGTGATGATGGGGGAGACATCGAGCCCGGAGCGCAGCATGGCATCCATCTTCTGCCAGGTGCCGAACATTTCACGGCCGTAGATGCCTTTCATCTTGAGCCCTTTCCAGACGAAGGTGTTCCAGTCGATGCCGGAGCCGCCTGGCTGGATGCCGAGCAGGGAGATATTGGCTCCGTATGCGGAGTGGGTGATGATGTCCTTGAGGCAGGCTGGTGCTCCGCTCATTTCAAGGCATACTCCGTAGCCTTCTGTGATTTCAAGGTCTTCGCGGGCGGCGGCGATGCTGTCGCCGGAGAGGACATTGACGGTGCGGTCTGCACCCATGGTCTTGGCGAGTTCAAGTTTGAAGTCGCTCACGTCGGTGATGGTGACGGTGCGGGCACCTGCCTTCTTGCAGACCGCCGCCGCCATGGAGCCAATGAGACCTGCGCCAGTGATGAGGACGTCCTCACCCACGAGATCCCAGGAGAGAGCGGTATGGGTGGCGTTGCCCAGGGGATCGAGAATGGAGGCAATCTCCATGGGCATATCCTTGTGGATGCGGATGACGTTGCTCTGCGGAATGGCCAGGTACTCAGCGAAGCAACCGGGGCGGTTGACGCCAACGCCCATGGTGTTCGGGCAGAGGTGGAAGAGTCCTTTGCGGCAGTTGCGGCAATGACCGCAGACGATATGCCCCTCGCCGGAGACCACATCACCCGGCTTGTACTCGGTTACGGCAGAGCCCACGCGCTCAATGACACCGCAGAATTCATGCCCTACGTGCATGCCGACCGGAATGGTCTGCTGAGCCCAGGCATCCCAGTTCCAGATGTGGAGGTCTGTGCCGCAGATGGCGGTTTTGTAAATTTTGATAAGTACATCATTGGCACCGATTTCAGGCATCGGTACATCCATCAGTTCCAGACCGGGGCCGGCCGTTGTTTTGACGAGGGCTTTCATTTCGGGCCGAAACTATACTCTTGCCCCGCCATTCAGGCAAGTCAAATCTCTGTTTCTGCCGCAGAAAATCGTGTGTGCGCGTGCGGGGGGAGGCTGGCACTTCCCATCCTGATTAGCCCATTACCTGTCATGAAGGTCCTGAAGAATGCGGCTCGGAGTGATGCATGACCTGGCACGGCCCCCCCGGATGATACTATTTGCTCGACTTTGGCGCTGCGGCGTGCTAGCTTATGAGGCTGTATGGGGGTGTGTTCCGTAATGAAGTTTTGGTGCATGTGGGTGCTGGTGGCGCTGTGCCTGCTGGTGCCGCAGGTTTCTGCTGATTGCCTGGCGGGGCAGATAAGTGATTTGCGGAAGAAGGAGGCTGATCTGAAGCCGGAGCAGTTTATCCGGCTGATGGAGCAGGAACGGGTGCTGATTCCGGATAATGGGAATTTGAGCTGGTTTGACAAGCTGTATAACCAGCTCACGCTGGATGTGTTCCACGAGAAACGCAAGGCGGAGGAGGTTCGGGTGAATGGTCAGCCGCTGATGTGGTATGCTGCGGGTAAGGGTCTGCACCTGGGGATGCATCTGCATTTCCTGGCTGGAGCACAGGCGGATGTGCTCCTGCATGGGGAGACGATGATGCACCGCGCGGTGCTGAGTGGGAATAAGGAGAGTGCCCTCTATCTGGAAAATAACCGTAAGTTGTTGTACAGCAGCCCGTACTGCCGCTCTGCCTGGAAAGGTGTGTGCGGTATGCTGAAGCGCGCCGCCCAGGGTGGTGATGTGGCAACGCTCCAGCATGTGTATGGTGAGGTGAAGGATGTGGTATACCTGGGGAAAAACCACATGAGCGTGATTGATAATGCCTGCATGGCCGGGCATACGAAGGCTTTTGATTTCCTGCTTTCCAAAGGCTGGGATGTGCGCTTGAATGAGGTGCTGCTGCGCGCTGCCCGCAGTGGCCGGCTTCCGCTGGTCCGGGAGCTTGTTTCCAAGGGTGCTAGCGTGCATTATGTGGGTACGGCCGGGTATACCCCCCTGATGACGGCGGCACAGAGCGGTGATACGGATTTGGTGAAGTTCCTGCTGAAGCAGGAGGGGGTGGACGTAAACGCCCGCACGCGCCTGGGGAACACGGCCTTGCTCTTTGCAGCCCGGTCTGGCAATGTCAACATGGTTATGGATTTGATGGAGAAGAAGGCTGACCCGGATGTGGAGAGTGCGGCTTCCGGCAACCTGGTGGCTAATGCCGCTGCCAGCGGGGATTTCGAGACTCTGACCGAGGCGATGCGCTTGTGCCGCGGCAATTTGATAGAGAAGGCGAATATCGCACTTTGCCATGCCGCTCGCTACGGTCATATGGATATGGTGGTGAAGCTGATGGAGCAGTTCACCCTGGATGTCAATACGGTGCAGACGGTGCGGGTGCAGCATGTGTTCCCGTATGAGGATTTGGAGGGGCATTCCGGCGTGGTGGAGGTGGAGGAAACCACTCCGCTGATGGCGGCTGTGGCCAGTGGTCACGTGGCGATGGTCCAGTATCTGGTAACGATGGGGGCTGATGTGGATAAGACGGTGGGTAAGAAGGAGTTCCTGCTTTCCCCCCAGCGTGCGGCAGCCCGCCGCGGCCAGCCTGATATCCTGGCTTTCCTGCTGGATAGGAGCCAGGCGCCGGAGCCTGATGCACGCCTGCTGCATGATGCGGTGCAGAATGGGAATCTGGCCTGCGCCCAGCTCCTTGTGAAGCGGGGGTGGGATGTGAATGCGGTAGATGAGCACACCGGGCTGACCCCGGTGCAGGCGGCCTGTCTGCGGGGAACGGAGGCGCCGGGTTCCGTGTGCTGGACTTATGATACCGGTAATTACCATGCGGTCTGCATCAAGTACTTGATGGAGCAGGGGGCTGATTTGATGGGGGTGCTGGGCAAGAAGGCCAAGATGCTGGCTCTGCATCAGGATGTACCTTTGTTTGAGGCGGCTGCTGTGATTTGGAATAGCGGTGCTGGCCTTTCTGCCCGTGAGATGCTTTACCCGCTGCACCGTGCCGCAGAGTTCGGGCTGATGTTCTGGATTAAGGAGCTGAGCCGTGGCTTGAAGGCTCAGAATCCTGCTGATTTGCGGAAGAGCCCGCTTTTCACCATTTGTAATTCGGGGGATTCCTATCTCCCGTACAAGAATGGAGACCCCAGGGAAATTCACCGCTATGAACGCTGCGCGATTGCTCTGGCGGGCTATGGTGACAAGCTCACGAAGGAGAATTCCCGCTTCCTGGTGCGCCACCGGGTTCATAAACGCTTTTACAGGCATTTGGTTCCAGAAATCCGCGAATGATTCGCGGTGTCGGAATGGCTCCTTTTTGGCTACCCTTATCCCAAGCCGTGAGATATGCGGCACGGAGTGCCGCTTTCATCCCGCCACAGGCGGTGCCATTCATTGCCCCCCCCGCATGCGGGGCGGGCTCGCTTCAAAATGTCATTCCTGCTTCTATTGCATACAAAATCATTGGGAACGCGCACCTTTCGAAGCGCTGACTAATTCTGAACTTTACAGGGCGGGGAAAACATGCTACCCTGCGGCTTTCCCGGAATTTTTATACAGCCATGAATAACCTTCTTTCCATTGAAGAATTGACTGGTGACCAGATTTGCGAACTGCTTGCCCTGGGGCATAAGCTCAAGGCTGAGCGCGGTTGCCATACGGAGCAGCCCTTGGCCGGGCAGACCTGGGCGTTGATTTTCTCCAAATCCTCCACCCGCACTCGCGTTTCCTTTGAGGTGGGTGTTTCCGAGCTGGGCGGGCGCCCGATGTTCCTTTCCACCCGCGATATCCAACTGGGCCGCGGTGAGCCGATCAAGGATACCGCACGGGTCCTGGGCCGCATGATTCACGGTGCCATTATCCGCACCTATGACCAGCAGGACGTGGTGGATTTTGCGGAGTATTCCAAGCTTCCTACCATTAATGCACTGACGGATTTGGAGCATCCCTGCCAGATTCTTGCTGACTTGCTTACCATTGAGGAGCAGTACGGTGTGGGCGCATGGAAGGATATGAAGATTTCCTTCCTGGGGGATGTGGATAACAATATGGGCCGTTCCTGGATGTGGGCTGCCAAGCGCCTGGGCTTCACCCTGGTGCTCGCTGGTCCGGAGCAGGCTCTGCCCAAGGCTGAAACGCTGGCTGCCCTCGATTGCCCGAATATCATCTGCACCACGGATGCTGCCGAGGCGGTGCGTGATTGCATGGTGATTAATACGGATACCTGGATTTCCATGGGCCAGGAGGCGGAGAAGGGAACGAAGGAAAAGGCTTTCTTCCCCTACCAGGTGAATGATGAGTTGCTGAAGCTGGCAGCCCCCGGCCACATTGTGCTGCACTGCCTGCCGGCTTACCGCGGCTATGAGATTACGGATGAGGTGCTGGAGGCTCATGCCCCGGTTATCTTCCGCGAGGCTGAGAACCGTCTGCATGCCCAGAAGGCGGTGCTTTACACGCTGGCTGCCAGCCGTTCAAAGTAATGGATTACAATACCCGTATAGAGGAACTGCTGGATGATATGTCCGTCTTTGAGGACTGGACGGAGAAGTACGAGTTCATCATTTCCCAGGGGCGGCGCCTGCCCGCCATGCCGGAGAAGTTCCGCAAGAATGCTAACCTGATTAAGGGTTGCCAGAGCCGGGTGTGGGTCGGCACGGAGATGGATGATGGTAAGCTCATCATCCATGCTGATAGTGATTCCCTGATTACCAAGGGGCTCATTGCCTTGTTCATCCGCCTCCTTTCCGGGCTCTCCCCGGCTGATATCCTTGCTGCTGACCTCAGCAGGCTGGATGATTGCGGCCTCAAGGAGCACCTGGCTTCCACCCGCGCTAATGCCCTTACTTCCATGGCGGCCACTATCCGCAAGGCTGCGGATTCTGCCGCCCAGACTTATTTGCTGTGACGAATCCTCTGCAGAGGCTCCTGGAGCAACGCCAGGCCAAGTTACCGCCGGATACGGATGCTTTCCGTGTGTCTGACGGCAAGCCTTGGCCTGGTGTGTTCATTGATGCCCTGGCTGACCGCTTGCTGGTTTCTCTGCGCGATACGGCGCTGCCTGCTGACCTGAAGGATTTGCTGAAGGCCACGGGGCGCACTGTGTATGTGAAGCGCCTGGATAAGGATGTGAAGGAGGCTCCGGTGTTCCTTTGCGGCCCGGAGCTTCCCCTGCGTTTCGTGATTCAGGAGAACGGGGTGAATTACCTCATGGATATGGGGGCAGGGTACTCCCAGGGGATTTTCCTGGATCAGCGTGATAACCGCGCTGAGCTCCGCCGCTGGTGCCGCCCCGGTATGCGCGTGCTCAATACCTTTGCGTATACAGGGGCGTTTTCGGTGTGTGCCGCGCTGGCCGGAGCCCAGACTACGACGCTGGATCTGGCTCAGCCCTGCCTGAGCTGGTGCCGGGAGAATATGGCTCTCAATGATATTGACCCGGATGATCATTATTTCTGCAAGGGTGATGCGCTGCATTGGATGGACCGCTTTGCCCGCCAGGGGCGCCGTTTCGATGCCATTGTGCTCGATCCCCCCACTTTCTCCCGTGATGAAAAGGGCCATGTCTGGCGCGTGGAGAAGGATTATGACCACCTGGTGAACCTGGCTGCGGCCTGTCTGGCTCCCGGTGGGCGTATCCTTTGCTCGACGAATTGCCGCAAGTTGTCTTTGGCGGCTTTCCGGCGTATGGTGGCGGCTGGTATCCCCTCTGCCAGGCTCGTTTCAGTGCCGATGCCTTTTGATTTTGATGGGGAAGACTATTTGAAGTGCATTTGGGCACAAAATTAATGCTGCCCGGTATACTGTTTCATACCCGCTACATTTTGTGGGTTCTCCCGGTGCGCTGCACTATATACAGAGGTGTTTCAGAATGCTCCCGGATTTCTTCCAACCCTGCTGAATCAAGCGTTTGTGTGACTCTTGCCTGCTGTTGAAATAAGAGTGATTCTAAAGTAGTACGAACTGAACAACTATACAATATATGGTATAGCGTCTTGCTTGGGTGTTCTATATTTTGTATAAAGAAAAGTACGACCGTGTGATTTTTTTTGCTTGCCAAGTGTATTTCTGCATGGTAGAGTGAACCCCGTGCACCGCGCAGGAACCCGCCTGCCGGGATGCCCCGCAGAACGGGTTTCACGAACTCTCTACAACCTCTACGCAATATGCCTGAAATTATTAAACGAAACGGTAAGCGCGAACGCTTTGAGGCCTACAAGGTACAGCAGGCCATCGAGAAGGCGTTCCACGCCTCACAGGAGGAGTATAATCCTCTTGTCTACGCAAACGTGCTGGATAAACTGAAGCACGAGGAATACCTGCCAGTGGAAATGGTGCAGGACCGCATTGAGAAGGAACTCATGCGTGCCGGCGCTTACGATACGGCTCGTAATTTCATCAAGTACCGTTTCCTGCACAAGTTGCAGCGTGAGCAGATTGCCGGTTTGTACCAGGGTAATACCTGGGTGGATTGTAAGCAGACGATTGAGGAGTACATTGGCAACACGGACTGGCGCATCAAGGCCAATTCCAATACGACCTACTCCAATGCCGGCCTGGTGAATAACACGGCTGGTAAGGTGATTGCCAATTACTGGCTCGACCAGGTGTATACCCCTGAGGAAGGTGCCGCCCACCGCAATGGTGACTATCACATTCACGACCTTGACTGCCTCACTGGTTACTGCGCCGGCTGGAGCCTGCGCGCCTTGCTGAATGAGGGGTTCAATGGTGTGCGTAGCCGTGTGAACAGTCGCCCGCCCAAGCATTTCCGCGAGGCTCTGGGGCAGATGGCCAACTTCCTGGGCATTCTGCAGAGCGAATGGGCCGGTGCACAGGCATTCAGCTCTTTTGATACCTACCTTTCCCCCTATCTCTTCAAGGACCAGCTTCCGTATGCTGCCGTGAAGAAGGCGCTGCGCGGGTTTGTGTACAATCTGAACGTACCGAGCCGCTGGGGTCAGAGCCCCTTCACCAACGTGACGATTGACTGGACGGTTCCTCGCGACCTGCGCGAGCAGACCCCGATGTCCGGCAACCAGCACATCTTTGAAGGCCTTGAGGATGAGAAGCTCCTTGCCATTGCCAAGGAACGCGGTGTGGAGAGTCTGACGGATTTGACCTACAAGCACTTCCAGAAGGAAATGATGGTTATCCAGAAGGCATTCTATGAAGTGCTTACCGAGGGTGACAGCACGGGGCAGCCCTTCACCTTCCCGATTCCGACCGTGAATATCACAGAGGATTTCGACTGGGACGGAGAGAACGTGCCGCTGCTGTTTGAGAATGCCGCCAAGATTGGTTCCTCCTACTTCCAGAACTTTGTGGGTTCCCAGTACAAGTACGATGAGAACGGTAACAAGGTGATTGACGAAGATGCCTACAAGCCGGATGCCGTGCGCTCCATGTGCTGCCGCCTGCAGCTGGATTTGCGCGAACTGCTCAAGCGCGGTGGTGGTCTGTTCGGTTCTGCTGAAATGACCGGTTCCATCGGCGTGGTGACGATTAACCTGGCACGCCTGGGCTACCTGTACAAGGGCAACAAGAACCTGCTGTACAGCAAGCTGGGTGAGCTGATGGACCTGGCTAAGGATACACTGGAGAAGAAGCGCGTATTCATCAACACCCTGTATGACCGCGGGTTGTACCCCTACACCAAGCGCTACCTGCCGCACCTGCGTAACCACTTCTCCACCATCGGTCTTAACGGCATGAATGAAATGCTGCGTAACTTCTCCAATGATACGATGAACACCGCCGAGCCGCAGGGTATTGCCTTTGCAGAGGAAGTGCTCCACTTCATGCGTGAACGCATCCGCGGCTACCAGGAGACCACCGGTAACCTCTACAACCTGGAGGCAACCCCGGCAGAAGGAACGACCCACCGCTTTGCCCGCGAGGACCAGAAGCGTTTCCCGGATATCATCCAGAGCGGCACTCCCGGTCACCGTTACTACACGAACAGCTCCCAGCTGCCTGCAGGTTACACGCACGACCTCTTCAAGGCTCTGAAGATGCAGGACAAGCTGCAGTGCTGCTACACGGGTGGTACGGTGTTCCACATGTACATGAACGAGGCTATCTCTTCCCCGGAGGCCTGCCGCGATATCGTACGCAAGGTTCTTACCAACTTCAAGATGCCCTATATCACGGTGACTCCGCTCTTCTCCGTCTGTGAGAAGCACGGTTACCTCCGCGGCCGTCATGATTTCTGCCCGCTTTGCGACCAAGAGATTATTGACCGCGCCCGCACTGAGGAGCAGCCGGAACTGCCTCTCTTCTGAAAATAATTTACCAACCCCGAACCAATAGAAACAACACGACCATGAGCGATCAGGAAGTAAAACCCGTATACAAGACCGACGAGCAACTGCTGGCTGAGCATGCTGAAGAGCGCACCAAGTGCACCGTGTACACCCGCGTGATGGGCTACCACCGTCCGGTGGAGACCTTCAACGCCGGCAAGCAGGGTGAATTCGAGGAGCGTGCTCACTTCGAAGAGCCCTGCGCCTGCGGCTGCGACGTCATCCTCAAGTAATTCGCGTTGCGAACATCAGGTTATGCGTCACCCCGCAGATATCACCCCGCTTACCTTTCTGGATTATCCGAAAAAAGCGGCCTGTATCTTCTGGTACACCGGGTGTAATCTGCGTTGCCCCTACTGCTATAACCCAGAACTTGTTCTGAGTCATGGCGGCGGGCAGGATGAGATGGCTTTCCTCCGGGAACGCGCCGGCTTTTTGGATGCCGTAGTGCTTTCCGGAGGGGAGTCCACCCTCAATCCTGATATTGCTGAAGTCTGCCGTGAGATTAAAAAGCTTGGCTACCTTATCAAGGTTGATACCAACGGCAGCAACCCCCACGTTATCCGCGCCCTTCTGGAGGAGGGGCTCATCAACTATGTGGCTCTGGATAACAAGATGCCCTCCAACCGCAGCTGGCGCCTCCCTGGGGGGACTCTCCTTTTCGAGCGCTACCAGGAAACGCTCAGGACCCTGATGCTCTTTGGAGTGGAGCATGAGGTCCGCACTACGGTCCACCCTGGCTTGCTGGATGAAGCGGATATCCTCCGCATGATTCGCGATACCCACGCCCTGGGCTATAAGGGTACCTACTACCTCCAATTCTTCTTTGAGCCGGATAAAGGCAAGACTTTGGGAAATCTGGCTCCCCCCACCCGCCGCTACGACCGCCGCCTGCTCGATGATATGAGTCCGCTCACCATTGGCTACCGCAATTTCCCTGAAGAACGGTACAGGTAATCTGATTATCGGTTACGGTCATTGTTTTGCACTCCATTTTTCAGTGTGAGGATACGCAATGGCAGTGTTTTCCGTGTTTGTGACACGAATTTGTTATTTTAGCTTGCTGAGAGGCGCGACAAAACATTGACAGCAAGCGCAAGTGTTGTTAGAATACGCGCGCTCATGAACAACAACGAAACCAGAACGACTGAGACTCTGATTGCTGAGCTCCAGAAATTGATTATCGAAGTAAATGATTTGGAGGATATGGTACCCAGCGATATTGCTCCGGATATGCCGCTCTTCACGGAAGATGGCCTCGGCCTTGATTCTATTGATGCCATGGAAATCAGCACTATCCTGCGTCGCCGCTACCATGTGACTCTGGATAAGGAGACCGAGGACGTGGATAAGCATTTTGCAACGGTTGCTTCCCTTGCTGCTTTCATTGAAGCCAATTCCAACAACTAATTCCTGTTTACCCCCCCATTATCATATGACGACACGAGAAGAGGTAGATGCTTTTGTGCGTAACGTGCTTGAGTCTGATTTTTCAATTGACCTTTCCGAGCATGATTTGAACGATGAGACTAATCTGTACGAGGAACTGGATCTGGATAGCATTGATGCGGTAGACGTTGTTGTCCTGGTGCAGAAGCGCTTCAATATCAGCCTCACGCAGGAAGATTTCAAGGACGTGCGTAATTACGGTGGTCTGCTTGATGTGATTTGCAGGACCATTGAAGCTGCTTCATGATGCGGCTTCTGAAAATCCTGGGCAGTTTGTGCGCCATACTGTACCCTTTGCTGGTGCTCTGGATGCTGAGTGCATACCGTGAGCACCTGCGTAGTATCTGCCTGATTGGCCTGCCTGTCCTGGTGCTGGTCTGCGTGTATCGCTGGGTGCGGCTGCGTCAGCTGCGCCAGCTGGTCAGTCCTCTGGTTGCATTAGTGCTCTTTGCGGCCGTGGCCGCGACGGATGCTCCGGATTTCTTCAAGCTTTATCCTATTGTAGTCAGTGCGCTGCTGCTGGTGCATTTTGCTTCATCCCTTGCCAATCCTCCTACGGTGATTGAGCAGTTTGCCCGTCTGGGCAACCGGGGGGCGGCACTACCGCCGGAGGCTGTGCCGTATTGCCGCAAGGTGACCTGGGTCTGGGTAGGATTTTTTTGTTTCAATATTACGGTTTCGGCTCTTTCGGCGCTTTCCGGAAGCTGGCTTGTGTGGACCTGGTACAATGGGTGCATTTCCTATGTGCTGATTGGTTTACTGATGGCTGGTGAGTGGTGCGTGCGCCGCTATTTACAAGCAAAACAGCAACAACATCATTCAACCTCTGCCTGATATGATTCTGCCTTCTCGTCTTTTAGTAACGGATATCCCCTTGGAAGCACCCGTGTTCCGCCGCCGGGATGGAGAGGTGAGCATGGGGGAATACCGCCATGATGTGGCGTGTCTGGTCGCGGTCCTCAGCCGCAGTGGTGCCAGGACCGCGGTCCTCTATGCGGAGGATAATTATCAATTTGCCGTAGGTTTGCTGGCTTGTTTGTATGCTGGAATTCGTACGGTTCTTCCCAATAATCTCTGTGATAATATCCGGCAGCAGCTGGAGTCCCCTGATACAGTATTTGTTCATGAGCTGCCACCTGCAGAAGATCCCGCAGAGTTGCAGGCGCAGAATCCAGCCTTGGTGGGAGTAGAATTCTTTACTTCCGGCAGCACGGGGGAGCCCAAGCGTATTATCCGCAGTTTTGCTAATCTGGAGGCTGAACTCCAGATGCTTGAGCAGGTGTTCCCTGAGCAGGATGGCTTGGTGGAAGTGTTCCCCACTGTCAGCTTCCACCACGCTTACGGTATTATCTTTGGTTTGCTGCTGCCTCTGAGCCGTGGGATGGTGAGTGATGCTGCTCCCTTCCACGGGCTGGATCCATGGTTGGCGCGGGTGGAGCATCTGGCGTCTCCTGGTGCGCTGGCGTGGCTGGTCACTACCCCGGCATTCCTGCGCGTGTGGGCGGAAAATGCAGAGCAGAGCCCCTTGCAGCACCGCCCGGTGCGGTTGCTTTCTGCAGGCGCTCTCTTGCCATCGGAGGTTGCCGGGCGTGTGGCAGCTGTGACCGGTGCAGAGGTGTATGAAATTTTTGGAAGTTCCGAGACAGGGGTTGCCGCGTACCGCCGCCCGCTTATCTGCCAGGAATGGCAGGCGTTCCGAGAGGTGCGGATTGAGCTGGTAGGAGAGCAGGGAATGCATGTGTTCTCTCCTGCGGTGTTACCTGGTGAGCATGCTTCCCTGGGTGATTCTGCAGAATTGCTGCCCGATGGGCGTTTCCGCCTGCTGCCGCGGGTTGACCGTATTGTGAAGATTGCAGATAAGAGGGTGTCGCTCAGTGAGGTGGAACAGTGCTTGCTTAGCAGCCAGCTGGTGAAACAGGCATATGCCTTGGTTCTGCCAGGTTCGCGCGTGTCGCGCTTGGCCGTGGCGGTGGTTCCCAATGAGCAGGGAATTGACGTGCTGCAGGAGCAGGGCTATGCTGCTTACAAGAAAGTGCTCAGAGGCGTGCTTGCCCAGCAGGTGGAGCAAACTCTGCTGCCGCGCAAATGGCGTATAGTGGGCGAACTGCCTGCCAATGCACAGGGTAAGGTGACGCAGGCTGCCGTGGCTGAGCTGTTTCATTGCCCCTTGCAGTTACCCGTGATGCTGCCTCATACCAAATCGGCTGATAGGCTCCAGTTTGAGTTGCTCTACGTGAGTGATTCTGCGTATCTGGCCGGGCATTTCCCGGAGTATCCCATCGTGCCGGGTGTGGTGATTCTGCAAGCCCTTGCTACCTTAATCCGGAATTATTGGGGGTTGCATGTGGATGGTATTGTGCGCCTGAAATTCTCAGCAGAGACGCTGCCCGGACATCGCCAACTGGTGACTCTTGTACGTAAGGAGGACTCCGTTTCGGTGGAAATCCTGCTGAAGCATACGGGCGGTAAGGCTTGCCAGGGGCGAATGCTGACCAGCACCACAGGGATGGCTCCTGCTTACTTAATCTAATCCCAGCTTGAGTGCGACCTCCTTGCAGAGGCGCACTGCTTCCGGGTGCGCTGCCACGTCTTGCTGCGCCATCACGGGTTCGTGCATGGTAAGGGTGAATACAGGGCAGTGCTTACCCACGTACCACCAGGGTGCTTCCTTGGTCAGGAAGGGTTCGCTGGTTTCAATGCGTATGGGAACAAGCGGGGCTCCGCTGCGGATGGCCAGGTGGAAGGCACCGCGGTGCAGCTTGTTCTTCTTGCCAGGAGTGGTGCGCGTGCCTTCAGGGAAGATGATGATGTTGAAACCGTTTTTAAGGGCTTCCTGGGACTGTTCCAGCATGTTGATGGAATTGCCGTCATTCACAATGCAGAGGCGTCTGAGGATGGGGCGCAGGAAAGGCCAGCGCAGCAGGGCAGGCTTGGCAATGAGCATGCACTTGGGGATGATGGCGGTCAGAATCACCACATCGATGAGCGATGGGTGGTTGGCTACGATGATGGAGGAACGAATCTGCTCCATCTCCTTCTTCTGGGGTGCGTTCAGATGGAGGTTCCTGGTGGCTTTCAGAACCAGGCACATGAACTTCCAGGAATATTGCAGTGTCCTGCTTCCCAGTTCCCGCTCCCGTGAGGGGACAAATGGACGCAGTATCAGCAGCACGATGGAAACACAGAGCCCCCCTGCGCCAAAAATGAAATAGTCAATGACGGCTAAGATGCAGCGCACGCGCGTTGCAAAGCTCATGGGTGGCAGTTCTTTGTCCATTGGGCTTTGAGTTCTGCAAGGGTTTCAGGCAGGGGGAGGGACTCCCCTTGTTCCACGATGAGGGCCGCTGCCGTGGGCTCCGGATAGCAATCTCCATACAGCAGGAGGCAATCAGTACCACTGCGGCATATCATGGCGGCCTCAAGAATTCCCATGGCAAGGGAATCCGGCCCGGCTGCAAGGGTGGTGCTGTTGTTCTGATTGTGGCAAGCCAGCCCCAGCAGCGAGGCGGTGGCGTTGTGCACTGAAAGGGAGAATCCGGCGGGTGACATTTCACCATAATCCCGCCACTCTTCGAACAATGCGTGTGTTCGGTCAAGTTCTCCGTGGCGGCTGGCGTAGACCAGGGGGAGTTGCAGGATGCTTTCCCCTTGTTCCTGGACGAGCAGGGAGACGCAGTGCAGGCATATCTTGCTCAGCTTGCTCATGCGGCGGGGAAGTGCGTTCGGAAACACTCCCCTGGGTATGCTGGCCGGTACTTCATAGCAGAAGGTTGCGGCCTTGATGCGGTATGGAGCGCTTAATCCTGCCATTTCCTGAAGATGAGGCTGGTGTTGATTCCTCCGAATGCGAAGTTGTTGTTCATGACGTATTCCGGATTCAGGCAGCGCCCTTCACCGGTGATGAAGTCAACGCCGTAACACTTCGGGTCAATGTTGACCAGGTTCAGGTTCGGGTGGAACCAGCCTTCCCGCATCATCATGATGCTGACCATGGATTCCAATGCTCCGCAGGCACCCAGCGTATGCCCGGTGTAGCCCTTGAGGGAACTGGCCGGTATGGGAGTGGGGAATACGGTGCGGGTTGCTTCCGTTTCTGCAACATCTCCGTTCTGTGTGCCGGTGCCATGCATGCTGACATAGCCAATCTGCTCAGGTTTCAGCCCTGCGAGGTCAAGTGCCTCCTGCATGGCGTTCTTCATGGTGGAGGCATTCGGACTGGTAATGTGCATGCCATCCGTATTGGTACCATAGGAAACCAGCTCTGCATAGATGCGGGCTCCGCGGGCCAGGGCATGCTCCAGTTCTTCCAGAACCAGGGTGCAGGCGCCTTCTCCCAGTACGAGTCCATCGCGGTCAGCATCAAAGGGTGCTGGAACAGAATCCGGCTTGTCGTTGCTGGGGCTGGTCGCAAACAAGGTGTCAAATACAGCGGTTTGAACCACATTTCCGGCTTCTGCGCCGCCGGCGAGCATGACATCCTGCCGCCCCATGAGGATGGCCTCATACGCCATGCCAATGGAAACGCTGCCGGAGGTGCAGGCGGTGCTGCTGTTAATGAGGCGTCCCCGGGTGCCGAAGAAGAGGGAAAGGTTCACGGCAATGGTCTGCCCCATCATCTTGATGTAGGTGGTGGAGTTCATGTCCCGTGTGCTGCGGTCCTCCAGCAGGGTGACGCAGCCCCTCATGGCACTCAGGGAGCCGGAGCAGGAGCCATAGGCTACGCCTGTGCGGCCATTCGTCAGGACTTCACTGCCTTCCAGTCCGGCGTCGCGGATAGCTTCTCGCGTGCAGTCTGTGGCCATGAGCGTTACGCTCGACATGGTGCGGGTCTGCTTGCGGGTAAAATCAGTAGGTGGTTTATAGCCCTGGAGCGGCGCGAAGAGATGGGAGCGAAGTCCCTGGATGGTATCCCAGTCCTCAATGTGCCGGGTGGTGTTTTTTCCTGCCCGGAGACTCTGCAGAATCTCCTCCTGGTTGCGGCCCAGGGTGCTGATGGCCGCCATTCCTGTGATAACTACTCGTCTGCTCATACAAGACCTCCGTTTACGTTGATGACCTGCCGGGTGATGTAGGATGCACCGTCCGACATCAGGAAGGATGCCGTTGCGGCAATATCATCTGGGGTTCCCAAGCGGCGCAGCGGAACCATTTTCTTCATTTCCTCAATGGGAAGGGATTCAATCATATCCGTCTCAATGATGCCGGGGGCAATGCAGTTGACGGTAATCTTGCGCTTGGCTAATTCCAGTGCCAGCGCTTTAGTTGCCCCGATGATGCCGGCCTTGGCTGCGCTGTAATTGACCTGCCCCCTGTTGCCTGCCACTCCGGAAACGGATGAAATGGTAATGATGCGACCGCCCTGGCGAGCTTGCAGCATGGGCATGATGCAAGGAGAAAGGACGTTGTAGAATGAGTCAAGATCCGTTCGGAGTACGGCATCCCACTGCTCGCCATCCATGGCTGGGAAGGGGGTATCACGGGTAATTCCTGCGTTGCACACGATTCCGTAGTAGGGACCATGCTCCGCAATATCCTTCTCCAGTGCTTCTCGGGCAGCTTCTCGATCTGATACATCAAACATGAGCACACGGCAGGCGGTGCCTTGAGCCGTCAGCTCGGCAGCAAGCTCCTCGCACGATTGGCGGTTGTTTCTGGCGTGCAGGACAATGGAGTATCCATCACCAGCTAATTTGCGCGCGATGGCTGCTCCGATACCGCGACTTGATCCGGTGACAAGGCACCATTTGGGGGAAGGGGATGTAGGCATGATAAAGGGGGGGAACTAGAGATGAGCTTGCCCTGCACCGCAAGGCGTGCCTGTTATAGCACTTCCTTTCTGCTGCTGTCAATGTAATTTTAAGGATTTTGCAAGTCATTAACGAGTTGACAATATCAGAAAAATCTGCTACAAATCTGCCCCACCTGTTATCATGAAATCTGAACCCCGTAGGAGAAAACGTAATACCCAGCCCCGAACCGTGCGCGCGCTTGCCGCAGCACAGAAGATTGCCTTTGGCCCGCTTGCCTTCCAGGCAGTGAGGGCTATGCTGAAATGCGGCATGTTGGAATACTTGGAGAATCACCAGTCTGCAACGCGCGCTGACCTTGTGTCCCGTTATGGCCGTTATATGGCAGATGTGCTTACGGAATCCGGTGTGACAGCTGGTGTGCTGGTGGAGGCGGCAGATGGCACTCTGACGGTGAGCGATGTGGGTTATTGCCTTCTGAATAATGAAATGACCCGCGCCAATTTTGATTTTGTGGCAGACGTGTGCTACCTGGGGGCTGACCGCTTGTGGGAATCCCTGGAAAAAGGTAAGCCCGCAGGGCTGGAGGTGTTTGGTGATTGGCCCACCATTTACGAGGGCCTTTCCAAATTGCCTGAACCTGCCAAGACGAGCTGGTTTGCCTTTGACCACCTTTATTCGGACGCCTTCTTCGCCCAGGCGATTGAGTTGATGCGAGCGAATGCTTCGCTGGAGAATGTTTTCGATGTGGGCGGTAATACAGGCAAGTTTGCAGGGTGTCTGCTCCGCACTGTGGAGGATGCCAATGTCACGATTGTGGATTTACCTGGCCAGCTGGAAATGGCCCGCGCCAATATGGCTTGGGCAGGGGAGCGCTGCCGCTATGCTGCCGCGAATGTGCTCAGTGATGCTCCGTGGCCTACGGGGGCTTCTGTAGTGTGGATGTCCCAGTTCCTGGATTGCTTCTCCCACAGTCAGATTGTGCACATCCTGAGCAAGGCCGCCAAGGTGCTGGCTCCAGGGGGTAGCATCTTTATTTCCGAGCCCTTCATTGATTGCCAGACCTTTGATGCCGCAGCTTATTCTCTTGCACAGGGCTCACTGTACTTCACCTGCATGGCGAATGGCAACAGTAAATTCTACACAGCAGCCGAAATGGAGGAATGCGTACGCGAAGCCGGATTGCAGGTGCGCCGTTCGTGGCACTCTCTGGGCAAGTACCAGTACTCCCTGATGCAATGTGTGCTCGCGTAAATAAGGAAACCCACGTGAGCGGACTGGGAATTCGTCTGCTTTTGTGGGTTTACCGCCATTGTGGTCAGCGGGTATGCCGCTTCCTGGTGGCCTGCGTGCTGGCTTTTTCGTACCCGTTCCTGCGTAAGGCTCGTGTGGCCTCAGCCCGATTCCGTCGGCAGTGGAGTGATTTTACTGGGCTCAGACCCAGGGGGGGATTCGCCCACCTGCGTACGTTTGCCTACACCTTGGCAGACCGCCTGGCATGCCGTGCCGGGTTGTTTGATATGAAGCGCGTCCGCGTATGCACCCCTGCTGCCTATGAGGAACTGACCCGTTTGTACCGGCAGGGCTGCGGGGTGTTCTGCATTACTTCCCACCTGGGGTGTTTTGATATGCTCCGCGTGTTGTTTGACTGCACGCGTCAGGATATGCCAGGTGAAATCCATGTATTCATGGATACAACGGCTACTCAGGCCTTTGCACGCCAGCAACTCCGCTTTGGAGGCAAAGGTCTGGAAACTTTCGTGCATGCCGTGCAGGACCTCGGCCCTGGTCTTTCCATGCAGATGGCACAGAAAATGGAGCAGGGTGCCATGGTCGTGATGGCGGGTGACCGTACTTGGCGGGATGATAAGAAGGCAAATTATGTATTTCCTTTCCTGGGTCGCGATGCCTGCTTCCCTCGCGGTTGCTTCCGCTGGGCTGCTTCGCTGGGGTGCCCGGTTTACTCTTTTTGCCTTGCAGAGAATGGCGGGTTGTATGATTTGCATGTAGAGTGTCTTTCCCCAGAGGGTGAGGAAAAGGCAGAGCCTCTGGCACGGCGCTTCGCCCACGTGTTACAGTCCCTCTGCAGCACTTATCCTTCAAACTGGTTCAATTTTTACAATTTTTGGAAATGAAACGTATTATCATCACGTTACTGGCTGCCGTGACCTGCGCGGAGGCTGCTGAAACCATGCCCGTCTTCCCGACCGACCGGGTGAATAACTACACAACGCTGAAGACGTGGTTTCATGATGCTCCTCATACCTCGGCTTCTTTTGAAATGACTCGTACCATGCCTTCCGGCAGGGTGCTGAAGAGCCGCGGCTCTTTTGAATTCCGACAGGGTATGGGTATGATGTGGCGCACGGAGCATCCTGTGCGGAATGCCATGGTCATCACCAGCAAGGAACTCAAGATATATGATGCAAAAGGCCGCGAACTCCGCAGTACGAATCTGGAGGGGGCTCCCTCAGCCCGCTTCACCGGTGCTTTCACGCAGGAGATGAGCCCGGAGTTCCTGAAACAGATGGAGCGTGCATTCCATGTGACTTGCCGGACAAACCAGGCAGAGCGCGAGCTTGAGGTGGGTATGAAGGCTCGACACCGTGCTAATGACTTGCGCTGGCTCCTGGTAGTGGTGCAGAAGGGGGTACTGCGGGAGGTTTATTACGAATCTGTCCGCCAGGGGCATACTAAGGTGGTCTTTTCCAAGGTTAAGCATTCAGATAAGGTTCCGGCAGGTGCGTTTAACGTTGTTCCATAAATGAAACAGGTGAGATTCATAACTGCTCTTTTTGCTGGGCTCGTGTTGATGGCATCCGCCGCAGTGCTACTGCTGCAGGGGGTACATGTCAATACCAGCCTGTATGACTTGCTGCCAGCGGGTGGCAGCAACAATAGTGCCACTCATGCGCTGGAACGCATGGCCAGAGCCAGTAGCAGGCAGGTGAATCTCCTTATCAAGGGGAAGTCTGAAGATGCAGTGCTGAACCGGGCGCGGAAAATATGTGCTGCCTTGCCGGAGGGAATTCATCCGGTGACAGATAATGCGGGGCTGACCAAGGTGGGGCAATTACTGCACCCATACCGCTATCAGCTTCTTTCAACCCGTCACCGGGCTGCCTTGGAGAAGGGTGATACTGCTGCCTTGAGGGATGAGGCCCTGGCCAATCTTTATAGTTTCGTGCCTCTTTCCCTGTATCCCGTGGATGAGGATCCCTACGGTTTTGCTACTTCCTTCCTGCTGGAAAATCCGCTGGTGCGCCAAAATGGCTTTGAACCAAGGGACGGCGTGCTCCTCACCCGGAAGAATGGAACGCACTATGCCTATGTTCCGCTCATGCTGCCGGAATCTGCCGCTGATTCACTGGATGAGATGCAGAAGAAGATGGAGGAGCTAGCCATTCTCTGCCAGGAGGATGATGTGATGCTATGCGGAACCCCGGTTCATACATGGCGGGCCAGTAGCTCCAGCCAGAAAGCTATGAGTGGGCTGAGTGCCCTTTCCTTGCTTATGATTGTGGCACTGTTCCTGTGGGTGTTCTCATCTCTGAGGGGCATGCTGGTGATGAGTGTCACACTTGCAGCAGCCGGGGTGGTTTCCCTGGCATCTGCCGTTTTGCTGCATGGACATGTGCATATCCTGGCCCTCGTATTCGGTTGTTCCCTGGTGGGCATTTCTACGGATTACGTCGTACACTATCTGGTGGGGCATCATGATTCGCAGGATGCCCGGATTGCTCCGGCGCTGAAACGTTCCTTATTGCTGGGCCTTCTGACCAGCTGCATGGGGTATGCAACTTTCTATGTGGCACAGGTGGATTTGCTGGCTCAGATAGCTACTGTTTCCATTGCTGGGCTTGCAGCTGCCATGCTGTTCATTTTTTCATTCTATCCCTTGCTTTACCGGTGCCATGTGCCTGTGAAACTGGCTCCAGGAGCGCTGAAGCTGGGAGCTTTTGTGGCGCGTTGGCACATGCCGGCGTGGTTGCCTTGGGGATTCGCCTGTGTTTCCGTGATGCTGGCTGTTTGGAAATTGCCTATTTGTGATGATTTGAGGAGTTTCTATCGACCGGAACCAGATTTGTTAGCTGCGGAGAAACAACTGGCTACTCTGAACGGAATGGAGCATGGTATGCTTACTCTGGTGGTTCGAGGTGAGCAAACAGAAGAAATATTGCAGCGCCAGGAAATGCTGGCAGAGTGGTTGAAAAAAGCCGGGGTTCCGTATTTTACCTCTGCCGCGGCATTAGTCCCATCCGCAGCCCGGCAGAAGGAGAATTTTGCACAAGTGAAGAAGCTCGCGGCAGAATATGCCGAGGAGGTTCCCCTGGATATACCGGAAACATGGCCTGGAGCATTGAAACCCGATGATTTGTTGCAGTCGGATTCGCCCTTCGCTTCACTGGCATCCCTCTGGGATTCCGGCTGTGGCCTTGTCCTGGTTCCTGGTCAGTACCGGGCGCAGCTGCAAACGCTGCCCCAGCAACCATGGCTGGAGCTGGCAGACCGTTTTAATGATTTGCAGCAGCAGGTCAGACAGTGGCGCGAGCAGCTCATGTGGCTCATGGGTATTGTGGGAATATTAGTGCTGGTTCTGCTTTCCCTTTTCTTTGGCTTGCGAAGCGCCCTCTGCATATGCGGCCCAGTGGCTGCCGGTGTGCTGGCTGTTTTCGGAGGATTGGCTCTTTTGGGAATTCCCCTTACTTTGTTCCATGTTCTGGCTTGTTACCTGGTGCTGGGGCTTGGGTGTGACTACGCCATCTTCAGAGCCACTCATACCCAGGCTGGTGTGTATGCTGCTTTGGCAGTGTGCGTGTCCTTCCTGACATCCTGGGGGGTGTTCGGTGTGCTGGCATTTACGGATTTTTCCGTAACCCAGGATATGGGCTGTGCCATCAGCCTGGGGCTTACCGTGGCCTATGTGCTTTCACCAGCCGCCACGGGTGCAGCAGCGCGGCGGTGCAAAGTTTTGTGTGCGCCAGGGAAATAAGTACATTGTCGCGCAGCATGCGGAAATTGGAGCGCCCTCCTTCAGGATAGCATACCTTGATATCCAACGTGCTGATGGACATGCCGTCCCAGTAGCAGCGTACTAATAGCTCAATGTCACCTGCCATGCCGAGGGAAATACCGTGGCGATTTAGGATGCGGAGGATGCGTTCCAGGGGGTAGAGGCGGAATCCGCACATGGCGTCTACCCGGCAGGCACCGGCCGTTTCCAGCCAGACAAAGAAATTGGTAATCATACGTCCCTTGCGGCGTGCCAGGGGAGCGTCATCTCCATAATTGGGCTGCCCAAGAATCAGGTGGTGAGGGTTCTCCCCGGCTTTTTGAATAAAGTGGGGAATTGCCGATGCATCGTGCTGTCCATCGGCATCACACTGCAAAGCGTGGGTGAAACCCGCTGCTAATGCCGCTTTCATACCAGCAAGGACCGCATTCCACTTGCCTCCGTTAGTAGGCATTGTGATGAGTTTTGCTCCGTGCTCCTGTGCTGTGCCTTGGATGATGGATGCCTCCTCTGGGGAGCTGCCATCATCTACTACAAAGGTGGGTAGCCCATGGCCCATCACCTGGGGCAGGTAGTCAGCCAACTCCCGGCCATGATTATAACAGGGAATAATGATACAGGGGCGGAAGTCAGTAGCCATGGTCATTCCTTTCCTTCAGCGGCGAGGGCCTGGTTGACGATATCAATGAAATAAGCGGGATTGATGAGGTTCGTTTTCCCAGTGCTGGCCTCAACAGCCATTTGCATTGTTTCGCCCTTTGTAATGATTTCCTGTGTTTCTGCGTCGCGGATGGTGAAGGCGATGGTGAGCGAGTTAACATAATCCTTCAGCTCTGCGGTGATGGCAAGCTTCTGGTTCAGAACGGCAGACTTCATGTATTTGCAACGCAGCTTTACGACAGGCCATACATGCCCCCTATCGGCCATGGTCTGGTATGTGAGCCCCATTTTGTGAACCAGGGCAGCGCGCGCTTTCTCAAAGAAGTTAACATAGTTCCCATGCCACACAACCCCCATGGGATCCAGCTCGTAAAATGATACTTGATGGTAGACGGTAACTTTCATTTTATTCTTCACGGTATACGGTAATCTCAGCTTCGGCGAGAAGCTCACCCTGCATACGGATATTGCAACTGAAGACACCCACTGGCGGTGTGTGCAGGATTCCTTGCGCTTCAACCTCAAATGGAATATCGACCGGCAATGCCTTTGTATAGCATCTGTACTGTTTGATGGAAAGTAGTTTTCCCATATGGGCAGGGGTTATGCCATGCTGCATATCGGAATACCCGGAATGCAATCCTATGGCCTGAGCCATGATTTCTACGGACGCAGCCGGGGCTACCCCCTGGAGGGCTTCGTCATACAGCAAATCCTTGGTCGTGCACATGGCGGCAGCCTTGATGTAGGCTTTTTCCAAGTCAACTTCCAGGATACCTTGCACAAGGAGCATGGGATCCCGGTGTGGGAGCAGGGTTGTGGCGTCAATGTCAAGCATGGCGGGAAAGGAGAAGGGCGATGTTATTGCCACCAAAGGCAAAGGAGTTGCTGATGCAGTACTTCAAGGGACGTGCAGCCTGGGGGGAGAGGTTGACTCCCGCAGGAAGCTCAGATTCATGCAGCCACGGTTGCTGGGGGAGTTGCTGTCCCGCGCGTTTCAGCAGAGCAGTACAGAAAGCAGCCTCCAAGGCGCCGGCGGCGCCGAGCGTATGCCCCGTGTAGGGCTTGGTGCTGCCGCAGGGGGGCTGCTGGTCGTGGAAGCATGCCCGCATGGCATCCAGTTCCATGGAGTCATTCGCATCCGTACCGGTGCCATGCAGGTTCACATAATCAATATCCTGGTGTGAAATGCCCGCCATCTCCATAGCCATATTCATGGCGCGAATGGCCTGGAAACCACCTGGTTCCGGAGTGGTTGTGTGGTAGGCATCTGCGGTTTCGCCGTAGCCGGAAAGCACAATATCACCCGGTTGGGGCTCGCGGCGTGTGAGCAGGAACAGGGCTGCGCCTTCTCCGTGGTTCACTCCTCCCCCTTGCAAACTGAAGGAACGGCTGCGTGTTTCTGAAATGAGCTGGAGGGCATCAAAACCGTGCAGTGCATAGTCGCACAGGGCATCTCCTCCACCCGCAATGACGGCATCGCACACGCCTGCTTCAAGAAGCCTGGATGCACTGGCCAGGGCCTTGGCTGAGGAGGAGCATGCTGTGCTGAGAGTGTAAGCCGGCCCCTTGGCCCCGGTGTATGCCGCTACAAATCGGGCAACGTTGCCTACTTCCAGCAACTGGAGTGCAGGTTCACCGCCATTCCCTTTTTTCCACTCCTGGTGGTATTCTTCTATACCGGAATTGCTGGAGCCCATCACAACCCCAAGCCGTTCCGGGGGAACACTCTTCCACAGGGTGCTCAAGCGTTGCAGGCAATGCAGAATCAGGGCATTCGTGCGCGTTTGCCAGTGGGATTCGGCAATGGACGGGAGGATTTCGGTTACTGCTCCAGCCGGAACATTTCGACCTCCAACGAGCCTTTGCTGCATAGCGCCGTATGCGCCTTCATCCAGTGCATGTAACACATCTGGAATGTTGCTGCCCAGATTGCAAAGCAGCGTCATGTCTTCAATTACACAGGCAACCATATGAATAGAGAGAGGAGATGCTTAATTGATGTAAGAGGTAGGATCCGTGAGGCCGGCGGTGGCAAATGCTTCCCGTCGTTCCCGGCAGGTAGCGCATGTTCCGCAGTGCTGGCTGCCACCACAGTAGCAGGAGTATGTGTGCGAGAAATCAACGCCCAATGCTGCGCCTGCCGCCGCTATTTCTCCTTTTGTACAGGAGATGAAGGGGCGCAGTATCTGGAGCCTGGCATAGGTGCCGTGCGTGATGGCCGCAGACATTGCAGCCATGAACTCTTCCCTGCAATCCGGGTAGATGGAGTGATCCCCACCATGCGCCGCAATGACCAGGCCGTCAGCCCCCTTGCTCTCAGCAATACCAGCAGCAATTGCCAGGAAGATGCCATTTCTGAAGGGAACAACAGTCTGCTTCATGTTTTCCTCGTCATAGTCCTCAGTTGGAATGGAATCTGCACCGCTGAGCAGCGCACTCTTCAGATGGGAGGATATGGAACGCAGGTCAATTTCATGATAGGGAACACGGCAATGCTCTGCTTGCCAGCGGGCACAGGCTAGCTCCTGGACAGCGTGGTTGCTGCCGTAGTCGAAGGAAAGGGCACATACCACCTCGTGGTGGTGCATTGCCCAGTGGAGTGCGGTGGTAGAATCCAGCCCGCCTGAAAGGAGAACCACTACTTTCATGCAGGGCGGTTCTCTGGATTGTGCTCTGCTTCACAGGTGAGCTGGATGCCGCCGCGCGCACCAAAGCGCCCGGTCACTTTCATCCATGCCGGGTTAACGGCTGCCACCAGGTCATCCAGAATGCGGTTCACTACCTGTTCATTGAATGCAGCATAGTTGCGGAAGGAAACAAGGTAGTATTTCAAACTCTTTGTTTCCACCACTTTTTCAGCCGGGCAGTAGGTGATGGTCAAGTGACAGCTGTCCGGCTGCCCAGTCACCGGACAAAGGGAGGAAAACTCGTGCGTGTCAAGCGTGACCACGTAGCGGCGTTGGGGACTCCGGTTGGGAAATGCCTCCAGCTTTGCTTCTTCGGGACTGCGGAAGAAATCAGTGTGTTTGCCCAGCAGGGAAAGGTCTTTGTTATCCATAATCTGAAAATCAAGCTTTGGTGAGTTTATATCCATCCTTACCATCCTTCATGGCCCAGCCCAGTTCGGCAAGAGTACCACGCAGGGTATCTGCCTTTGCCCAGTCCTTGGCAAGACGTGCAGCCCAGCGCTCATCAGCTATGGCCTTGATATCATCTGGAACTTCAATGTCTGCATCAGGGTCGGGAAGCTGAAGCCCAAGGGCCTCCATGATGAATCGGAAAGCCTTCCATGTTTTCTCTGCTTCGCCTGGCTCCATTTCGGCAGGTTTGATTCCCTTGATAGCACTGAAGACATGTCCCAGGGCTTCCGGGCCATTCAAATCATCCTCCAGACTATCCCATGCTGGCTGGAAAGCGCCCAGGGCAGGGGCTTTCTTCACTAGGTCACGGTAGGTAGGCTCCTTGGCTCCGCAGACCTTGGCGAGTTCCTTATCGAAGCGACCCAGTTTGTTGAGGGCGCTGGTGGCATCCTTCATGCCCGTAAGGGTGAAATTGAGCGGGCGGCGGTAGTAGGCTCCAGCGAGTACATAGCGCAGGGCAGCTGGGGTGTAGCCCAATTCCTGCAGCTGGTCGAGGGTGTACATATTGCCCAGACTCTTGCTCATCTTTGCTCCATCCACCAGGAGGTGCGTCACGTGGAACCAGTGACGGGCAAATTCACCACCACAGGCGCAGCGGCTCTGGGCAATCTCATTTTCATGGTGCGGAAAGACGAGGTCGACACCGCCGGAATGCAGGTCGAAGGTGTCACCAAGGTATTTGTGACTCATGGCTGAGCATTCAAGATGCCAGCCAGGGCGGCCTTCACCCCAGGGTGAGGGCCAGAAGTTCGGCCCATCTTCCGGGCGGCGTGCTTTCCAGAGCACGAAATCAGCCACGCTGTCTTTTTCATACTCATCCGTATCGGCTCGGGTATTGGCTGTTTTTCCAAGGTCGAGATCCTGACGTTCCAGGTGCGCCAGCCGTCCATAGTCCTCGTAGGAAGAAATGCGGAAGTAGACGGAACCGTCCTCACTCTGGTAGGCGTGTCCCTTGTCCATGAGCATCTGCACGATATCGAGCTGTTCCTTGATATGTGCCACGGCACTTGGCTCCACATGCGGGGAAAGGCAGTTGAGAGCCTTGCAGTCATCGTGGAACTTAGCTGTCCACTTGGCCGTGTATTCTCCCAGTGGCATCCCCTGTGCCTGGGAGTTGCGGATGGTCTTGTCATCCACATCGGTCAGGTTGCGTACGTGCTTGGTACGCAGGCCACCAAGCTCCACCACGCGACGGAAGACATCCTGCACCACGAATGTGCGGAAGTTGCCGATGTGGGCTGCGGCATACACGGTGGGGCCGCAACAGTAGAAGCGCAGCTGCTTGCCGTCTTCTGCCTGCACGGGCTTCATGGCCCCCGACTGTGTATCGTATAGGTGTAACATAACGCGGGCGAGTATGCCCTGAAATGCCGTGTATGTCAAGCCTGCGCGGCGTCAGAACTCCTTTTCTTGACTCGAACTCTAAAAAACAGGGCTAATCTTCCCGGAACTCCTTGTTATCCCTGTGGCATACAAGCCAGATTGCTCTTGATTCCGCGGTTCCTGCATGGTAGAATCGGCGCGCTATGTTCTACATCACGACAGCAATTGACTACACAAACGGCGCACCCCATATCGGGCATGCGTATGAGAAGGTACTGGCAGACGTTCTGGCTCGCTGGCACCGAATGTGTGGTGAGGAGGTGTTCTTCCTGACGGGTGTGGACCAGCACGGACAGAAAGTGCAGCAGAAGGCTGAAGCTGCCGGCATGCAGCCCCAGGAGTACGCCGATATGGTTACCCGGAAATTCATTGCCCTCTGGGAACGCCTTGGGATTCAGTACGATGGATGGGCTGCAACGACTGATGCCCGCCACAAGGCTTGCGTGCAGGCCATCCTCAGCGATCTCAAGGAAAAAGGTTGCCTGTACAAGAAGGGATACAAGGGTTTCTACTCCATTCGCCAGGAACAGTTCCTGACTGATAAGGAACGCAATGAACAGGGCGAATTTGGCCCGGAGTGGGGTGAAGTCGTGGAACTGGAGGAAGAAAACTGGTACTTCAACCTCAGCCAGCAGGTCGAGTGGCTCAAGGATTACGTGACCAAGCATCCTTCCGTGGTGACTCCCGAATTCCGCCGTCAGGACTTGCTGAATGCCATTGAGCGCGCTGCTGGGGTTGACCTCTGCATCTCCCGTCCGAAAGACCGCCTTTCCTGGGGCATTCCCCTGCCGTTTGACCCGGACTTTGTGACCTACGTTTGGTTTGATGCGCTCGTGAACTACATTTCCTTTGCCGGTTACATGGCTGAGGAAGGTGCCGGACTGCCTGATTTCAACAAACTCTGGCCTGCAGCCTGTGAGGTGATTGGCAAGGATATCCTGGTGCCGGCACACGGTATTTACTGGCTCTGCATGCTGCATGCCATGGGCTTTGCAGATGACCAGATGCCGGCTCTTCTGGTGCATGGCTGGCTGAATATCAAGGGTGAGAAGATGTCCAAATCCCTGGGCAATATCGTTGACCCCAATGACCTGTGCGATGCGTTCGGCGCAGAGGCCGTGCGCTATTACCTGGTGCGTGATACCAAGACCGGTTACGACAGTGACTTCGATCCGGAGCGCATGAAGATGATTTACAACACCGAACTGGCCAATGATATTGGTAACCTCTGCAACCGCTCGCTCAATATGTGCGTGCGCTATTGTGGTGGCACCGTGACTATTGGAGAGGGGGATGATGAACTTTCCGCTGCGTTGCGCGCTAGCATGAGCAATACCATTGCCAGGTTCGCCGATTGCATGAACAATTACAACACGGCCGATGCTCTGGCTGTCCTGAACACTCACGTAGGCCTTTGCAACAGCTATATTGAGCAGAAACAGCCCTGGGCGCTGGCCAAGGATGAAAGTAAACTGCCGGAGCTGCAGCGCGTGCTGGCTCACCTGCTGGAATGCTGCGCCCAGGTTGGTTTCCTGCTGGGGTGTGTGCTGCCAGAGGCCTCTGCCCGCATCCTTTCCCAGCTGCAGCTGAATCTGACTGGGCTCACCCCCCAGACCATGACATGGGGACTGGTTAAGGATGGTCACAGTGTGCAGGCTCCCAGTCCCGTATTCCCCCGCATCCTCTCTGCTGAGGAGAAGGAGAAGATGGCCGCCAAGGCCGCTAAGGCCGCTGAGAAGGCTGCGCGCAAGGCTGCCCAGCAGGCCTGATTGAAAAACTTCACCAGTAATGGAAAAAGGAAGCGGCTGGTAGCATCAGCCGCTTCCTTTTTCAGGGATTTGAAAGTTACATTTCCTCCACAATCCCGATGAAGTCAAGGGGGGAACCCGTTGATAAATCAGTAATCATCCAAAGGAAGGGGCGGGAGAAGCTGATGTAGTTCTTGGCGTAATCCAAATCCTGCGCGGCCGCTTGGTTCGTGGGAGTATCCTGAATGGAGGCTTCAGCTGCGTATACCATGGCGCCCAGGTGTATCTTTTGTTCGGTCAGAGGTGAAAAATCTGCCGTTTCAGAATCGAACAAGGAGGCAAGCCCCAGACGCCGCAGAATGTAGCGCATATCATAGGGCTGTACCACAAAATCCAGACGCGGCAGTTCCACTAGAGTGTCCTGGGGGTCTGCCTCTGCCAGAGCCTTGCGGATGTCCGTGAGCTGTTCAGGCGTGAGGTCCTTTGCAAAATCCCGTGCGGAACCACTGGGCAGGATTCCGATGAACACCAGGGGAGCCTTGCCCTTGCTTCTGGAAGCAAAGGGTAGGGCAACCGCATGCCAGGAGCCGTCTGCAGCCTTGGCTGTGCGGTAGCCCGCTCGGTTCCGCATCTGACGGTAATGAGGCATGGCACCGGAAGCACTGTCGAAATCTGCCGTTCTTGTGTGTACACTCAGAAATGGAGTTTCAAATTTGCAGTGGGCTGCCGCTACTGTTCCTGCCAGCAATCTGGTACGCTCGTTTACCATGTCGCTTGTGGCATATTGGGCATTATCCCTGTTCATGCGCTGTGCCAAGGCTCCGTTAAAAATGCTCAGCGCCAGTGGAACATCTTCTGAAAAAGGAAGGGCAAGGACCTGGGCTGCCTGTTGCTTTCGCGGAACATTCATGTCAATCGTCACGAGGGAGGCATGGTCTGTCCCGGTATCCCGCTTGTAACGCGTCTTATCCAGCTGCAGCGCCTGCAGTTGTTCGAGCGTTTTACCAGCAGCTATGGTTTCCAGCTTCAGCAGAGTCTGGCTGATGGCCAGTGGGGCAACCATGACATTCCCTGACTTATCATCCAGCATTTGCTGGAAAATACGAAGGCTGAAGGCATCCGTCCTTAGCTCCGTGGCTGCTTGTTCCTGCTGAGCGGTTGGCGGGTTTGACTGACTTTGTTTCTGGTGGATGACGCTGTATAACCCACCTGCCACAAGACCCACTGCTGCAAAAACAGGAAGAACAATATTGGAGGAAATTTTCATACCACTCAGGAATAAAGTGAAAGTTCTTCGTCCAGCCGGGCATTTGGTGCAATGCAGAAACGCTCTCCCAGCTCAATGCTGGCTCGGTTACCCAGCGTGTTGCGGAAGTTGATGTGCACAGGAACCTTGCCGGGGTATTTGAGCAGGATTTCCTTGATGAGTGCCAAGTCACCAGCATTATGGCGGGAGGTATTCAGCGTAATTTCGTAGTACTTGGGCTTTCCGCCACGGCGTCTGGAGCCGCCTCCTCCAATCTGTTCCACACCGTTGGCCGATACCTTCTTACCCCCCGTCTTTTCATCTTCAGAAATGCGGGCGCGGAATTGCACAAAGTTGCCTTCCGTCAAAAGTCCTTCCTGATTGGCGGCCTTGGTATACGAATCGCCCCAGAGGAGAGCCTCTGTGCTGCCGGTGAAATCTTCCACGGTGATGATGGCAAACTTCTGACCGTTCTTGCTCGTCTTGATGGCTACTGCGCGCAACATGCCAGCCATGTCCCGCGACCCGCGGATTTCATCTGCCGTGAGGTCGGGCAGGGTGCCAATGGGGGTGAATTTCGGGGCGTCAATGACGCCGCGCATGCTGTCCAGCGGGTTGCCGGTGAAATAGGCCCCTGTGAGGAATTTTTCATCATCGAGACGCTTTTCCTTGGACCATTCCTGGATAATGGCCTTTTCCTCAGGCGCAGAGGTTGTTCCCATCATATCGAAGAGGGCCATTTGTCCCGCCTCGGCATCCTTGTGCACGCTGCTGGCGCCATTGATGCACTGTTCAATGCTGTCAAAAATCTGGGCTCGGCAGACATGCATCCAGTCAAAGGCACCGCACTGCACCAGCACTTCAATCTGGTTGCGGCGCACGTTCTGCGGTGGGATGCGGTAGCAGAAATCCTCCAGGCTCTGGTATGGCCCGTTCTTTTTGCGTTCCTCCACAATGACCTTCACGGTTTCGGAGCTCATACTCTTTACTGAGGCCAGACCAAATCGCACGGCGAGCTTGCCGTTGGGTAGCGTTTCTGGTTGGAATTTCACCTCGCTGTGGTTCACGCAGGGACCCAGCACCTCAATTCCCATCCGGATGGCTTCCTGAATGAATACTCCGATTTTTTCGTTCGTGGCCTCATTCGTCATGAGCCCGCACAGGAATTCCACCGGGTAATGGGCTTTCAGATACGCAGTCCAGTAGGAAATATGACCGTAGCATGCCGAGTGCGATTTGTTGAAACCGTAGCCTGCAAACTTCTGAATCTTGTCGAAAATAGCATTGGCTGTCTTTTCTTCAATCTGGTTGACATCCCAGCAGCCTTTCACAAAACGGCGGCGCTGCTCAGCCATTTCCTGCATGTCCTTGTGTCCCATGGCTCGGCGCAGGAGGTCCGCACCACCCAGGGTGTAACCCGCCAGCAGCTTGGCCGCTGCCTGCACCTGCTCCTGGTAAATCATCACGCCGTAGGTCAGCCCTGATACCGTTTCCAGGAGGGGATGCTCATATTCGGCTTGTTTCAGTCCCTTCTTGACGGCAATCATATCATCCATGAACTGCATGGCTCCCGGTCGGTAGAGGGCAAGCAGAGCGATGATGTCTTCAATGTTGTCAATGCCATAGCGCCGGCAAGTATCGACCATGCCGCCAGATTCCAGCTGGAACACTCCCATGGTATCACCCCGGTTCAGCAGCTCGAAGGTTTTCCGGTCGGTGATATCCACCGCATCGTAGCGGAATCCCGGTTCCCTCCAGCGGACGTAGGTTTCTGCATCCTTCATTACGGTGAGGGTCTTGAGCCCCAGGAAGTCCATCTTCAGCAGACCTGCATTGTAAATGGCACCCATATCGCACTGGGCCACCACTTCTCCTTTCGGGTTGCTCAGGTCATCGCGCGTCAGCGCCACGTATTCATCCAGCGGGCGGTCACCAATCACCACACCGGCCGCATGCATACCTACGTTTCGAACCGTGCCTTCCAGTTTCTTGGCGTAGTTCCATACCTCCTTGTAGGTATCATCCTGGTCAATGAGATTCCGCAAATCCTCGCTGGAGGCAAGACTTTTATCGAGCGTCACGCCAGGCCCGCTTTCAATCAGCTTGGCAATTTTATCACTATCACCATAGCTCATATCAAGCACGCGGGCAACGTCCTTAATGACGGATTTGGCGCCCATCGTGCCGTAGGTGATGATGTGGGTCACGGCGCGTTCACCATATTTCTGGCGTACATATTCAATGACTTCCGGACGTCGGGTCTGGCAGAAGTCAATATCAATATCCGGGGGACTTACGCGTTCCGGGTTCAGGAATCGCTCGAAAATCAGGTTGAAGGCATAGGGGTCGATATTGGTAATCTTCATCACATACGCCACCAGGGAGCCGGCAGCAGAGCCACGGCCAGGACCCACGGGAATGTCATGGTCCTTGGCCCAGTTGATGAAGTCTGCCGTAATCAGGAAGTAACTGGGGAAACGCAGCTGGTTGATGATACCCAATTCGTAGTCCAGGCGGTCGCGTAGTTCCTGGTCATTCTCTGCGCGTTCCTTGCCATAGCGTTCCTCCAGACCTTTGTAGCAAATCTTCCGCAGGTACTCCTCGCGGGTGGAGCCATCATCCGGAGCGAACTCCGGGTAACGCTCCGTGGAAGTGGAGTCAAGCTTGATGGAGGTATTGCAGCGTTCAGCAATGACGTTTGTGTTTTCGTAGGCATCCGGGTATTCCGGGAAAAGCTCGCGCATCTCTGCCTCGCTCTTGAAATAGACACTTTTCGGATAACGCATGCGTTTGGAATCCATGCGCTTGTTGCCTGTACCCACGCAGATGAGGATATCATGTGCATCGTGGTCATCGGCATTCAGGAAGTGGGCATCATTCGTTACTACCAGGGGAACATTGTTCTTGCGGGCAATGCGTACCAATTCCGGAGTGACCCTTCGTTCTTCCTCCAGCTCATGGTCCTGCAGCTCCACAAACACGTTATCCTTACCGAAGATATCCACTAAATCCAGCAGAACTTGCTCTGCCTTTTCTGGCTCATCCCTCAGCAGCCACTCCTGCATGGGGCCGGAAATGCAGCCCGTGAGGCAGATGAGCCCCTTACTGAACTCCCGCAGGGTATCGTAGTCAATGCGGGGCTTGTAATAGAAACCGTCCAGATGACCGCGGGAAACGATTTTGATGAGGTTTTCCCAGCCGATGTTGTTTTCGCAGAGCAGCACCAGGTGGCAGTACTTATTGCGCCCGGGAATCTGCTTCTTGACATCCAGCGGGGTGGGGGCAACGTACACTTCGCAGCCCAGAATGGGCTTGAATACCGGTTTCTTTTCATCCGGGTGTTCCTTGTTCCACTCCAGCACTCCCTTATTGTGCTTTTTCACGTTCACCATGAACTCAATGGCCGCGAACACGTTGCCGTGGTCGGTAATGGCTACGGAATTCATGCCGAGCTCCACGCATCTCTTAATCAGATCCTTGGTGTGGATCATGCCGTCGAGCAGGGAGTATTCTGTGTGAACGTGTAAGTGTGTGAAAGCCATAACGCGTGCGGTGATTATACACAAACGCGGGTTCTATGTCAGCACGAAAACGTGCCACGCCGGGAAAAAGTGCCGGAAAGCACTCAGCAGCTTACGCAGGAGTTCAAGTGCGCCACATGCACCTCCCCCTCATGGAATTGCCTGATGGCTGCACTCATGGCGGTAGAACACTCCTTTTCACCATGTACTAGGTAAACCTTGGATTTACTTCCACCCGTCCTGCGGAAGTAGGTGAGCAGCTCATTGTGGTCGGCGTGTCCGGAGAAGGAATCCAGTGATTCGATGCGGGCTCGCACAGGGTATAAATCTCCCAGAATCCGTACTTCCAGTGCGCCGTTGAGAATGCGCCGACCCAGGGTGTTGGCAGCGCAGTATCCCACAAAGAGCACGGTATTGTTCGGGCGGCCAATGCCGTTCTTGAGGTGGTGGAGGATGCGGCCTGCTTCGCACATGCCTGAGGCAGAGATGATGATGGCGTTTTCGCGCAGGTTATTGAGTCTCTGGGATTCGGAAATGCTGCGAACCATGTGCAACTGCTCGAACTGGAAGGGGTCGCGCTCAGCAAAGAGGAAGTCATACACCTCTTTGTTGAAGCACTCCGGGTGAATGCGGAAAATTTCCGTGGCACTCACGGCCATGGGGCTGTCCACATACACCTGGTAATTAGGCAGGCGTCCTTCCTTGTACGCCCGGTTCAGCAGGTAGAGCAGCTGCTGGGTGCGCTCCACGGCAAAGGAGGGGATGTACACATTCCCTCCGCGTTTCAGTGCATCGCGGATGGTGCGGCAGAAGGTTTCATCATCCCGGCTGGGGGCTTCGTGGAAGCGCCCACCATAGGTGCATTCCATGAGCATGATATCCACATCCGGCACGGGAACCGGGTCGCGCAGCAGTTCGTTGTTTCCCCGTCCTACGTCTCCGGAGAAGAGCAGGCGCTTATGCTTTCCGTCTTCCTCATCATCTATATCCAGCACAATCTGGGCAGCTCCCAGGATATGCCCGGCATCATAGAAGGTGAGGGTGACTCCTGGCAGAATGGGGAAGGCTATTTCGTAGCCGATGTTGATGAAGCGCCTCAGGCAGAGCTCTGCATCCTGCTCGGTGTAAATGACCTCAGCCACCTTGCCGCTACCGCCCTTGCGCGCACTCATCTTATTGAGGAACTTGCAATCACTTTCCTGGATCCGGGCAGAGTCTGCAAGCATGACCTGGCAGAGGTCGCGGGTGGCATGGGTGCTGTATATAAATCCCTTATAGCCTTTTTTTACCAGATTAGGCAGGTTGCCGGAGTGGTCGATATGGGCATGCGAAAGCACCACACAATCAATATCTGCCGGGTTGAAATAGGGGAACTCCCTGTTAATCCGCATCTGGTCTTCGCGGTGTCCCTGGTACATACCGCAGTCCAGCAGGATTTTCTTGCCGTTCACTTCCAGCAGATGCTGGGAACCTGTTGTCGTTTCAGCTGCGCCGCAAAAATGAATTTTCATTACACTGTACTCTAACCTGGAAAAACATTTTTTTCAAGTTAAAAGAACAAATAACAGGAGGAATTCACACGCCGGACCACATGTGCGGAGCCTGTGGCGTTTACCGGGAAGGCTTCAGCTGGTCTTGGAGAGGGAAGTCGTATTGATGGCAGCGACCGAGGGGGGAGACATAGTAATGCCACCATTCCTTACTGTAATTCCGCATGCCTGCCTCTGCCATGGTGTCGCGCAGAAGGAGGCGGTTCCGGCGCTGTAGCGGAGTCAATCCGGAAAATTCAGTGGCAGAGCGAGCATCGAGCAGGTCGTGCCTGCCTCCCATGTCGAGTTCTTTTCCGGTTTTCAGATGAATGAGCGTCACATCGACCGCCACTCCCCAGCAGTGCTCGGAGGTGAGGCCGATATACTTGTTTTCGTAGATTCCGCGTTTGGTGATATTCGGGTAGAATCGGGGTCGTGTACTGTCATCATCCGTCAGGGACCAGGCGTAGAAATCTTTCAGGGCGCGGTAGGGACGGTAGGCATCCCAGACGAGGAGCCCGTAGCCGTGGGCTGCAAGGGATTTCTGAGCCTTGGCCAGGGATGCTGCGGCATCCCGCCGGAGAATGGCACGCTTGCCCGCTGTGTATCCGTCAATGGGGCGTCCCACGAAATTATCACTTCCGCAGTATTTCAAATCCACTTTGATATCGGGAACCACCTCATCCAGATAGCAGAGTTCGGCCGGCATCACCCCTGGGTAGACCATGAGTGGAGCAGGGGCGCAACGGCAGAGGAGCAGGGGGAGCAGCAGGGAGCAGAGCAGGAATCGCATCATGGCTGGGTGGGGGATGAAGCAGGGAGCAGGGTGTCGTTAAGTGGAAAATCGTAGCGTATGAGATTCTTTTTTTCCTTGAGGAAGTAGTGCCACCATTCCTTGCGGTAATTCCGCATACCTGCGCGGTTCATGGTGTCGCGCAGCAAGAGGCGGTTGGCTTGCTGTTCGGAGGTGAGGCCGGGGTATCGGGTGGCTGAGCTGGCATCCAGGAAATCGTGCCGGCCACCCATGTCTAATTCCTTACCCGTATTCTGGTCAATCAGGGTCACATCCACTGCCACGCCCCAGCTATGCTCGGATGCCCGGCGTATGTACTTATTTTCGTAAATACCTTGTTTGGAAATATTCGGATAGAACTCGGCTTTCTTAAGATTATCGCTCGTTTTAGACCAGGCAAAGAAATCCCTCATGGCTCGGTGGGGTCGGTAGGCATCCCACACCAGGAGGGAGAGCCCCTTCTGCGCCAGTTCCTTCTGGGCCCGCAGGAGGGCCTGGGCTGCATCGCGCCGCAGAATGGCTCGTTTGCCCGTGGTATAGCCGGCAATCGGGCGTCCTACAAAATTATCATTCCCGCAGTATTTTAAATCTACCTTGATGCCGGGAACCACCTCATCCAGGTAGCAGAGAGTCACCGGCAGGTGGGTACGGACTTGTTCCTGATAGTTGGTGACTGTGTTTTTTCTGGAATCTGGCTTGTTGTCGGGGCGCGGTGTTGGTTGCTGGGGTTCTGGACTGGTCACTGCTGCCTGTTGCGGAGCGCATTGGCTCAGCAGGAATACAGAAAGAATCATGTACAGGGTGGCGCGCATCACCAGGAACTCTTTATTCGTTTTCTTCCTGTGTCGTCTGAATGTTTTTCATTTTGTCCAGGCAATCCTCCCACAGGTGGATGGAATGCCCGCTGGCTTCCGTTATCAGTTCTCCTTCCGGGGTCAGGAATTTGAAGACAGGAATGTAGTTACTGCGGGTGTAGCCCGGAATCCCCATCAGCTCCGACTGCTGCCCGGAACACATGAGCACAGGGAAGGGTATTTCATAATCGGTCATGAATTTGATGCCATTTTGGGGCGTTGAGTCCTGACACAGCAGCACCAACTCCCCACCGGCTGCCTTGATGCTGGCATACTGCTCCACAATTCCCGGTATCGCGACGCGGCAGGCATCACAGGTGGAAGCCGCGCAGAGTATGATATAGAACCGGGCATCTGTTGCAGGTCTGGCTTCGCTGATATAGCTGTGCGGCGCCAGCGCTTCTGAAACCGTTGCATAGGGGGTGCTGACGGCTTTGCCCATATCAAAGCCATTGAGAGGCTGGGATGGGGTGCAGGAGCTCTGGCAGCCCGCACTGCTGCCGCAGAGATTGTTATCCATGGCGGTGCATTTCCAGGTGAGAATGTTCGCTCCATGGTCGCATTTCAGCACTCGGCCATGGCCGTTCACCATGATGTAGTTAGGAATGCGGCGCGGTACTTTGTATCCCGGCAGCCCCAGGTCTTCGGCCTCGGTCGGGCTGGTGTGGATGGTGGGAATGTCTGCTCCCGTCTGGCTAAGGTATTTACTGGCCGCCTTGGCCGTTCGGTCGAAGTTGATGAGAATCAGCTCCCCTCCGGCTTCCTTGATTCTCTCGTATTCTGCAATAACCTGGGGCATGAGCTCTCTGCAGGGCGGGCACCAGGAGGCCGTGCTCAGGTAAAGGTAGAAATTGGCATCCAGCTTGGGGCTTACCTGGGTAAGGTACTGCTGCTTACCGAGTGCAGCAGCCATATTGAAGGCATTTGCCGCGGCAGAAACGGCACCACCGGGGGCAGCTCGGAGCGGCAGATCCAGCATGACGGCACAGAGCAATGCTGCAAAAAGGGGTCTCATAGCAACGCCATTCTAACGAAAGAACGGGGGCGAGTCAACCGGTGATTCTCCAAATACTTGCTTCATGGCTGAATTTTCCGCTTGCCCGCAGGACTATGTGTGTTAGAATATCCACGCCGAACCTCTTTCCCGAAACTGACATGAACAAGAAGCCCTCAATCTGGAAGTATGTGCTGATTCTCGCCGCCACGGGCGCGGTGGCTGCTGTCGGTGGCAAAATTTCACAGTGCATCGTAGATTCCATGCATGAATCAACCGTGATTCCCCCCATGGATCCTGCCACGGCAGACAAGGTGGCATCCCAGGTGCTCGATATGAAGTGCGCGGCATGCCACGCTCAGGATGCTTCCTACAGCAAGTTCCTGAACTTCTTCTCCTTTGGGTTGATGCGTGACCATGTGGAGGGTGCCAAGCGTGCCTTTACCCTCACTCCTGATTCTTCCCTGCGTTCCGGTAATGTGGATTACCTGAAGATGGACTATGTGCTGCGTACCCGCCGCATGCCCCCGGCATCATACAGCGCTGTCCATCTCGGAAGCCGGCTGACTCCGGTAGATGTGGCCATCCTTCGCCAGAAGTACAAGGAAACCGGCGCTGCTGCCCGCACCTTTGCCCCTATTTCCCCCGCTGCGGAACCGGGTACGGAGCTGGAAGCCGCCCGCATTTACCTGGGTTACCTGCTGTACAATGATGGCCGCCTTTCCACTACGAACCGGGTTTCCTGCGCTTCCTGCCATGACCTGACCAAGGGAGGAACCGATAACCTGCCCAAGTCTGAAGGCGTTCCTGGCCCGGATGGCCTGCCCCAGCTCGGCGGTGTGAATGCACCCACTAATTTCAACGCCGCTGGAAACATCCGCCAGTTCTGGGATGGTCGCGCGGCTGACCTCAAGGAGCAGGCCGGTGGCCCGCCCCTGAATCCGGTGGAAATGGGCTTTACCTGTGAGAAAGACTGGGAGATTATCGCCCACAAGCTCTCCAATGACCCCGAAATCGTAGCTCTGTTTGCCTATGTGTTCGGAGACCACGGCATCACGGCCGATACCATCACCACCGCCATTGCTGCATATGAGCAGACTCTCGTAACGCCGGATTCCGCATTTGACCGTTTCCTGAAGGGTGATGACAAGGCCATTTCCGAGACTCAGAAAAAGGGCATGAAATCATTTGTTGACCTGGGCTGTGCCACTTGCCACAGTGGCCCCACGCTCGGTGGTATCAGCTTCGAATACATCAACACTCACGCCGATTTGAGAAGCCTGGCTACCACGGAGGGGTATCAGGAAGGCGCCTTCGGCCTCCGCGATTTCACGAAGAAGGATGAGCATAAGGACATGTTCCGCGTGCCGAATCTGCGTAACGTGGCTCTCACGGCTCCCTATTTCCACACGGGGTCTGTGAACAGCTTGCAGGAGGCGGTCAGAATCATGATTAAGGCTCAGAACGGTGCCTCTGTGAGCGATGAGACGGTGAAGAATATCACCCGTTTCCTGGAAGCTCAGACTGGTAAGCTCTACGGCAAACCTGCCAATGCGCTCACGCCGCAGGATGTGAAGTTGAAGCCCGTGGTTCCCCAGTCATGATTCGCTTCTCCGTGCTGGCCAGCAGCAGCCGGGGAAATGCCACCGTCATTTCCGGCGGTGGCACCCATGTGCTGGTCGATACTGGAATCTCCGCCCTCCGTATCCGTAAGGGGCTGGCTGAGTGCGGCCTGAAGGATGCGGATATTTCCGGCGTGTTCTTTACCCATGAGCACCATGACCACGTGTGCGGCCTAGGGGTGCTTTCCAAAAAACGCGCTCTGAATCTATATTGCAGCCGCTATCTTTCCAAAGATTTGCGTGCCATGGCGCCCAATGCGCTTTTCACCTACCTGGAGCCAGGTCAGACGGTGCAGGTGGGTGCGCTGAGCGTTACTCCCTTCTGTGTAAGTCATGATGCCGCTGACCCGCTGGGCTATGTCTTTGAGTGCGGTGGTGCTCGCCTGGGGTATGTGACTGATACCGGCATTATCTTGCGTGGTATGCCAGAGTTGCTGGCTGGAGTGCAGGGGCTTTACCTGGAGTCGAATTACGACTTGGATATGCTGGAGAACAGTGGCCGCCCGCCGGAGCTTATCAGCCGCATTTCCGGTCGCTGGGGGCATCTCTCCAATTCCCAGGCCTGCGAGTTTATCCGCTCCATCGGCCACCCTGGCCTCCAGCACCTCGTGCTGGCCCATATCAGCCCGGAATGCAATACTCCTGCCAAGGCTTCCTCTGCCATGCGCGCCACGCTGGATGAACTCCGGCTGCCCACCCGCCTCCACTGTGCTGCCATGGCTCACCGCCTGGATTGGATTGAGCTGGAGTCCTGATGAGGCTACTCATTCGTTGCTTTCGCTTTTTCGTGCATCCCTCGGAGTTGCTTCGTGGGGTGTTTCTCTTCCGGCTATTCTTCCGTTGCTGATTGCATTGCAGATGCGATTGCAAGAAAAAAGAACATAAACGATTAAAAATTCACATTGTTAGAAATTGCGTGATAATCAACATAGTCACCTCCATTTAACGCTAAAAATCTCTATAAAGCTAACTGTTAATAAGATAAATTAAATCGCATCTGCAAAGAGATAGAATCGCCCCGGAGGGACGTTGATTTTTAGCCCTTCCTTGTACAGATTCTTACCCATTGCTCATTTTTATGAAAAAGACTCTTTGCTCTCTTCTTGCTATCTGCGGCGTTTCCTTGGCCACAGCAGCATCGGTTAGTAACGATGACTATACCTATTCGAATTCTGGTGCAACATTCGAACTCTCTGATGCAGGTGTGTTTACAGAGGGCGGTGATTTCGCGCTTCTCCTTGATTTTGGATGTCCGCTCAAGGATGCCGGGAATGTTGATTTCGAATTTAATTTTGCTGAAGAAGGTCTTAGTGCCCATGTGGATTTCTCTTATATGCCTGATTTCGGCACGATGACATTTTCTGCCAATGGCAAGATGGATTATAAAATGGGCATTACCATAGATGCCAGCGTCTTGCTTCTGCAAATTAATGGGCTTTACGCGACTGATACTGAACCAACAGTTTCGCTTTCCTATTATGACGATAATAAGCAACTGAGTGAAATTTGGACTGCCACCATCCAAAAGAGCAAAACACCAGATGGTGGCGAAGCTCTGCCCACGACAATCAAGACCGCTAACGTCATAGTAACGGCTCCCAACCTGCCGATGACGGAAGAGACAGGCATCGGCATCACGACCTGGCAAGGTGAGGTGACGCCCGAAGATATCGAAGAACCCACCTACGTGGAGCCCTCGTCTCCCTCTGTTCCCGAGCCTGCCACGGCTACGCTTTCCCTGCTTGCTCTCTGCGGACTGGCAGCCCTCCGCCGCCGCAAGTAACTAGGCGTCAGACAGGAATCTGAAAATCCTGATAGAACACATTTGAAGCAACAAGGTGCTCCGGAGAAAATATTCCGGAGCACCTTGTATTTGCATAGATTGGCGAGGAATGTGGTCTCGTGACCGCAGTCGAAATTCCTCTGGAGCGGATTGAAATCAGCCTGGAAGGCTGTCGGAATTGCTGACCACCCATTGGGTGGCAGCAGAGTTTGGAGGCCTGGCTTCCCATTTTGTTTTGCCCGGAAGAGGGCAAACATTCCATCCTAAAGCCGATTTATCGGCTCCTCTTTCAAAAAGGCGTTTCAGGGCACTTTACCTGAAAATGAAAATCAACATTTGCTATTTGTGCAGATTGGGTGTAATATATACCCATGCGCCGCTCCCCAATACCCGGATTAGTGCTGGCAGATGGCTGGCTGGCTCCCTTTGAACGCGAAATCAAGGGGCGTATGAGGTTGTATGATGCCCAGTTAGAGCGCATCTGTCGCCGGCACGGCTCGCTGATGGATTTTGCCCATGCGTACACCCGCATGGGATTTAACCGCGATGCAGATACCGGGGAATGGGTGTACCGCGAGTGGGCGCCGGGGGCGCGCGAATTGTACCTGATAGGCGATTTCAACTTCTGGAACCGGGAAGCAAACCCGATGATGCGCGATGCGAATGGCGTGTGGGAGCTGCGGCTGCCTGCCGATGCCCTGGAGCATGGCCAGCATGTGAAGGTGCATGTGGTGGGGGCTGATAATGAGCACCATGACCGCATGCCGGCCTGGATTCGCTACACGGAGCAGGATGCTGCCACTTTTGATTACAGCGGCGTCATCTGGGAACCGGCAGAGCCTTACCAGTGGATGAATACGCGCTGGAATCCGGCCAACGTCAAAACGCCCTTCATTTATGAGGCTCACGTGGGCATGGCTGGAGAGGAAGGGCGCATTCACAGCTACCGTGAATTTGCGGATGAGGTGCTGCCGCGTGTGGCAGGGCTGGGGTACAATGTGGTGCAGCTGATGGCCATTCAGGAGCACCCGTATTATGGTTCCTTCGGCTACCATGTTTCTTCCTTCTTTGCTCCCTGCAACCGTTTCGGCACCCCGGAGGATTTGAAGTACCTCATTGATACCGCTCACGGGCTGGGTATTGCGGTACTGCTGGATGTGGTGCATTCCCATGCGGTGAAGAACATGGCGGAGGGGCTTAATAATTTTGATGGTTCCGGTGGGCAGTACTTCTGCGCGGGTGAGCGCGACAGCATGCACCCGGATTGGGATAGCTGCCTTTTTGATTACGGGCGTGAGGAGGTGCTGCAATTCCTGCTCAGCAACCTGCGCTGGTGGTTGGAGGAGTTCCACTTTGACGGTTTCCGGTTTGATGGCGTGACCAGCATGCTCTACCTACATCATGGCCACGAGCCCTTTACGGACTTGAGTTGTTACTTCAATACTCAGGTGAACCTGTGCGCGGTGACCTACCTGCAGTTGGCGGCCACACTGGTGCAGCAGGTGCGCCCAGGAGCCTTTGCCATTGCGGAGGATATGAGCGGTATGCCCGGTCTCTGCCGCCCTGTGGATGAGGGTGGGTTCGGGTTTACCCACCGCCTGGCCATGGGCCTACCGGATTACTGGATTAAACTCCTCAAGGAGAAGAAGGATGAAGATTGGAGCGTAGGCAATATCTGGTATACGCTCATCAATCGCCGCTATGGTGAGCCCAATATCGCCTATGCTGAAAGCCATGACCAGGCCCTGGTAGGGGATAAGACGATTGCCTTCCGTCTGATGGATGCCGAGATGTATACGCATATGAGCTGTGATACCCCCAGCGTCATTATCGACCGCGGCATGGCTCTGCACAAGATGATTCGCCTGGCAACGCTGGCCGCCGGTGGCGAGGGTTGGCTCAATTTCATGGGTAATGAGTTCGGCCACCCGGAGTGGATTGATTTCCCCCGTGAGGGCAATGGTAATTCTTACCAGTACTGCCGCCGCCAGTGGAGCCTGGTGGATAACAAGTTGCTGCGCTACCGCTTCCTGAATGAGTTTGACCGCGCCATGGTGGCACTGGCCAGACGCCGCGATTTGCTGGCTGCGCGACCGGCCCGACCTCTGAATATGGATGAGGAGAATCAGGTGATGGCTTTTGAACGCGGCGGTCTGCTCTTTGTCTTTAACTGGAGCGGCACCCGAGCCATTCCTAATTATAAGCTGCCGGCGCCCATGGCTGGTGAGTGGAAGGTGGTGCTGGATTCGGATGATGCCCGCTTTGGCGGTTTTGCCCGCCAGGATTACAGCGTGCACCATTTCACGGATAAGTCCCAGCAGATTTCCCTTTACCTGCTGCCTCGCACGGCCATGGTGCTTGCTCCCGCCTTCATGGGAGGAATACCCTTTTGAACGGTAATGGGAGGTGAATAGGCGTACTGGCTGGACCAGTGCTAATCGTTATTCCTACGGTACGGCTTGGCATATGACATTGACAGCTTCGGGGGCTTTTGCTAACATTAGGGGCATGAAATTACGTTCCCTTGTTTATGCGTTCTGGCTGTTCCTTGCAGGATTCTCACTTACGGGCTGTCCTGTACAGGCTGACGATGATGCCGCAGAAGAGCCGCATTCGGCTGATGAGGGTAGAAAGAGCAGGAAAAAGAAGGGGAAGCCCGCCAGGAATGAAGCGCTTGGAGAGAAAGCCGCCAAACCTGCAGTGCTTGCTGCGTTGGAGAATTTCAAGATGCACAACGCCAAGGTTAACAAGAAGGCAGAGTACTTCATTTATTTGTATTCTGCAAGCTGGTGCGGTTTTTGCCAGGAGTGCATGCCCATAGCGGTCGAGCAGTACAGGAAGATGCGCGCTGGTCGTAAGGTTGAGCTCATTGTCATTGGTGGTGATAAGACGGAAAAAGAAGCGCTTAAATACCTCAAATCCTATAAACTCAAAACTCCCGGTATCATGTTTGATGATTTGAAGGCAACTCAGTTCCAGGGCTTGCCTGGCTGTGGCTTTCCTGGTTTCCCTGCCATTTCCGTGGTGACGAAAGATGGACAGATGTTAAAGAATGTGGTGGGTGCCGCCCAAGTGAAGGAGGTGCTCACTCATTGGAAGGAGTATACGGTAGCCCGATAAAACCTGATTGAGGGCATTTTGAGTAGCAAAAATGATTTAGGTGGAGAATGCTCTCTTGCCTGAAGCCTTTTCCTCTGTGGGCGCGGCAGCGTAGGAACGCAGCTTGTTTCCAATGCCTTTGCCCGGAGAGAGTGCTTTTCAGACTTGCACCCGTTAGTTAATTGAGTTAAACTAATAGCAGCGGCCGGAGGATGAGAGATCCAACTTCGGAGAGCTGCTTCAAATACTATTTCCCCTCATTCTGACGATGAAGAACAACGATAACGAAAAGCAGGTTGCGCGAGTCTGCTGCAGTAAGGGAACACTAATCCTCCTGGGCGTCTATGTGGCGAGTCTGCTGGTTCCCTTATGTGTAGGAATTGATCAATATTCTTTCACCAATCTTCCTGGTGGTGCCTCCTGGTGGGGAAGCCTGGGGGTGCTGATACTGGGCGTTGTGCTGTTGATGATTAACCGGAAGAAGCACTGGCTGTGTCTTCCTCCTGCCAAGCCATTGGCCGCACTGCTGGGGATATGCCTCCTGCTGACCATTCTTACTGCACCCCATGTGGCCATTGAGCCGGAGATTACGTTCCACTGCTTTGCCTTCCTTTTGGCTCTCTGCTGCCTGGCCTGGTTATTGCTGAGAAAGTTCTGCGTAATCATCCTGCTGCCACTGTTGCTGCTGGGAATCTTTGAAACCGGAGCCTATTATTCCTACAAGGTGCTGTACAATTCCGTCATCCTGGCTGAGGCTCTCGAATGCTCAAAGACGGAACTCCTCACCTATGTAACCGTCACGAACATCACTCTCCTGATAGCGGCATTTGCCCTGATAGGAGGTCTCTTGTACCTGCTTTGCCGGGTGCTGGGAAGCATGAGGTGGCGTTCAGTTGCGGGGCTTCTTGTTTTCGTTGCAGCCTCCGTATACCTCCTCCTCCCCTTCGTCCCGTACACCAGCAGCTCATTTTCCCAGATTGGCTTTGCCGGTACCTACAAGCGTGTGAACCGCATGTTCAAAGATTTGAAGCGAGCAAAGAATAGCACTACTTCCATGCTGGCAAATCTGCCATCTCCTGCGGATAAACCCAGCAGTATTCCGGCGCTGTCCAGTGAAGATGGGTGCGTGGTAGTGTTCCACATTGGTGAAAGCGTACGTGGTGACAGATGCGGTTACAGCGGCTATTCCCGCAACACAACGCCGCATCTTTCGGCTAATCCCCACCTGGTGTATTGGAAGCGCTGTGTGGCTTCCACCTCCTTGACCATTTCCAGCCTTGCCGTACTTCTCACGGATGCCCGACGCGGGACCTCATACATCCGCTCCGGGGAGGAGGGTATGAATGCCAGCTGTGGCTCGGTGCTGGATTTGTTCAAGGCCAATGGTTTTGCCGTGCATTGCTTCCAGGGCGCCTTGCACCGGCAGTCCCTGCGCGCTGATAGTGTACTGCGCCTCCTGACCTCTGCGTGCGATGCCCGCCATTCCACCCAGGAAGACGTGATGGAGAGTGTGAACCAGATTAAGGACTGCCTGCAGAAGACCGGTAAGCGCAACCTCTTCATCCTGGTTAATAATGAAGGAAGCCATGCACCTTTCTACATGTATGACCAGAAGAATCCCCCCTTTACTCCCTCCCTGCATGTGTGGAGCCCCACTTCCAATGATGAGGATGCCGTGCGTAATGCGTACGATAACACCATCCACTATACAGATTTGTTTGTGCACCGTGTGCTGCAGCAGCTGAAGGGACGCCCGTTCGTCTACGTTTACGTCAGCGACCATGGTGAATACCTGGGGGATTATGACGGCACATGGGGACGCGCCCGCGCGAGTTCGCAGAAGGCGTTCTTCCATCAGACCCAGGGGGCAGGCGTAAGTGCATTTGTCGTGACTTCCCCGGAGTTTGAAGCGCTTCATCCCCGGCTTGCCGGAGCTGTGGCCCAACTCAGGAAATCGCAGCACCTGACCATTGGACACGAGCATTTCTTCCATACCCTTCTTGGATTAGTTGGCGTGGAAACACCGTACTACCAGGCGAAACTGGATTTGTGCTCCCCTGAGGCTGAGGCCTATACCGGCCCGCAACCCTCCGATTGGCCCGATTACCTCAAGGAGGCCCAATAAATGCCAGGGCAGATCCTTTAGACTTGATTTCCTGTCCAAAACATGGCATTATCAGCCCGTGGCGCGCGTGGGCGCCTGCCGAGATAAACGAAATCGCAACCCCTCAAAGGAGCCATGATTCGCATATACACGCAGACGGAGAATGGGATATCCCGAACGGTGGGCCTGGAAGACCAGGAAAACCGCCGCGGGGATGTGTTCTGGATAGACCTGCTGACTCCTGATGCTGAGGAACTACGGTATGCTGAATCCCTCTGCCGCATTGAGATGCCGACCAAGGATGAGATGCGAGAAATTGAGGCTACTTCGCGTCTGTATTGCGAGGATGGTGGGCGCTTCATGACTACCACGGTGCTCTCCCGTGTGGAGACGGATGAGCCTATCATCTCAGAAATCACCTTCATCTTGAAGAGTAAGCTGCTTATCACTATCCGTCACACGGACTCGTACTCCTTCCGGGTGTTTTCCCACCAGCTGCTCCGTATGAACCAGACCAACCGTGATTTGGTGTTCATTGGGCTGCTGGAAACGCTGGTAGACCGCCAGGCTGACGTTCTGGAACGCTTTGGCACGGATTTGGATACGCTTTCCAAGAAAGTATTTGGTACGCACCACACCCGCCGCAAACAGAAGGTAGAAGACCCGGATACGGATGATTTGCGCGATGCATTGGAGGAGCTGGGGCGCGTGGGTGACCTCATTACCCGCCAGCGCGATGCCCTGGTGAACCTGCTGCGCCTCATTACCTATGCCGGCAATGAGGAAAGCTGCGTGAGCGATGATAATTTGTATATGCCGCTGCGTTCTGTTTCGCGAGACGTAAATTCGCTTTCCGAATACGCAGCCTTCCTTTCGAATAAGATTAACTTCATGCTGGATGCCGTGCTCGGTCTGATTAACATTGAGCAGAATGACATTTTCAAGGTATTTACCATCATGAGCGTGGTATTCCTGCCGCCCACCCTGATTGCCAGCATGTTCGGCATGAACTTCAAGTTTATCCCCTTCCTGAATACAGATTGGGGGGTATGGGTATCGGTGGTGCTGATGGTGCTTTCCGGTGCGCTGCCGCTTATCATTTTCAAAATTAAACGCTATATCTGACCATGATTCCCATTCGCAAGGTAGTTACCCCTGACCAGGAAATATACAAGGCTGATATCCTCATTGAGGCATTGCCGTATTTGCAGGCATACCGCGACCAGACGATTCTTATCAAGTTTGGTGGCTCTGCCATGGATAACCCTGAACTGGTGAAATCTCTCATGCGCGATATTGTGGTGATGGAGACTATGGGCTTGAATCCAGTGGTTGTGCATGGTGGTGGTAAGGCCATTTCAAAAGCCATGGCAGATGCCGGCCTGGAGGCTCGTTTTGTGAATGGTTTGCGCGTGACCACGCCTGAGGCGATTGATATTGTGGAACGCACGCTCAGCGGAACCATCAACCCCGGTCTTGTGGAAATGATGCGTTCTCACGGTGGCAAGGCCGTGGGTATTCCTGGAACTAATGTGTTCGTGGGCGAGAAGATTATGGAGAAGGATGCAGAGGGAAATCCTGTCGATATCGGCATGGTGGGCAACGTGATTGGCTGCCAGCTTTCCCGTGTGAAGGAGGCGCTTTCCTTGCAGCTTACCCCGGTGATTTCTCCGCTGGCTCGCGAGCTGGGCACGAACCATTCCCTGAATGTCAATGCTGATTTGGCCGCCGCTGCACTGGCTCGCGAACTCAAGCCGGTGAAACTGGTGTACATCTCGGATGTTCCCGGGCTGATGAATGACCCAGGCAATCCCAGCACCATCATCCAGAGTATCAATCGAAAGGAAGCCTTTGAACTCATTGAGCAAGGAGTGATTTCCGGTGGTATGATTCCCAAAGTGAAGAGTGCGGTGGATGCCCTGAATGCCGGTGTACGCAAGGTTCACTTTATTGATGGGCGCCTGCGCCACACCCTTCTGTTGGAAATCTTTACCCCTGAGGGTATTGGGACGGAGATTGTCCGCGAACAGCGCTAACAAAAACTTCTGTGAACACACCTTCTTCCATAGGAATTCTCTCACCCGCGCGCACTGCCACAACTCTTCTGGTTCTGCAGCAGCTGATGGATGCTTGTGCAGCAGCGGGCTTGAATGCCTATGAAATGGGTAAGAACACAGTTGATGACCCAGTGCTGGGCCGCCCGGATTTGATTCTTTGCCTGGGTGGTGATGGCACCATGCTTTCTGTAGCGTTGGCGGCCAGCAGCACTGGCTCCATTATCGGTGGTATTAATACAGGGCACCTGGGTTTCCTGAGTGCCTGCAGCAGGGATGAAATGGAACTTCTCGTCCGGGCCTTGGTGGACGGTTCATACGAGGTGGATGAGCGCGCGATGCTGGAGGTGCGTAAGTTTGATGCCGCAGGGCAGGAGGCAAACCGCCGTTTTTACGCACTGAATGAACTTTCACTGACGCGAGCCCAGACGGGCAAGATGATTGATGTGGATGTAGAGTTGGATGGCAGGCTGCTCAACCGTTACCATGCAGACGGCATCCTGGTGGCAACACCTACAGGATCAACCGCTTATTCTATGTCAGCCGGAGGTCCGCTCATGTGGCCAACAGCCGGTGTGACCTGCCTGACCCCCATCTGCCCGCACAGTCTCACCAGCCGCCCGATTGTGTTGCCTGATTCTATGGAAATTACCCTGCGCCCCCGAGAACGACGCGGCCGCGCAGGTGAATCCCTCATCTTTTCACTGGATGGCCGCAATACTTACCCGATTGTGCTCAATGAAACACTTCGCGTGCGTAAGGCTCCCAATCCTCTGCGCTTGCTCAATTTGCCGGGTAGTGATTACGCCGCCCTCCTCCGTGCAAAATTGCGTTGGTAACATCGCAATGCTTCTTTTTTTTCTCGCCATGCTTGAGAAGAAGGTGGAGAATGCGTACTGGTGGAAATAACCAGTATGAAAACGTTTTCCCTCCTCATTTGATGAAGACCGGGATTGGCACAATATGCCGTTCCCATATACCAATAGTCCGGCTGTTACAATCCATAAACGGGAAAGAGGTGTTCTGAATGGAACTTCGCACCCCGTATTTCTTATCAGAGTCCTATTTATCAGGAAAAACAAGCACCCCGCCGGTAGTTCTTGGCGGGGTGCTTCGTTATATCGAGCCTAACGCTGAGTCCTACTGGGTAGCAGCAGCATGATGAGTTGCAGAATCCAGCCGTAAGGTGGTAAAATGAACATGAGGAGGCAAATGATAAGCTTGGGGCAGAACGCAAACCCGATGTCATTCAACCTTCTCCAGATGGCTCCGAGAAATAGGGAAACCAGCAGCAGATAGATTGCGATAGATAGAGCCACGCTGCCGGCAATAGCTCCTTGTGCCACATCAAAACCGAATATCAGGAATCCGATGCTGACTCCGGCAAACGTACACCAAACGATGGGCAGCAGGTAGACCCAGAGCCAGTAGAGAAGAAAATCCCGGCGGCTGAGTTTTCCCTGGAAATTGTACAATCTCGCAATTGGATTTTTCATTTATACAATCAGCATGCAATCTCCATAGGAGAAGAATCTGTAGCGCTGCTCCACGGCCTGTCGATAGGCTTCCATGATGAGCTCCTTGCCGGCAAAGGCACAGACGAGCATGATAAGCGTGCTTTGGGGCAGGTGGAAGTTGGTGAGTAGCGCTCCGGTGGTTTTGAATTCGTAACCGGGGTATATGAAGATATCCGTATCGCCGCTGGTGGCAGGCAGGGGAAGGCCATGGCGGGTAGCCAGGGTTTCCAATACCCGCACACTGGTGGTTCCAACAGCAACGACCCGCTTCGCAGTCGCAATGGCATCAGCCGTGGATTGAGGCATAACGAAGCTTTCCCGGTGCATGTGGTGGTCAGCTATGTTTTCCACTTTAACAGGGCGGAACGTTCCCACCCCGACATGCAGGGTTACAAAGCTGTGCGGCAGTGCTTCCAATATTTCCGGGGTGAAGTGCAGACCCGCTGTGGGTGCTGCAATGGCACCTTCGTGTTCTGCATAAATGGTCTGATAGCGCTCCTTGTCTGCCGGCTCACTTTCGCGGTTCATGTAGTGGGGCAGGGCAAGTCGGCCATAAACCTCTGGGTCTACAAACCTATCCCACCTGATGTAGCGGTATCCTTCGTCATCTATGCTTTCTACGGTACCAGTAGCATCTCCGACTTGAACGGTGCGTCCCACCTTCATTTTCTTGCCTGGCCGAACCAGGCATTTCCATACCAGTTCCTGGGCTAACCCTGCACGTACTAACTCAATGCTGCCGTCGTTGCTGAAATAACGAGCAGGTACAACCTTGGTGTTGTTCAGAACAAAATGATCGCCGGGTTGCACATATTCCAGAATATCGTGGAAATGGCGGTGCTCTATGAGTCCCGTGTCCCGATGCACCACCAGCATGCGGCTTGCTGCACGATCCGGCAGAGGCCGGTCGGCTATCAGTTCATCAGGCAGGTGGTAATCGAAATCGATGGTTCGCATGGATTCTGGACTTTTCAGCAAGGGAAGATTTCGATGCGGCGCAGTACTTCCTCGCGCCCCAGTGTCTGCATGATGACATCAATGCCGGGGCCAGCATGGCAACCAGTGAGAGCCAAGCGCAGCGGGAACATCATGGCCCCCACCTTCACTCCATTGGCCTTAGTCAGTGGTTTCACAATCTGGAAGGCTGCTTCGCCACTCCATTCCCCGATACCTTTGGTGGCTTCTACAAAAAGGTTCAGCATCTCACGGGCATTTTCCTGGAGCTTGACCATGGATTCCTCCTCGTATTCGAGCGTCTGCACCCACTTGACCCAGGCGGGTGCCTCACTGAGCAGTTGAACCTTGGTCTGGACAGAGGGCAGCACCTCGCGCAGCTGGGCCGTATCTTCCAACCCTGCCTTGGTGCAGAAGGGGATGGCAAGTTCTACGAATTTCTCAGGAGCCAGGCGCATGATGTGCTGCTGGTTCATCCACTTGCACTTGGTGATATCAAACTTGGCAGCGGCGCGGTTCACGTTTTCCAAGGAGAAGAGCTTGATGAGTTCCTCCTTGGTGAATACCTCGTCATCGCTCTTGGAGCTCCAGCCGAGCAGGGCAATGAAGTTCACCACGGCATCCGGCAGGAAGCCTTCTTCCGGGTAGTTCCCCAGCTGGGCGCCCACATCACGCTTGCTCATCTTGGAGCCATCTGGGTTCTGGATGAGCGGAATGTGGGCATACACCGGAGGCTCTACACCGAAGGCATCAAAGAGCTGCAGGTGCTTGAAGGTGTTCATGATGTGGTCTTCGCCGCGAATGACATGCGTAATTTTCATCTCAATGTCATCCACCACGTTCACCAGGTGGAAGATGTAGGAGCCATCCGTGCGCTTCACCACCATGTCTGGCGTGTTATCCTCGTTGTTGTAGTCCACTGAAATATCACCGCAGACCATATCGTGCAGGGTCATGACGCCCTCACGCTTGAAACGGAAGCGCCATACCGTACCTTCGCTGGTGCCTGGAATTTCATCTCCGTTCTTATCACGTTTGTTCGGAGCGGGGCATTCGTATACGCGTCCCATCTCTACGAGTTTCTGGAAATAACGGTCGTAGATATCTTTGCGCTGGCTCTGGAAATACGGCTCATAAGCGCCGCCTTTACCTTCACCTTCATCCCAATCGAGTCCCAGCCAGCTCATACCGGTGAAGATGGCCTTCATGGCGTCTTCCACGTGGCGTTCCTGGTCGGTGTCTTCAATGCGGAGAACAAAGGTGCCACCCATCTTTCGGGTGAAAAGGTAGTTGAACAGGGCGGTACGGGCGCCACCAATATGCAGGTATCCGGTGGGCGAAGGGGCAAAGCGTGTGCGTACGGGCGTAGACATGCGCGCCTTATACACCCAATCGACCTATTTTTCAAGCCCAAACCGATGACGTGGGTGTCAGTAAGCAAAAAAGCGTTGCTCCGTTCCTGGAGCAACGCTTGATATAAGTCTATTTCAGTCCCGTCTTTACCGGGCACGATCAAACTCGATGAGGTCGGCCTTAACGGTAATCCTGGGTAATGCGAACAGCAGGAAGTTCAGACCGCTGACTTCTGTACGCATGTTGATGAAAGCTGTGGCGCGACCACGCTGGTCACCGGCTTTGCGGTACATTTCGTCAATAGCGGCAGCTTCGGAGGTACTCTTGATGGGGAAACCGCCCAGGGGACCACCCTGCAGGGTGGTGCGGACATCGTAACCGCTGGTGGGGATGATGGAGGCAACATGCAGACCACGGGATCTGCCGGAAACCTGGGTGGCCACTACGCGGTAGTTACCCTCGGTAAGCTTAATCTCAGGCTGAGCCAGAGACTGGTGAATGTTGCTTGTAGTGCAGCTGACGAGGGAGAGGGAGGCTGCAGCAAGAGCGAGAATAAGTTTTTTCATGATAATATTGAGTATTGTTTGGGTACCGCTGTTATGCCACCAAAAGGTGATGAAGTAAAGTATAATTGTTATTTGTTATGACAATCTTGCTGGTTTGATCTGAAAAACAGAGGAGGAAGGCGCAAGGCCTCCCTCCTCCAGATGGGAAAATAGCGGCTGGACTCATGAATCAGCGCCGACGGCGCGTGCAGCAGGCCAGGATGGAGAAAACCGCCAGCGCTGCAGTGGCCGGTTCCGGGACTCTGACGAGCCCCCAGGTATCGCTTTCCTCCGTGTTGATGCCGTATGAAGCGAATATGTAAATATCTCCGTATTTCGTATCGTTGCTGTATTCCTTGAGGTAGATGAAATCATTTCCTTCCATGTATTCCGTTTCCAGCGCCCGGACGGTGTGCTGGTAATCATCCGAATCGGTAATCCAGACCTTGCTGATGGTGCCGTCCGTGTATTCCACCCCCCAGAGGGTGATGGCATGTGCTAATTTACCACTGGTATCCCTGAGGGCAAGGCTGATGGGCGCCTGGTTAATTTCTGCGATGAGATTGGAGGAAAAATCTTGAGCATTGCCTATTTCATACCAAATGAAATTTTCCACATGGGATGCTTTCGCCCCCAGCGCCGAGTTTCCGATGTGAGTCTCAGGAATGAAGTCCCAATAGTAGCCGCCGAATTGGGATAAATTCGTGGTAATGGGCTGATTCCCTGATATGGAGCGGAAAGCCCGGTCATTGCTGGGGTCACTATCCATCAGGCTGATGCCTGCATAGTCTCCACCTAGCCACCATTGGAGGGCAAACACGGGATTGCCCCCCATATCCTGGGTCGAGGCTTCTTTATACCGCTCCCAGATTTTTTCACCTGTGGGAATGGTTGAGGAGGTGATGTAGAGGCTTTGCCAGTAGTCCAGGATACAGCTTGTCGAAGCTGCCCAGCAGAGCATATCATCTCCATCTCCGGTGGTTTGCTGCTTTTCGTAATCGAGCCAACCGGCAGAAGAATCAACGCCTGAGACCCAGGATTGACTGGCGTGTGCGGATGTGGCAGCAGATAATGCAGTCGCGATGCAGAGGGTGAGAGCTTTGATTTTAGTCATTGGGGGATTGTAAGGAGAATTGACTGCCTGAGTATCTGATGATGTAGGGGACTCCATTCTTGACGGTCGGATAGATATCATGCCGTTCGATGGTATTTCCGCTAAATGTGACCTCATCCGCAGAAATGGCTGAGAGCAGGGGAACCCGGTGCGTGATGAAATGATTATCCACAATGCGGATATTGCGGTGGTAGCGCTCTTTCTGTTGTGCCGGCTGGCGCACCTCTGGGCAGATGGAGATGATGGCGTCCGTAAACTGGTAGAGCCCGGTCAGACCATGGCGGAAGGTATTGCCCTGGATGAGCACGTCCCGGCATGCTCCGCTTTCATACCAGCCCTGGGCATCGCCTGCCAGCAGGATGGCGGAACCGTGCGTATGGTCGAAGTGGTTACCAATGACCCGCACGGGTCTGGGTGTGGTAAAGAGGGCTCCACGCGCCCGGTTGTGGCGTATGGTGTTGTGGCTGAAATCTACACTGGGATGCCAGTCTGCGTTTTCTATAGCATCTCCAGCTTTGATGCCGTCTGGTATGTCCTTGTCTAGTGTAATGCGTATGTGGCGAGAGTCGAGGAACTCCACCGTTTTCACCTTGCGGAGCTCTGAATCAGGCTCCAGAGTCGGTCCATGGATGAATTGAACCGTTTCTCCCGGGGCGAAGACTTCAAATCCATATGCTTGTCCGTGCATGTACCGGGCAATGAAGCTACGCTGTGATTCTATTTTCTGAATGCCTAGGCAGGTGGCGTGTACGTTGATGGCATCATCCATCATTGCTTCATATGTGGCGCCCTGCACGCTGATGTGACCACGGCAATTCGAGAAGTGTGTGGCATCTGCGGCGGTGGTGTGGATTCTCCCTTTCGCCCGTAGGCAGCCACCTCCGCGTATGGTGATATTCTCGCTGCGTTGGGCAATGAGAGCCATACCCTGGCTATCGTGGAAGACGATGTTGTTGAGGAACGTGTCCTTGGCCCGGTAGAGCAGCATACCGGGATGCGGCCGGAAGTAGCTGCGTAAAACGAGGTGTTGTCCCACGGAAAGTCCAAGGTGTGAGGCATCTTTGTTGAAACGCACCTGCGTGTCATTCAGTTGTTCAGCCTGGCTGCTCCAGAGCATATCGCCGTACTTACCCGTTGGCACCATGCGCCCATCTGCCTCGAAGGCTAAAACACATTGCACGTTGTCACGGCGTTTGTTATTAGTGAGCTTGAAAATGCCTCCTTCTATCTTGTATTTACTGGCAGGGCTGAATTCTAGCGTGGTTTTGCCATCCTTTATGGAGACAATGCGTCCTTCTGCAGAAAAGGGTTCAGCGAAGTCTATCGCTATGTCATCCAGTTGTATTCCTTCGCTGTCCATGATGACAACAGGCAGCATTTTTCCGTGAAAGAGGAAGGTAGAGCCATTTCCCTGAATCCGGACTTGCTTGAGGCCAACGAGTGGCAGTGCCACGGGGTGTGCGTCCTGCTGGTCATGGTTGGAAATGAATAGCTGCATTTGGCGTGCTGTTTCAGCACGGAAATGGTACACTCCGGGCGCCAGTTGTATGGTGCAGGGGGTCTTACTGTTTCTTGCTTCCTGAATGAGTTTCTGTATGGCTGTGCAGTTATCTGCTGCGCCAGGTGTCATTCCATAATCAGTCGCGTTCAGAATATTACGCTCAGCAGCAAAAACCGTCGATGCACAAAGCACGACGGTCACCAGGGGGAGCATGGGGTGCGGCCTCATGGTATGCAGGTTGCTCCTTGATTAAGTAAGTCTTTAAGGGTAATGCCGCTGAGGTAACTTTCAATGGCGTTGTGTAACCCTGTCCATACAGGTATGGTCAGACAACTCTTTTTGATAGGGCAGCTGTTTGAATCCAGCGCTAGGCAATGCACAGGGGCTAGCCCTCCTTCGGCGGAGCTCAGAATCTCATACAAGTTGTATTCTTCCGGTTTGCGTGAGAGCTGATAACCACCAGCCTTGCCTCGCAGACTCTGCACGAGCTTGTCTCGTAATAACAGAGCCATGATGCTTTCCATGTATTTCGGAGTGATATTCTGGCGCTCTGAGACTTCGCGCGAAGCTACGGGGCCTTGGCTGCTATTCTGTGCCAGGTCTAACATAATGCGTAGGGCATATCGTCCCTTCGTTGAGATTCTCATCATAGGTGGGTGCATTCTACCTTAACATCATATTAGGTGTCAAGTTTAAAAGATACTCTTCTTGTAGGAAAACAAAAACAATTGTGGCATCTCGACATAATACAGGCGCTGCGGGGTAGTTGCAGCGCCTGGAAAGAGGGTTATTATGCGAAAGTTTCAGCAACCCGGTTTACTAAATCCCGCAGACCGGAGTCCAACTGGATTTTCTCTTCAATGGTGCGCATGGCATGAAGTACAGTTCCGTGGTCGCGTCCTCCAAAAGCCGCGCCTATGTCCTGCAGGGAACAGGAGGTGTGTTTGCGCGCAAGGAACATGGCAATCTGGCGGGGGTGGGCAATGGCTGCCGTGCGGCGGCGTCCGTTGATGTCCTCCACCTTCATGCCGAACTCGCTGGCTACTCGCTGCTGGATGTCTGCAATAGAGATGCCAGGAGTGCTGCGGTGGGCCATCAGGTCTGCCAGGTTTTCACGCAGGAAGGCGATGCTGGGGCAGCAGTTGTTGAAGGAGGCAAAGGTGCTGGTGCGGACGAGGGCTCCCTCAAGAGCGCGGACAGACTGGGTGATATTGTGAGCCAGGAATTGCACCACTTCGTCACTGAGCAGGTTTTGTTTCCACTTGAGCATCTTCTGACGCAGGATTGCCATACGCATCTCGTAGCAGGGGGCTGTCAGTTCAACAGTCATGCCCTGGGAGAAACGGGTCTTGAGGCGGTCATCCATGTTCGTAATCTGACTGGCCGGGCAATCGGCAGAAAGAACAATCTGCTTGCCTGATTCGAACAGGGCGTTAAAGGTGTGGAAGAATTCTTCCTGCGTTTTGTCTGCCCGTGCCATGAACTGCACATCATCGATGAGCAGTACATCCACCTTGCGGTATTTCTTGCGGAACAGCTCAAGGGCATCTCCACGCTTACGAATAGCCTCAATGTAGGCATTCGTGAATTGCTCACTGGTCACATAGAGCACCTGTACATTCTCTCTACGGCTGCGGAGCGCATTGCCAATGGCGTGCAGAAGGTGGGTCTTGCCCATGCCTGAGCTGCCATAGATGAACAGTGGATTGAATATCCGCTCTTCGGAATTGACGAGCGCCTGAGCTGCCGCGTAGGCAAAGTGGTTGCTGGACCCCACCACATAATTTTCAAAGGTGTAGTCCGCATTCAGATTGCTTTGCTGCTTCGTGCTGCGGGTGCTCTTGTTGTTTTTGCGCTGGGTGGCCTGGCTGGTTGCCTTGCTACTGGTTGCAACTGGGGCAGGGGAGAGGTCTGCCTGTTGTTCTTCCAGAATGAGGCTGCCGGCTTCCACAAATTCCAGCTCGCGGGTTGCTTGCAGCACATTTGCTGCTGCCTGTTCTATATACTCACTATAATTCAGCTCAAGCCATGCCAGCATGAGCCCCTGAGGGTACTCGATTATTAGTCTGGTGCCGGTGTCTTCCACCAGGCGCAGTCCGGAGATGAAATCGATGGCATACCCGTCCGCCTGCCCCTGGGTCCGCAAATCTTCCATGATTTGCTCCCAGAGCGCTTCACTCACCTGTTTCTCTTTTTCCATCGTTTTCCGTCCGTCTTGTTTCGTAGGTCCTGAAGTTTGATTTTGACTCCCGCTTGAGGAGTGCGGGGTGCAATATGCCACGCCTTCACGTTCATAAAAAGATTTTTTCTCATCCCGGTATATTGTTCCACCCCGAAAGCGGTGTTCCATGAGCGTTCCACAGTAAAATTTTTTTTTGTGTAACCGAAGGGTATTTAGTTAAGTTTTATTGATATTTTTATTAAGGGTCATGTGAGAGGGGCGGAGGCTTGGGGAACATGGGTGTCTAAAAGTTGCAATGTATTGATTTATAAGCTGCTGAAGTAATTTAAATAGTTATTTAACAAAGAAAAAGGAAGCCCGATGGAACTTCCTTTAATGACTTGGAACAAGGATTTTAGACAGAAAAATGCTGCCAACCGGACGCCATATCAAAGTGGCTATGCGGCGTCAATTTGCCGATACAGTGAAGAGCATCCGCAAACGCAGAACCAGAAAGGATTTTTGCCTGTTTCGGAGGTAGAGTGAGGAGCAGTTCATAGTCCTCACCGTGTGAAACAGCATCATGGGGAGAAAATCCAGGTCTGCAAGGGAGGGCAGATTCCTCCCATTCGAAACCGCATCCGCTTGCCTTCGCCAAACGCGGTAGATCGGTTCCAAGTCCATCAGAGAGGTCCATCATGGCAGAAGGCCGTATACCGGCCTTCAGGAGCCCTCTGGCGAGCTCAACTCGGGGTTCGAAGTCAAGATGCCATCCGGTGGGGAAAGAGCCGCCCAGGACTCCAGAGACGAAGATGAGGTCACCTGGTGCACCACCGGAGCGGAGCACAGCCTGCCCACGCTCGACCTTACCAGTCAGAGCGACGTTAATCACGAGTCCGTCAGTGGGGAGTCCGGATGTTTCTCCTCCGGCCAGTGAGATGTTGAACTGAGCCGCGATTCTCCCCATACCACGATAAATTCCTTCCAGGAGTTCAACTGGGCGGGAACGGTGGCAGAGCAGCGTCACGAGGGCATGTTCAGGGATGCCACCCATGGCGGCGATATCAGAAATCGCCCTTGCAAGAGCTTTGCGGCCAATGCGTTCCGGCTCAGTATCGGGCGTGAAGTGCAAACCTTCAACGACCACATCCGTCTTGAGCAAAGTATCCCACTCCTGGTTCCGGCGCACGACCGCACAGTCATCACCAGGGCCAATGATGATATCATCATTGGTCGGGATGATATTCAAGAGCCGGTCCAGAATGGCATTTTCACCCAGTAGTGAGAGAGGCGTAGACATTGGGAAATCAGGAGAACGAGATAATGGCTATGGCACTGATAGCGTTGAAGAGCATATGCAGGGTAATGGGAAGCCAGAGGGAACGTGCTTTCTCGTACAAGTAGCATTGAACCAGTCCGAAGATAGTCAGCGGAATGAATTGCGCCAGGGAGGCGTGTACGGCACCAAACAGCATCGCAGAAGCCAGCGCTGCCGGTAAGGGGCTACTCCAGTGCTTCAGGATATTGTATACGCAGCCTCGGAAGCAGCATTCCTCTGTAACTGGCGCAACGAATACAGCCATGAAGATAAGGAGTCCCTTAACTTGGGGTGTGCCACGCATCAGCTCTTCCACCACTTCCTGCTGGGAGGGGCACCCTGTCACTTCAACAATCCATTCGGTAAGCCCGGCCAGTTCCAATAACTGCGCGGGGATGCAAAGCGCCATTAAGCCGAAGATAACCCATTTGACTCGCCTGAGCAGCGGAACGCCAGGAAGCATTCTTGAGGGCTGTGAAAAATAGACCAGAATCAAGGGGAGGTAGAGTGCGATTTGAACTACCATGCTCAGGAGCATGTGCGAGAACTGTAGCTCTTCCTGGGGCTCTGCCGTTTTGGATACGCAATCTGCAATGGAGGCTGCTCCAAAACTGATGATGAAGAACGCCGTGTAGAACTGCACGAAGAAACCAGGGAATTTACTGCCAGGAAATTGCGGTATTGAGGGCAAATCTGAATAGAATTTCCGATGGATTGCACCATAGACACCGACGCCGAGGCAAAACGCGATAGAAGCAGCAATGAGGACAGATACTAGTTGGATGTGCAGGGGCATAATGATGAGTCAATGTAGGCCACAGCTCCACAATAGCCGGGCATGGGAAAAAAGAGCCTGATAATCGGAGCCGGGGAGAACAGACATTCCATGCACCCATTCCGGTACACAAAGGGATAGGAACGAGCATTCCACATGGTGTCACCATGCAGCTTGACGAGTGCTTCAGCCGTACACCAGCAAGCGTAGAATTCCTCCTGGGGACAGTCCCTCTGGAGAAAAGCATCAAGCTGCACCGGACACATGAAGCGCTCTGCCAACAGGTGGTACTGCCGTGGTTTCATGCGCTCAACATCCACCCCGACCGCATTTTGGTGAAAAGCCATGCAGAGGCAATCTGCAGAGTGGCTTATATTGAATTCCTGGCCGTTACAGATGGGTTTACCCTTGGGCCCGTAGTCGAAACTGATTTTATCAGGGGCGCGACCCGTACGCCGGGCAAGTTCCTGGCGCAGCAAGGTTCGGATGAGGGCATAGCGAAGGCCGCGCTGCCGGGCTGTCTCCCTCTCATCCGGAGATAGCAGACCATAATCTGCGTGCCGCACAGATAGCTCACTCAAGTTGTAGATAAGGTAGTCCATTCAGATGGGAATGAGCGTTACTTTGTTTGTTTTAGTATCGTATACTGCAAAACTGCATTTACCACTGCGGCCTTGGATTTCACCTGGGTTGGCAAGAATGGTGTTTCCCAGCATGCTGACTTCAGCCTTGTGCGTGTGTCCATAGAAAACGGCATCATACTTTCCGGTAGCCGCTTCTTTGTGTGCATCCCATGGTAAGTGGGTGAAGCAGATGACCTTGCCACCGATGCAGACTCGCCCCATATAGCCATGTAAGGTGGTCTGTGGCCACACTTGGGCCATTTGACGAAAACTTGTCAGTTCGTATTCATTATTACCAAGAACCAGGTCAATCGGGTAGGGCCATTCCTCCCGTAATGTATGGAATGTTGAGGTTCCAACCATATCTCCCATGAAGAGCAGATGCGTGCAGGCCTGGCGCCTGGCTTCTTCCAGAGCAAGCAACAGGTGCATAGTGTGGTCATGAATATCTGAAAGCAAAGCTAGCCTCATGCCGGGTCAGAATTGTTTTTCCGTTGTAAATACCGGGGAGAAACGTGCTGGATTTTGCAAGGGGGTTCCCATGGTGGAAGTTGTCATGCTCCCATCCTGGGAAAGATACCAGAAAAGTTTTCCTGGCTCGTATTCGCGGAGCAGCACGATTTTGCGTTGTTCATTGACATAGCCGCAGAATTTGGGAGCTATTCGCATCAGACCACCGAAATGACGTTTCAATTCCTTGGTAAAATCCACATCATGATGCTTATTGAACCACTTCTCATAGCGCCGCTCCGCAGCCGCGTGTTCTGGACTCCTCCTCAACCAGCAATCTCCATCCAGCCGGACTCTGCATTCCCGCCTGAGTTTTTCGAAGCTTTCAATGGTCTGGCGCATTTCCGGTGCATATTGAAGGCCCTTGAGATAGGGCTCGCCTGCCAAATCATTCGTCCGTATCAGGTAATGGAATACATAGGCTCGCGCTAATGCAGGAATGTGTTCTCCCCGAATCTGCAGAGTGTCAGTAAGCATCTTGGGCAGGTTCACGGTTGCATGGAAGCCGGTACGGTTATGGAGCCCCAGCTGGCGATGCAAGGGTCGGGGGTCAAGGGTACGCTGCACAACAGCACGAGGATTATGCCATTCAACGGCTTTTTTATCAAATACATCTCTCTCCGGGTCCAGTGCAGAGCGGAAGAAGCATGCTTTACCATGCCGGAATTCCGGAAGCGTTTCAGAATAGGCGTGAAGGTTTGCGGCAGTATCAGTGAGGGCATACAGCCGGGTCTTGAGCGCAGAATTGGTCAGGAGCTCATTGAGTAGGTGAAGTTGCTCCTTGGTGGCAGGAAATGCCGTGGAGAAGGTAGGGCCACCGTCAAGGAGGCTGGTGCGGGCAGCCTGCATCAATTCTGGATCAACTTTCTGACCATGCCCCTGCATGAGGGCTCGAATCTTTTTGAGGTCTGGCAGAAGTCTGCATACCTTCTGTACCTCCCTGGACATGGCATAATGCGCCGTCTTGATGGATGCCAGCCTCTGGTGGTAGGTTTTGTAATCAGCAGCTTCAGGTAGAAGTCTGAGCATATTCCGGAGGCTTACCACTTCCTTGAGTATGAGTTTGACCTCAGCCAGTTCCTTGACTTCCTTTTCAATTAGTTCCTCAGGCAAATCAAAGGCCTTTTCCGCATCCTGGAAGATATCGATGCGCTGCTGAAGAAGATTGTTTCTCCTGGTCAGTATTGGAATATCATCATCCGGGGAGCCAGTGAGGGCATCCGGCGGCGTCAGGGGCGCCATCAAATCCTCCACAAGGGAAATGCGTTCGCGTTGCAGCGCGTCCTTTTCCCGTTGCAACAGGCGGTTCCACCTTAATTGGAATGGTGGGGCATCAGCCCCCAATGCCTTTAGGATACGCCCAACGTGAGCGCGCTTGTGCACACCCTGACTCACCACACTCTGCTCGCCTTTTTCAATGGAGTAGAGAATGGCATCTACTTCCCTGATTCGCCTTTCCGTGGCCTTAAGGTGGTAGCGTAGCTTATCTGCCGCTACGCCGACACTCCTGTCCAGGGTCCGGTTTAACCCCGTGTCGTGAATATTCAGAAGGTTGAGGCCTACAGCTCGTGAGCAGTGTTGTTCTGCTGCCTGGTTAAGTGTCCGGGCTGCTGATTCGGCTCTCTTGACCAGGAATAGGATAATGCCTGTAATGAGTATCAGACAGAGCACTACCGAAGCGAGAATGATGATAACTTTGCCAGCAGGTTTACGCCGTCTCTGGAGTTCTCTGTTGATGTTGGTACGTAATTGCTGCACGGTTTTCTTTTCAATAACCGTGAGCATGTGCGCCTGCGCTTGCAGAAGATAGTGCGTTCGGTTTCTCAGATTCCTAAGCGCACGAGCCTTCATTGTCCCCAATGCTTGGGGCGAAGTGAGGAAATCTGAAATGATTTTTTGAAGTTCTTCGTATTCTTTGACTTCAAAGGTAAAGGGTTGATTGGTCAAATGCAGGTTGTATTCTTTTCTTGCCTTGGCATGGTTAGGGTTTTGCCGCAAGGTTTCCTCTAATAATTCCACTGCCTCAGCCCGCTTGCCTTTACGGACAAGCTGCCTGACTTTTTGTAAAACGGGATCTGGCCGGCGTCGCCCCATACTTCTTATTTCTTTGTCCCCAGGTTAAGGTGCCAGAGTAACTCGCCGTGCTCACCTTGACTCAGTTTCTTGAGCTTGAAGAGAGATTTCCGGTTTCCATCAGCCTTGAAATCCTGAATTTCCTTTTCATAGACTTGTTTCAGGGTGTTTCTGAGCATCGTTCGGATGACCATGCTCAACTGTTGGCAGATTTCAGGGGTGAGCTCTCGCTCGATGGTTGCCCGAACGCTCTTTCCCTTGTGCTTGTTAGAGCTCGCTTCTTCCTGTGTGAGCAGGAAAGATTCGTATCCCTTAAAGATGTTCCTTAACTCGGCAGCAAACTTCTTGCTGGTAAACAAGTGAACATATTCTTCAAAAACCTTCTTCCTCTCCTTTGGCTTGAGTGAAGCATTGCTCAAGCGTTTGAGAACATCGTACATGTGTGCAATGTTGAACTGCGGATTGATATCTGCATTGCCACAGCAGGGATGGTTGGCTGCAATATCAAAAGCCCGGAGGAGCCTGTCGGGGAAATCGGGATGCCTCTGAATGACGCAATGAGCAGTCGTGAGCTTGCCTCTTTCCGTTACCACCGCACCTTTCCAACGGTAGATGGAATTCTTGTGATGCCCCTGTTCTAGGTTGTTGTGTCCATTGAGCACGGGGAGATTCAAGGATAAGGTGCGTGTTTCTACATGTTTATCATCCAGCGTCCACGGGAATTTTCTCCCTTTCTTATTCCTCTTCAGCCGTAGGCTGTATGCCGGGTTTTGCTCAGAGGGAGACAGAATCTGCAAGTCGTCATCTGATATAGTAAAATCAATACTATCAGATTGAGGGAAAGCCAGAGGTTTGCTTTCCGGTACGGGAATTTCAAAAGAAGAAACCATAATGACCGGCGCATAATACTCATCATTCTGAGGTACGGGAAAGGAAACAACAGCTTCGCGGTTCTGACTCTTGATATAGCGGAGCCTTCCGTTGAGAATTTTGAAGCGGGCCGGGGGCAGGGGGCTGGGCTTGTTATTGATGTGCTCAGGCTTGAGTTCATATACCCCGTCCTCCTCCGTCGGGGTGATATAGAGGCGGAATCCATCCGGACTTAATTGGAGTGATTGGGAGGCCGCAAGGCTTTCTCCTTTGCTGAAGCTGGCTAGTATGTATTCGCCTGCTGAGATGGAAAGGGGGAGTTCAGTCAGCGCTTTAGCCAGGATGATGGGTATACGACCATCCGTCACAACGGGGGAAAATACGCCAGAAATGAGAGCCGGGGCACTCGCATTCTCATCAATGCCGGGGACTGGTTCGCTGACGGGAACAATGGCAGGGGCAAGCTCAGTGGACTCCTCCGGTGCATCATAGCTTCCGGGTTCATAAGGCTTGAGTTTAGAGGTATCAAACAACCCATTCAGGTGAGGCTCGTTTACCCAAAGCTTCAACCAGTCTTCTGTCTTGGAAGCATCGAATTGCGCGTGCCATTCCTCGGCATCAACACCGTGTGTTGCCGCGTGCATATAGAAACGAGCCAGTGCCCTGGCATCCAGTCCGAGCATGCGCGCACACTCACACAGTCTGTGCAGCGTTTGTGGTCTGTTAGTCCTGTGTTGCTGGGCTTGTTGGATAAGTACTGCGATTTCGAGCAGGAGCGCATCCTGTGGTCCTGTTTCAGAAATGGATGCCATGGCCTCCAGTAATTCCTGCGCCTGTTCGTGCTGGTAGGGAAGCAGGATTTGCTGTTCGAGCCGATTCCGGAGAAATGGCTCCTGGGAAGCATCAAACTGTTCAGGAGCTTTCAGCCATGCTGCGTCTGGTGTTGAACTGGGGGCACCGCCTTGCCACAGCCAGATGCCTGCGGCGAGAATACCCATGCTTCCCACTGACAGCGCTGCATAATTGATGAGATTGCGTCTGAGTTCAGGAATGGGTACGTCATAGAGCATCCAGTCCGGCTCTTCCGTATAATGATACGTTGAGACGGCTCGTGATAAGATACGCGGAGCGGAGGTCAGGGGGCTTTGTTCTGTCGGCGGGCTTGGTTGCACGGGTGAACTCACGGGAGCCTGAACCGCCGGAAACACGGATAATTCCATCTCCTGTGAAATATGCAACACCGGATGCCCGGTACGTATAGCGCGCTGCACGAGCGGAGAACTGGGAACACATACCATGCGGAGCGTTTCGGCAAAACTATCAGCTTCATCAACTTCCGTGGAAAAGGTGACACCCCATCCTCTGGTCTGGGTGAGCCAGTCACTTTCATGGAAAAGATCCAGAATATCGTTGGCTGCCGTTCCCGGAGGCACCGTAACGAGCACTTCCCGGTCATATGGGTGAGTGAAGAAGGCTCGTGCATTTGACTTGTGGCCGGTGAGTTTTTTCCACGTGGGCTGAACGGTAGCATTGGGAAGTTTTTCAGGTTTGAACAGAGGTTCCCCTACCAGGTATCTCGGTTCTCCCTGCCATTTCCTGACCCAGAATTCCATATCAGCCAGAGCGTGGCAAAGACCAGCTGGCGTAGGGCGGCTCTCTTCCTTGAGCATCTGGGTCACTTCTTGCTGGGATAGAATCAGATGATGCGCCGTATGGCAAGCTCTTCCCGAATAATCAGATCCTGCAGGTTGTACGCAGCTTAAAACATGCCACGCCTTTCCGGATAATTCCAGAATCCGGTAGCTGTACTGCGGGCCTACGCTGCAACTTCCACCACGAGGGTCTTTCAGAACACTGATGGAAGTAAGCTTATTCAGCAAATATGCAGGTAAGTCTTCTGACCTTGCAACCGTGCCGTAGCCCGATGCGGATGAATCGAGCAAATGCGGATAACTTGTATGTATCAGCTGAAACGACATGGTTTAATTGTGAGAGCTGGGAATGAGGGAGGGAGCGGCGTGATGCAGAGCCCAGAGCACAGGCTCGGCTACGCGCATCGGGTGAACGCTGCCGTTAGCTGGTCCAATGAGGATGGAACCGCTCCGTTCATCCCGGAATTCAACGGGTGATTCGCCTAAGGCACTGGCTGCAAAGTACCTTACATTGGATGATATGGCCTCAGCATTGGTGCAGATATGTGGGGCGATATTGAAGATGAACTGCCTCAAACGAGCCGAATTGATATTGATATGTTCGGGCATGAACATGCCGTTCCTGGTAGCCGGGAGCAGGGGCTCTGGTCCGAGCAGGTGGCTCCAGGTATCACACTTGCCAATAATGATGGCCATGGGAATGTCCAGCTTTTCGGACGGGGGGAGGTTGAGCCGCGTACGAAGCCGCATTTCCGATTCTGCCAGCAGCATAGCCTGGCGACCAGGCCGGTAAAGGTTGCTGCGTAACTGCGGGTCGGTGCATTCCTGCAGCAATTGCCTGAATCCAGGATTTGCCGTCGGGTCAAAGAGGAATAGGATGGCTGATGCTACCGAAAGATGCTGGCTGCCCGGAGTCTGAATATCATTGCATCCGGGTTGAAAATCCTCACCTGCGTTATCATATAGCACGATGGAATGCGTCTCAGAATCTTTATTCAGGTTATAGATGAACGGGCGGGGCATGTTGACAAACAGGCCTTGCTTCCATATCTTCTGGTATAAGCGCCCGTGCATGTGCGTTTTGGCCAGGTAGGCCTCCTGGGGAGTCTGTGCGGTGAAGAGCCGCATACGCATTTCATTGAGCGGCTCATTCGTAACCGGGTCCGCATCCCGGAACGGCATGCCAAACTCACGCGGGAAAAGGGTTTCAAGCTCCCGGACTAAGGAGGTGATGTAATAGCTCTTGCCTGCTGCGGGCACGCCCACAAGGGAAATAATGTGCTGCTTGGTTTCAGTGAAGAAAGGCGGTAATTTGCGGTGGCAGTGGGGGCAGGCATATTCACTGCAGGAAACGCCCCTGCTATCCAGGGGAAGCCCGCTGGGATTATACCGCTGAGGGACAAAGCGCAGCATGGCCGTTTCCCCTAATTTGGGGTCACCCAATAATTCAGGGTGGCTGGCGATGCTCATGATTTGGTCTGGCTCAAACTCTTCCCAGCAATTCGGGCATCGCAGGGCCTTAATGCCTTTTTCTACATCCTCCGTGCTTGCTTCCTGAACCACTCCTGTGCTGGCAAGGTATTCCGCCACGGTCACGATATCTTTCAGATAAAAAGCGCTGTGATCCAGTCCCTGGAAGGTAGCCAGTACATCATCTGGCAATTCGGGTGCCACCATGGGTAAATCTAACAGGGAATACGGTCCATACCACTCTGCCGGATTCGGATTGTACAGGAACCAAACAGTCGGATCATACTGGCTGAAATCCGGCCGTGAAGCATCATTTCCATACCAGCAGATGAAACAACCGCCGCCCAGAACAAACAAATACATTTTTTCCGGGCGGATGATGACATCTGCCTTCATTTGTACTCCATTGAGAGAGTAGCCGTTGATGTGGCCGTGAGGAAAGAAGCGGCAAACATCATCCCTCTGGGCAAAAGAGCCACCGTTCTCAGGGTGCATTTTCACCCGGAACGTGTTCTTGTCACCAGCGCCAATGGTCATGAAATTACCGTCGGAAGCGCGGAGTTTCGATGCAAGACAGTCGAAGATGTATAGTTGTTTGTTCATGAACGGCTGTTACCTGTGCATATTATACCCGCACTGGTAACAGGAGTCAAGAAAAGAGCAACAGGGAAAACATGCTGCAATTATCCCTGTCATGATGGGTTGAAGCCTGCATATAGATGTGTTAGTATACCTCCATGCAAACGGCTCATACAAAGGAGGAACTCCGTGCCTTACTCGCACCGCGGCGTGGAAAACGGATGGTACTTGTGCCAACCATGGGAGCTCTACACGAAGGGCATGCTTCCTTGTTGCGCCAGGCTCGTGAATTGGCTGGCGCGGAGGGGTGCGTGGTGGCGAGTGTGTTCTTGAATCCGGTTCAGTTTGACAATGCCAGAGATTTGGCCACATATCCCAAGACTCCCATGCAGGATTTGGAAACGTGTGATAAATGCGGGGTGGATTTGGTCTTCATGCCATCCCCCGATACGATGTATTGTGCAGACCGTTCCATTACATTGGAGGAAACTCATCTTTCCACGGTACTTTGCGGCGCCAGCCGACCGGGACATTTTGCCGGGGTTTGTCTGGTGGTGAACAAATTGTTCAACTTAGTGCAGCCAACAGATGCAATTTTTGGTAAAAAAGATTACCAGCAGTTAGCCATTCTGCGTCGGATGGTGCGGGATTTGGATATCCCGATTACCATCCATGGTGCCGAAATCGTACGTGGTGATGATGGCCTGGCTTTATCAAGCCGGAATGTGCGGCTCACTCCCGAGCATCGGGCTGCGGCTCCAGAAATTCGCCGCTGTCTTCTGGCGGCTCGCGAGGCATATGAAAATGGTCAATCTGCTGAGGCAGTATGCAGCGCCGTGCGGATTAAGCTGGAATCTATTCCTGGAGTGCGCTGCGATTATGTGGAGCTGGTGGATGCCGTTACCCTGCACGAGATTACGGATTCGCACCGTCTGGCGTTGCTTGCTGTTGCAGCATGGTTCGGCGATGTTCGTCTGATTGATAACATTGAACTTTCTCGCTCATGATACAGGCGTATAATCTCCACCGTTCGTACAGAATAGCCAAGAAGCAGATTGAAGTGCTGCATGGGCTGGATTTGCACATCCAGGCTGGTGAGAAGGTGTTTCTCTGCGGCCCCAGTGGTGCAGGTAAGACCACACTCATGTACACCCTGGCTGGTCTTGAACCACCCCAGCAGGGCAAGGTGGTCATCAATGGGGAGGAAATCTACAAACTCTCCCTGCGCCGCCGCGCCTTGTTCCGGAATAAGATGATGGGATTCATCTTCCAGAACTATATGCTGATGCCTGAACTGACCGCGCTGGAAAACGCATCACTTGCTACAGCGGTTGCCGGCACTGAAGCAACGGAGAGGGTCAAAGATTTGCTGGAACGGGTTGGTCTTGCCGACCGCATGGATCACCTTCCCAATGAGCTTTCCGGCGGCGAGCAGCAACGCGTAGCTATTGCCCGTGCTCTTGCCCATGACCCCGCCATAATTTTCGCTGATGAACCCACTGGCAATCTTGATTCCCGAAATGGAGGTCAGATTCTGGATTTGCTTTTCGGACTAGCTGAAGAAGGCGGTAAAACGCTTGTGACCGTAACGCATGATGCTGACATTGCCGCAAGAGGAGACCGCACCCTTATTATCCGTGATGGCGTGGTCATGAGTGAGCATTGAACGTTTTGTGATAAATGAAAGAGAGCCGCAGATAATTTCTGCGGCTCTCTTTTTGTAAACCGAGAGGTGTTGGATTCAAACCCGAAGGATATAATCTGCCTTGCGGGGTTTGGCCGCAACCGTACCACCTTCATCTTCATACCCCAGGATACAGATGGCAAGACCTTCCATATAATCCGCAAGGCCCCACGCTTTCTTCAATTCCTTTCCTTCAGGCAGTTCAAACATTTGGCGTCCCCGGTTAATCCAGCATGAGCCCAGACCGACTGCATGAGCAGCATTCAGAAGATTGGCCATGACCATGCAGGCATCCTCGTGACCAGTAGAGTTAGAGGTATCCTGGAACACAACCACGGCTGTAGGAGCCCCGTAGAATGGATCCCTTGTGGTACCCATGATGCGGGCATTGAGTCCTGAGAGCTTGGTGACTAGTTCAGGAGATTGAACCACAACCATTTGCGGGCTCTGCTGCCCATGCCCGGTTGGAGCGTAGGTGGCGGCTTCAAGCACGGACTGGAGCTGCTCTTCTGCTACTTGCCGGGCTTGATATTTGCGGCAGCTGCGGCGCGTCTTTAAATCAACGAGAGTTTCCTTCATGGTGCGCTATCATTCTTCGTCTGAGCCTTCTTCTGCATCATCCTCAGCCTTGGCCTTTTTCTTGGGAGCCTTGGCGCCTACTGCCGTGTGCCATGAATCCAGGAGTTCGGGGCCGCCGCTGGCTTTCGTTTCACCAGAGGGATCCACAATGGTAATGTAGGGAGCAGTCTGAGGCGTATAACCAGGGAGCTCCTCAGCCAGTTTTTCCCCCTTCATCACCATGGGGTACTTTGTCTTGAATTTCTTGAGTGCCTTGACGGCATCTTCCTCCTCTGTGGGATCATTATTAATCAGGAGGACATTCACCTTGGCAGCCTTGAAATCGCGGTCGGACTCAATGATATTCTTAAGCATTGCCTCACCGGCTTCCGTCAAGGTTGTGTACTGGACATACATGAAGAATTTGCCATTAGCCTTGGCTTTACCACTGGCCGTCTTGAGCTTTTTCATAGCATTGCTGACGGCTTTCTTATCTACCTTCTTATCCTTATCGTCATCATCATCTTTGTCCCCCTTGTCTTTCTTCTTGTTGTCATCATCATCATCCTTCTTGCCTTTCTTCTTGGCTGCGCGCTTAGCTTCCTTTTCTTTCTTTTTCAGTTCTTTCTTTTCTGCGCGCGTCAATTTCTTCTCGTCATCCTTGGCAATGACCGGAGATACAGACCAGCATGCTACACCAAGCAGCAGGGTAAGGTAGAGGAATGGGTGTTTCATAATGGGATAATTCTATTACTGTTTCAATGGAGAGTTAATGAAAAAAGGGGATGTGCGGTATGTGGATTTAACGCGGACTTGCGTCTTTGATTCCCTGCCATTTGTCAATGATATAGAATCCACCGCTGGTAACCTGAGCTCCGCTCTGAGTAACGATGAATGCCTTTGCAGAACTACCGAGGGTTCCCATACCGGGCAGGTTGGAGTAGTCATTATTCTTGGTCAGGACGGTAGCCGCCTTGACTTTGTTCTTTTTGAGTGCTTTCAATACGGCTGCCGGCTGCGGTTCTCCGCTGATGTATATCAGTTCGAACTTATTTTTCTTCAGGGTCTTGCATTTTTCTGCCAGCGTGCTGAAATTGGCATCATTCATCTGGGGTTCAAAATAGTAGACATAGAAATCAGCCTTGGGAGAGGGTTTGCCATTGATGAACTTGACTTTCTTGAGCGCTTTGCCTACGCGGGGTTCACCATCATCTCCAATGATGGCAAATTCACCAATCGTATGTTTCTTCCAATCCCGGATAATTGAGCCGTGTCCGCTGGTCACAACCGTGCCATCTGATTTCAGGAACGTGGCATGGGGAATCGTCCGTGAAGGAGGCATTTCTGGAAGGATAGCGTCCTTCATCACCCCAGCGAAAGGAGCGTTGAACTTTTCAAGATACTTCGTGGCAGCTTCTACTGTCTGGTCCCAGCTCGTGAGGATGAGTTCCACTCGGCCAGATTCCTTCATCTGCTTGTAGGCCTCTACCACTTCGGGCATTTCATCATTGCAGGGCTTGCACCAGGATGCAGATTTAAGGAAGATGAAGAAGTCTGCGTTTAAGTTGGGAGAAGTCTGGTTGAAGAATGTGTTTTGTTTGAGGATGGCTCCTACCTTGCTTTCCTCTGCCGGAGCATCTGCCTCAGCTTTATCTATCTTTTGCTTCTTCTTCTTTTTGGATTTCTTGCTGTTTTTTTCAATGGCAGTATCTCCATTATCCTGAGCGTAAGCAACAGGACTGACGCAGGCGCTGAACGCGAACAAGAGGGAAGATAGGCATAGGAACTTCCTAATCATACGGCGAAAATTTACCACTCCCTCTGTCCTGTGTCAATCCCAAAGCATACTACATAAAGGAATACGCATCAATATCAAGGGAAACGTTCACACCTTCACCCAGATTCATCTCTTTGATTTCACGCTGGCAGACATCTGCAAAAATGCGGGCAGAGGGGGCTTTGAGGGTGCATTGGTAGCGGAACTGACCGTATGCCTTGGACAGAGGCGCGGGCAGGGGGGTACTTATCTGAGCTTGCGGGGGGAGCTTCGCCAAGAGGCGTTTGTGCAAGGTTTCCATAGCCAAAGCCGCGAGCTCTTCCTGTTCACTGCGCGTTGTAATAACCGCCATGTGGCAAAATGGAGGAAAGTTCATGTGTTGCCTCAGTTCAAGCTCCGTCTCCGCGAATCCGTCCGTATCGTGCCGACGCGCAAATTGAATGGCTGATGCCTGCGGCGAATAGGTTTGGATGATGACCTCTCCATCTAAATCTCCGCGACCAGCCCGGCCTGCAACCTGGGTTAATAACTGGAAAGTGCGTTCTGCGGCGCGGGGATCAGGGATATTGAGTCCCAAATCTGCATTGAGAACTCCCACCAGGGTGACTCCAGGAAAGTCCAATCCCTTTGAAATCATCTGGGTCCCCAGCAGGATATCAGTTCGGTGAGCACGGAAATCATCCAAAATATCCCGCAGTGCGTTCTTGCGGGTTGTCACATCAGCGTCAACCCTCTGTATGCGCGCCTGGGGGAAGCATCTGCGGAGCACCGCCTCTACCTTCTGGGTACCGTATCCCTCCAGTGATATGTTGTTAGTGTGACAATCCGGGCAGCGGGCCGGCACCATCTGCCTGTGTCCGCATATGTGGCAGACCAGTCGATTCTCTGTGACGTGGTATGTCATAGGCAAGGCGCAATGTTCACAATTGGCAGTGTAACCACACTCCGGACACTGGAGCGCCCTGGCGAAGCCCCGCCGGTTGAGCAGGAGGATAACCTGCTCACCTTTGACCAGACGCTCATCAATAGCCATACGCAGACGCTCAGAAAGGATGCCGAGGTTGCGCTTATCCTTTGCTTCCGTCCGCATATCCAGCACGCGGGTAAGGGGTAGACGCTGGCCATCAGCGCGCTTATCCATTCTCAGCAGTCTGTATTTCCCTTGCTGCTCATTATAGATGGATTCCAGCGAGGGCGTAGCAGAGCCGAGGATGATGGAGGCCCCTTCCATACGCGCTCGCAGAACGGCCAGGTCGCGTCCGTGGTAGCGCGGACTGTTTTCCTGCTTGTATGAAGAATCGTGCTCTTCATCCACAATGATAAGTCCCAGGTTCTGCACCGGAGCAAAAACGGCTGAGCGGGGGCCTATGGCAACCCTGGCTTTTCCCCGGTGAATGGAATGCCATTCATCAAACCGCTCCCCGTCACTCATGGCACTGTGAAGAATGGCAACACTTCCGGGAGTGTGTGCGAAACGCCCTTTGAATCGGGCCATGGTTTGCGGCGTAAGAGAGATTTCCGGCACCAGAATGAGCACACCTTTTCCTTGCTGCATAACCCGTTGGGCGGCTTGGAGATAGACTTCTGTCTTGCCGCTTCCCGTCACTCCTTGTAAAAGGATGGGTCTGGAGTCACCATTATCGAATGAATCGTTGATGGAGGAGAGGGCGAGCTGCTGCTCCTCATTGAGCGCAAGTGGCAAGGTTTGGGCGAAGTTTTCGTTGCCAGCAGGGTCGCGGTGTACCGCTTCTTCTTCAATTCTCACGTATCCTGCTTTTTCGAGTGCCCTGCATGGAGCCAGGGCGGTTGAGCCTCCCAGGCTGGAAAGTGGTTCCCGCTTACCTTCACTGGCATGCAGGTAGCGGAGGATAGCGGCCTGGCGAGGAGCCCTGCGGTTAATTTTGTTCAGTTGGTCATCATCTGGCCAGTTCTGCAGAATGGCCACTTTCCGGGTTTTCTCCTCATGGCGTTCCTGGCGCACGGGTTCCGGTACGATACAGCGTATCATTTGTTCCACCGGAACAGCATAGTAGCGCGCAGCCCATTCTGCCAAATCCATGAGGACAGGGGAGACAACGGGTTCATTGTTCAGCAAGCGGAGAATGGGCTTCAACCGGTGGCTCCACTGCACATCTGCCGGCTCGATGGAAAGGATTGTCCCTGTTGTCCGGCGGGCCCGCAGGGGTACTTCTACCCGGCATCCCCGCGTAATGCCCTGCATTCCTTCCGGAACGGCGTAATCAAGCACCATGTCATTGAAGCCATCCACCAGCACTCGAGCGGCGGGTGGAGATGCAGCAAATTCTGCAAAAAGCGGCTCCTGCATGGGAAGGATGGTTTGTGTCAGGCTGCATCGGCCTCTTCCTTGGAGAGAATGTGGACTACAACCTTGACTCCTGCTTTTTCGCCAGCAGCCTTTGCCAGGGAACGGATGGCTGAGGCGGTCATGCCATTGCGGCCGATTACTCGGGCAACATCGCCTTGCTCCAGCACCAATCGGAATCTCAGCACGTCCCCGGCTGGTGAGGCAGCTACGCGCAGTTCTGCGTTTTCCGGGTGCTGAATCAGCGGGGAGACAGCAGCAAGCAAGTATTTGCCAATGGCTTCAGTGAGCTGGTGCATACGCCGTATAATTTACCTGAATGCAGTATGTGCTGTCAAGCGTCTATCGCGTGCTGCCCTCTGCAACGGCACAAAAATCCCCTGCAGACTGCCGTCTGCAGGGGTGAAATGAAATTGACACATGCACCGCATCAGAAGCCCTCGTTAGCGGGAGCCGGCTGAGCAGGAGCAGCGGGAGCCGGCTGCTCTGCCGGAGTCTCCGGTGCGGGAGCCGGTTGGGGGTCACCGGCGGGTTGCTCTGCTGCATCTTCGGGCTGGATCTCGAGCCCCTGCTGCTGGAGCTGCTGCAGAACTTCCGGGGGAAGCTGCTGCAGAGGGCGCGTGGCCATCTGCGGCTCCGGAGCCTTGGCTATGTTATTGAGGGTAATGGTGAAAATAAGGGTGGAGTTGTTTCCGATGGGAGACGGTCCCTGCGGTCCGTATGCCAGCTCAGAGGGGATGCAGACTTCCCAGGTGGAGCCAATGGGCATGAGCTTCAGGGCCTCAGAAAAGCCGGGAACAACGCGGTTGATGGGCATATCAATCGGAGCCAGGCTCTTGTCAAACACGGTGCCGTCAATCAGCTTACCTTCGTACATGACATTGCAGAGGGCGGAGTCGCCATCCGTTGCCGGGTCATACTTGCGTCCTTCGCCGGGGGTAATCACGCGGTAAAGAAGGCCGCTTTCGGTCTTGGTCACACCTTCGTTCTGAGCATAGGCTTCCTGATAGGCCTTACCTGCAGCCAGATTGGCTTCAGCCTTGGCGGCTTCACGCTGCTGCATGGCCATGACGAAGGCATTCATGCCAGCTTCGATGGTGGCAGAATCCATGCTGGGCTGCTTACCGGCAAGACTATCCTGCAGAGCCAGGAAAAAGGTATCCTTGTCGAAATCATCTGCTGTCAGCGTAGTAGCACCTGCGGAAACCTCCTGTCCAAAGCGGAAGCCAATGAAGTAGGAGAATGCCTTTTTAGCGTCTTCCGTGGAAACAGTAGCCGGGGCTGCTGCCGCCTCAGGTGCAGCAGCCTCAGCCGGAGCCGGAGTCGTGATGGCTACATCCTGGTTACCTTGGGAAAAACAATAAGTGGTCGTGGCACCAACGATGCCAAGCCCTGCCAGAATCATAATGTACGTCTTCTTCATATGCGTGATGTACTGTTGTCGACTATGTGTCTACTATGAATACGCTCCAAAGTCAAGAATCTTGCGTGTTCATTGTATTTTGTTGGGTGTCATGCATTATTTATGCTTGAAAAGCGGCATGAATCCGATACTCCAGTCAAGATGGTAGCCGGGGTAGGGCTGCTCAATCACAATAGTGTTCTTGCCCTTCTTGAGGGGTAACTGAGTGGGGTCCAGCATCCACCATACTTCCTCCAGGTCGAGAGGGTCGTTAAAGCCCCACACTTTGGCCGCCAGAGCCCGCTGGCCTGCGAGCTTGTACACGCGGGGATTGCGGGTTTCCTTGCCGTTAATCCAGATTTTGGTGCCAGCCTGGGACCATTCTCCATTGGCAGGCACGCCAGTCCAGCGGCGGTTTGAGCGTTCGGGGGCGTCAAAACCAATCATGAAGGGGTACCTGCCTGCTTTTTTGACATGAATGGTCGTGGTAGCCCAAACGGTTACGCCTGTTTTGGCCTGGCGGTACATTCCCTGGTTTCCGGAGCCATCGCGAGTCCGGAAATAGAGGTTGGCACAGTGCACCTCCTTGGTGTTGAGAGAAGCCATTTCACCGGAGAGCACCTTGGCGCGGATACTTTCAGCCTTGCTTGAATCAACTGGTTCAACCAGAGTCCAGCTCAGATTACTTTCCGGCCACATGGGAAAATCTTCATCCTTGAAGATACTCTTGCGGATATCAGCCATGCGCTTTTCGAATAAATGATATGCCCGCCCAGCTTCGGTCTCACGGGAAGGCATTTCGGGTACGTAGGCATCACCATTCCCATCCCCGCCAACCCAGCCTCGCTCCGCCATGGCACACATGGAAGGCCACATGTTGCACATGCCTGGAATCCATTCTTTATTATCCACCCGACCATCAGGCCAGATACCCAGCACAACGCCGAGTTTCTTATCATCTCCCTTGCCTGCGCCGCAGGGTCGCATGAAGAAATAACGTCTCACCATCATGGCCGGGGGATACACGTTGGAATAACCCACGGAGTAATCCAACGTCCGGCCTGTGAGATTGGACAGGGATTTGACACAGCCATCAAATCCTTCAGCCCAGCGCTTCTGAATGGAGTCGGGATGCACTTTCAGGTCGCGCCCGCCGGCCCACTGCACATGCTCGCGACCATTTTTCTTGATGGTTGCACAAGCCATGTTGACAAATTGTTCGGCGTTAGGAATGCGTACCTCATCTGCTCCAAAACTGATGAACGGGCAGTATGCTTTGGGGATTTCGAAGCAGAATTCATTGATAAGTTCAGCGCATATCTTCATGCCCTTTTCTGATTCCATGCGGCAGTTAAACGCCTTCTGGAAATAGGAACTATGGCCAGGCATGTCAAGCTCAGGCAGAATGGTCACATGGCGCGCCCGAGCGTATTCAATCAGCTCGCGGATTTCCGCATAGCTGTATGTGTCATTTAAATCGCGCTCCCGCGTTTTGGGAGAATTGAGCTCTGGGTATTTCTTGCACTGGATGCGCCAGCCGTGGTGGTCAGTGAGGTGCCAGTGGAAGAAATTGACCTTTAACTGGGATGCCAGATCTATTTCCTTCTTCAGCCGTTCCAATTTACGGAAATTGCGGCCACAATCCTGCATGAAACCTCTGTATCTGAAGGCCGGCCAGTCCTTAATCTTACAGTGGGTAAGAGATTTCTTGTCCTTTAACAGCTGGCGGAGCGTCTGCAACCCATAAAAATGCCCCGCTTCGGTGTTGGCTTCAATAGAGATTGCTTTTTTGCCGATGGTGAGGATGTATCCCTCCCTGGAGGCTTCATCATTCAGTTTGTGACCCGCGGATTTCAGGGTAACGCTCATGCTTCCTTTCCCTTTTCCCTTGATGTCACTAAGAACCCCCTTCCATGCTTGTTTTATGGAATCATCATTAGCTGCGCTGCCTTTCAGTTTCCAGCCGGACGCAGCGGGTATTCTGGACTTTTCTTCCAACCACTCCACTTCCCGCGGGAAGGGGATGAGAGAGGCCGGGGCGTCTTCTTCCCAATCCAGCTTATGAGGGGATGTCCACTCTGCCAGGGCTGTACCAGCCAGAATGATGATGAGACTCAGATTTCGAAGAAGGTTCAGCATATCGGCATAAATACCATATGGCACATAGGAAATCAAGGTTAATCTTCTGGCCGGAAATCAGCAAATCCGGTGGCCTCATCTACCCGGATGGGTACAACCCGCAATTTGGCGCCAGGGAACAGACAGCGAGCGTCCGTGCTGGTCCAGCGTTCTGCATGCCGTTCAAAATACCAAGTGGTATCACCTGGCAAATCAGCACCGGAAACAAAGCCCTTGACCTTAAGCAGCGGAACTTCTACAGCTAATCCCTGCGGCCAGCATGCTAGCACTACGGCCTCCCAGACCCGGGGATTCGGATGCTTGCATTGCAATTCCAGGAAACGGCTCATCATGCTTTGCTGAGCTGCTGCCTCTGCTGCTGCGGAATTGCGCTCCGTTTCAGAAATATGCTCTGCAATGACGGCCAGCGTTCCCGGAGTGGGCAGGGGGGCTGAGGGGGTGCCGCTCAAGCGGCTGAATGCGCGGTGTACAACCAAGTCCGCATAGCGGCGGATGGGACTGGTAAAGTGGCAATAATCCCCCTTGGCCAATCCGTAATGGCCCAAGGCTTCCGGCGCGTACCTGGCGCGCATCATGGCACGCAGAATCCGCACTTTGAGGATAGCTTCATCCGGGTGGCCCTCAATCCTTTCCATGACGGCGTTAAGCTCCTCCCGCGTAGTCAAGGTTCCAGCCTTGATTCCGTAAGCTTTGAGCTCCTGGGAAAGCTCACTGAGCTTGGCCGGGTCCGGGGCTTCATGCACACGGTAGATAGTGGGCAGGTGGTGGGCATTAAGGGCATGAGCCACGCATTCATTGGCAATCAGCATGAATTCCTCCACCAGCTGGTGGGATTCATCACTGGTCTCCATTTCCACGTCAACAGGAGCTCCTTGATCATCAGTAATGAGGCGGATTTCCGGCATATCCAGCTGCAGGGCGCCTGCCTCAAATCGTTTGCGCCGCAGAAGGGCTGCCAGTTTGCCAGCTTCGTGAATCATAGCATCAACTTCCGTATCTCCCGTGCTGCCTTTCTGTTGAAGTACATCCAATACCTGCGGATAGGTAAGTCGGCGGCGTGAGCAGATGACAGAATCTCTGAACTCAGCCTTCACTACCTTGCCTTGCCGGTTAATCTGCATGAGGCACAGGCGCGTCAGCCGCTCCTCGCTCTGGCGAAGGGAGCAGATGCCGTCACATAACCTCGGCGGCAGCATGGGCAGAACCCGATCCGGAAGGTATGTGGAGTTGCCTCGCTTCCGGGCTTCTTCATCAAGTGCCGAACCGGGCTTGACGTAGTGGCTCACATCGGCTATGTGAACTGCCAGTTCCCAGTTGTTTCCTTTGCGGATAACGGATATGGCATCATCGTAATCCCTGGCTGTTGCCGGGTCAATAGTGATCACGCAGCGCTCCCTCCAGTCATCACGGTGTTGTAAATCCCGCTCTGAAATGGTTTCCGGTATCGTTTCTGATTCTTCCAGAACATCGGCCGGGAAGGTGTCTGCCAGTCCATACTGGTGCATGATGGTGGTAATTTGCACCCCTTCATCCTCAGGCCAGCCCAGAACTTGCATGATGCGCCCGGTTGCTTCCGAGCTGGCAATGGGATAACTCACCGGCTCAACCACAATGACCATGCCGGGCAGGAGCTCTGCTGGCGCCGGCGTGAGCAGACGGACGAATTCAGGACTTGAGCGGCCATCTCCTGACATGTGTCCATAACGTCCAGTGGATTTGTATGTGCCAACCCATCTTTCCCTGCCGCGTGAATTAATTTCAAGAATCCGTACCTCAAGCCGCATTTCCGAAGCGTGCGGACGGTGGCGGTTGCGTTTATCCCGGCTGGGTGCCTGAAGACGCACTGATGCCGTTACCTTGTCTCCATCCATAGCTCCGTGGCTCTTGTATGGATGAACCATCAGGGAAGGAACCTCTCCACCAGGCTGCAGAGCTGCTACCTTGTTTGCAGATTCTGCGTCCGGGATGAAGAACAGGCGGCTCCCTCGTTGAGCAACCGTACCTTTTAGCGGTTCTCCCTGCAATTTCCGGAGTACGTACAGGCTCTTCCGAAGTTTATAGAGCGAACCTTTGCGTACACCTTCTGCCAGAAGTGCCTTCAATTCGCTCCTCTGGTGAGGGAGCAGCCCCATTCCCCTTGCTATGTCCACCATTTCCTGAGGTGTGTAACCAGGGGAGGATAGATAGTCATACAGAGCGTCACTCAGTGTTGGAAGTGCCATGGTATGCGGCACATCATAGCACATGGGAAACACTGCTTCAATGACTTTTTGGCAAATTTACTTGCTTATGCATCCCGTGTGTGGTAAAAATGTCCTGAGCACATGATTGCAAAGGCAGTACAGTGGATTGGTAAACGCGCAAAGCAGGAAGATGCCTACACGGTCAGATTCTATCCTGACGGTGTACTGGCTTTGGTGTGCGATGGCATGGGTGGGCATCATGATGGCGCCCTTGCTTCCACCATTGCAGTGGAAACCTATCAGCGCACTTTTGAACGGCACCCCGACTTGCCCATGCACCAGCGCATGTACCGCGCCCTGGAAGTGGCCAATGAGACCGTGCGCCGTTCCTTTGAGCGCAGGAGCGTATATGGCGGCACGACCCTATTAGCTGCTTTTGCCGGAGCTGGTGTTCTCCGATGGGTCAGTGTGGGTGATACGGCCTTGTATATCTGGCGGTTAGGCAGGCTCATCCGTTTGAACCAGGATCATTCATACCGGGATATGTACCGCGGCTACATTGGTTCCGGGATGACGGCTCAGGAAGCGCTGCGCCGGGGGCATGTCCTGCGTGCCGCCATAACGGGTGAACCTTTGGATTTGGTGGATGCTCCCACCATACCATATCCCTTGCTGCCTGGAGACAGGGTCATCCTCACCTCAGATGGAACGGAGGATATCATCTCCCCTGAAATGCTCACCCAGGTAGGCAGAAACATCCTCAACAACAGAGAGGGAAACCTTCCCGTGGAAATCATTGAGGCATGCAAGGCCTTGAATGACCCTTACGCCGATAACGCCACTATTGTGTCAATCGACGTATAACAAGCACTGAACTGAGCCTGAATCGGCTGTGTCCATCGCATTATGGACACGATATGCTTAAGTGATGGATACAAAGACGGGCGCTATGTCCTGCCTCCCTTACCTTATTCTCCCGATGCTCTGGAACCACTCATGGATGCGGAAACGGTGCACTTGCACTATACCCGGCACCATGCATCATATGTGGCCGGCGCCAATAACGCCATTGAAATGATGCGGCAGGTAGCCCTGGGGGAAGTTTCAGACCAGATGGTTTCAACCGCAGCCTGCGCTCTTACATTCAACCTGGCTGGTCACATGCTGCATACACTGTATTGGGGAAACATTTCCACGCACACGGGGGGGCAACCCTGCGGTGTACTGGCAGATGCCATCAACTCTGCCTTTGGGTCATATGATGGTTTTTTACGTTTATTCAGGAGCGTGGCCCTTGGAATCCAGGGAAGCGGCTGGGCAGTCCTTTCTAAAGATGCCGTGAGTCACAAACTTGTGGTTTTGGGAGTACACCGCCACCAGGATGCCTTGCTGCCCCGGATGCGGCCCTTATTGGTGTGCGACGTATGGGAACACGCCTACTATCTGCGTTACCACAACAACCGGGCAGGGTATGTGGATGCCTTCCTGAACCAGGTCTGCTGGCGTGCCGTGTGCAGCCGTTTCAACTCAAGCGCTCAATCCTGCCATGTCTGCAACCCCTCCTGATGAAGTGAAATCCTGCGCTTGTTCCTGCGCCTCCAGTCGATTTATGGGTAGCCCTTGGGTTGCGGGAATCCTGGCAGTTCTGGAGTTGATTCTGGGATTCATCTTACTGAGTTTCCCATTCCTGCTGGGCGTATCCGTGGTATGGGTTGCTGGATTTGTGCTGGCCGCGGCCGGGTTATTCCGACTGATTCAGGGAATCATTCACCGGGAGAACCGCTGGTGGAATTTACTGGCAGCTGTCCTGTATCTGCTGGTGGGGGTATTTACTGTGCTCCTGCCCGTGCTTTCCATGGAATGGTGGACTCTGCTGATTGGAGCATGCCTGGTGAGTGCTGGTGTGTTACGCATGGGCATAGCTATTACTCTCTGGCATGAGAAAGGCCGATTCTGGCGCTGCCTGAATGCGCTGATTTCCCTTGTCCTGGGTGTGATGATAATATGGGGCTGGCCGGGTAGTTCCGCATGGTTGATTGGCACTCTTGTAGCCGTGGAAATGATTTTTTCCGGCTGGACGCTGATGTTCCTGGCCTTAGCTTCGCGCAGGGATGAGGCGTAGGTGTAGTCAGATTATTCCTTGGCTCCGGCTGCTTTCAACAAAGGGATGATTTCAGAGTATTTTCGCATGGTTGCCAGCTGCAGGGGGGTGCCAAGCAAGCCTTTATGGTTCACATCAATTCCAGGAACACTGAGCAACAATTTAACGATGGCTGGGGATTTTTCCCGCACCGCTTTGTAGAGCAATGATTCACATTTATCGGGTTTGTTTACTTCAATTCCCGGAGCGTTGATAAGCAGTTTGACCATCTCCTCATTCTTGTTCTGAATAGCCAAACCAAGCGGGGTATCAGGCAAAAGCTTGTCTTCTCCTCCTTTATTGACATCTATGCCGGGAGCAGTAAGGAGTCTTTGGAGCACTTCGGTATACCCGCTTTGGACAGTGCGGAAAACAAGATCGCCCATGTTGACATCAATACCAGGAGCTGCAAGAAGCAGGCTGACCACCTCTGCGTGGCCATGAGTTGCGGCTGCCAGTAAGGGAGTTGAGCCTTTTATGCCTTTATTGGCATTCATGCCCGGCACGGCAAGCAATTGTCGGACTACCCCTGCATGCCCCTTGCTGGCTGCCCGGTACAGGGGGACTCCGCTGTTCACTTGGATGCCAGGTGCAGCAAGCAACATCCTGACTATATCAACATTACCGATGGACGCGGCCAGTTCCAGTTCGTTATAGTCACCCATTTTGCAGTTTAACCCCGAACCAGCAGAAATGAATGACATCAGGCATTCCTGGGGCAAGGGTTTGGCCTGATCTGCACCCTCGTTCCAAAGCTCAAGGATGTATGCAATATAGCCGAAATCACTCATCTTTTTCTGACCTGATTTGAATTGGCTATATTCGTAATTTATCTTCTTTGATAGGTTTGCGATGTATTCTTCCCCACGGGGATTGATAATTTTCTGATTCCGGAGGATGGTCATGGCTTCATCCGTAGAAATTATCTTGATGCATCCAGCTTGTTCAAGCATCTGGTAAACGGCTTTGTCTTTGGCGAAAGAGAGAGCATTTTTCTCTTTCCCTTCCACAGTAAATTTTTTTGTAACGTCAACTCCTCTTTCAATCAGAGCTTTGAGTATGTTGACGTTTCCTTTTTTCGCTGCTAATGCAATGAGCGGCAATCCTTCCGCTGTGCAGGATGTAGTGTCTGCCTTTGCATCTAACAAAAGTTTCACGATATCTACCATTCCTTCATTGATAGCGTATGCCAGGGGTGTAGTTCCGCGTTTGTCTGCTTTGTTGATATCTGCTCCAGCATTAAGCAACCATTGCAAAGTGTTGACATTGGGAATCGCTGCATGCACGGAAGATATGCCTTCGTTGTTGGATGTGTTGATATCGCTTCCTGCTTTTGCCAGCATGTCCATGATGTGGGTATTGCCACTCCTCGTCGCAATGATAAAGGGTGAGTTTCCCGCGGCGTCTGCCACGTTCGGATTAGCGTCTGCCGTTATTAACTGCTGGATGATGTCCTTGCGGCCACTGGCAACGGCGTAGCTAAGGGGCGTTCCGCCATGGGCTTCGGATGGTGCTGCCTTTCTCTTGTTTGAAGAGGCGTTCGGTGCAACCCATGCCGCATTTACGTCCGCTCCAGCAGCAAGCAGAGCTTGAACTATATCTCCTTCCTCGTTGATGACAGCCGTTATCAATGGAGTCTTTCCCGTTGCGTTAGGTTCATCTACATTGGTTTTGCTCTTGAGCAAGAGTTTGACCACTGGCATATGAGCACCAACAACGGCAGTATGGAGGGGGGTATAGCCTTTCTTGTCCTTCGCGTGCTGATTTGCTCCAGATTTCAACAAAAGTTTTACAGCAGAGGGATTTTTGCTTTGAATGGCTGCATGCAATGCGCTTGTGTTTGTGTGGTCTGCAGCGTTAATATCAGCTCCTGCTGTGATGAGCAGCCTCATGCGTTTCACGTTGCCTTTCTCTGCTGCCTTGATAAGATGGTCCCCATATGCCTCGGGTGTGATATTGAGATCCCTCAACTCTTCGCGGGCAAGTCTACCCGCCTTTTCTTCCGGGGATTCGCAGGCGGTGAGGATGAGCATTGCTGCACCCAATAACAGTATGCACTTTTTATTCATAGCAGAAAGAAAGGGGTTTTGTTGGCTAATTCGTCAGCACGCATGTTATCGCATTCAAAATGCGATATTCATATTTTTCACTAATGCCTTATCATTAATTGCTTAGAATAAAATAACTCATTTCAGGGAGCAATTACGCAAATGAAGAGAGACTATAAAATAAGGGGGTTACGTATATTTTGCTGTACATCGCATTTTGAATCCAAAAGACAAAAAATGAGTAATGCTTTTCACTAATGAATAATTAATCAAGAGTGCTAATTACCTTTCTCATGCAGTTCATCTTATTTTCCGTTTCCTGCCATTCCTGTTCCTCTTCGGAATCGGGCATGAGCCCACCACCTGCATACAGGCGGCACATGCCTTGGAATATCTGCATGCAGCGAAGGGAAACATACAGCTGGACTTCCGTCTGCTTCCAGGGACCCAGGTAGCCAGCGTAACAGGAGCGGGTAATATCTGGGTGTTGCATCAAGATTTGGCGTGCTTGCGCTACGGGAGCGCCGCAGACAGCCGGAGTTGGGGGAAGCTCTTCCAGCAGGGAAAGGAGGAGTTCTTGCGGCATCTTCCACTTGAATCGGGTACACAGGTGCTCAATGCTGCCAGCGCGCAGGTTTTCCAGCGTTCCTTCCTCCAAATCCTTTGCAAGAGGGCTGACAACCAGACGGATGAAATCAGTCACCAGAGCCTGTTCCCGTTTGTTCTTTGCATCCCACGGAAGGGTGCAGGGAATTCGTGTTCCTGCCAGCGCCATGGTCTGCCAGTGGCCGTTGCTCCCGGTTACCAGTTGCTCTGGGGTGCAGAATATCCATGTGCCATACTGTGGGGTGTGGACGAGCGCCTTGAAGGCACCTGGATTCTGCAAACAAGCATTCAGAAAGGCCTGACACGCTGAAAACCCGGCACCGACTGGCAAATCCGCCGTTCGAGCCAGTACAATTTTACGCACAGAACCACTCCGGATGAAGCTCGTGTAGAGCTGGAATAAGGCTGCATATTTTTCCCTGGTGGTGGCTGGCTCTGCGGGGGGCGCCTGCATTTCGTCCCATGCCGTCGGATGGGGCGGGGCGTCCAGTTCAGCAGGGATGAACAATCGGGTTCCCTCAAATGTAGCCAGAAGGAATCCCTCGTTTTCGAGTTTCTCCCCGGTTTCCACCCTGCCGTCCTTTGCCATGCAGAACACAGGGGGATTGCCTTCGCCAGGAAGGCAATACAGTGCAAAAGCGCATTGTCTGCGGCAAAGTGAGTCTATTCTGTCCCTCATGGCGGCGTGCATTGCGCTACCATACATGGAATGGATGGATTTGGCAATACCTTTCAGCTCCAGAGAATGTCAACCTCCGCCCGAATTCCCTCAGCAGAGTTGATGACATGGTGCGTATATTGCCCGTTACGGTAGTGCTGGATTTCCACCTCCGCTCCGAGCATGCACTCCTTGCGGAATACCAGATGAATGCGGGCAGGGGAACCCTCTGGTGTGTGGGCTGCTGGCAAGGTATCCAGAGCCCAGACCAGGTAGGCACTGTTGTTAATGTGACCGTTGAAGTCAATATCGCGGCGTGCAGCGGTATGGGCGCAAGTTGCAAGTGGTTCCACCTCCCACTCCGGGCAGATGAGTTCTTCTGTAATGGCTGGACATTCTATTCCTTCCAGCGGTATATTGGCCCGCTTCAGAGGAAACGGCCGCCGAGTGGTAATGTCGATGAGTACCCAGAGTAAATCTGCACGAGCCAGTACATTACCCTCCATGTCTGTCATTTCTACAAAGCGACGCGCCTGCAGGGCACTGGCTTGCCCTGTATTGGTGCGGAGCTTAATGGATTCCTTCCATGCCGGACGGCGAATCAGTTCGTAATTCCCGCGTGTCTCCACCCAGATTTTGTGGTTCTGCACAGCCCAATCAAAGCCTAGATTGTTCATCTCGGCATGCTCCTCTGCCATTTCCTGGCACAAGTGCATGAAGAACTCAGGCTTCATGAGGTGGTCCGCTGAACACTCGTAGCTGGTAATCGTATGGGTGAGGGTAAGGTCTTCCATAGAGCAGACTCTAGCATTACCAGGTTGCTTTGTCAATGAATAGTTGAAATAATGTAATAACAAAGCACCCCGGACAAAAGGATGTTTGTCCGGGGTGCTGAAGTTATGATTGAAGTTTAAGCCATGGTTGCCTTGCGGGCAAGGTGGATGAGTTCAGCCTCCCGCTTTACTCGAACCTGTAAATCGGCCAGGGCATTCATATAGTAAATGTAGGCATCATACGGCGAGGGGTAGGGGGTGAACCCGTTGCTCTTTTCCATATAGTGGAAATGGTCAGCACTTTGCAGCTTGCGCCATACATGAATCATATCCCGGTCCTCGCTGGCTTTCACCGCGGTTTCCAGATCGTATATCTTTTTGATGGCTTCCTGCTGCATCACGTTGCCGTTCCAATGGGTAGTGGTACCAAAGGTGGAGCAACTCACTGGGTTCGGGCAGTTCAGAGTGCCGGTGGAGGGGAAGGCACGCACGGCCTCACCAGGGGTGTAGAACTCATTACCGGCAAAGAGGGCGGCGGTAATCATGGTGCGCCAGAATTCGAATACTCCGGTGCTGTCTGCCTGGCGTTCACCCAGGGTTTCATAATCCATGGAGATATTGACCACCTGGCCTTGTTCTGAACCCAGCCATTCCACGAAGGTGTATGGCGAAAGCGGGTATTCACTCCAGCTGGGGTCGGTGCGGCGATTGGCCAGGTCGTTGGAGAGGTGGCGGTGGCGCAGCAGGGTCTTGGTCTTATCAATCAGCGGGGCACACTGCAGGTCATTAGTGTTGCGGTTGCTCATCATGCGTCCGCTGCCATCTGCCATGATTCCTTCAAACCCCATATCGTAGGCCTGAGCCGCTATGGCATTGGAGTAAAGCATGCCAGTATTCCAGAGGACGGTGGGACGCTGCCCGAACAGTTCCTCAATGAGGTCGCAGTGTTCCTTGACCTGTTCTGCGAACTCGCCAGTGGCATAAAGGGAGGCCAGTGACGCGTAGTAGGGCATGGCAAGGAATTCCACGCAGCCTGTTTCAGCTAATTCCTGGAAGGAGGTGATGAGATCCGGGCGGTGGTACCGCGCCTGTTCCAGAATGACCCCGGAAATGGCCAGGGCAAACTTGAATTTACCATCAGAAAGCTCAATGAGCTGCTTCATCATGCGGTTGGCGGGCAGATAGCAGCGTTCCGCAACAGCACTCAGTACGCGACCATTCATCTGGTCATCTTCGTAGAATGCATGCTCGCCAATCTTGAAGAAATCATACGGAATCAGTCTGTTGGGCTGGTGTGCATGAAATGTGAGCGTAATGTTCATCTGGACTGAAAGGGTGAGGGGGTGTTAATTTACCAGCCAAGTACATGGTGGTAGACACGAATCATCTTATCTGCGGCGGTCTCCCAGTTGGAGTTCTTGATATCCTGGGCACTCTGCTCAGCAACCTGCTTGTAGAGTTCTTCATCGGTAACCAGGTCAACGATGTGCTTGGCCATCATGTTGACATCCCAGAAGTCTGCCTTGAGCGCGCCTTTCATCACTTCTGCCACGCCACTCTGCTTGGAGATAACGGCGGGGATGTTGAACTGGGCGGCTTCGAGGGCTGAAAGCCCGAAAGGCTCCGATACGGAGGGCATGCAGTATACATCCGTCATGGAAAGCAGCTCATTCACCTTCTGCTTGTTCAGGAACCCAGTAAAGTGGAATTTATCTCCTACTCCGTGGAAAGCTCCGGTTTCAATAAGCTGGCGCAGCTTTTCGCCTGTGCCGGCCATGACGAAACGGACGTTATCGGTCTGCTCCAGTACCTTGGCTGCAATCTGCAGGAAGAATTCAGGCCCTTTCTGGGCTGTCAGGCGGCCCAGGAACAATACCAGCTTCTCAGGGAACTTCTTCTTGCTGTGGAATACATGTACTGGGTCGGCACCATTATGCACCGGGAATATCTTGGCGGGGTCAATGCCGTAATGGCCTGCTGCAATCGTGCCGGTGTACTTGGAAACAGGAATGACCGCATCAGCCTGTTCCATGCCGTATTTCTCGATATCGTATATCCAGCCACGAGCATCGGCTCCAGCACGGTCAAACTGCGATGCGTGCAGATGCACCACGAGTGGCTTACCGGTAGCCTTCTTGACCTCAACACCTGCCAGGTAGGTCATCCAATCGTGTGCATGCACCACGTCAAAGTCATACTTGCGGGCCATGACTGCACAAATCTTGGAGAACTCAATTACCTTGCGGGCCAGGTCACCAGCGTAAAGGTCCTCCTTGCCTGTGAATAGGGCAAGGTCTGCCTTATGGATGCGGGAGAAAAGCAGCTTGCCTTCCTTGGTGAAGGTGATGTTGCCGGGGGTGCCTTCCTCGCAGGCGTAGGGATCCAGGTTTACAGGAGCCTTACCCACTACACTGAAACTTTCGTAGGTGTAGCCTTCCTCCAGTGTTTCCATCTGCTCGTGCTGCAGGGTGTTGACTCCGGTCAGTGTAAAACCATCGTATGTTGCATCGGGTGATGCCTTGGGTACGATGACACTCAAATCCACTTTCTGTGAAAGTGCACGCGATATCCCCATGCAGGCCACGCCCAGGCCGCCATTTATCAGCGGAGGGAACTCCCAACCTAGTTTTAATACTTTAATCTTCCTCATAATCAGCGTGTTGTTCGTTTCAAAATTGCAGACTACCTTGCTTTAGTCTCGCCAGAATTAAAGCACAAAACAAGCCACTTGTCCAGACAAATGTCCGTCAATCCTACTAACAAGATGGATTTATGCCCTTAGGGGGCAAAATCAACCGCCTTTAGTTTTCGTTATTAGCGCGGCGGATATCCTCCAGTGCGGCAATGAAGTCGTCCAGGATTTCAGCCGGCACCATAATACGGTCGCGGTTGGAACTCACTTTTTCTGTGATGCGAACCACCCGACCACGGGCATTACTCTTCAGGTCAAGGAAGAAAGTCTTGCGGTCAGCAATGATTTTTTCTGTGCAAATGATATCGTCGTCCACTGTTTCTATACCTGGGGTGGTTATTCGTAAACCCCTATGGGGACGCATTATAACACAATCATGCTCACCGTCAACTATCAAATTGGAGAAAAAATCAAAAAGGCAATGTATTTATGAACTGCGGTAAAGTAAAAACTGTACATGGCGTATCCAATGCGCTAGACTACACCGTATATGTTGAGATATCTGCCTCTCATGTTGGTTTTAGTGTGCTGCTGTCTGGCTTCCGGAGTGTGGGCTCAAGGAAATGAGAATAGCGTCACAGAAAAGAAACCTCGAAACAAGATTCCGGAGAGTATACAGAAACATGCTCAGGAGGATTTACGGCGTCTCGGTATTGAACCGGCAGATTCTGGACAAAATGATGAAGGAGCTCAATCTCTGGTTGAAGGAGCAAGCAAAGTGAAATGGAATAACCGTTCCTGCTGAATTACTCCGCGTAAGTCACCATGAAACGAGCGAAAGGGGGAAGCTTTTCCGCGAGCTTCTTATTAAGCTTAGTGAGGCGGGCATGGCTTTCCTCTACGGTTAGGGCGGGTTCTTTGGGAATGTAGATAAGGCAAAGGCGTTCTGTTCCCCGTGTGAGAATATTGATGCGAAGGGGCAGGGGGGCTCCGCGAAGGATGAGGACAGAGCGGATTTGTTCTTCCCAGTCATCAGGCAGCGGAGCAGTGAAGCTGGGCAGGTGCCGTAAATCTGGCTCTACATGCAGAGCAACAACGTCTGCCTTGAGATTTCGGAGCACCTCCTTACGGAATGCCTCAATCGCCACCTGCCAGGATGCCATGGTGGCACCGGGGGGAAGCTCCAAATCAACAGCAACCACGAATTGCCCGTCATCCGTGTGCAGCAGCATGAGCCCATGCACGCCGAAACGGTGGGTGAGCGCAAGGCGCCGGATGATGAATTCCGGCGTTTCGGGAAGGGTCTGTGCCGGGGTCATGTGAATGAAGGCTTCGGCATTTTCCAGGGTATCAGCTACAAGTGTTTCCATGGCATCTGCTATTTCATGGGCGGTATCGACATGCAGATGATGCGGAACTTGCACTTCCATATCGACGTAGTATCGGGCACCGGATTCCCGGACGCGGAGCTTGGAAACCGGGTAGGTGGGCATGCGTTCAGCCATGGCATTGAGGATTTGGGCTGCGGCTTCACTATTGGCTTTATCCATCAGGTTGTTGATGGCCTGCATGCCCAGGTCTTTGCATATGTGCAGAATAAGAGCTGCTACGACCAGCGAGGCAAAGACGTCTGCCCGGATGAGGAACCAGTGCAGCCAGCTGCCTTCCAAGGTCATATCTGCTACTGCCGCACCGGTAATGCCGAGCAGAACGGCGCTGCTGCTCCAGATATCAGTGGTGAAGTGGGCGGCATCGGCCTCAAGTGCGGCACTCCGGGTCTCTTTTGCCACACGGCGTAGCATGCGTGAACGGTTGATATCGACTGCTATGGAAAGGATAATGATGCCAAACGCCCAATAGGAGAAGGTGACGGCGAGTGCGGACGGGTCATTGCTCATCAATCGTTCGCAGGCTTCTATGATGACCCATGCTGCGGTTGCAAGCAGCAAAAGGGTTTCTGCCAGAGCCATGAGGTTTTCTACCTTGCCGTGACCATATGGGTGCTCATCATCTGCGGGCTTGGCTGCGACTTTGACGGCAAAGACAGTGCCTCCTGCCGCCACCAGGTCGAGTGCGCTGTGCAGGGCTTCGGATAAGATACCGAGTGAGCCTGTCATGAGCCCGACTACCAGTTTCGTGGCGGCGAGCACTCCGCTCCAGATGACTGATGACCACGCTGCTACTCTCTTCTTGGTGTCTGAATCCATGCCGCCACTCTATCTTGCTGGTGAGTGTTAGTCAAGACAAAGATAAGAATGATTCTTTTTTAGCAATTAGAGTGCAGCACCAATTTTCGCTTGTCACAAGCGCTCGTTAGGGGTAGAATTGGCCGATGAGACGCTTTCTTTTTCTCCTGCCAATGACGTTGGCCGCTGTGGTAGCCCAGCCTGAAACAGACGCAAAAAACACCTTCTTAGCAGCGCTCGACGCCGCAAAAACGGCTCAGAGTGCTGATATGGGCTCTGTGGTGACCGCAGTGCTGAACGCCACGGATGGAGACGAACAGGCATATTACCGGCTGATGCAGGAGGCAACGAATTCGAAACACCCGGTGGCACTCACCTGGTCTGCGCTTCAGATGTTGAAACAGGTGCAGGCGCAAGGGCTGAATCCGGAAACGGCACCAGAGGCGCGCCAGCTGCGTTCCTATATTGAAGAAGCCGCCCGGCAGGGGTATGTTCCTGCACTCGTTGAAATGGCGAACCTGCACGGCAATGGCATTGGCGGGGCGGTAGATGAGAAAAAGGGGATGAATTATTTGATGGAAGCTTGCAAGGCCAACAACTCACGCGCCCGCGCGGTGTACCTGCTGCTTTCCGGGCGACTGTCGGCAGAGGGCGAACCATCCCCGGCAGTTCAGGCCGAACTGAAGCGGAGCAATTACTATGTGGAAGAATTTATGTCACTCATGACCCGCCAGGGAAGCGAGACAAAGAGCAAGGAGTGGCTGAGCAAGGCAGCAGAGCATGGTAGTCCGGGTGCGGCGTGTACCCTTGCAATGTTCCATATGCAGGAGGGAGATGTGGTCAGGGGGTATGAATTACTGAAAAAGGCAGTGGAGCGTGACCATCCGCAGGCTTTGTCCCAGTTAGCCACCCTAACGTTACCCGGAACGGAATTGCCAGAGGCGCTTAAGGGACTTGTGCATCAGGATACGCAACAGGCTATCCGTCTGTATCAGAAGGCGGCGTTGCTGGGTGATACGGCTGCACTCATGCCCCTGGCGGGGCTGTATCACCAAAATCCGGAAAAATACACGCAAGAACGCGTGTTTGAGCTATACAGAAGGGCTGCGGATGCAGGGGATGCTCGTGGGGGAGTGGCTTATGCGTATTGTCTTGTGTCAGGCCGAGGATGTGCTCCTGAGCCAGAGCGTGGGGTGGGAATTCTCAAAAAGCTGATTGATGCCGGTGTTCCCAATGCGAATGTGGCTTTGGCTGAGTTGTATTTTAATGGAGTGGGTGTAGAGCCGGATATGACCAGTGCTATCAGTGCGCTGAGCGCGGCAGCGTCTTCCGGAATGCCTCAGGCCTACACCCTGATGGCTGTCATTTCCCAGCTAGGAAACAAATCGCGTGAGTCTGACCCCAGAAGAGCCCAGCTTTACCTCAGAATGGCAGAAGAACGTGGTGAGGCAGCACCACGGGAGCTCTTTAATTCCATGGTAAAGAATGGAGTATGGAAACTGCTGCCATAAGGGCAAAACGTTTAACCTTGCCAAGAGCATGAGGCTTTGGTAAAATACACCTTACCACGCTGGTTTTAACTTAGTATGACGCGCCTTATCAATAAATTATCCTCCACGGGTGATGACCCAGGCTCCCGTTTCAGAAGCAACTCCAAAATTATGACAGGGGTTGGTCTGCTGGGACTTGTGGCGATGTGCTTCATGGCTTGTTCTGTAGCTGGTGACGTATGGAACGCTGCTTTCCGAGTCATCTGGCTGGTTCTGACTTCCCTTGGCCTGTTCCTGCTGGCTTATTTATCACGTCTGCCGCTACAGCTGACGGTGAGGCGTTCGTTCCTGCTGGTGAGCATGATTGCGGCTCAGTTACTCATCATGACGGGGATATGCTCTCTGAAGGGTATCATCCCAGGATTCAATATGCAAGGGCAATTGCTGCTTTGGCTTCCGTATGCGCTGGCTCCCACCGTATTGGCGGTGATGATTGGTCGCAGACTGGGGGCATTTACCGCGCTGTGCTGCACCATCTTCGGTGTGGTGATGTTTCCCCAGGGAACGGATGCTGCCATTATTCTGAATTACAGCGCCGTCAGCTTTGTGACGGGAACCGTATGTGCATTGGTTTCCGGGCGAGTACACAAGCGTGAGCAGATTTTGCGTGCAGGATTTGTGGCCAGCGCCATTGCCTTTTCAGCTGTTTACCTCCTGCTGGGGCTGGATGCTGCAGGCTCTCATGAGGGAATTGAGTTGCGAGGCCTTTCCGGCGGATTCAACCTGGGAGGCTTTTCCACGGAGTTGGCTATCACCGTAGGGGTGAATTTTGTGCTCGCCGCGTTGATTGGTGGTATGATGCCCGCCCTGGAACGTGTTTTCAACATTTCAACTCCCATCACGTGGCTGGAGTGGGCTGATATGAACCACCCCCTGTTGCGGAAATTGCAGATTGTTGCGCCGGGAACCTTTCACCACAGTCTGGTTGTGCAGCGTCTTTCGGAAGCTGCCGCTGAAACAATTGGAGCTGATGTGACCCGCGCCGGCGTATGTGGTCTGTATCATGATATTGGTAAGATTACGAATCCTCAGTATTTTGCTGAAAATATTGCAGACCAGAATAATACCCCGCATGCAGATTTGACTCCGGAAGCCAGCGCCCGTATCATTACGGGACACGTGACGGAGGGCGTGGAACTTGCCGAATCTTACGGCCTCAATAATCGCATCGTCAACGTTATCCGAGAGCACCACGGTGTGTCTACCGCCTATTTCTTCTACCGCAAGGCGCTGGATCACTACGAGGAGGAGAAGAATAAGTTTGAAGAGGGGCTCATTGATACCTGCCCGGAAGAGGTGGATAAATCCATTTTCACCTATAAGGGGCCGATTCCCCAGACCCGCGAGTGTGGCATTGTCAGCATGGCAGATGCCGTAGAAAGCGCGACTCGCTCCCTGCAGCACCCCACCGAAGAGGATATCCGCAACATGATTAACGGTATTTTCAAAGGGCGTATTCTGGATGGTCACTTGCAGGATTGCGGCTTGACTCTCGGCGAGATTGAAAAGCTTAAGGAATCATTCTTTGCAACAATCCGCACGATGCATCACAACCGCATTGCATATCCGAAGCCTAAAACCGATGATGCAACAACTGCCGTAATCGAACGCCGCAAGGCGGAGGAGAAGCAGGAGGGCTGATGAAACGGCATTTGAGAAGTATCTGCATGATTGTGGCCTTCCTGGTGGGAGGCCTCTTTCACAAGCATCTGGCACCGCTGGGTGCCTATCTACCCGCCAGCGTCGCGCTCATGCTCAGCATTACCTTTATTGGTATAGAAACAGCCAGGCTCAAACCCCAACGCATGCACCTCTGGGTGTTGCTGGGTATTCAGCTTATCGGTATGGGGTTCTGGGGAGTAGCCAGTCTGCTTGGCTATCCCATTCTGGCAGAGTCACTCTTCTTCTGCGGCATTGCGCCAGTGGCTATTGCTGCTCCGGTCATTGTCAATTTGCTGAGGGGGAATGTGGAGTTCACCACAACGGCGCTGGTGCTCAGCCAGATTGTCTTTGGCCTTGTAACGCCGCTGCTCATGCCCTTCGTGGTGCAGGTTGAGGGATTCTGCTATTCTGAGCTGGCCACAGAGGTAGCCATTCAATTAGGTACGGTGCTGGGTATCCCGGCGATTGTTGCCATTGCGCTGCGCTTGCTGTATCCTCCCTGCAAAGCATGGACGGCGAAGCTGCGGGATGTTTCCCTGGGTATATGGATTTTGAACCTGACGATTATCGCTGGTGTGGGAACACAGCGTGTCCTGACCATGGGAGTGAGCCTGTGGGATATGCTACCGCTCATCCTGGGCTCACTGCTGGTATGCATAACTGGCTTTGTGGCTGGATATAAGCTGGGGGGCAGGGGGCTCAAACGCGAATGCTCCCAGTGCCTGGGGCAGAAGAATACCATTCTCACCCTCTACATTGCCAGCCAGTGGTATGTGCATCCACTTGCCTATATTGGTCCGGCTTTCTATGTGTTTTTCCATAATATTGCCAACGCACTGCAAATTGCTCTGGCTAACCGCGAAAAGTCTCTGTTAAAACAGAAATAAATTGTCATTTGTACTTTTGTTGGTGCCGTCCGGGTCCTGTAAGCCAGATTCTGTCCACCCGCGGAGATGCGGGCTGTGTGGCCATTTTTCTCGCGCCTGTTACCAGGCTCGCCTTGCGTTTATAGCAAGGTGCAACTAATACCCGGGAGACTTTCAGCGGGCAGGCGACCCTCTCCCTGTTTGTCTTGCATCACGCGGGGTTTTCCATGCCTCCATCGTCACCTCCGGAGCGGTGGGCTCTTACCCCACCTTTTCACCCTTACCCTAACGGGCGGTTTGTTTTCTGTGGCACTTTCCGTCCACCCGGCATTGGCTCCGGGTGTCTCCTGCTTTCACAGGACGCGCTGCCTTATGATGTCCAGACTTTCCTCTACGGGATTGGTTACCCGCAGCGGCCACCCGGACCCGGACGGCACAGCGAGAGTACACCGAAGTGCTTGAATTGGCAAGTCAAAACACCCCATTTGACTTGATTTTGCTGGTTAGATGGCGTAGAATATCCGGCATATGAAGAAACGCGTGGTTATTCTCGGTTCTACCGGAAGCATCGGCACCAGTGCCCTCAAGGTGGCTCGCGATATACCGGGGCGCATGGAGGTGGTGGCGCTCGCTGCCCATTCCAATGTTGCAAAACTGGCCGAGCAAGCGCGTGAATTCAAGGTACAGCACGTGTGCATCTATGATTCTTCCAAGGCCGCCGAGCTGCGACGTCTGCTGCCTGCCGGGGTGCAGATCTACACGGGCTTGGAAGGTCTCTGCCAGCTGGCTACGCTGGATTGCGCGGATATGGTGCTGGTATCCATCATCGGTACAGACGGCCTGAAGCCCACGCTGGAGGCTATTGAGGCTGGCAAGGATTTAGCGATTGCCTCCAAGGAGATTCTAGTGATGGCGGGTGAGGTGGTGATGAACCGGGCCAAGGCCAAGGGCATCAATGTGCTCCCTGTGGACAGCGAGCACAACGCCATCTTCCAGTGTCTGCAAGGAAATCAGGGTGGTGCAGGGCAGGTGAATCGCCTGATTCTGACAGCCAGCGGCGGTCCTTTCCGCAATACTCCGCGCGAGCAACTGAAGAACGTGACACTGGAACAGGCTCTCAAGCATCCCACCTGGCAGATGGGACGCAAGATTACTATCGACAGCGCCACGATGTTCAACAAGGGGCTGGAGATGATTGAGGCTCGTTGGCTCTTTGATATTCCCATGGAGAGGGTGGATGTGATTGTGCACCCGCAGAGCATTGTTCATTCCCTGGTGGAGTTTGTGGACGGCTCCATCCTGGCGCAGCTGAGCAGCAGCGACATGTGCTTCCCCATCCAGTATGCTGTAACCTGGCCGGAGAGACTGCCGAATTCCCTGCCGCACCTGGACCTGGCACAGATTGCCAGCCTGAAGTTTGAGGCTCCGCGCTGGGATGATTTTCCCGCACTCACGCTGGCCCGCACAGCAGGCCTGACCGGCGGCACCATGCCTGCCATGTACAACGCGGCCAATGAAGTGGCCGTGCAAGCCTTCGTGGACGGCAAGCTCTCTTTCCCCGGCATCTGGGAAACGGTGGAAAAGGTTCTCTCCAACGCCCGCCCCCGCGATTATGAAGGCAAATTAGGCATCATCCTGGAGGATGATGCCTGGGCAAGAGAGGAAGCAAATACAATCATCTGACGTTGCATGAAACTTCGCATCCTATATTTCTTGTATGCCATCAAGGCAATGTGGTACAGAGTTCGGGGCTGGACCATTGGTAAGAAAAGCTTTATAAGCGGGTTTCCCCGTTTTCATATGTGTAAGGGTTCGTCCATTATACTTGGGGATTATGTGACGTTACATTCAAAATACAAGTATAACACACTGATTAGCAAACCCATGGATATATCCACAATTATGCCGGGAGCGAGAGTTATCTTGCACAACCATTGTGGATTAAGCGGGGCAAAAATCGTTTGTGCTACCGAAATCTCGATTGGAGAATACACAATAATTGGCCCCGATACCCTTATCTACGATCCTAAGCCACACCGTTATTCCCCAAATACAGGCTGGAGTCAGAGCAACAGGGAAGGTAAGCCCATTAACATCGGTAAACGATGCTATATCGGCACACGTTGCATCATTCTCAAGGGGGTTACAATAGGAGACGATTGTGTCATTTCAGCCGGCACAATCATTACAAAAGATGTTCCGGCAGGACATTTAGCCCAAGGGAATCCCGCTGTTTATACGCCTCTTCCTGAGCGATTAGTTAATAAAGCTGATTGGGGCCTCTAGTTTCCGAGTAAATTTTGATAAATCTTCAGAAGACCTGAACACATCGTTTCTGAAGAAAGAGCTTCCCGACATTTTTCTTGTCCGTGTGCCCCCATAGATAGGTTTTGCGCTGTCGATGCAGATAACTGTATCACACCTTGCACCAAGGCGTCAACATCACGAGGAGAAATAACAAATCCGGATTTCCCATGGTCAACATACTGTTGGCTACCACAGTGCGTAGAAATGATGACGGGAAGTCCCATGACTCTTGCCTCTTTTGCAACAGTTGGGCCAGTATCAACCAGGCTTGAATGAATCAGTCCCCATGACTCAGACATGAGGCGCACTACCTCATCACGACTCACTCTCCCAACTGGATGAATATTGGGAGGAAGATTTTCATACTCTCTCCTATCAGGTCCTGCTAAAATCAGTTGAACATGAGCAAGCTCCTTATGAGAGAATGCAGAAATGATTGTCTGCACGTTTTTTAATGGGGATGATGCCCCACAGTAAAGATAACAGGGTGAAGACGATAGTTTTCTCTTAGCTTGGAAAAATCTGTCCTCGACAGCATAATCCCATAGAATAGGTTCAGCGTGTGAACTAAGTTTCTTAATTTGTTCTGCTGCCCACGGAGATTCTGTAGTGATGTGTGGAGCCTTTTTAATTACGCCTGGCTCATACATGCTATGCAGACGGATAAACCAGTTCGTGGGTCCCATTTCCATACATGATTTTAAAATACCTTGTACAGAATGGAGCCATGTAGTCTTCTGATAATCACAACCTGCCAGCCCGTAACAATACTCCGTACCCCACGTGTGAATCAAATCAGGGTTAATTCGATTCAGCTCCTTAGTTAGCCTCGCACGGTCATATATATAGGCAGAAAATAGGCCAATAGAAATTTTTGTGGCTTTGATTACGTGAAAATGCTGCTGGTTTTGCTCAAAATATATGTTGTTCTTTATTCCTTTGTGCAAAATCAGCCAATGTATTTCGTACGGGCAGGAATGCGTAGAAAAAGCTGAATAAAGAGGTAACAACCAAACGGGATAATGTCCAGGTATGGCTGGTACCGTATCATTAACCAGCCACACGGGAAAATTGCTGAGGATGGCAACTTTCTTTTTAATCATCAGTAGTTGGAAGATTGCGAAAAAAACAACCCAGCCCCAAATTATTATTTTTGGGGCTGGGAATATCTTGAAACCTTATTTATTCACCCTTGCGAACTGCTTGAGGCGCAGACCGTTGAGGTGGATGAAGCCGCTGGCGTCGTCCTGGTTGTAGTCTTCTTCGGTGTAGTCGGCTTCCATGGTGGCCATGGCGTAGCTGTACAGACTGTTCGGGCTGCGGCGGCCAGCGTACATCACATTGCCTTTGTAGAGCTTGAGACGAACCTCGCCGTTCACGGTTTCCTGGGTCTTGCTCACGAGAGCCTGGATAGCCTCGCGCTCGGGAGCGAACCAGAAGCCGTTGTACACCATGGCTGCGTAATCGGGGATGAGGGAATCGCGCACCTTCTGGGCCTCGCGATCCATGGTGATGGTCTCGATATCGCGGTGGGCAGCCAGCAGAATAGTGCCACCGGGGGTCTCGTAGATACCGCGGCTCTTCATGCCGACGAAACGGTTTTCGATGATATCTACGCGGCCGATGCCGTGCTTGCCACCAAGGTAGTTGAGCACGAGCATGACGCCCAGCGGGTCGAGCAGAGTGTAGCCATCCTTCTCGCCCAGGGGCTTGGTGCCCACCTTCTCGATGATTTCTGCGAGGTCATCGGTCTGCAGACCAATGATGTTGCCTTTCTCAAAGAGGCACTGCAGATACTGGGGAGCATCAGGAGCATCCTCAGGAGCGTTGGAAAGCACATACATGCCGCGGTCCTCTTCCTTCGTGGCATCGTACCAGGTGTCTTCCAGAATACCAGCCTCGTAGGAAATGTGCAGCAGATTGCGGTCCATGGAGTAGGGCTTCTTCATGCTCTGGCGAATCGGAATGCCATGTTCCTCAGCATACTTAATCATCTCAGCACGGCCGGGGAACTGGTCACGCCACTCCTTCATACGCCAGGGGGCAATTACCTGAAGCTTGGGAGCCAGGGCATTGATGGAAAGTTCGAAGCGCACCTGGTCGTTGCCCTTGCCGGTAGCACCGTGGGCAATGGCATCAGCCCCTTCAGCAATGGCGACATCCACCATGGCCTTGGAAATGCAGGGGCGGGCAATGGAAGTACCCAGCAGGTAACGACCTTCGTACACGGCATTAGCCTGGAACATGGGGAAAATGTAATTGGCGGCAAAATCTGCCTTCAGGTCGCCAATGATGCATTTGGACGCACCCGTAGCAAGAGCTTTCTCGATAACGCCATCGAGCTCTTCAGCCTGACCTACGTCTGCACAGTAGGCAATAATTTCAGCATTGTACTTCTCCTTGAGCCACACCAGAAGCACGGATGTGTCAAGACCACCGGAGTATGCAAGAACGATTTTCATTTTCTTATCACAGCGCACAGCGGTTGCAGCAGTGCACGCAGAGATTATACTACTCTGATTATGCAGAGAAAAGCAAAATGTGTACGATTGACGCAGAATGACTGTTATTATTTACCTCTGCAAATGCGGCGCAGGCCAATTCCAGCGAGGAAAACGGGCACCATCCCCATGATAAAGAGGTAGATAGCGTTTCTCATAACGGTGGAAATGGAATTTTCATCCGTCTCGTGATCCAAGGGAGTAAAGGGTCGAGCCTGTCTGGGAGACAGGAAAAAGCCACGGGATTCATTTGCGCGGGCATCCTTACGCGCGGTCTTAACCCCTTCCGTCATGGTGGTTAGCTTCCTATTGGAGAAATAGAACTCTGCGGGTTGGTCATTCGGGGAAGGAGGGCGGCAATCCTGTTCATCCAGAACCTGTTCCAGGAAGTCTTCATCATGATTCATGGCAGCCTTATTAACACGGCGGAGGATTTCCTTTGCTTCATACACGTTACGTGCCATACCATTGAATGCCAGGGCAGCCCTTTGAATGAAGCGGATTTCATCTACCGAGCCACTTTCCTTGTACATTTCCCGCAACTTACTGACCCTACCCGTCTGGAGTTCCCAAAGGTTATTGGTAGTCTGAACGACGAACAGCATTTCAAAGGCGTAACGCAGAGGACAGAATTCGGCGATAAGGGGTACTGGTTTACTGCTGATATCGTGCGTCATCTCGTCCTGGTAGGCAACGCGGTGGCGCAGATTGGACAAAGCCTGAGTTATGCGGGCAGGAATGAGTCCAGAAGGCACGCGCGGGCTGAATTCATTCATTTCCTCAAAGCGGATAAGGGCACCTGCCAGCAAAATCTGTGGCACCAGCAGCAAGGGAACGATATTGAGTGCCGTGCGGTCTGAACGAACAAAGGCAGACACCATCAGAGAAAGGGAAATACCGACAAAGGCCGTCAGTAGCATCACTGAAAAATGCTCCCAGAACATGTAGTGAATGCCTAGGATTGCGTTACCCACCAGCAGGTACAAGGCACATTGCAACCCGGCAATGGATGTTAAGACCAGTACTTTGGCAGTCAGGTAACCAGCAGTGAAAATGCGGTAGTTACTTTCACGCCGCAGGAGGGGACGGTCACGTAATATCTCGCATGCAGCATCCGTAAGGCCAAAGAACATAGCCAGCACAAGCGATAGGAAAAGGTACTCGGAAACATGCAGCGATTTATAGAAAGTATAGGGGGTGTCAGAAGCCGCTCTCAAGGTGCCTGCAATGAGGGCTGCAAGCACGGGTCCCTCCATCAGCATAGCATACAGGCCTAGTCTGCTGCGTACCCTTGCCAGCAGTGTACGGTTAACCCAGAGCAGGAAAAGGCGCCACAGTTCCTGCGGAGTCCGGGCTCGCATTCTCGGCAAGTGGCGTATCGGCTCCTCAGAAGTCTCAGCGGCATTCTTTGCAGTGTACGATGCCTTTTCAAAACGTTCCTGCCAAAGGTTGGGATTTTCGTGCAAACGGCTTCCTACCCTTCTGAATGGAGCATCCAGCACTTCAAACACATAGTCTGCACCGCCTGCTGCAATCGCCTCCTGAGGTATGCGTAAATGCATTTCCTGCGCGGCATTCCGGAAATACTCGGTCATTTCCTGAGGAGTGCCCCAGAAGGCCATTTGACCGTGCGTGTCAAGCACCATGACCTTTTTAAAACGATTGAGAAGAGTTTGAGCCGGGCGGTGCAGAGTGCAGAGCAGGATGCGGCCGTGCGACATATTTTCCAACGTTTCAATGACGCGCTCTGCATCACCAGAGGAAAGACCGCTGATGGGTTCGTCAATCAGGAAAACTTCAGATGTGCCGGTCAGGTCGAGTCCCAGGTTAAGCCTGGTGCGTTCGCCGTCAGAAATGGTGCGTTCACCAGCGCGCCCCACAGAACGATCTGCTAAATGCCCAATACCAACAAAGTTCAACACAGTGACCACACGGCGGCGGCGGTCCACAGGCGTGAGCCTGGGACGCCGGGCAACCGAGGCCTGGTACACATGCTCACCCACGGTCATGGCTTCATCCAGGATATCCTCACGAGGGATGAAGGCAATGTGGCGACGAAGGTTGAGGGAATCAGTCGTCAATCGTTCCTGATTGTAGAAAATACTACCGAAAGAAGGTTGCAAATGCCCTGCCAACATGGCGAGCAGCGTACTCTTACCTGAACCACTAGGCCCAAGGATGCAAGCCATTTCGCCTCGTTTCAACGTGAAGTCGATGTTATCGACCACTCGTCCGGCCCGTACGAAATCACGGGTAAGTCCTCGCACCGTCAGCGTGGAAATCAGGTTTGTCTCCTCTTCCAAAACGCCAGCGGCAAAGCGACAACGCAAAAACTGAACACCACTAAGGGCTATGAGGTCACCATCGTGCAGAACAGTATCACCACGCACAGGCATATCCCCCACGGTTACAGAATGGGTATCTCCCTCCAGTACATGAACCGTTCCTGTGCTGTTTGTCCGAGAATAAGAAACCTCCAGCACCACGCCGGGCGCCAGCCCCGGAGTGAGCTTCAAGACATCCGGGCGGGTCATGTAGGGAAGGTTGGTAACCAGCACCTTCCGGTCTGCCGGGTCAAGCTGGAAGCTGCTGCCGTCGGTATCTGTATCAGCCAGGTCTACAAAAGTAAAAGGCCCTTTGCCATTGACGTGGAACGGGGCAAAGTACGAGGCCTGGTAGACCTCCCCAGGCAACAAAGCATGCCCTTCAATCTGGAATTCAGCATCGGAGCGCAGGACTTCAATTTCAATCTGGAGTCCCATCCTCACCCTGGCAACGCAGTTTCGGGGACGCTGCCGGGACATAAACAGGCGGTCACCCTCCAGAGTAAGGTAATTGACTAACTTGACACCCGTGTAGCGGTTCTGGAGCAGGGAAACAATCGTGCGGTAGCTGAAGTAGCAGGAAGTCAGCTCCACAGTCTGACGGATAGAGAGCGGGAGTACGCCACCCTTGCCCAAAGTCTGGCCACGCACCGAAATCGGGGTATCAGAATCGTTGACGATAAGAAGGAAGTTCACGCACCGGATAGCACGGAACATGACGTCTTCCTCCTCCTTCGGCAGCAGAATGGTATTTTCCCCCTGGACTGAAGAAAAGGTAATGCTCTCCATAGGACGGGGAGCGGTGGCTCCCGGGGTTCGCATCAATTCCTCAAGCATGGAGGCAGCTCCTGGCAGATTTAACCCAAAGGTCACCTCTTCAAACAAAGTAGGGGTGGTCAAATCGCCACCGATGCGCAGCAAGAGGGCATACACCTCAAGCGCCAGGGATATTCGCTCCTCCTCCGTGCGTCCGGCTGCGGCCAACGCCAGAGTGGCGGGCAGGGGATAAGCTGCCTCGTAGGCCGTCTGAAAACGCTCTGCCAGCCATATATGCTCCACATTGGGGAAATCATGGCGCAGGATATCCATGGCCGTATCCAGCTTATCTACACCGATATCAACCACCTGGCACATGATGGAGGCAAACAAATCCACGATTGTGCCTGCATGCGCTCGCCGGCTTTCATCTTTTGCAGCTATACGCCTTGGTACTGTATTCAGAACCGAAGCGACCTTGCTGCGCCATCGCAAAACACGGCGGCGCGCAGAACGTAGCAAATAGGTGCAATAGCTTCTGAAGCGGGAAATCCTCATGGTGTATCATTGGATGTGGATTTACCATACCCCGGACAGCGGGATTCCCAGCCGGGGAAATTCCACTTATGGGGAAAATCCCTGCACTGCTGGGGTTTTACGGGTTGAATGCGGCAAGTATTATCAGCCTGCAGCATGATACAGGCGCCATCGGGAGCATCAATGAGGGATAGGCCCCTGCGGTTCCTCTGCAAATGACAAAGCTCGTTGATGAAGGTATACTCATCCATACCCAGATAGTCAGCTATGGCCGTGATATCAGCATCCGTCAGGCACACATTCCCCTCCCAGCGGCAGCAGGCTCCGCAGCGCTGGCAGGTATGAATGATGGCCGTCTCCGGGGTGGTCATATCTCCCATGGTTTGCGAGTCGATTTGGTGATGTGAGGAGGCCTCACGTAGATGGGTTCTGCTGGTTTTAGTGCGGTTTCAGCCTGTTCCTGGGGAGTCATGCCCAACCAAGTCTCCACAATACCTTCGGCAGTGGGAATAAGCCCTTCCTTCTGCACTGGAGCAATACCTTTTTCCTGCAAGGTTCCAGGCTTTTCAACGGTGTAAACAGGAATCTCCAATGACTTTAACTGAGGTGTATCCAACACCTCTATGCGGCCATCCGGATACCGCACAGTCCAACCTCCACGGCGGGCATCTGCAACAATGCACCCCCTATCATCCGAAAATTGAGCCCACGACTCAATGGCTACCAGGCGGGCGCCCGTCACCGTTGCAATGCCCACACCCGCTGCAAGAGCCACACGCACGCCCCCATAACTGCCAGGGCCAGCACCTACCAGAACATAGTCCAACGCAGGGGACTGACCGAGCATATCAATGGCTTTCTGTAGAGCAGGGAAAAGGTGGGCATCATGATTCCTCTCCGCTTTCCATGTGCTGACATGAACCACTTTTCCCGCGGAAAACAGGCAAAGGGAAGCACTAGGTTGCGAGGTTTCTATGGCCAGAATATTCATGCTGGCAAATTAAGCTGAGCCGTTGTCCATTTACCACGCGTGGTCACTTTCTGAACCCTCAAGCCTGCCTTTTCGGCCGCTTCAAGTGTTTCGGCCTTCTGAGTATTCAAAATACCGGAGATAATGAGAACACCATCCGGCTTCATGGCAGCAATCAGGCGGGGAAAAGCCTTCTGCAAAACAGTAGAGAACAGATTAGCCAGAACCACATCTGCCTGCTGCCCAGGTGCAGGAGCCCATTCAAAGACATCCGCCTGGAACAGTTCCAGGTTTTCTGCGCCTCCATTTCTTTCAATATTACGGGCGGCCACTTCAACAGCCACCGGATCAAAATCAAAGCTGATAGCGCGAGCTGCCCCCAATCTCAAGCCCGCAAGGGCAAGTACCCCCGTTCCGCAGCCAATGTCTGTCAGAGTCCAGCTACCTGGCGAAAGCTGGTGCACGTGGTCACAAAGCATGCGGAGGCAGGTGGAGGTCGTAGCATGATTACCCGTACCGAATGCGCGTTCTGCCGGGAAGGTGAGAATGATGCGCCGCGGATATTTTTTTTGGAGTTTTGCCAGCACATCAGAATCAGCAGAGGCTGAGATAACGATTTTATCACGAATAACCAGGGGGGAAGTATTCTCCGGTGCCGTTGCGGCCACCCAATCGGTCGTGGTCAGCTCTTCAACCGAACCTCCATAACATGCATGAAGGACAAGAGCTTCCTCTGCAGTTTCCGTATACACATCAATCGAGATGCGACTCGCCTGGAACCCTGCGCTGATGACGGCTCCCGGGATATTACCTACAAGCGACTGCCACTTGCTTTCCTGAGCACTAGGTGCTGTCTTATGCCACTGCCACATAATCAATTATACAAAATAAAATGGGTGTATGAAACCGGGAATCACATATCCAGGAAATCCCCGGCCAAGGATTGGGCTACCTCGTAGGGAATCACAAAGAGTTGCCCGGTTTCCTCAAGACGACCATAGAAGAAGGGTTTGTTACTATCGTACGATGCCGGAGCAATCTGAAGAGTCCGGGTTACAGAGTGCGTCTTTCGCTGCATGGTGGCCAGAGAACGCAGAATATCTGCATCTGCACCTTGTTCTTCTAGCATTGCCTCAGGAGTATCATCAATCACCCCTGCATTCTCTTCCTGCTTAATGACCGTATTTTCTGCATCGGAATAGTCAACCATTTCCAAATCCAGCTTGATGCAAAATGCAGGATTCTTCAAGGCGTTGGCAGCATCTTCATCCGCGGGGTCGAGCCACTGAGCAGCCTTGAGTGACTGCAGACGCCGCAGGTAATACGTGGCACGGTGCGGATTAATGCGAGGCGTAATGTCTTCTCCCTTAAGCGTACCAGCCCAGGTTTCCCCCATGTACTCATATTCCAGCACAAGGGGAGCCTGTTGATAATTCAGAGTAAGACGGCGCACAGCCGACATCGGGAAGTTGAAGATGTTCCGGTCGCGCCATTTCTCGGCTCGGAGAGAAAGCATTCGCGTAAACTTGGTACTCAATCTGCAGATGGAATTTGTTCCCATTTCTGTACCGAACCAGGCGCGGCGTCCGGATGCAGGGTCGGCAAAGCGGCGTAAAAGGAAGGTACGGGGCTGGCGGTCTTTGACCATTGGGAGATCCACACCAAACAAAGTGGCTCTCAACATGCATGGCTTGGGCAATATAGAGAGGATGTAATCCGGAGCATTCAATCCGTACTGTTCAAGCAGGGACGCCATATTGGCACCGGGCAGGGCATCAGCCACTACTTCTTCCACGGGAATATTGTTCAACCCCTTCAGGAAATGCGTTACCACACTCTCTTCCGCCTTCTGGAAGGGCGTGTCTGAAGTCGCAAACATCCACGTATCTTCAACTTTACTTTCATCATCGCCTGGTATCAGTATCATGCGAACAGAGCCGCTGCCGTGCGTCGAACGCAGGGAGAATCGAGCGATGTCCTTCATGTCTATGTCAGCAAACTTCATTGAACGCAGTTCATTGAGCTGTAAGGGAATTTCTGACACACAAACCCTCTGGGTGCTCATACGCACCTGCGCCATAGCCTTGCCGGGAAGAACGGGCAATTCACACATAGCCTTGAGGATGCGGGCATAACTCCCCTTATGTTGCACCCGAGGTTCTGCCGGAAGCGTAAAGACAACCGGACGGTCATTTACTGTTGCGTGGCAGTAATTCTGATCATCGCCCTCCTGCGTAAACGTATTAAAAATTCGCAGTTCCAAGGGACGTTCTCCCCAGGTACCTTCTAATCTAATGGTATAACGGGGGGCTTCCTTTAGAGGGACCTCCACAGCATCCTCGACCCTTATAGCTTTCAGATTGAGTATATTTGATATGAAGCTCATCACCTTGTCATCATCCGCTCCCGTAATAATTGGGCTGATGATGGACCACGGAGATTCAGCACTGCTGCGGTGGAGGCGCAACTCTGAATCATCACCTGCTTTAGATATGGAGATATTTCGGAGTGCTTCCGGATCAAACTGCATAGGTGAAGGATCTCTCAGCGCATCCAACCCATCTTTGAAAACATGCAGAATATTACCACTGACAACATGGATACGCTTGTCCCGTCCGTAGAAATTTGTCCTCAGGTAGGTTGTTGGCAGAAGGGTTTCGCCATCCCCGGTATCAGCCAGCCAAGGGGAGGTGCTTCCCAAGGTGTAGCGGGCAACCGTGGTCAGGCTATCCTTTCCGTTAGGCTTTTTCAACGTAATGCGATGAGGGGCGGTTTCCACGCCAAACTCGCGCATATTGCTGCGGGTAATGTTATTGAGGGGCAGGGTGTCAACCAACCTGGCGTTGGCAGTAAAAGAAAAAATAGCTTGGGCAACTGAAGGAGCCAGGCGATCCTTGAAGGGGCGGATAATCCACCAGACACCATATTCATCTTTGGCACACACGATTTCATCGTGCAGGTCCTGAATACGCATCCAGCAAACATCGTTGAGTTGCTGCGTGTTTTCCTTAGAAAACAAAGGCATACCTGGTTCAAATCTATACCAACCCGTAATACGGGCCAGGTTGCCGTCTACAGCCAGGAACGTGGCAAGAGTAACGGCTCCTGCGGCAAGCAGAGAAAGAACGATGGTGGGCAGAATCCTCATGTCGGGTATATGGGATTAATGGCGGCGCGTATTCCAGATAAATAAAGCCACAAGGAAAGCGCAGAGCGGCATGATGAGAAGGGTAAGGTTTTCCAGGACGCTGCGGGTGTGGCGGTTCAGGTCAATCTTCATGGTAAGGTCCTGATTGGCACTCTTACCACCATATTCCGGGCGGCTGCTCATCCAGGCCCAGAGGGTATGCATGTAGTCACGCTGTTCGGTCTTGGCATTTTCCTGGGAAAGCATATCGATATTGCCCAGAACAACCATGGTGGAGAGATTATTCGGGTCCTTAGGGTTACCACGCGTCACTGCTGCTTCAAGGCAAAGGGGGCCAGGACGGTCTTCAGATGCAGTGTACACAGGCTCCAAATCACGTCGAGTTTCACCATAATAGGCATCAGTTGTCATGAGCAGGGGATAGCAGGTCAGGCGGCGCATAACCGCGGCATTTTCATCTCCATGCTCCAGCGTCAGGGACATGCATTGCCCCTCGACCAATGTTGTGCCGTTCCAGAATGGCTTGGTACAGTTCAACCCCTTGGGGAATACGGCGCTGATATCGTAATACGCCCGCTTGCGGTCTCGAAGAAGCACTCGGTCGCTATTCGGACGAATACCTTGCTCGCGGAGGAAGCGATACAAACGCGGCAGCTTGGCATCCAGTGTCGGGTTGAGGGCCACGAAGAAAGCATTTCGGCCATCACGTTCCCAGAACTCGCGCAAGGCATCCATTTCCTTTTCTGAAAAGTCCGTCTGGGGAGAAACAATGATGAGACCTTCCGCGTTTGCGGGCAGCTTCTCCGTATTCGCAATATCAAGCCAGGAAAGCTGGATATTCAGAGCATTGGTAATGGTGCCAATCGTTTCCAGGAGCGTCTGGTCATCCCGGGAAACGCCACCTTTGCCTTCCACCACATACATATGGCGGAGCTCACCTTCCACAGCCTCGGTAATGGCACCGCAAACAACCTCATCCATCATGAGCGCCACGGCTCTGCGGCTTTCATCGGGCAGGGTTTCATACTTGATGAACGAGGTGCCGGGACGAATGCGTACATGCTGACGCTCACTGTGAGCCTCCTCAAAGGTCTTGATGGGGGCATTGGGATCCTTGCGGGCATCCACAATGCAGAGATCCTGCTTGAACTCAACCCCGTATATCTGGGAAATCTCGCGGGCTCGGTTCGGTTGGCGCATGGGGTCAAAGCGTTCAATTTCAATTTTTCCCTTACCCACACGCTCATACTCCTCCAAGAGGGAGTACATGCGGTTATAGTTGGGGGTGGAACGCTTAAATGCAAAAATAATGCGTACGGGAGTGTCTCTCTTCTGAATACGCTCACTACTCAGCACATTGACGGTGCGCTCTGAGATTGTGTATCTCAAATCCTGAGATAAATCACGCCGGGCGTACTCACTGCAGCCAATGTAGTTACAGGCAATAACGATAATGGCCAGCAGAACCAGATTCAACCATGCCAGTGGATTATATTTCGTTTTGCGAGCATCCGGGTGTCCGGTGTAGGTTTGTTTTCGCATGAGTTCAGGAGGGAATGAAAGGTGAAAGGGAATCAGCGGTGCCAGCGGCGGTAATCCACCACGCGCTTGGTAAGAGCCAAAGTGAATACTGAAAGGGAGAGATAGAGAACCAGGGGACGCGTGTCTATCAAACCGCGGGTGAAAGAACTAATCTGCTCAGATATGGACATGTAGTGGAAGGCAGGAGCTGCGGGGAATTCCCCCCAGAGTTCCGGGACTCGCCCCATGAAGTAGTAGATGATGATGGCGCATGTACACACTATGCCGGCTATAATCTGACTCCGGGTTAGTGAGGAGCACAGAATCCCAAGGGAAATGAAGAAACTTCCTGATATGAACAGAATGCTGATAGGACCGAACCAATCGGCTGGTGTGTAGTTGATTCTTCCTTCAGCTACCACCCCATAACGCAGGTTAGTGTAGATGTTACCCAGGTCACTCATCCAAGGATAAAGCAGCATTGGCAACCAGAGGATGATGTAGAAAAGGAGCGAAGCAAAATACTTGCCAAGAACAATTTGAGTTGTTGTTACCGGCGCAGTCAACAAGCCTTCCAATGTTCCATGGCTTTCTTCCTCTGCCATGGAGCGCATGGTTATGAGAGGAAAGATAAAGATAAAGAAGAACCAGAAGTTCACGTTATCCAGCATGTAGAACATCACGCTCTCTCCCGTTGCCTTGCTCATCATTTGCAAGGCTGCCTGCAGCCAGAATCCTTGCATGGCAATGGCACAGGCCAGAATGACCCAGCCAAAAGGCGTGCAAAGATAACTCTTGAACTCGCGGGCAAAAATGGTGCGAAGCGTGTAAAACCAGCTTCGCGTGCGCGATATCCTGTGTTCGGAACTGTTGTCAGCCATTGTTCAGTAGTGGGGTAAGATTTAGTCTTTTCGGGTCATCTCTACGAATACATCTTCCAGGCTTGGAATGTGGCGATAGATGTGGCGCATCGGGAAATGGTGTGACGCAATGATGGCGGCGGCCTTCTCCCGTGTATCGGTTCCGGGTTCTGCCCGGACGATAACGTGGTGCCAACCGCCGGGCAGGGGTGCTTCAACGATGACTTTCTTAACGGGCTCATAGGCCTCTAATTCTTTGACAACCAGGTCTAAATCACCCTTAAACTCAATGGATACGCGACCAGCCGCGCGCAAATTACGGGTCAGGTTGCCAGGCGTATCATCGGCCTTTATCTGTCCCTGGTCAATGATAATCACCTTATTGCAAATCATTTCCACCTCGCTCAGGATGTGGGTGGAGAGAATAACAGTGTGTTCTTCGGCAAGAGAACGCACCAACTCGCGAATCTGACGTATCTGGTTGGGGTCCAATCCGTTTGTAGGCTCATCAAGAATGAGCAAATCAGGGTCACCAAGCAACGCATCTGCCAGACCTACGCGCTGCCTGTATCCTTTAGAGAGCGTGCTTATCAGGTTCTTTCGCTTCGGTTCCAGACCGCAGCGGTCTACCACCCAACCAACTTGCTGGCGTACGGATTTGCCGCAAATGCCTTTCAGTCGGGCTCGATACTCAAGGTACTGCAACACCCGCATATCATCGTAGAGCGGTACGTTTTCAGGCATGTAGCCCAGGTGACGCCGCGCTTCCAAGGGTTGGTCAATGATATCATATCCCGCAATCTTGGCTGTTCCTGCTGTTGGCGGTAAATATCCGGTCAACATCTTCATGGTTGTCGTTTTCCCGGCGCCATTTGGCCCTAAAAAACCTACAATCTCTCCTTTTTCGATTGAAAACGTTGCGTCCTTGACCGCCGTAAAACGACCAAAAACTTTATGCAGATGCTCAACTGTCACCATACTCATAAGCGCCGAACATTTTAACAGCTTTTTCTCCCATTTCAAGCTGATTCTTGCCTGCTGCCAAAGACTAGCTCATTATTCCGCATTACGCATATTATGCGTAGTTGTAATTCTATATAATTTTCCTTCTGGTGGCGAGATTCTCGCTTGACTCCCCCCCTGTTGGCTGTGTAGTATGATGAATCTATGGTTAAATGCACAATCACCTATGAAGGCAGTTTGCACTGCAAGCTTGAGCACGGTCCATCCCGTGCAACTATAGCAACCGATGCTCCAGTAGACAACCGCGGCAAAGGAGAATCTTTCTCTCCAACAGATTTGATGTGTTCAGCCATGGCCGCCTGCATGGAAACCATCATGGGAATATACGCAGAAGACCACCAGCTTGATTTGCGAGGCACCGTCATCAGCGTCACCAAGCATATGAGCGCTAATCCGCGCCGCATTGCCCGCATAGAGACAGAAATCACAGTTCCGCTGCCCGAAGGCAATGCCCACACCCAAGCCCTGCTCGACTGTGTACTTGGCAGTCCGGCCATGCGGAGTCTGCATCCGGACATTGAAGTCCCCATTACCTGGAACTGGGTGGGTTGAGCATGAAGAGATTGGATTTCATCTACTGGGCAGCCCCACTCACGGTGGCCCTCAACACACTTCCAGGAATGCTGGAAGGAGTATGGCGCGTGGCGGCTGCCAGTGTTCTGGCGATTGCCCTATGGGCAGTGGTGTGGATACGCGTGTATTCCACCAGGAAATTACGTCCGGAGTTTGCCATCATGGTCATCATACCAGCTTTAAGCTTCCATCTACTGGCGGCAGCAGGCCCTGAATACACAGCCAGTTTCAACACACCAGGCTGGCAGAATTTCAACTGTTTCCTGTGGATAGCAAGCATATGGGTATGCATACGGGCACTGCTGCCCACCAAGGAGGAATACAAAGGCAGACTTGCCACCGATTCCGTGTTCATCTTCATGACAATCATGTGCGTAGTCTACGGTATCAGCTGCTGGGCGACAAGTCACACAATACTTTCAACACATTAAAAAACAATAAAATATGAAACAAAATCTCTATTTAGTATCACTTGGTCTACTTCTCTGTTCATGCAGCGAACCCGGCGATGTGGTAACGGGACATGCCCGCATCATCACTAAATCCAGCCCCGTTGTGGCGGCCGCACCAGCGCTGCCGCAGCCTGCCCCCCTTGCAGAAGAGGCAGTCCCTGAACCTCAAAACATCATTTCGCAGAATCAGCCAGAAGTAGTGGAGCCACTTCCTCCCATTAGCTCTGAAATCAAAGAGGAGAAACCCACCATTATAACGAAACCAGCCCCTGCCCCCCAGCCCGTCGTTGCAGAACCAACCCCTGCCCCGGAGCCTGTTGCCACCGCGCCGGAGCCTGCACCTACAGTTCTTTCACAGAACCAACCCAAAGTGAGTAAGCCGCCCCCTGCCCTGGAAGAGAAACCAATGATTGTCAAGAAGGAAGAGCTCAAGAAAGCCAAACCTGCGCCTGTAAGCAAGGCAGAATCCGAGGTGACTATTGTAAAAGCTCAGGAGGAAGAGGAAATCACAACTGACCCCACCGTTATTGTAGGTCAAAAGCAACCGGTAACCAGCACCCCGGTCAAACCCGCCCTCGTAACCAAGCCGGTTCCTACCCCCACCCCTGCTCCGGCAGCAACACCTCGTGTCATTCGTCCGAATGCATCATCCGTTGTCTCGCAACAGCAACCAGCGGTCAGCGCTCCTGCATCCAGCGTGAACTGGAACACGCCGCAAGTGAAGCCCAAGGCTCTTCGCACCTATCCGATTATGCCTGGTCAGAACCGCGGTCTTCGCAGACGTGGTGCTTTCTAACACAGCAATTCCCCATGGCCAAGCAGCGGTTAGACGTACTGGTAGCACAGCAAGGTCTGTGCGATTCCCGGGAACAGGCGCAGCGCCTCATCCTTGCGGGTGAGGTGAGCGTCAAGGGGCAGGTTATCACCAAACCTGGAACGAAGGTGGATGATACCCTGCCCATTTCCGTGAAAAACAAGCCACGGTACGTCAGCCGCGGGGGATTGAAATTAGAAGGCGCGCTGAAAGCATTCCCCGTCAAGGCAGAAGGCAAAGTATGCCTGGATATCGGGTCCTCAACAGGAGGGTTTACTGACTGCCTCCTCCAGCATGGAGCTTTGCGTGTTCACGCAGTCGATGTTGGGACAAACCAACTTGTATGGAAATTACGGAATGACCCGCGCGTCATCGTCAAGGAACAGTTTAATGCACGATACATGACCCCGGCAGACCTGGGAGAAAAGGTTCAACTCATTGTCAGTGATGTATCGTTCATCTCCCTGACTAAGATTCTGCCAGCAGCCTATGATTGTCTGGAAGAAAACGGAGACTTACTGGTGCTCATCAAACCCCAGTTTGAATTACAGCCTGAGGATATAGGCCCGGGGGGCATTGTCCGGGATGCAGACCTGCACCAGCGTGCCGTTGATAAAATTCACGATTTTGTTGTTAACGAACTTCAGCGGGAATGGTGTGGAGTTGCCGATTCTCCCATCACCGGCATGGAAGGAAACAAGGAATTCCTGGCATGGTTGCGCTAAGCAGAAACTCAGCAAGTTAGCGCAGGATTTTTTCCAATCACCTGCACCAATTCGCGCAGCGGCTGATGCTCCGGGGCTAGCAAGTGCGGGTCATTGCTCAAGATAGCTCGGGCATCTCGGTTTGCTCGGTGTATCAATCTCATATCAGCAAGCCACTCAGGAAACTGAATGGTTCCCATTCCGCTCTGCTCAGTTCCTAAGACATTCCCTGGCCCACGAAGTCTAAAGTCTTCTTCAGCAATTTCAAAGCCATTCTGGGTGCGGCACAGGATTTCCAGTTTTTCCCGACCAGAATCATCCTTCTTGAGAGAAGAAAGCAAGATACAGTAGCTATCATGATTACCGCGGCCGATGCGACCCCGCAACTGATGCAACTGGGACAAGCCAAAGGTATCGGCATCATTAATCATCATGATATTAGCATTGGGGACATCCACTCCAACCTCCACAACCGTGGTTGCAATCAGAATATCCAGCTTCCCTTGCCGGAAGCGCTGCATGACACCATCCTTCTCATCGGCACTCATGCGACCGTGCAGCAGGCCTAGCCTGTGCTTCGGGAACACGGCAGACCAGCGTTCCAATTCCCCAGTCGCACTTGTTTGCTTGCGCGTATCACTTTCCTCAACCAGTGGGGATACAATGTAAATCTGGCGTCCTTCGTTGAGTTGGTCAGACATGAAGTTAATAATGCGCTTCATATTGGAAGGATTGCGAAGCACCGTCTTGATTTTTCCCCGGTTGGCAGGCAATTCATCAATGATGGATACATCCAAATCCCCGTACATCGTCAGTGTCAGGGTTCTGGGAATAGGCGTTGCTGTCATGACCAGCACATCCGGTCTTTCTCCACTTGCAATGAAGGATTCACGCTGTTCGACACCGAATTTGTGTTGTTCATCAATGACCGCAAGTCCCAGATGGAGAGGCCTGTTCTTCTTATACAAGAGCGCATGCGTGCCAACGATAATGCGCGGGGTAGCATCCGGTACGCCTGATTCCAGCACAATTCCCGAGTCTTCCCGATGTTCAGAAGTACGCAGGGAAACTTTCACATCTGTATGCTTGAGGAGGGTACAAAAATTGCGGTAATGCTGCTCTGCCAGGATTTGGGTAGGAGCCAGCATCGCCGCTACCTTTCCGCTACCTACAGCCAGGAGCATGGCACAGAGTGCCACCAGGGTCTTGCCACTGCCCACATCACCTTGAAGAAGTCTGTTCATCTGCCGGGGGCTGGCCATATCGGCCCGGATTTCTGCAATGCAACGCATTTGGGCAGACGTAAGCTTGAAAGGGAGCGAATGCAGCAGTTCCTCCATATACGCAGGGCAAGTTGCTGTAACCTGCCCAGGGTGCTCTAGCACGCGCATACGTCGCCAGGCCACCCGAAACTGCTGCTCAAAACATTCTGACAGGGCAAAGCGCAACCGGGCTTTGTTCTGTTTTTCCTCTACTGACGGGAAATGAGCATCAAACAGAGCTTCTCGGTAGGGATACGCAGGGGCTACATCGTATCCTGCATATGAATAATCAGGCACCAGCTGTTGCAACGCCTGCCATACCAGCGCGCGATATGAACGTGCTGCCAATCCAGGGACGCTCCTGTATATGGGAACGATACGCCCCGTATGAATTGTAGTGGAATCCACCTCATCTGCCGGAAGCTCAAGTTCTCCACCCATGGCAGCAACGACAAGCCTACGGCCAGCATCCTCATCATCCATGATTTCGAAATCGGGATTGCTCAGCGTCAGCTTTCCGCCATAAACACGTATTTTTCCATAAATGGAAAGATTCATACCACACGCCAGAATCCTGGCAATGTATGGCATGTTGAACCACCGAAGGAACAAGCGAGTTCCATGAGCATCCCCCGCTGTTCCGACAACCGCCTCAAAATATCGCTTATAGGAAAACCTCCAGCCGCAGCTTGTGACCTGTACACGTACACAGGCTGTGTCCCCATGTTGCAGCAGATGCAGCGGTGTTGAAATGCGCCTGTCTTCATAGCGCCGGGGCAAACGGTGCAGCAAATCATGCACCGTGCAGATTCCTGCACTTTGCAAGGCCTTTACTTCCCTGGGAGATGCACCTTGAAGCAGGCCTATCTCAGAATCGGGCATCAAGCCAGCATTCATCACCGATTGGATTGACCTTGATTGATACAACGGTAGTAGTAGTCCACCCGGCTATGGAACCACGCCCACTTGGGACCGGGGCGACCGTTGGTCAGCAATGGTGCCGGGCAGTTCTTGCGGGTCCAGTGGTAATGAGGAACAACACGCCGCAGGCTAATACCATACCGTTTCATGAGCACGGCAGTCAGCTTTGCGGCTCGATCCCAAGTGCGGAAATGGTTGTGACCCCGGTTTTCGCATTCACACATTTCAATACCGATGGAATTATGGTTACCCGCTGGAGTGCCAGCGTGCCAGCCGGATTCACGCAATGGCAGGTTCTGCACGCACATGAACTGGTCTACGGTGAAATGCCAGCTACGGTTTGTGAATGCTCCGCGGCAAAGCGCGCGGGAATGCTGCATGGCGGTAGAAGAAGGGGAATGGTTCGCCGTGCTGTGAATCGTGATAAAGGCGGGGTTGAGCCGGCGGGATCCCCTGCGTTGGCGCGAGTTGGAGGGCATGATTCGAACCTTGATGTTGACCTCACGCGCCAGACGCGCAATACTGCGCTGAACTAACGGAGTCTGCACGGCCTTAAACTTCACCGCGCGGGGGGTACGCAAATAGGAATTCTGCCCTTGCTGCTGGCACGCTGTAAACACAGCAGCACATGTAAGGAACAGGATTACCAAAAGTCTGCTGTAACGCGCCATGTGCGTATTCTGCCATTTACGCCTTCTCTTGGCAAGAGCAAATCCTGTCGTGTCCTAAGTTTTCCCGTTGCAAATAAAGCAGAAAGGGTTCCCCGCAGGGAACCCTCTCGTATTACAAATACCAGAAGATGAATACTTATGGCAGCGGGAAGCTCTTGTTGAATGCGGAAACCTCTGCCCGGAGTTCATCATAGGCACCGGGAGTTTCGCACACCTTCTGAGCTGCCAGGATGGCCAGGCAGCGGCCAATGTATTCAGCAACCTTACGTACATCTTCCTCCTTCATGCCACGCGTGGTCACCGCCGGGGTACCGATGCGGATGCCACTCGGTTTGAAAGTGGAGCCCTTGTCATATGGAATGGCATTCTTGTTCACGGTAATACCCACCTTGTCCAGCGCAACCTGGGCTTCTGCACCATTGAGTCCCTTGCCACTAAGGTCAACCAGGAAGCAATGGTTATCCGTACCACCAGCAACGATTCGGAAACCGAGCTGGGAAAGCTTATCGGCCATAGCCTTGGCATTCTTCACAATCTGCTGTGCGTACTCACGGAATTCAGGCTTGAGGGCCTCACCGAGGCAGGCAGCTTTGGCAGCAATGACATGCATGAGGGGACCACCCTGCAAGCCAGGGAAAGTGGCGCTATCGAGTTTCTTGGCCCACTGCTCCTTGCACATGACAAGGCCACCGCGCGGACCGCGCAGACTCTTGTGGGTGGTGGTGGAAACAAAGTCAGCGTAAGGCACGGGAGAAGGATGCACTCCACCGGCCACCAGACCGGCAATGTGAGCCATATCCACGAACATGATGGCGCCCACTTCATCACAAATCTTGCGGATGCGGGCAAAATCAATCGTACGGGAGTATGCAGATGCGCCTGCCAGGATAAGGGCGGGCTTCACCTCTTTGGCCTTGGCTTCCAGAGCATCGTAGTCAATCATCTCTGTCTCCGGATCCACTCCGTAATGCACTACCTTGTAGGTCTTGCCGGAGAAGTTGGCAAAGAAGCCATGGGAAAGGTGGCCACCGCAGGCAAGGTCCATCGTCAGAATGGTATCACCCGGATTGATGCAGGCATGATACACAGACTGGTTTGCAGAGGAACCGGAATGAGCCTGGACGTTCACGGCATCACAGCCAAACAGAGCCTTAGCGCGGTCAATGGCAAGTTGCTCTACCTTATCCACAACTTCACAACCGCCGTACCAGCGCTTAGCAGGGTAACCCTCTGCATACTTATTGGTGAGGCAGGAGCCTTGAGCCTCCATAACTGCCGGAGAAGCAAAGTTCTCCGAGGCAATCAGCTCGATATTGTTATTCTGGCGGTTCCGTTCTTCATCAATATAGCCGGCAAGCTCAGGGTCAGAAACAGAAAGAGGAGAACCAGACCCCACAAGCAAGCGGTTCACATGGCGGCCTCCCTCATACTCGGAATCAAGCCAGATGCGGAGGACTTCCTCCATAACCTCAGGGGAAAGGAAGGCAGAAGCCATACAGAGCACGTTGGAATTGTTGTGATGGCGGGCAAACGCAGCTTCCTGGGGGGTGCGGGCCAGTGTAGCGCGCACGCCGCGCCAGCGATTGGCGGCAATACTCATACCAAGGCCGGAGAAGCAAATCAGCACACCACGGTCAGCGCGGCCATCCACTATGCGCTTGCACACTTTGTTGGCATATTCAGCGTAGTTACAGGACTCCTTCGTGGCAGGGCCAACATCCTCCACCTGGTATCCCCAGCTCTCCAGGAGCTCAATGGCTGCTTCCTTCAGGTCCACGCCTTTGTGGTCTGAACCAATTACAATACGAAATTCCTTATTCATGTGGATGGCAAAAGGTAACGGGCGAAATGATACCACACCTAGCCTGTGGAGGCAAGTGTAATTTGCACCTGCCGGGTTGAAGTGTCATAGCTGTCCAAAAAGCGATCTAAAGAAAGCCGGGGGAAGAGAAGCAAAACTAAGAAGAAAAAAGAAAACAAAAATGGAGATTGAGTTCTAGGGTGCCAGCTACTAAACTGACGGTGCTAAAAAAATGAACCAATCTCC
>JAZSQS010000048.1:0-22646 GCA_045538105.1 Akkermansia sp.
AAGGTACTCAATCTCATCAAAGTGATGTTTCAGTGCCCAGGCGGTGTAAACATTCGTCACGCCAGGGTCAAAGCCAGAACCAAGCAGCGCATACAGGCCAGCCTGCTTGAACCGCTCCTGATAAGCCCACTGCCAGCTGTATTCAAACTTGGCTACATCGCGTGGCTCATAGTTGGCCGTGTCCATGTAATTCACACCTGCTTCCAGGCAGGCATCCATCAGGGGGAGATCCTGATACGGAAGTGCCACGTTGAGCACAAGGTCAGCCTTAACCTCCTTAATGAGAGCCACTGTGGCAGCCACATCATCGGCATCAACGGCATGCGTCGTAATCGTCACACCCTCGCGCGCCAGCACGTCTGCCGCAATGGCATCGCACTTGCTCTTGGTACGCGAGGCCAGATGGATGCTCTCATACACATCCTTCATCTGGGCGCACTTGTGGGCCACAACATGCCCCACACCACCGGCTCCGATAATGAGTACAGTCTTCATTGCAGGCGCAGAATGCACTATATGTGCCGACAAGTCAAGGATATTCACACAACATGCCGGGAAAAGTTATTCGCGCGCACGCGGGCGAAAACAAAAAAAGCACCTGCCTTTTTAAAAGAACAGGTGCCGGAAATTGAAATAAACACTGCAGACTTACCCTCTGCGGCGGCGAGCAGAACTGCGCCGCTTGGCTACGGCGCGGCGCGTGGCCTTGGTGCTGCGCTTCGCAACAGCACGGCGGCGGGTGGCTTTGGTGCGCTTGGAAATACCACTGCGACCCCTGACCGCCTTACGACCGGCAACGGCATAGCGAGCCCCGCGGCGGGCATAGCGCTTACGCAGCGCTTTACGGCTGGAAGCCATGGCAGAACGCGGCACGTAGGCAGGAACCGGCGTGCGGGCTGTACGAATAGCGGCGGCCAACGCTTTCCGCTGGTCATCGGCGCTGTAATTGCGCCCCTGCTGGGCAGCAAAATACGAGCGGTATGCGGGATCCACCTGGCTCAGGCTGGTCACCGCATCCGGGAAATTGGCATACCTTACCGGAGGCGTGCTCTGGCAGGATGCCACAATGCAGGCAACCAAGGCAAGCAGGCAAAGTACAAGCTGACGGGAGCAAGACATTTCTCTAAAAAACGTGCAGAAGATGATTGAAACCACGGCAGACAAGGAGGCTCGCGTGACTTCCAGGCCAACACATGCACCAAATCCCTCTCCGCCGGGGATATACTACCACATCAACACCCCTATGCCAATGCTAAACTTTTCCTTACAATCTTTTTTTATCCAGTATGACTTGAATTCCTTCCCTTCCAAGGGTAAAATGAGTAGCGAATGGACGCACAAAGCACCTTAAACCGCCAAATCTTGTGTAATGAACTGGATTTTTTCGCTCAAAAACACCCAGAACAAAAATTAACAGCCGACACGATAAAAAGCTTCATCAGCGGAACAGAAGCATGCTTTGAAAGAAGCAATGGCGCCGGACACATCACAGGCTCTGCGTGGCTGATAAATCCCGGCGGAGACAAGGCACTGCTGACACTGCACCACAAACTCAAGCGATGGATGCAGACGGGAGGACATGCAGATGGAGATTCCGACGTATTGCGAGTTGCCCTCCGGGAAGCAGAGGAAGAAAGCGGCATTTCCGGCATCAGGCCGCTGATGAGGGAAATCTTTGATATCGATATTCACCCGATACCAGCCAATCCCCACAAAGGAGAGGGAGCACACTATCATTACGATATCCGCTACCTACTGCAAGCGCCTCACGAGCAGTTCCGCATCAGCCATGAATCAGACGATTTAGCCTGGTGGAGCCAGCAGGATTTTCAGCAGCGTTCCAGCGAACTTGATGAAGCAGCCTTACGCATGGCCTCAAGGTATTTTGGCACCAACTGGGAGATTTAGGCTCGCTTTCCCTCATGTTTACTGGTAAAGTGGGGATGCATTACAGCATAACAACCATGACGTCCCTACAAACCTCCCTTCCCTTTCGCATCCTGCGGCAAATTATCTATCTGGTCATTCTGATACTAATCGTATTCGGATTCTGGAAGATAAGCGATGTGTACAAATCCGCCACGGTACAGGAATACGGCATCTTCGAATCCATCCAATCCGTGGTTTTGTTTCTGATAGCAGCCAGCTTTCTGGTGCAATCCAGCTGGAACAAGGCATTCAGGCCTATTCTGTTCTCATTATCCATGCTGGCAATGGCAGCCCTGGTACGCGAGCAGGATGCCTATTTTGACGAACTGATTCCCTATATTGGCTGGACCTGGGCTTGGATATTCCCCATGGTGGGGCTCATTGTTCTGCTTCGGAACAGAGCCACCCTGCACCAGGCCATGTATGACTTCCTGCATTCGCACAGCTTTTACATGATGGTCACGGCAATGACCATCATTCTGCCCGTGGCACAATGCCTGGGACACCGCAGTTTCCTGAGTGATTTGCTGGGCAATGATGAGGTTGATGCCTTCCTGGTGCGGCGCATTATGGAAGAACCCATTGAGTTACTCGGATATATCAACCTGCTCCTATCTTCAATAGAATGCGCGATTGAACTCCGCAAGAAGTAACAAGAAAAGCCGCACTCGCGCAAGCAAGTGTGGCTTTTTTAGCGTAAAAAGCACCAGCGCAAGGCTTAGTCAATTTCCCAGGCAATTGTCCGGCTATACACCTGCCCCGGTCGCAGTACAATGCTGGGGAAATGCGGATGATGCGGTGAATCCGGGAAATTCTGAGCCTCCAAAGCCACACCTCCGCGGGGAAGCGGCAGGTAATCGCCCGTATAGACCTGCAAGCCAGGAGCATCCGTCAGGACGCGGAGCGTACGGCGACCATTGGTGAGCACCGCCGCAAGCTGCATACCAGGTACAGCGGGCAGCACATAATTATCATCGTAGCCACCAGCAATCGCCCCCGGGGCATTCCGCTCACCCAGGCATGCCGGGCGTTGCAAATCATATAAGCTACCTGCCACAGGAGCAATGGCGCCAGTTGGGATATTGGCATTCATGGGGGTATACGCCGTGGCATTCACCTGGAGGCAATGTGAATCTACAGTTCCAGCCCCGTTCAGATTCCAATAGGCATGATTAGTCAGATTCAACAGCGTGGGAGCATCTGTCTGCCCTTCCATGGTGAGAGTCAGGCGGCGCCCCTCCACCTCATACGCAACCCGAACCTGAACAGTCCCCGGATAATTTTCCTGTCCATCAGGCGAAATAAGGGTCAGCACCAGGCGAGTATCCGTGCATTCCTCCACATTCCATAGCATATCAGAAAAGCCCTTCTGACCACCGTGCAAATGGTTGGGGCCATTATTGACAGCCAAATGGTACTCCTGACCATCCAGGACAAACACGCCCCCGGCAATGCGGTTTGCCACGCGCCCGCAAATACTGCCGCAATAACAGGTATCCTCAGGCAGAGCCTCGATAGTCTTAGGGCCGTAAAGGCAATCCACCCCCTGGTACTCAAACGAAAGAACACGCGCTCCGAAATTGGTAATACGCACGGTAATATCCGGCGTCCGCAATGTGTAAATTTCTGTATTCATCATATATAAGAAGTCAATCAGCGTACTTTTCCCAAGAAGTCACCTTATCCTGGTTAAACATCACCCACGCCACAGGCTGGGCAACATAGGCAGTAGAAGTACCCAGCCCTCCGCCGTGCCAATGCCGGCCAACCCCAAAACCACCGCCAATAACCGTATCAACCATCACTGGCTTATAGGTACTGTACACCCATTTCTCGTAACTTACTCCGTTCCGCTGTCCAAAAACAGGCGGCGTATTGGGCTCTCCCCATGCGAGGAATACGGCATCTTTCGTCATTCCCTCACAAATCTTGCCCTGTTGCACCATCATTTTCTGCTCAGGGCTGAGCTGCCGGAACAACAGTGGATTCTGTTCAATGCGTTCAGCAGGTGTCGTTGTCTGGCAAGAGCCCAGCACGAAAGCAGCAGCACTCACGGCCAACGCCTGTACAGCTCGGAAGAATCTCATAGCGCCATGACAATACCACTGAATTTCATGCTTGCCAAGAAAAAAAAACGATGCTAGAGTAGCTGATATCTGATATGAACCTGTACCATTCCTTTCTTGCGTTGCTGGCTGCACCGGTTGTACTGTGCAGCGCCACTCATGCGGATTCTGCACCTGAAGCTATTGCTGGGTACTTACCCTGCAATGGCAGCACCATCCAGGGGTCGGTCATTCGTCCTATGCATGAAGAAAACTTTGTTGAGCTCCACCGTGCAGTTATCCAGCGCTTTGCACAATTACCCGAGGACAAGCAGAAGGCAATCAACGAAAAAGGGACGCCAGACAGACTCATTGACTACACCGCAGACCTCTGGCCAGACAAGTCTGAATACGAAAAGTATGCCAAGGCCTGGAAGTCAGTGAAACTCGCCAGACTGGCAGACGTGCGCGTAGGTCTAAAGGGAGATGGTAACAATATGTACAGCGTCCTCTCCGGCACACGGGTTGCAAATGGCGGCACCATGCCCCTCACCATCGGCTCCCTGCGCTACAATGCCGGTAAGAACGTATGGGTTTCCAACAACGGCGAGCTCACCAGAAAGGATTTTTCTGCTGATGAAAACTTTATTTTCGGAGCCCAGACCGGCAATGAATGGGTGATGGAGAAAAAGGATTCCCTCTCCTCCCTGAAGGAAATGGTTCGCCTTACGAAGTCTACTGATGGCAAGGCCATCTTCCTCTACTATAATCTTCAGGAACGTTCCGTCATCAGCGGAACCGTCATAGCCAACCACGGCTATACCATCATATTCCCCATCACCTCCGCAAGCGCAAGAGCCACGCGCCCAGGACAGAAGTGATACAAACCATTCCCCATTAACTACACAAAGCGCAGGAGTCGGATTCAAACGCAAGCCCGGCTCCTGTCTTTTTCCCAAATACCGCATATGCGAATTATTGCAGGAGCAGCAAAAGGCCTACCCATACGCGTACCCCAGGGCGAGGTTCGCCCCACCCAGGATCGCGTGCGTGAAGCCCTGTTCAACATCCTTGGCCCCACTATCCAAGGGGCCAGGGTGCTGGATTTATTCTGTGGTTCTGGCTCCGTTGGAATCGAAGCATTGAGCCGGGGTGCAGCCTCTGCCCGAATGGTGGACATGGCCAAGCCTTCGTGTACTATGGCACGGCAGAATCTGGAACGTTCCAGATTGATGGGAGGCAGCGTGGTTCAGAGCGACTGCCTGCAATTTGTGAAACGCGATGCCGGGAGCTACGATTTTATTTTTGCAGACCCACCCTACGCAAAAGCCATCGGTGACCGGGATATGATTGCCGAACTCATGACAGACCGCCTGCATGAACTTCTGGCTCCGGAGGGCTACTTTATAGCCGAAGCCCAGGAAGGGTACGGCGTAGGCGATTCCCACAGCCGGGAGTTTCCGGGCTGGAAACTTGTTGATACCCGCCACTACGGCAAAAACGTCATTCTCTTCTACCAGGTTGATTCCGTATGAAACGCTTTATCTTTCTCCTGTTCTATAACCTGCTCCTGCCGGTTTTCTTAATTATTTCCATACCGGGCTACCTCATTAAGATGAAAAAGCGCGGTGGATTCGGCACAGGACTCTCCGAACGGTTCGGTTTCTACAAGAAACCAGCTAGCGAGGAACCTAAAGGAGGGCTCTACGTACACGCTGTAAGCGTGGGCGAAGTGTTCATTGCACTCAAGTTCATTCGTGAATGGTGCAAGACACACAGCGAACCCGTCATTCTTTCCACCAGCACGGCCACTGGGCATCAAGTGGCAAGAGACGCCGCGCTACCCCAGGTACGCCCCCTGTACTCACCGCTGGATGTACCTGGTTTGCCAGGGCGTTGTCTGAAGCGTTTTGCCCCCAAGGCCGTGGTCCTGATTGAGGCAGAACTCTGGCCCAATTTTGCAGAAAGCTGCCACCGGCTCCGCATTCCCATGGTAATGGTGAATGCCCGGCTCTCCCCCCGCAGCGAAGGGCGCTATGCCAAGGTACGGGGCATTACCCGCCTGCTTTTTGAACGCCTCAGCGCCCTGGGTGCCCAGAATGAGATTGATAAAGCACGCTTTGCCCGAATCGGCGTGAAACCGGAAATCATTACGGCGCCGGGCAGCATCAAGTTCGACGTAATGGGAGATGCCCCGCAAAGCCTGAGGGATGACTTCCGCGCCATTCTCGACACGCTGAGAGGCAGCAGGCCCACGGTACTGGCAGCCAGCACCCATGCCGGGGAGGAAGCCCTCATTGCCACAGCCATCAGGAAAGCCGGAGCTTTTCCTCTCATTGTGCCGCGCCATGCCGAACGCCGCAACCAGGTTATGGCAGATTTGAACGCAGCCGGCTTTACCCCCCTGCTCCGCACCACTGGGGAAATCCCCGCAGAAATTCCGGAAAATATCTGCTATGTGGCCGATACAACAGGAGAATTGAGAGACTGGACTGCCCTGGCAGATGCCGTAGTCATTGGCAAGAGCTTCCTGGCATCTGGCGGCCAGAATCCGGTGGAGGCCATCGCTGCCCGCAAGCCAGTCATCATTGGTCCGGATATGACGAACTTTGCAGACCTGGTCACCCTACTCATGCAGGAAAATGCCATCCTGCGTTGTGAGGCAGATCAACTGACCAGTACCATCCACCGAGCCCTGAACGGTAGCCAGGAAACGGCAGAACGCTGCGAACGCGCCTACCAGGCCCTACATGTACACTCAGGAGCAACCCGCCGCAGTGTTGAACTGGTAGAATCTCTTTACCAGGCATGAAGTTCAGCTACAATGAACTGGTGCAGAGAGTGGATGTCTATCTGCAACAAAAACGCAGCACCAGCAAGCTCTGGGCACTCATGCTGCCGGAGCAACTCTTCACGCCCTCACTTTGGCTCTGGGAGAAACGCAGCGTTGCCATAGGCTCCGCATGGGGGACAGCCTGGGCCTTGGCGCCCGTTCCCATGCAAACCATTTTTGCCATTCTGTGCAGCGCTCGCAGCAAGGGGAACATCCCCATGTCGGTACTCACGTGCTGGATTTCATTTCCTGGTTACCAGATTGTTGCCTGGCCTCTCCAGTGGTATGCAGGAGCATGGTTGCTCAGTTATTGCAGCACAGGCAGCGGCGTCAGCATGGAGTTGATTCAACAAACAGCCGCTGCGGCCACGGAGGGGTGGAGGAACGCCCTGCACCTGCTCAGTGGAGTCAACCTGTGGATTCTCGGAGTCGAATTCATCCTGGGCTGCCTCCTGAGCTGTGCTCTGCTCGGCGCGTTAGTTTACGGAGGAATCATGTTACTTTGGCGCAAGAAGTAAAGGGAAGAAAAACATATTTGATGTTATACGGTCAGAAGGCAAGTTTTCCACTTGCAATGAGTCCATAGAGCTCATATAATTCCTCCATGGAATGGAATGATCGCTTCATGGCTCTTTTTCGAGAAGCGGTAGAACGCTACCAGCTCAACCCGCAGACACCGGCTGAGCGCTTCTACCTGCCGGAGGAACAGGATTTCCTCAAGACCATTGGCTACCAACCTGCGGAGATGCATGGCTATGTGCGCGAGTACGCAGAGAAAGGAGCTCCCAGCCCCAGCACCACCCTGCTCATTGCCGCAGTGCGTCGCCACTATTTTTTGAACGCCATGCGCGGCATGTCCGGTAATGCCCGTCCCATTACCACCGCTGACCTTCCTCCTGAAACGGACGAATTCCAGGAGATACCCTACCTTCCGCGCATCATCCGCAAGGCTGAAGCCAAGATTTTCGGCATCCTGGATCCAAGCATCATGTACGGGGATGAGAAAGACCGGGAATTCCTCCGTACACATGGTAACTTCCATCTGGCCGATTTCCTGCAGCTGGCAGCAGCAGCCCGAAGCGACAGGCAGCGCCTCGTCAGCGCCGTACTCAATGCCATGCGAAGCCAGGAAGATTCCATCCCAAGTGCTGGCACCTCTGCAAACTAACAACAAGGGCAGTCACACACCTTCTCATTTTATCCATCAATTCACGCACCATGTCTCGTCATTCGATTCTGGCCATTGCACTAGGCGGTTGCACGCTCGGACTCCTTCCTTCCTGCTTCCCGGAAAAAGACACCCCGACAGCAGCAGCCCAGGAAAACACGCCTTCCATCAAAGTATTCAACATCCGCCACCAGGAAGTCACAGATTACGGTGAATGGTTTGGTTACCTCCGTGGTGAGCAGGATACCAACATTCATCCCCGCACCACAGGGTTCCTGATATCTCAGGAATACAAAGAAGGAACCACCGTCAAAGCGGGGGATGTACTGTTCCGCATTGATCCCAAGCTCTTTGAGGCTGAGCTGGAGCGCAGCAAAGCCAATCTGCTGGCCGCACAGGCCACCCTCACCGCTGCCCAAGCCACAGAAAAGAAGGCTGCATTGGACGTCAAGCGCTACTCTCAGCTGGTACAGTCAGGTTCCGTTTCAGAGAAAGACCTCACGGATGCCCAGCAAACCCTGAAAGCCGCCCAGGCTCAGGTGGAGGCAGCAAAAGCCCAGATCGGGCAGCAGCAGGCAGCCGTCAACAAGGCGCAGATTAACCTGGATTACACGGTCATCCGCGCGCCTTACGATGGCATCATCGGCACAGCCGCCGTCTCCATAGGAGATTTGGTAAGCCCCGCCACCAAACTGGCCAACATCACCTCCATAGACCCCATCCGGGTCGATTTTTCCGTCAACGGTGACCACCTGCTCAACATCTTCAGCAAGTACGGCAACATTGGTACCAACAGCACAGATGCTCCCGCCGCCCCCCAATTCCAGCTCCTCATGGAGGATGGTTCTGCGCTCCCGCACAAAGGTACTCTGGTAGCCATGGATAGCGTGTTGACTTCATCAGGCCTGGTGAACGTAGAAGGCGTCATCCCCAATCCGGATAATGTTCTGCGAGGAGGTATGCCGGTGCGGGTAAAGATTCCCCTTGAAACCGGTAAAGCCATGCTGGTACCCAAAGCCGCTATCCGCAACGTGCTGCTCAACCATTTCATCCTGGTTGTAGACAAGCAAAGCGTTCCCCACATGGTACCCATACACCTGGGAGGAGAATACAAGATCAACGTGCAGGAAGAGAATGGGTATCACTCTGTGCAGACCATGGTTTCCGTTAAGGACTACGGCAGTATGTCCCTCACCAAGGTTCTCGCAGAACTGGGGTATGAAAACCCTGCAGAGGCACCCGTGGTAACCGATGCCGAAAATGCCCTGCTGGCGGTCAACATCTCCTCCGCCAACAGTCGATTACAAAAGGGAGAAAAACCCACCTCCATCAAAACGGAGGCCTTCACCTTCAAGCCAGCTCCCGATCCAGCCCTTGTGGCAGCTGCTGAACGGGCAGAACAAATGAAGCAAGGCAAGGTCAATGCAGAGGCCAAGCCCACGCTGCCCCCCTTCCCGGTCAAGGTCAGCAACATGCTACAGCAAGACGTTTCAGAAATCGGCACTTGGTTTGGTTCCCTCCGCGGCGTAGATGAAACCGACATTCGCCCCCAAGTTAGCGGTTTTCTGCTCAAACAGCACTTCAAGGATGGCAGCATGGTCAAGAAGGGCGATATCCTCTTCACCATAGACCCTGCTCCCTATCAAGCGACTTTAGATGAAGCGCGAGCCAATCTTACAGCAGCCAAAGCGGCGAGGGAACAGGCCCAGGCCCAACTCACCATGAGCCGCCAGAACCTGGATCGCTACCTTAAACTGAGGGAAACGACCCCCGGTGCTATTTCCGATAAAGTGGTAACAGACAGCGAGACTCTCGTTTCTACCAATGAAGCAGCCGTCCGAAAGGCTGAGGCGGCCATTGCCCAGATGCAGGCAGCCGTCCACCAAGCGGAAATCAACCTGGGGTACACCACGGTGAGGGCACCCTTTGACGGTCGCATCGGGATTCACAAGCCCTCCATCGGAGCCCTGGTCAGTGCATCTGACCCGGAACCACTTGTCACGCTTTCCTCCGTCGACCCCATACGGGTTGATTTCGGCATGAGTGGCCGCGGCGCCATGCAGGGGTTCACCAACCACCGGGTTCGCAAAGCCAACCCAGACAAAGCCCGCAAGCAGGACTTTGACCTCATCCTGGACGATAACACCCTGTACCCGAAGAAAGGTTATATCGTCACAGCCAATAATACCCTGAGCACCAGCACCGGAACCTTGGAAGTGGTAGGGCATGTCGAAAACGACAAAGCGATGTTGCGCAGCGGCATGGCCGTCACCGTGCGAGCCAAGATGGATCCCATTGTCAATGCATGTCTTGTTCCAGCCCGTGCTCCGCTTAACGCCAAGGGGATGGATTTAATTGTAATTCTCAAGCCAGACAACACAGCACAGATGCTCCCCATCACCAAGGGTCCCATCATCAACCTCAAGCGGGATAACGGAGCAGGCAAGGAATATGTACAGCCCCTTCAGGTTATTGAGCCCAACCGAACGGTTGTTGCAGGAATGATTCTTGCCAAGACCAAGGCTCCGAATCTGGAAGCAGTCATCCTGGGCGGAGCCAAGGTGCAGAACTGGGGCGAACTCATCCTCAAGCAGGCCGGCGCAAACAACTTCCGCGAATTGTTGGAAAAGCAAGCGGGCAAGAGTCTCCCGGAGTCAGTCTTGAAAGAGGCTGGTGTCAGCAACTGGGGCGAGTTGCTGCTCCGCATGAAAGCAGCCCCGGATTTCCGTGAATTGGTACTCCGCGAAGCTGGTGCCAAGGATGAACTGGATTTGATTGCTTACGGACAAGGCTGCAACTCCCTCATGGAAATGGTTCTGAAGCAGATGGGCTTTGCCAAGGTTACCGATGTACCGGTAGTGGTAGAAGGCTCCATGATGGCAGCCCAAAGCTACGCCGCCAACGAGGCAGCTCAAGCCCCCGTCAACAAGCTGACACCCCAGCCTTTCATCTATGTACCGACCAAGACGGTAACACCATCCATCACGGCTGAACCGGTCAAAGAAGTTACCCAGTACGAGTAAGAATACTACACCTCCTTCCTTCTGAATTATGTCTCCGTTTTTCATTAAACATCCCATTATCGCCGGTGTTATTGCCGTGGTGACCACCCTGCTGGGTCTCATCAGCATGGTGGCACTGCCCATCTCTCAATACCCGGACATTGCCCCGGTTACCATCCAGATGAGCGCCAGCTATCCTGGAGCAAACGCCACAGAGGTGGCTGAATCAGTGGCAACTCCCATTGAGCTTCAACTTTCCGGCGTAGAGAAGATGGACTATATGAACTCCACCTCCTCCAATAATGGAGCGTGCAGTCTCAACGTTATCTTCGAGCCTGGCTCCAATCCCAACACAGACCAGCAGAACACCTACATGCGATACAGCCAGGCAACCAGCCAGCTGCCCAGCATGGTTTCACAGATGGGCATTACCATCAAGCAGTCCTCCGGTCTGCCGCTCATGCTCTACGCTCTGGATTCCCCGCAAGGGTTCTTTGAGCCGGTCAGTCTCACGGGCTACGCCTTCCTGAACCTGGTAGACCCTCTCAAGCGCGTTGAAGGCGTGGGCGATGTGCAGGTTTTCGGCGCTCGCTTTGCTATCCGTATCTGGTTGGACACTGACAAAATGGCTCAGAAGGGCATCTCCGTGCAGGAGGTATACAACGCCGTCAGTACGCAGAATGCCATCAACCCTGGCGGTGCCGTGGGTGCTGAACCCATGCCTGATGGTCAGGAGTTCACCTACACCATCCGCAACCAGGGGCGCATGACCTCCGTGGATGAGTTCAACTCCATCATTGTGCGCCAGAAAGGAACGCAGGCTGTTTACCTCAAGGACATTGCAAGCATCGAGCTTGGCTCCCAGACCTACTCCCTGGCCAGCCGGATTAACGGGCGTCCCGGTACGGCCATTGCCATTTACCAAGCCGCTGGTTCCAATGCCATTGAAACCGTCAACAAAGTCAAGGCTCTGCTGGAAGAAAAATCCAAGGTCATGCCGGAAGGCATGCGCGGATTCGTAGCGCTGGACACCACCACCACAGTGCGAGACTCCATTTCAGAAATTGCCCACACCTTGTTTGAGGCCATGGTGCTGGTGGCGCTGGTCGTATTCGTATTCCTGCAAGGCTGGCGTGCTACGCTCATTCCGCTCATTGCCGTTCCCGTATCGCTGGTAACGACCTTCATCTTCTTCCCCATGCTGGGCTTTACGCTCAATACCATCTGCCTTCTGGGCATGGTGCTGGCCATTGGTCTGGTGGTGGATGACGCCATTGTGGTGGTAGAAGCAGTTGAAGCGCACATGGAAAATGGCATGACCCCGCGCCAGGCCACCTTTGCAGCCATGAAGGAAGTAAGTGGTCCGGTAGTGGCCATTGCCCTGGTACTTGCCGCCGTATTCCTGCCCACCGCCCTTCTGCCGGGTATCACAGGTACGTTGTTCCAGCAATTTGCGGTGACCATCGCCGTATCCATGCTCATTTCGGCATTCAACGCCCTCACGCTCTCACCAGCGCTGTCGGCCCTCATGCTACAGCCCAAGAAAGAGCACCGTTCCCTGCTTACCCCGCTGTATGAACTCTTCAACAGGTGCTATGATGCCGTGGCTGACCAATTCTCCAAGGCCTGCCACTGGCTCTGCAAGCACCTCACCATTTCCATGGCACTGCTAGCCGGTATTACGGCCTGCATCATCCCGGTTTCCAAACAAGTACCCGGCGGCTTCCTGCCCGCTGAAGACCAAGGCTTCCTCATTGGCGGCGTCATCATGAAACCGGGTGTCTCCCTCCAGCGCCTCACGGAGCAAGTGGTTCCTGTGGAAAAAGTACTTCTGGAAGAACCCACCACCGATTTCGCCGTATCCATCATCGGTATGAACCTGGTCATCGGCGTGCAGACGACCAATGCGCTCTCCTTCTTTGCGTGTCTCAAGCCCTACGCAGAACGCCCGCTCATGGAGAACGGCCGGATTCCATCTGCTGCAGATGTTCAAAAGCGAGTACAGGCAAAACTCGCCATGTGCGGAGTGGACGGCGTGAGCTTCCTGGTAAGCCCGCCTGCCATTCCTGGTGTAGGCGTGGGTAATGATATCACCTTTGCCCTTGAGGATTTGGATGGTCAGGGAGTTCTTCCCCTGTACGAGCAGGCGCAGCGCCTGGAAGCAGCCCTCATGAAGCACCCGGCCATTGCCAAGGCCTCTGATATGATGCTTCCCCAGGTACCCCAGAAGAGCATTGCCATTGATAAGGAAAAATGCCTGGCCCAGGGCGTAGACTATGCCGCAGCCAATTCACTCCTGCAGTGCTTTAATGGCTCCAGCTTTGTGAACTACTACACGCAGTTCGGCCAGCAGTGGCAGGTCTACATGCAGGCTGCCGGCGTAAGCCGCGCCAATACGGAGCAGATTGCCAACTTCTACGTCAGCAATGCCAAGGGCGATTCTGTTCCCCTCAGCACGCTGGTCACGATCAAGGACATTGCCGATACTGAGTTCGTATGGCGAAACAATAACTACAATTCGGCCAAGATTTCCGTCTCCCCCAAGGAGGGTTACTCCACGGCTCAAGCCATGGCTGCGGTTGAAGAGGTCTTTGCCGAAACCATGGATACCACCAAGTTCGCCATGGAATACGTAGACATGAGTTTCCAGGAAAAGAAAGTTCAGGATGGACTTGGACTAGGTTCCATTTTCGCCCTCTCGGCCGTGTTCGCCTTCCTGATTATGGCGGCACTGTATGAAAAATGGACTCTGCCCATTGCCATTTTCATGACTGTTCCCATCGCCGTGCTGGGAGCCTTCCTCGGTCTGCTCCTGACCAAGCTTGACCTCAACATGTATGCCCAGATTGGTCTGGTGATGCTCGTGGGCCTTGCGGCCAAGAATGCCATCCTCATCGTGGAATTCGCCGTGCTGCAGATGGAACGCGGGCAGGAGCTAGTTGAAGCTGCCGTAACGGCTGCCCGCATGCGTCTGCGCCCCATTCTCATGACTTCCTTCGCCTTTATTCTGGGTTGCGTTCCCCTGGTGCTGGCCGAAGGTTCTGGCGCTCTTGCGCGCAACTCCATCGGCGTGGTGGTGGTCATTGGCATGACAATTGCCACCGCCCTGGGTGTATTCTTCATCCCCTGCTCCTTCGTATTCATCATGAAGCTCTTCCGCTCCAAAATAACCAAGGGGCATCACGGCGAGGATCCAGATGAAGTGGCAGCCTACGCCATGCTCGAAGCGCAGGAGGCTGACGCCAAGTGATCATAGTAATCATTTCGTTCACCACCCATGGTTGCTTTACCATGGGTGGTTTTTCATACCCTGTTTACCCCATTCTGGTTACGCGTAGCAGAATCATCATCCTGCTCACATTGTCAATCATTAAAGCCTGATAAAAAATATTGCGACAAAAAAGGCCCCCTCATTCGAGGGAGCCTTCCTTGTCAAATTATTCTTAGTTCCAGAAGCAATTAGTTCACGGAATCGGGTTCGAAACGGCTGTTGTTGGTGCCATGGTAGTAGATACCGTGGGTACCCACAGAGATGTAGCCGTACTGTTTAGACACAGGCTGCGTCACAGAGTAGTACTGATCCTGTCCATCAATTTGAACCGTGAGTTGCTGCCCCTTCGTATTACCCAGGGCGTTCGTAGCATAGCGACCAGCAAGAGCACCAAGAGCGGTAAAGCCCACAGTGGAAGCAACACGGCCCTTGCCCTTACCCAGCAACTGACCTGCGCCCAGACCAATGGCTCCACCCACGCCCGTGCCCACGTTCTTAGCGGTGCTCGTCGTCTCGATGGTCACGTTTTTGGCAGCAATCACAGTAGCAGGGAAAGCCTGAGAGCCATAACCCACCTTTGTGGAAGAAACATAGTTGCCATCAACCATGGTGGAGCAGGAGGAGGCCAGCACAGCGCAGCCGACAGCCAGGGATGCGAGAATGTATTTTGTATTCATAATAATTTAGGATTGTTCAGGTTTAAACGTTTCCTAGGTACCCGCCTATGGTACTCCAGGGCTGGGGGGGACGTCAAGCGAAAATCGCAACTGTGACGTATTAGGCTTTCAACAGTAAAGCGCATCAGTAGTCCCATTTTATTTCATCTTTTCAGAGATTTGCAAAAAAGTCAGAAATTTGGCTTGCAATTCGCCTGGTTCTGCTGTATAAGAACCCACCTCATTTCCGCAGTGATGCGGAGTTAACCTTTACAAAACACACAAATATGTCCAAGCACTCCACACTCAAGGCTACTGGTACCGTCGGCGGCAAGCGTTCTGTTCTCAAGCGTTTCGAGCGCGTGAAGCTCATGAAGGAACGCGGTCAGTGGAAGGAAGGCCAGAGTCCCATTGGTCTGCCCAAGACCAAGTTCGAAGCCTGATTCAGCCCCTCACGAGAGGGAACTCAATTTTTCTGGAGCCCCCCGGTTGTGGCGACCGCGGGGCTTCCTTTATCCCGCCATATTTCAAGATTTGTACTATGTCTGAAGAAAACGGCTATCCTGCTGCCCCGGAGGGTAGCGTGCGCCTCAACAAGTTTCTGGCCATGTGTGGCTACGAAAGCCGCAGAGCCGCTGACCGGCTCATAGCAGAAGGCCGCGTAGAAGTGAATGGCAAGGCGGTGGACACACCAGGTCTGCGAGTCATGCCCACCGACTTTGTAAAAGTGGACGGCCGCCGCGCTGTTCCGCAGGAGGAAGTGGTTATCCTGCTCAACAAACCCCGCGGCTACGTATGCAGCCGGGACGCCCAGGGAGCCATTGGCACCGTTTATGATTTGCTGCCGGCCAAGTACCGTCACGCCAACTATGTGGGACGCTTGGATGCCGACAGCGAAGGTCTGCTCATCTTCACTAACAACGGCAGCATGTGCCAGAACCTGGCGCATCCCAGCGGTGGAATCGAGAAAGAATACTGGGTCACGCTCGACCAGGCATTTGACAGCAGCGTCCTCATCCAACTGCTCAAGGGAGTCCGCATTCCTGAAGGACAGGCCAAGGCCAAGTATGTTTCCCGACTCTCTGCCCGCCGCGCCTGCGTCGTGCTGGAGCAAGGGCTCAAGCGCCAGGTTCGCCAAATGTTCTCCTGCCTCGGTCTCCGGGTCAAGAAGCTGGTGCGCGTACGCATTGGTTCCCTCTGGGGTGGAGATTTGGAACCCGGCCACTGCCAGCTCATGACTGCAGAACAGATTGAACAGGCAGGCACAAACCCGCGCCGCCGCAAAGGCCTTATGGGTGCCAAGCAGGTCTTCAAACCGCGTCCCAGCCAAATTGCGGACAAGGTTGAGGAAGACGATGATGCCAATTACGTGTTCAACCCCGCTGACTTCGAAACCGAGGAAGAAGCCCTGGGTATTGCTACCAAGTTTACGGAAGGCGAAGCATTTGAGCCAGAGCGCGAAGACAACCGCAGACCCTTTGGCCGGGCTCCCCGGAACCGCCGGGAGGAGTCCCGGAGCTCCGGAGGCGATCGCCGCAGCTTCGGTGAACGCAAGTCCTTTGGCGAGCGCCGCTCCTTTGATGGTGAACGCCGCAGCTTCGGTGAGCGCAAGTCCTTTGGCGAGCGCCGCTCCTTTGATAGTGAGCGCCGCAGCTTCGGTGAGCGCAAGTCCTTTGGCGAGCGCCGCTCCTTTGACGGCGAGCGCCGCAGCTTCGGTGAGCGCAAGTCCTTTGGCGAGCGCCGCTCCTTTAATGGTGAACGCCGCAGCTTCGGTGAGCGCAAGTCCTTTGGTGAGCGACGCTCCTTTGATGGTGAACGCCGCAGCTTCGGTGAGCGCAAGTCCTTTGGTGAGCGACGCTCTTTTAATGGTGAACGCCGCAGCTTCGGTGAGCACAAGTCTTTCGGAGCCCGTAAGCCATTCAACCGTCAGAGCAACAATCGCCGTGCGGGCGGTTTCCGCCACGGTGAATAACAGAGCACCATCCTTACACTTCCACCGGTGCTGGCGATCCTTGCTCAGCACCGGTGTTATTTTCAACATCCTTATCCTCATCCAGGTCAAATTCCCTGCATTATGAAACGCCATCTGCTTCTCACCCTCCTGCTTACCCTCCCCTTGCTTGCAGAGGCGCCGAACCCTGCGCTCACTTGCGATGATACCCGCATGGAGCAAAGTGTGGCGCACCTCAAAACGGAGGCAGAAAAGGGCGATGCCTATTCCCAACGCCAGCTTTACCTGCGATATGCCCTCAAGGGACACAGCACCCAGGCGGCTGCTTGGGCAGACCGTCTCATTTCCAATCTCTCGGAAAAGGGCAAAGCGGGAGATCAGGCCGCCATGTGGATGCTGGCCCGCCTCTTCATGACTGGCGATGAAGTGGTCCCGGCTGATACTCCACGCAGCATTGAATGGTTCAACCGACTCTCTGCAACCGGCGAACCTTCGGCCGCCTTCATTCTGGGAGATTTGTACAGCAAGCAAAATAACCCGGAGGCAGCCAAATCTGCCTATTCCAAAGCCTATACCACCTATTCCTCCCTTGCAGGGAGAGGTGACGCAGAAGCGCTCTACTGGCAGGGCTACATGGAGCTCAACGGCCTTGGGATTCCTCAAAATGCCAAGGCCGGCATTGAAAAACTGGAAAAAGCTGCCACTGCCGGCGCTCTTCCCGCAGCCTATCAGCTTTTCAAAGTCTTCACTAAGGGGATTGGAACCACAGCAGATGAAACAAAAGCTCTCCGCTACGCGGAAATGCTTGCTGACAAGGGAAAAGACGCCCAAATGGCCTACGTGGCGGCAGATGCCTACCTGAAAGGCAAGGGTGTTCCCAAAGACCCCACCAAAGGCGCGCTCTACCTTGAAAAGGCAGTAGCCGCGCAGGTGCCGGCTGCGCTCTACCACCATGCATGGTTGCTGCAGGAACAAGGTAAGGGAGAGGAGGCCCTGCACGCATACCGTGCTGCCGCCCAACAGGGTCATGCAGATGCTGCTGTAAAAGCCGGCTCTATGCTCATCTTTGGCGAGGGGATTGAAGCAGACCAGGCAGAGGGACTCAAAATCCTTCAATATGCAGATTCCGTGCTGGAAAGTCCCTTCGCACCCTACGAGCTGGGACGTTATTACGACAGTGTGGGTGAAAGCGCTCTGGCGGACGAATACTACATCACCGCCAGCAACCGTGGTTTCCCTGCCGCCATGGCAAGAAGAGGCCTGCTTCACCTCAATCCCACCTCCCCGCTCAGCTGGAACCCCACGGCTACCTACCATTGGTGGAAAATCGGAGCTGATGCAGGTGATCATACCTGCACTCTCTACCTGCGCCTCTACCTCTACGTCTTTACCCCCCTGCTCCTCATCCTCATCTTCGGACTCCCGCTCTACTTTGTCCACCATCTCGTCAAACACCGCAACGAGCAGGATTGAGCAAAAATAACAATCTTCTCCCCTATAAATTATTCTTGACTTTTGCCCTAGGCTGGAGCATACTCCACATGTAGACCATACTCTAGCTTCATTAGAAATGGTCCCGTCATTTCCTCAACCATAATACGAGCTATGAAAAAGATTCTTCTTACAGCAGTCATGGGCCTCTGCACACTGGCAGCCCAGGCAACAGCCAACGTAACAGGCTACTGGACAACCATTGACGATGAAACAAAGGAAGCAAAAAGCGTGGTACAGATATACGAGTACCAGGGCAAATACTACGGTCGCGTGGTAGAGCTGCTGCTTAATCCCGGAGCGAAGGCAAAAATTAAAGGAAGTCCTGCTATTAAAGGACTGACCATCATCTGGGACTTGGAGAAAGACGGCAAGACATACAGCGGAGGAGAGATTCTTGACCCGCAGAAGGGCAAGGTTTATGGCTGCGAAATCTGGCGTGAGGGTGAAAAGCTCATTGTGCGAGGCAAAATTGCCTTCTTGGGACGCAACCAGACCTGGCTGCCGAACAAAACCTTCAAGGGTACCGGTGAGACACCTACCCCGAAAAAACCTGCTCTGTAAAGAGCATTCATGAATAGAGAGACAAGGAGGCGCACCTGCCTGTAGGCAGGTGCGCCTTTCTTGGTATCTCAGAGCGGCAGTTCAAACATATGAAATAATTGCCAGCCCACCTCCTTATAATACATTCTCACTTCAGCGCATTTGACAAAGCCTAATTTGAGGTAAGCCCGTTGAGCCGGCAAGTTGAAATCAATCAAATCCAGGCGAATAGCCTTCTGCCCTGCTTCGCGCGCACGTGCAATGATGAAGTTCATCATGGCAGACCCCAGCCCCCGGCCCTGAAACTGGCGGGAAATACCGAAAGCATGGAGTACGGAAAACTCTCCACGCTCAGCCTGCACGCGCCAGGGAATGGAAAAATACCCCTCATTGGCAGCGTGGTTCACAATCAAAGCGCCCACCACCTTATCCGGATTCATGATGGCAAGCCACATTTCTCCTTGCTCCAAGGCCTGCTCCAAATATGTATCTGACGGATGCCCCTCCTTGTCCCACATGGGATGGTACGGCAGATTCACCATATCATCAATAAGCTGGTCATAGAATGCGCGCACGGCAGCAAAATCGCCTGCATTTCCCAAACGCAACGAAAAGCCCTCTGGCATACTGGTCATGGCCAGCATCCTACCACGGAGCAACTCCAGTGTAAAGCCCGGAGCTGTGCATTATTTCGGCAAGAGGGAAATGGCCAGCACCATTCCTCCAAGGAAGGCAAGTCCAAGGATGAGCATGCCGAGCGGACGCATGAAGAGCACAAGGCAACTACGTTCCTGTGCGGCATCCGGACGCTCATCTGCATAAACAGGAGGGCGGTGAGCCAGCAGCGCCTCCTGCTCAGAAGAAAACGCCTCCTCACCCATAATATCAAAAAGCTGGCCATCTGCCCCGGTATATGCAAAAACCGGGTAATAAACCTCTGCCCCATTCACATCATGGCGCTTTACTGCCGAACTGGCGTGCAGACCTTCATGCTGCATCTGGTAACGCTTGGTGAACATACGCATGCCACGTAACACGCACACCAGGGACATACCAAAACACACATATGTACACAACAGCGGGAGAAGCTCCAGAATCTTGGTCTGAATGGTGGCGGCTAGAATCATGACTCTCGTATTATAGGCTATACCCGGCACCAGGTCAAGCTTCCTGTTTCACTCGGCTGCGTGAAATTGCCCACACACCTGCCGCAATCAGCAGCACGGCTGCAATCTTTTGCCAGGTCAATTCATCCACCCCAAGCCATATACCCACGCTGGCTGCAATAATGGGCTGAATATAGTTATATGCGGTCACAGTGGCGGGTTCCAGATGCCGCTGTCCCACAATCATCAGTAGATAACTGACGAAGGAGCCAAAAACCACCACGTAGGCAGCCCCCAGCAACTCAGGTCTACCCAATTGTGCCCAGGAAATCGCCATAACCTCTTGAAGCCAGAGCGGAGCCGTCAACACGGCAGATATCAGGAACAACCACCTCATCAGCACAATGGGGTGATACTTCCTGATAACGCCGCTGAAAAAAACAAAATAGCACGAGGCAGAAAATTGGGAAAACAAACAAATGGCATCTCCTAAAGAGTTTCCACTGCGGCCACCCTCCATCTGTGACCCCAGGATGAGGACCAGAGCCCCCGCTACTGCAATGACCAATCCCGCCACCCTCCGCACGGTTACCTTTGCATGCAAAAACAAAGCTGCAAGCACAAAGGTGAAAACCGGGGTGCTGGTCGTAATCACGCACGCATTCGTTGGAGAAGTATACTGAACGCCCACAACATAGCAGAACTGGTTAATCCCCATGCCACAGAGTGACATGAGCACGAGTTTCCACCAATCCCCCCGGGCTATTCCCTGCTTCGGCACCAGTGGAGAAATCAGCCAGAATAGCGCTGCTGCTCCACACAGGCGAAAACATGCCATACTGACACCCGTAATGAGCGAGCTCTCCATGGCCCACTTGCACATGGGGCTCATGAGCCCAAAACAGACAAAGGCGCCCAAGGTCAGCAAGTGCGCCCACCCGTGCGAACTCCTGCCTTCCATACCCGCTGGCACCTCCCCCTCAATACGGAATTATTGTCTCATAAGGGTAAAACTCCCCATCTGGATTCGCTTACCCAGCAATGTGGCTGAGGGGGTTGGCTCCACCCGGTAGGTTCCTTTGAACTCACCATCCTTCATCTTGCCGCTCCAGGTAATATTAACAAAGGTCTGGGTGTCTCCTTCGGAACGGATTGTCACATCCTTCCCATTCATGTACCCGATAAAATGGCCGCTTCCGTACAAATCATCCTGCAACATCACTACGCCTTGCAACTTGTCCCCCTCCTGCTTGATGGTCATCTTAACACCCGATTTGGCATTTATGGTATCATTCCGGCATTCGCCCAACCACACACCTTCTGCTGATTCTGAACAGGCTGAAAGCACGACGGCACCTGCCACCACCAAGGCTGACTTGAAAAGAGAGTTCATAGTAAGTACGTCTCTCATTCTACACTCTTCTGCTCTAATATCAAGAAAAAGTTATTCACAAGTTATTCACAATCTTACCCTGCATCAAGCATTCGGGACAAAACAACAAAGGAGAGCTGATGGAATCTGCACCAGACTCATTCTTGCAGGAAAAGAAATCCCCGGAAAGCTCAGTGCAGAACCTTCCGGGGATTATAAAGTGCTAACTCAATGAGTCAGCTGGCAGGGCTTAGCCCTTGCAGCAGCAGCAGATGCTGTCGCCCAGCTTCTTCATGGCCTCAGCGGCGCGGTTGGAGTAACCCCATTCGTTGTCGTACCAGCCGCAAACCTTCACCATGTTGCCGCCCACCACATAGGTGAAGCCAGCGTCAAAGATGCAGGAGTGGGGGTTGGACACGATGTCCTGAAGCACGAGAGCCTCTTCGGAGTACTCGAGGATGCCCTTGAGCGGACCCTCAGCAGCTTCCTTCATGGCGGCGTTCACTTCCTCCACGGTCACATCGCTCTTCAGCACGGCCACGAAGTCGGTCAGAGAACCAGTCGGGGTGGGTACGCGGAAGGAAGCACCGTTGAGCAGGCCCTTGAGCTGAGGAATCACCTCACCGATAGCCTTGGCAGCGCCAGTGGTGGTGGGGATGATGTTGATAGCAGCGGCGCGCATGCGGCGGGGGTCGCTGTGCGGCAGGTCAAGGATGCGCTGGTCGTTCGTGTAGGAGTGGATGGTGCTCATCATACCCTTCTCGATGCCCCACTTGTCGTTCAGAACCTTCACCATGGGGGAAAGGCAGTTCGTGGTGCAGGAAGCGTTGGACACGATGTTGTGCTTCTCGGCGTCGTACTCGTTGTCGTTGATGCCGATGCAGAAAGTCAGGTCGGGGTTCTTGGCAGGAGCGGAGATGAGAACCTTCTTGGCGCCAGCCTTGATGTGACCCTCAGCCTTCTCGCGAGCGGTGAAGAGACCGGTGGACTCAAGCACCACGTCAACACCCAGCTCAGCCCAGGGAAGCTGATCCGGACCCAGCATACCGCCAACAATCTTGATGGGGTGGCCGTTCACAATCAGGTTGTCACCATCAACCTCGATGGTGCCCTTGAACTTGCCCTGCGTGGAGTCATACTTAAGCAGGTGAGCAGTGGTAGCGATGGGGGTAAGGTCGTGAATAGCAACAACCTTCTCGAGCTCGGCCTGGGACATGGCGCGAAGCACATTGCGACCAATGCGACCGAAACCGTTAATAGCGTATTTAGCCATAGTTGT
>JAZSQS010000049.1:0-21876 GCA_045538105.1 Akkermansia sp.
GAGGTAGATGCCACGGAGCAGGGCGCCATTGGCCTTGAGGCCGGTGCCGGTCTGACCATCCCGCTGGGTGATGCCGGTGCAAGCCTCTTCATGGATGCTTCCGTGGAACTCCGCGCGGATTACACCAAGGTGAACGGCACCGTGGGCTACCGCGTGAACTTCTGATAGAAGCTTGGCAGAAATTCAACCCCCCGGAGACGGATACGTTTCGTTCTCCGGGGGTTTCTTTATTCGCGTGCAGCGGGTGTTTTTACCCAGTCAGGTATTTTGAAGGAAAAAAAGCGGAGCACTTGTGTCAGCGAGGCAAGATGTTTCATTTTGTGCTTGAAACGCCGCGCATTTGTGATAGAAGTAGAGAAGTCATTTTTCCTCCGTGATGGAGGATGACCTAAAGATTCCTAATTAAATAAACCAATTAACAACCATGGATATTCAAGTTGCCGTCCTTTGCGACTACGCCGCCGACTATCAGGGCAAGCTCTGCGTGCAGGGTGCCTTTGATACTCTCTTTGCCCGTCAATTCCCCGTGATTCACCCGGCTTGCGCCCTGGCCCTGCGCCTCTGCCTCACCCCTGAGGATTCTGGTGACCACAAGCTTGGTATCTCCATTGTTGATGAGGACGGTGCTCCGCTCGACAAGGAGCGCATGCCCATCGTGGGTGACCTCAAGGTAGCTCTGCCCGAGGGCGCTTCCTTCCTGACCCGCAACCTTATCATGAACTTCCAGGGTCTTACTTTCGAGAAGGTTGGCACCTATGCTGTCAACGTGACCCTCGATGGTGAGCTCGTGTCCTCCACGCCTCTCCGCCTCGTCATGGTGCAGAACGAGAAGGCCTAATCCTCTCTCTCCAATATCAATCATCAGGAACCCGGAGATGCATTTCTCCGGGTTCTTGTTTTATCCGGGCGAATACGTTTTTTGATGGATGTGAAAAATAGGCATGCACCATGTATGGATTCTGCCTTGCAGGCCGTATGTGCCGCTTTATTTCAGTACGCGGCCGATTTGCCGGTTGGCGGCCACGATGATGGGAATGGAGGATACCAGCACGCAGAGGAGCAGGGTGGCGGAAATGAGCTGGATTTCCGGCATGATTTCCTGCAGGGAAAGACTGTATTGACCCAGTTTGAACTGCGCCACAATGATGCTTTGTGCCTTCATGAATACATAGATGGCCGCTGCAAATGAGGCTGAAACCAGCACCAGGTTCTCCATAATGAAGCTGCCCACCAGCAGGATGGGGGTGATGCCAAAGCTCTTCATGAGCGTGTAGATGAACTCATTCTGACGGTATTCCATGCCGGCCAGAGCCGTGAGCAGCACACCCACAATGAAGACGATGCCCAGGCAGAAGGTGGCGCGGCACTGGTTCTGGTTGCCCAGGATGATATCCATTTCCTCCAGCAGGTCGGCAGCTGAGGAAACGCTGCCCTCTACGCGTTCATATTTCTGGAGGCGGGTGAGGAAGCGGGTGACTTTGTGCAGGGACTCGGCTCCCTGCAAATCATCCACTTGCAGAATCATACGCAAGTAGCGCGTATTGAGGGAAAAACGAGATAGCTGAGCGAGTTGCTCCGGTTGTACCAGAAGGGCACCGGTTTGCTGCAAACGCATGAGCAGGTGGTCTGCCGGCAGGTGACGCACCATGGCGGTGAAGCTTTGTGGATACCCGGGAATTTCCACATCAATGGGCCCTTGGGGATAGGGAGCCCGTTCTGCCGGGCAGAGCAGCGTGGGGCCTCCACCGGGCGCCAGCAGGGGCATGAATTGCGCGGCTCGCCGGAAATCATAGGTAACGACGGGAACGTAGCGGTTATCCTGCAGCTTGGCATTGCCTGCCGGTATGATGATGAGCGAATCTGCCCCCAGCATGGATTTTGTTTCAGCCTGGGTTGGGAGGTAGGCGGTGGTGCTCTTGTTGGGCAGGATGAAGAATGCAGCCACCAGGTCACCACCGCGGCTGCGGATTTTATCGCGTATCGCTTTGGCTGAAATCACGTAGCTGCCCAGGAAGCAGAGGGCGCAGAGCGAGAGGAAAAAGACAACCAACACGCGGGCCAGCGGTGAGGAGGCACGCGTGAACCAGCGGTGTACCGTGTCCTTAGCAAGGTACAGAATGGTCAAAATCAATGAGATCATCGGCCAGTTCGAGGAGTCGGCTATCGTGGGTGCTGATGATGCAGATGCGTTTGGAGGCATCCTGGGTCACCAGTTTCTTGATAATGGCGGTATTGCCGTCGTCCAGCCCGGAGGTGGGTTCATCCAGAAGGATGGCGGGAGCATTCTTCATGAGGGTGCGGGCCAGGGCTGCGCGCTGGGCTTGTCCACCGGAGAGTTTATCTGCCCGGCGGTGGCGCAGCTCAACCAGGCCTAAATCGTGCAGCAGAGCCTCGCAGCGGGGTTTCCACTCGCGACGGGGCAGCATGGCCATTTCGGCCGCCAGGTGCAGGTTGCGCTCCACGCTCATGAGCGGCAGCAGGTTGATGCCCTGGAACATGTAGGCCACATCCCTTCGGTGGTAGCGGCGGCTGGTGACCTTGGTACCCGTGGGGGTGATGATGCGGCCACTGTTTACCTTGAGGTAGCCGGCCAGGAGTTTGAGCAGGGTGGTTTTGCCAGAACCGGAATAGCCTTTGAGCACGGTGATGCCGGGTTTGAACACGTGGGAGAAATGGTCGAAAACCCTGACCTCGCGGTTATAGGAAAAGGAAATTTGGTCGCAGATGAGTTCCATGGGTGCGGGGCTCAGGGATTGCGGGGGCGGATGATGATGTTGCGCTCGCCGATGAGGATGAGCACATAATCCGGGTAGAGGCGGCTGATGAGCTGCTCCCAGTTTTCGCACTGAGCCGCTTCCGGGTGGGTGATGAGCTCCATTTTGCTGACGTATTTCACGTTGTCTCCCGCGTCGTAGATGAGGCGGGCCTTGGCATTGCTGCCCAGCATGTTGAAGGCCGTTTCCTTATCGGCATCCGGAATGCGGAAATAATACACCAGCATATCTCCCGAACTGCCGGATTTTTCTTCGAGCTTGCGGTGGGAGAAGGTGCCGTTGAGCATGCGGCCTTCCGGCAGGGAGATGCTCACGCTGAAGTGCTCCTCCGGTAGCTGGGTGAGTTCTGCGCGGTCGAGCGCAAGGGTGATGTAGAAGGCAGAGTCATCGCACACCGCGGCAAAGGCGCGCCCCGGCAACCCTACATATTCAAAGGGTTTGCTGGTGTCCTCCGGCAGGGGGAAATTGTACTGGAGTCGCCCGGCAAAGGGCATCTTGAGGGTCAGTTTGGCATGGTTGCGCTCAAACTCCTGCTGCATGAGGCGCGGGGTGCTCTCCATTTCGCGCTTCAGGAGGGAAACGCGTTCCTGGATGTCATTCAGGGATTCCTGTGTGGGCGGCAGGTCATCTGCCCCCATGGTCCGGGCGTAGCGGCGCTCGCGCGGAGAGAGGTTCAGGTAGAACTGCACCTTCTGGCGCTGCACCTCCAGCTTATTGAGTTCATCGCGCAGGCGCATTTTTTCACGCGCAATCTTGAGCTCCATTTCCTCGCGTTCCTGGAGGGTGCGTTCCTCATGCACCACGGCAATGACTGCACCTGCAGGCTGGTGTTGGGAGGCATCTGCCAGGCGGGTGATGACACCGTTTTCCAGGGTGAGGGTGGCTGCCTGCTCCGGCACTACGCGTGCAGGCAGTATGGCTACCTGCACGGGTTCTGCCAGCAGGTAAGCGGGTGCCAGGATGAGGGAGATGAGGGAGAAGCTGCGCTTCATGACCACCTGTGGGGGGTTACATGGGGAAACCAAGGCCGCCGGTCACCTTCCGCATTTCGGCCTCGGCCATGTTCTTGGCGCCATTCAGGGCATCCTGAACGGCTTTGAGCACCAGGCTCTGGAGGAATTCGGCATCATCCGGGTCTACTACTGCGGGGTCAATGCTCAGGGCTTTAATCATGCCGGTGCCATCGGCTGTGGCCTTGATTTTGCCACCAGCGGTTTCGGCGGTGAATTCCTTTTCGGCGAGACGCGCCTGGGCCTGGGCCATGTTGGCCTGCATGGCCTGGGCTTGCTTCATGAGTTTTTGCAGGTTCATATCAGGATTGGTGTTTTGTTTTTGAAAATCATTTGATGAGGGTGGCGTGGAATTCCTTGAGGGCGAGCTCTACGAGCGGGTCATGGTAGAATTCTTCCTCTGTGGGTTTGAGGGAGGCCGGTGCTGCGGTTTTTTCGGCTTCCGGTTTCTTTTCTGCAGGCTTGGGTTTCTTTTCGGGACGCGGAGCGGGCTCCGGTAGCGGGGCGGGGGGCGGTGGCTCCTCCACGATGGGCGGGGGAACGGTGGTATCCGTCACCAGCCGCAGGGTGATGCTGTGTCCGCAGATGCCGGGGGCAAACTGGGTAATGAGCTCGCTGAGTGTGTCACCCAGCAAGGCATCGCGCGTGTCGGTATCATCTGGGTGGATGGCCAGGGTAACCAGGCCGTCATCATCACTGATGAACAAGGTGTTGCCAATGGCTCCGGCCTGCAGGGGGGAGGTCTCGCGCAGGGCATGGAGCAGTTGCTCCCAGCTTTCGGGGGTCATAGCACCTGCGGGCGCAGGCTCGGCGGCGGGCATATCACCGGGGTTGTCGTCAAACTGGGGGGGCTCCGGGGCGCTGTCTTCCAAATCTGGGTTGAGTTCAAAGCTGGGCGCCTCATCATCAATGGGCTCCAGGCCTGGCGGCATGGGCGCGGGGGCTGGCTCAGGCTGGGGAAGGGGGACTTGTGCCACGGGCGCAGGTGCTGCCACGGGCGCAGGCGCTGCCATGGGAACGCCGGGGAGCTGGGTGGTGGCAATGGGGGTATCTGGCAGTGGGGCGCCGTTGAGAGCGCGGATAATGTCGCTGATGTTGGCTTCAGCCAGGGAATGCACAGCCTGGATGAGCCCCATTTCGAGGTGCAGGCGTTTATTGGTGCTCCAGCGCATGTGCTCTTCCGTGCCGGAAAGTACTTCCATGAGGCGGATAATCTTATCGGCCGGGGTGCGGGAGAGGAGCTGGGTGAGGGTGTCCCGCCACTCCTCTGGCAGGGAGAGGCTGGCCTCCTGCGGTGCTACCTTGCTGATGAGCAGCTCACGCACGGCTCCCATGATTTCGGAAAGCAGCTGGCCCATGTCGCGCCCGGCTTCGGAGAGTTCATGTACCAGGTGCAGCAGGCTGGGCAGCTGACGGTCCAGAATATAGGCCAGGGCGCGGGCTACGGTCTCCCGGCTGGTCACGCCGAAAATGTCATTAACGTTCTGCTCATCGATATTGTTGCCGCAGAAGGAAACCAGCTGGTCCAGCATGGACTGGGCATCGCGCATGCCGCCATCTGCCACGCGGGCAATGGCAAATGCCGCCGGCAGGCTCAGGGTGACCCCTTCATTGGCTGCGATGTTCACCAGGTGGTGGGCGATGATATCTGCCGGTATGGGGCGCAAATCGAACCGCTGGCAGCGTGAAAGAATGGTGGGCAGAATCTTGTGCGGCTCTGTGGTGGCAAAGATGAACATCACGTGGGCCGGGGGTTCCTCCAGCGTTTTGAGCAGGGCGTTGAAGGATTCCTTGGTGAGCATGTGCACTTCATCAATGTAGATGATGCGGTACTGCCCGCGGGTAGGGGTGAATTGCACGTTATCGCGCAAATCGCGGATATTGTCGATACCGCGGTTGGAGGCGCCGTCGATTTCCAGTACGTCCAGGCTGCGGCCTTCGGCGATTTCCTGGCACACGTCCTCATCCGGGTCAAAATCCACCTTGGGGCCACCGCTGCAGTTGAGCGCCTTGGCAAAGATGCGGGCGGTGGAGGTCTTGCCAGTGCCGCGGGGGCCTACAAAGAGGTAGGCATGCGCCAGGCGTTTTTGTTCAATGGCATTGCACAGTGTGCGTACAACATGATCCTGCCCCAGCACATCCTTGAAGGTGCGGGGACGGTATTTTCTGGCAAAAACCTGGTAGCTCACGCGCTGTATTGTACCTGAAACCAACTGTTCCCGCAAGGACTATGTAAGTCAAAATGCAGAATTGCCAGGGAAATCAAACAGGGTGCAGCATTATGTCACGCGGCATACACGTTTACTGCTTGATTCGGGGGAGTGTTCCGGTATCATGGGAGCATATTCTGCATCATGACCGTAAGCGCACACATGACCCTGGCTATTCTGATGAGTCTGGCACTGGCTGGCATTGCCCCGCTGCAAGCTCAAGATGCGGGTGGTGCCCGCGTTGTCCGCCAGCGGGTGATGGACCCGGCAGAGTACTACCTGACGGCCTACCGCCTCTGCCGCGAATCTGAACAGCTGGCAGCCCGGCAGAACTACAACGCCGCTATCAGCAAGGGACAGCAGGCTGAAAAAGTGCTCGCCGGCATTGTGCGCGACTACCCGCAGTGGAAAACCAACCTGGTATCCACCCGCCGCCGTCTGCTGGCTGAAAACCTGGCAACGTACCGCAAGAAATCCAGCACCGCTCCCATACCCACTGGCCGCCAGCCCGGCCGCCCGGTTTCCCTGGATATGGAACTGCCGGCTCCGAACCTGCCCTATGACCCGCAGAACAGCAGCTACCGTCCCATTGATTTGCCGGAGTATGATTCAACGGATAAGAAGCTTTACAACGCCTTGGCTGCTGCCCAGGAGGAGTGCCGCAAAATGGCTGTTGCCTACCGTGATTTGAATGCCAAGTACGAGGATTCCCAGCGCCAGCTGACCTCTGCCCGCCTGGAGCAGCAGATGTACAAGGACCGCTATGAGCAGCTCCAGCAGCAAATCTCCACGGAACGCGTAGCGGGCAACGAGGTCGTGAATTCCCTCACCCAGCAGCTTGCTGAACTGGAGGCCAAGTACCGCGCCAGTGAGGATGCACGCCAGAAGGCTGAAGCCCGCATTGTGGAACTGGAAACCACCTTGGCCAAGACCCAGGAGGAACTGGAGCGCGTCACCCGCGAACGCGATGCCCTCAAGGCTGAGAACGAGCAGCTCCGCGCCATTGTGGAGCTTAACAGTCCGGAGAAGACCAAGGCCTTGCTCGACCAGAACCTCACCCTTGACCAGCAGCTCAAGCAGGCCATGACCCGCATTGCAGAGCTGGAAGGCCGCCAGGCCGGCTCGGATGATGAGCGCAACGTGCTTCAGCAGCAGCTTGATTCTGCCCGTGGTGAGGCTGACCGCCTGCGCGATGAAATGAGCGGTATTTATGAGGAAAACATGGGCTACCGCCGCCGCGTGAGTGAGCTGACGGAGCGCTTGAACAACATTGAGGCTGATTTGAACAAGAACGAGGGCAAGGCTCCGGTTGACCCGGCGCTGGCTGAGGAAAATGAACTGCTGCGCGAAGTGATTGCCAAGCAGCGCCGCAGTCTGGCTATGCAGGAGGAAGGCCGCAAGCTGCTCATTGAAACCTACAAGCAAATCAAGAACCAGGACCCTGCCACCCTGAATGCCCTCCAGAAGCTCGACCAGGAAAGTGCTCTGGATTTGACCGAGGCAGAGCGCCGGGTCATGGAAGCTGCAGCTAAGGGCAGCCCCGAGCAGAGTTCCAAGGCAGTGCGCGAAGGCCTGCAGATGGAAACTCTGGCCGATTTGGCTTCCAAGGCATTCAACAAGGGACGCTACACTGCCGCTGAGCAGCTCTACCGCACCCTGTATGATTCCCAGCCTGACCACGTGGCCGGCCTGGTGAACCTGGGTACCATTCTGCTCTACCGCAACAAGTGTGATGAATCGCTGGAATACTTTGCCCGCGCCACCCGCCTGGCTCCGGATTTGGCCATCTCATACTATCTGGCCGGCGTGAGCTATTACCGCCTGGACCGCCTTGATGAGGCAGCCCGCATGTTCTCCCGCACCATTGAGCTTGACCCGGGCAACGCAGAGGCATTCTTCTACCTGGCCAATATCGAGGGCGTGAGTGGCCAGTATGACCTTGCCCTCAAGCACTTTGCTGCCGCTCTCAAACTCAAGCCCGGCCTGGGTGACGCGCATTACAACATGGCGCGCCTCTACGCTGAAATGAAGAAGATACCGGAGGCTGCCCGCGCGTACGACCGCGCCATTCAGAATGGCGCTGAACCCGACCCGGAGTTTGAGAAATACCTGAGAAATCATCCGGAGAGTTCCCAGAAGCCCGGTGAGGACATCGTGCAGCAAGCTAATCCGGAGGCTGAGGCCGCTGAGTTGCTGAAGAAGGACCCGGAAATGGAGAAAATCATCCAGGCTCGCGATGCCGACCGCGCCGCCACGCCGGATCCGGCCCCCGTGGCTGATCCCGCAGGAGTGGAGGAACCTACCCCCAGCACCGCCAATGTCCTCATGCAGGAGGCTGCTGCCGACCCGGATTACCTGGAAAAGCTCAAGGCCAAGTTCTGGGATGTTCAGGCTGCACCCAGCGCTTCTCCGGCTGGTGCCGGACATGAGGTGGACGCATCCTTGTTCACTACCGTCCGGATTCGCCCGGAAGGACAGGGTAACCGCATCAAGCTGCGTCTCAAACGACCTGAGCCCCAGCGTATCAGAAAACGCGGCGGTGAGATTTCCCCCCTGCAGGTCAAGCGGGATTAAATTGCCAGCTATAACGGCAGACCAGCGTTAGAAGCGGAATTCATCATCCGGGGCTGGAACTTGGGCAGGAGCCGTCTGAGCCGGGCTGGAACTCCCGAAGTTCAGATAGTCACGCAGGTCAATCTGGAAGGCTATCTTAAGTACCAGGAACACCACGCACAGGGTGAAGAGCACCGTTGCCACCGTGCGGACAACCCTGACAAAGAACCAGACGGCCACGGCCGCAATGGCAAGGCCTGAGCCACCTGCCACGGTGGGATCACATTCGCTGAGGAGAGCAGTAATCTGCTTGAACAGTTCTTCGATAAATCCGAGGGTCATGGTGTCGTATGGGGCTGAGATACTGAGCCTCTGCATGCAAGGCCGGCACGTACCCTAACACACAAGTTCCGGTTTGGCAAGTGTTTTTTCCATGCGGCACTCAAGGCTGCAGACGCTCAATCTCCCAGCTTCCGTCAGCTTGCAGGGAATACATGAAGCGGTCATGCACGCGACCAGGCCCCCCCTGCCAGAATTCCATGTGGTGCGGTACAATGCGGTAACCTCCCCAGAAATCCGGCAGCGGCACCTTTCCCTCTGCAAACTTGTTTTTGAGCTCAGCCAGTTTCATCATGAGCAGTTTGCGTGTGGAAATCACCTGGCTCTGGTGGGAAACCCAGGCTCCCAGCTGTGATTCATGCGGTCTGCTCAGAAAGTATTTGAGCGTTTCTGCCCGGCTGATTTTCTCTGCCCGGCCGTACACGATAATTTGGCGCTCCAGCGTGACCCAGGGCAGCAGCATGCACATTTCCGGATTGGCTTCAATCTCGCGAGCCTTGCGGCTGGTGTAGTTAGTGAAGAAGACGTACCCGCGGTCATCGTAGTACTTGAGCAGCACCGTGCGAAGGCTGGGCATGCCCTGCGGAGTAGCCGTGGCAATACTCATGGCATTTGGCTCTGGAATACCGGATTCGAGCGCCTGTTTGAACCAGCGGTCAAACTGTTCAAACGGTGTGGCGGCCAGATCCCGGCGGTGCAGGGTATCCTTCAGGTATTCTTCTCGAAAGGCGGATAAGTCCATGCCCTCACTATACCACCCCCCACCATGCAGAACAAGTCTATTCTGCGGCACGGAGTGCCCCTTTCATACCGCCGCAGGCGGTATTTCATGAGCAGCGAAAGCTGCACTTTCATGCCACGGTGCAGCCGTGGTATTGACCTACTTGCGGAGCAAGTCATTCATTGAGCGCAGCGATGAGTTACCGCAGCTCAAGCAGCGGTACTTCCATTGGCGTACTACGTTATCTAAATGCGTTCATTGGGAAAACGATTCTAACGCCATGCAAAATACCAACTAAGCAGGCCCAGGTGCCTGCACCTGAGCCTGCTGCGGGATTATTTCCTTAGATGAATGGGGGGGCATCACTTGCGGCGGCGGCGGGCTGCCAGCGCTGTGAGAGCCAGCAGACCCAGCGTTGCCGTGGCGGGTTCCGGCACCTGGGAGATGCTCAGCACCAGCTTGTTACCCTGGCCAGCCAGACCTTGTACCTCCAGAGCCAGGAGGAAGGCAGAGGGGTCGTAGTTGACGCCGAGCGTGGCGGGGTCAATGCTCTCAATCCCCTCAATATCCATGGAGCCCGTGGTGGTCACCAGGGTGATGGTCAGGGGTGCATCTCCGCTTTCGCTCAGCGGCATGCTGAGCACCAGCCCGCTCAAATCCAGCGCAGAGGCGCTGGCTGTGAGGTCACCCGTAATGGTGAGGGGAGCATGCCCCAGCACCAGGGAAGCCTCTGCCTGGGCTGTCACATTGCCCGTGACGCTGCCGCCAAAGAGGGTGGCGGCATTCAGCTCAATGCTGCTGGCTTCCACGCTGCCCAGGAACTGTGTGCAGCCCGTTCCATTCGTGCTGATAAGGGAAGCGAGCACATCGGCCGTGAAGGTCGTATCTCCGCTATTGGTCACGGTGAGGTTCAGGGTGGCACCTTCGGCCATGGTAATGGCACTGCTTACCTCCACATCCTGCGAGTTCGTGATGTTCAGGTCGAGTGTGGCAGTGCCATCTGCACTGATTTGAGCCAGGTTGATAGCAGTGGCAGCAGCACTGAAGTTCAAGGCATGGTGACCCGCACTTACAGTGGCATGGCCGCTCCAGTCGGACACGTTGCCCTTGAAGTTGAAATCCATCTTATCCTGCAGCCCTCCGGCGGCCACTTCCAGATTGCCCGTGCCGGAAACTGCTCCGCTGAAATGATAGGCAGCGCCAGCGTAACCGTTGATAATCTTCGTGTTGCCGCTGAGCTTCAGGGCGGAGGCAATGTTGCTTTCAAGTGCCGTATCAACCTTGAGGTAGAGCTCGTTATCAGCCATGTTGATGGTGGCCTTGGCACCCAGGGCAGCCAGGTCGATTCCACCGCTCGCGGCGTTGGACAGGTTGACGGTGCCGGCCCAGTCATCGGCCATGACGATATCAATGCGGTCAAGGCTCTGCTCCTTCATGTCGATGTTGAGCTGACCGGTCCAGGAATCTGCCGAGAGCACATCGAGCACCAGCTTGCTGCTGCCGTTGATGTAGGGGTCAATGTTGATATGGCCAGTGCCTGCCAGTTCATCCATCTGGTACTGGGCGTTGTACCAGCAGCCCAGGAGCAAGTCACCATCCAGCTGGGTTGTGCCGGCAAAGTGAATGGCTCCGCGGCCTTCGTTGCGGATATCTTCCGTGTAGACGGTACCGCCGTTGCTGGTGACTTCCAGGTTGTTGATTACCGGGTTGTTGGAGAAGATGTAGAGCTCGGAGTCATCCAGCACCAGCTTACTGAAGGAGTTCAGGAAGCATACATTGTCCTGGTGGCTGCCGGTCTTGAGCCTGGTCTTGCCCTCCAGGCGCAGAGTGCCTTCTGCCTGGGAGACATCGTGGTTGGCCAGGATGACATCTCCCCCGGTTCGCAGGGTGATATTGCCCTTGCCTGTGGTGGAAACCACCATTTGCGCTGCGGTCAGGTTATCAATATCACCAGTGATGGTGAGCGTGCGGCCTTCCGCCACATCCAGCTGGCGGGCGCTGGCAGCAGCGGCATGACCATCTGCGCCACCCACGGTGATATCCTTGGTGCGGAGGTAATAGGTAGCCCCCTGGAAGGTGCCGGCCGTGAATACCACATCGCCATCCGTATCGAAACGCAGGGAGGAGTTCATGGAGGCCAGCTCCTCAGCCGTGTTGTTCATCGTGCCTCCGTCTGCCAGGTCGACCAGCACCAGGGTGCTGCCGGTGGTGGTGGCAAAGCCGTCCTGACCATCGCTCCATTTGGTAATCGTACCCAGCTCACGGAGCTGGAAGGTGGTCATATCACCCACCAGGTTGACCTTGCCCTGCATGGTCAGCTGCCCGCGGATGGTCATGGTGTGGCTGAGGTTGTGCACGGAGTTCGCATCATCACCAAGGGTGATGCTGGTGGCGGCACCAAAGTTGGTCAGGCTGCCCATACTGCCCACGGAACCAATGTGCAGCGTGGCGGCATAGGTGGGGATGTTGGATTGGAACAAGACATCGCCGGTGTAGTTTTCGAGCTTGTTGATGCTCACATTCATGATTTGCCCGTAGGCATTGCCCCAGGAGGTAATCTGCATGTCTCCCGTGCCGGTCACCTTGTTCACATCCACCTTGGCAATCCAGACATTCTCCAGCACCAGCCTGCCATTCAGGGTCATGGTATCGCTCACGCTCAGCTTATCCGAGGGGCCTGTGGAATTCAGGGTGATGGTACCACCCTTTTCCGTGACCTCCACTACTTTCAGGTTGGAAGGCCCTTCACTGATACGCAGGTGGCCGGTATCCAGCACCACTTTGGAGAAGGTATCAATGCTGCCGCCGTCCAGGTCCACAGCAGGGGCGCTTCTCACGTGCAGCTCCGCGCCATTGCTGATGGTGAGCGTGCCGGTGGCGCGCGTCTTCTGCGCGCGGTCAAGATAGGTGTAGGTGGCGATGTTCACATTACCCGCACCGCTGGTGTTAATCAGCATTTCACCCGTGGTGAGATTCGTGACGGCACCCGCAATGGTCAGGGTGTGGCCTTCTGCCACGGTGAAGCCCAGGGCTGCATTGGCGGTGGCTTCCCCATTGCTGCCGCCAACGGTCATACTCTTGGTATTCAGATGGTAGATGTTATCCCAGGTGCCTGCCACCTGGAACACGATATCGCCCGTATCCGTCAGTAGGAAATCCTTGTGGATGGCTTGCAGTTCCTCCTCTGTGTTGGTGACGTTGCCGCCAGCCATTCTGGCAAAGTAATACTTGCTGCCGATGGAGTAGGCATAGCCGTTCCCGTTGTCGCTGTAACTTGAAACCTCGCCCCTTTGATACAGGTCATAGCCCCTGAGGTCGGAGTTGAGGGTAACCTGGCCCTTGACCGTGAGCTGACCGCCAATGGTCATGGTGTTGTCAATGAAGTGGGTGGAGTCATCCCCGCTGCCGAGATTCAGGATGGTGTAGCTGCGGGTGGTGATGGTGCCTACGCTGTTTGTATCACCAATGGTTAGGGTGAAGGTGGTGTTTCCTTTGGCGTTGTGACTCAGTTCTAAATCCCCGGTTCCATTGAGCTCATCCACTTCGAATACGGAGCCCCAGTCACCCCAGAGGGCGAGATTATCGTTCAGGTTCACCGTGCCGATATGCAAGCCGGAGACTTCGTTGCGCCCCGCCTGCCAGGAATTGATGCTGCTGGCTGTGTTCACATTGAGTACACTCAGGGTACTATTGGCACCAAAGAAGCGGATACTGCCACCGTCCAAATCCAGGGATTTCAGGCTATCCAGGTTGACACTCCAGTTCTGCATCCACTCTGAGGCATCTCCAATCTTGAGTGTGGCACCGGATTGAACGGAAATGTTACCGCGGAAAGCCGTGGTGGTGGTAGCTTCAGAGAGGCTGAGCTGGTTGCCACCCTGGATGGTGTTGGTCTGGGTGATGTTCAGCGTGCCATCGCCTGTGAGCGAGGTGATGATATCCTTGCTCAGCGCGGCATTTGCGTTCAGGGTCGTTCCTTCGGCAATGTGGATTCCGCCACTGCGGTACTCAATCTGTGAGAGTTTGTAGTCATCCTGCAGGGAGGCTGTGCCGCCGTTGAGGATGATGTTGGTCGAGGTATTGATTTCACCATCGTCACCGCCGATGGTCACGGTTCCTTTGTTCACCCAGTATTCCTCTGTGGTGTAGCTGGAGGTGAACAGCGTGTTCCCGGAATCGGTGGTGGTATCCAGCTCAATGGGGTCGCTCTTGCCTTCCTGGGTGACGGTAAGCTGGCTCAGTTCTGCGCCCATGGCCAGGTAGAAGGTGCCGGAGAAGGTGCCGTATCCATTGCCAGTGGCAGCATTGCTGAAGGAGGATTCAACGTATTTGCCTTCAAAGTTGCGGAGGTCGCGGGTGAGTTGCAGCGAGCCCTTGACAGTCATTGTCCCCCTGTTATTCAGTGTGCTGTTCAGCAACAGGGTGCCGCCGTCTGTTCCCAGGGTCAGCGTGCCGTCATTGACCACTTTCCCCAGTGCACCGCTGACTGCTCCAATGGCGAGCCCGTTGTTGGCATGCACTTCTACATGCGTTGTTCCCTGGTTGGCCACCTGCACATCCTCAATGGTCAGCAGTGAGAAATGACGGCTGTCATTCCAGGTGCTCTCGCGGACGATGATGGTGGAGTTATCCTTCATCTTCAGCTCTTCAACGGTGGCGGTCATGTTGCAGCCTTCATCGGTACCGGAATTCATGTCGGCATTGAAGCGGATGAACTCGCGGTTGCTGGCATCAATACTGGTGGTGGTGCCGCCATCGATATCGAGGCAGTAATTGTTTGTGCCGCTTCCCCAGCCAGAGAGGGCGTACGCACACGAACAGGCTGAAAGCACAGCCGTTAATAAAATCTTAGGAAGATGCAGTTTCATAGCTTGATGAAAGAGGAAAAATCGTTCATAGACTACATGATTTCCTATGCGATGTCCAGCATAAATGGGATGTTATAGTTCCTTATTTCCTATGCGATAAGCTTTTGGATTCTTTTAACCATTAAGTACAAGTGGTGGCAGAATGTCCTATAGAAAATCGATGTCTATACAGTTTTTTCTCTAATATATTAAGAATAAATGTTATATAGAGCTTAGCGTTTTATCGCATAGGAAATGCGATAGAGGGCAGGTAGAAGCCCTACCTGCCCTCTGGCAAAAAGCGGCTGGTGCTTAAGCAATCAGCGGAAAATTGCCTCGTAAACCTTGGTGCCGTACTGGCGGCTGGCACGGATGCGGACGCTGGGTGTCTCCTTGTTGAGGCGGAAAGTGTGGATGATACCGTTGCTGTTCACATAAGTGGCACCCTCAACCTGACAGCGGGCAGAGCCCACAATTGTGAGGATGCGGGCATTGGCGGGAACCTGGAGCTCGGTATTCAGAGCGTAGCTGCCCGTATCGTAAGCGGTGGAGAAATCGCAATCCGTGAGGCTGGACGCCTGGGCGGTGGTATCAACCGTGGGAATGGTGAGCTGGAAGGTATTGAGGCGCAGCTCCTGCTCCTCTTGGCTTACATTAGCAAAGCTGATACCCGTGATGGGCTTTTTGGGCATGTACTTCTTCTGCACCACAAACTCCGGGCCGTAGTACTGCTGGAGGAAGGCCTTCTCAGTGGTACCATCAGCCAGGGTGAAGGTAACCTCACCCCACTGGAGCAGCTTTTCATTATCCAGATTCACGGAAAGGCCCAGACCGGTTGCAGGGGTGGGCAGGCTGATGCTGAATCCCTGGCCAGGAGCCACCTTGGCGGTTTCCATGATACGCACCAGGGCGATGTGGTTCTCATCACTATAGGCAGAGAGTCGCTTGATGCTGGCCACTGTGTTGGTGAGGCGGGCGGGCAGGGGTTTGTTCACCACAAATTCGCTCACCCCCAGGCGGCGTTTTTCCTGCGGTTGGGTAATGCGGTAGCGCAGCCAGCGGGCAGTAATGGGCTCGCGGCTCAAATCCTCCAGCACCACGGCGCTGGTACGCTCCCCACCCAGCGGGGTCCAGGTCTGGCCATCGGTGGAGTATTCCAGCTGGCCAAAGGTGGGTTTGCGCTTCTTGTCACCCCGGTCAGAAAGAATGAGTTTGAGCGTCTTGACCGCCATGGGCTTGCCAAAGTCCAGGCTGAACCAGTCCCCCGCCTGCTGGGCGCGGGCAGAGTACCAGTGCGTGGTGAAATCATTATCCGAAACATGCGCCACGAGCTCCTTCTCATTGCCCATATTGGTATCAAAGGTGGGCATGAGGGCGCGGAAATCCCACCCGGAGAGCTCGGAGTAGATGCTGGCGTTGAGGTAGTTATAGCTAGCCATGACCGAGGGGGTGATGGCATAGGCCCCCACCTGGACATCTTCTACCTGCTGCACCTTGCCCTCTACCCAGGCATCACGGCGGAGCTGCTTGATGGTTTCGAGCTTATCCACCATGCGGAAGAAGATATCCATGCGCTCAGGCAGGCTGGAGCTCTGCAGGGCGCGCACGCCGTCAATACCAGCCATGCCCATGGTGTAGAAAGCGTTAATCCAGGGGGCAATTTCGCGTTGCAGGGAACCCAGGCCGCTGGTATCCCGCAGCTTTTCACCAGCACTTGCCACCGAGCTGTACAGCACCAGCATCTGGTTGCCCAGGTTCGTATCCGGCTGGCCGTGCACAATACCCTCGCGGAAGCGGGCGGGCAGGTCTCCCAGGTTCACGGACTCCTCGCGGTAGTACCCGTGATTATTGGGCAGGAGGTAGGAGTTATGGTCGCAGAAAGTCTGCATGGCTGAGGCGCAGCGGGGGTACATGCGGGCAATACCGTCCTTCCATGTCTTCTGGGAATCAAATCCCTGGATGTTCCAGGTATAGTTTGCCACGCCGAAGAGCCCCACCTTGCTGGCCTCTGCCCGTTCCATGGGGTTGGCCACAAAGCCGCTCATCTGGTTCTTCATATCCGGGCTCTGGTCCAGGCCGTAGGTGCGGCCCATGGAGAGGCGGGAGGGCTTGAAGTCATTGCAGGGCCAGTTCCACCAGATGAAGGTAGGGCGCTTGACCTTGGGATTGACCCACTGCTGGCCTTCCAGAGTGATATCATGCACCACGGTGTTGCCAGTCCACATGACGTGGATATCCTTGTGCAGACCGTTGCCGATGGTGGTGAGGAACTGCTCGTTGGTCCAGCTCTTGTTGTAGCCAGTGGGGCACATGATGAGCTCCTGGTTCACATCCGGATGCTTGCGGATGAAGTGCTCCAGAATATAGTTGCAGAGCTGCACCTGGCGCTCCGGCTTGCCAATCTCACCAAACGAATCATCCACCAGCACGCCGAAATCCCGGATGCCAATCTCATACATGAGCTCCAGCTTCCTGCAGAGCCCGTCCAGCTGGGTTTTACCTTCATTCTCAGCCCAGTTGACCGTATTGGCCGGGTGAATGGCCCACACAAAGCGCACCCGGTTCTCGCGGGCGCAGCGCACCAGGGAAGCCAGCTCAAAGGCCTTGCCTTCCGGGTAGGCTTCGTAGCAGCCGTTGCCGTGGTGCAGGGGGTCATCCTTCGGGGCGTAGATATAGAGGTTCATCTTATTACGGCCGTAGAAGCGGAACTGACTCTGGCGGGCTTCAAAGCTCCAGGGAATGCCGTAATACCCCTCCACGGTGCCCCGGTAGGGCAAATCCGGCCAGTCGACTACGGAACCCACGGCGATATCCCCCAGTTGCAGCATGCTGCGGATATTGAGGTTGGGGAAGGGGTCCTTGTGGGCATCCTGCGCCCCGGCAACGTTGATGAGCATCTGGCTGAGGGTCTGCTTGGCGTAGAACCAGCCGGCATCATCGTTATGCAGCACTGTCACGTGCCCTTCCGGGGTAACTTCAATGGCGTAACCGCCGGAGACATTGGGCAGTTGATCCCAAAGCCCACCTTTGCTTTGCGGGGTGCGGTGCTCCACGGTGAGCTTGACCACCGGGGTATGCTGCTCTAGCAGGTTCGCTTTCTGCGGGGTGGGATAAATGGTGCACAGGGCGGATTCGGCGGGGCTCACTAGCGCGGTCAGCGCAAGGAGCGTGCTCAGGAGGCGCGTTTTCATATGCTGAGGATAAGGGGGAGAAGTTCGTTGAAATCAGTCAGGCGGTATTCGGGCTGGCGGGCCAGGCAGGCTTGTTTCTCTGCTGCGGCAGTGCTGGCCCAGGCGGCATTGATGATGCGTACGCCCACGCTGTGGCAGAGCTCAATATCACTGGGAGCATCACCCACATAGATGAGCTCGTGGGGCTCCAGTTCCCAGAGTTCCATGACCTGCTGCAGGCGCTCGGCCTTGCAGTTATGCGTGGGAAGTCCCAGTCCGTACCATTCAAAGAGACCTTCCATGCCGTAATACTGCACGGTGGGCATGGCGGTGTAGTGCTCCTTGCCGGAGATAAGCCCCACCCGCAGCCCGGCAGCCTTCACCGCACGCAGCATTTCCACCGCCCCTGGGAAAGGAGCCGGAGCCAGCTCACCATGCAGGCGTTCGTAAGCTGCCACAAAGCGGTCAATAGGCAGGGCTGGGTCATCCGGGCTTATACCCAGAAGCCCCGCCAGAACCCCGCGGTCGCTCAGGCCAAACCAGGAGACTACCTCATCCGGGCTTGGCGTGCGCCCGGTGCATTCCGCCACACACTGGCGGTAGGCTTCCACGCAGAGCGGAAGCGTATCCCCCAGGGTGCCATCCATGTCGAATAATACGGCCTTGAGCATGTGGTGTAGATTGATGGAAGAGGTCAGCTTAACATATTTTTCTTGCCGTGGCAAGTACGCAGTGTTGCAGCGCCTTGTTATGGATACGTGTGTCCGCTGGCTTTTCTATCAATGTTCAGCTTTTGCTGGCAGGCAGAAGGATGATATCCTGACCGAAGATATCGGAGAAGAGGGCGCCCTTGGTTCGCAGTGCCAGGTTTTCCAGGGTGAGGTCTGCTACATCCGGTACCAGCAGCTCCAGCCTGCGGCCATTCTGCCGCACAGAAAAACTGCGGATGCGGCGGGAATGTGCGCGCTCCATGGCCTCGGCCACGCGCAGCAAGGCAGCCAGTTTCTGCACGCGCAGACGGTCTGCCTGGTTGAGCAGGGCATAGGTGGGTTCTTCGATGGTGGGGGCACCGTGGCGGTGGTAACGCGCCAGCAGTCCTACTACTTCCACATCTGCCCGGGAAAGTCCGAAGATTTCGGAATTGAGGATGATGTACTGGCTGTGGTGGTGGTGTTTCTTGGGGTTGATGTAGCTGCCCACTTCGTGCAGAATGGCCGCTACTTTGAGCAGCAGGCGGTCGTGCCGGGTGAGCCCGTGCAGTTCCTTCAGCTGGTCGAAGAGCTGCATGGTGAGCCGGCGGATTTGCTGCCCGTGTGCCTTATCCACGCGGTAGTGGTTGGCCAGCAGTACGGAAAAGTGCACCACTTCGTCTTCCAGTGCCAGGTCATCATGCCGGCCGGGCATGAGGTTGCGGAGGAAGGCGTGCGAGAATTCCTCTGCTGGACACATGATGCTGCGGGGCTCCATATCCCGCGCCACGGAGAGGTAGATGATGACGGTGGGCAGCAGGGCGCAAACACTGGCATAGTCTTCCTTGTAACGCGCCTGGCGCTGGGCTGGCGGCGTGGCGGCTATATCGTGTGCCAGCTGGGTGAGCCCTTCGATGCTGACGCCTTCGCCCTGCGCCAGCGGGGAGGAGATGACGTGGAAATCGGGGCCGAAGATGATGAGGGCATCCGGGGCTTCGGGCAGGTCATCTTCAATATCATAGACTACCTGCTCCATGATGCCGCGGATATGCTCGCGGATGAGCGCGCTTTCGCTCTCCGTGCCGGCCATTTCTGCGGCATCGCCAATGGCTATGCCCGTGCGGTGGGCGCCCATGCGGTAGCTGGCGTAGTAGGTGATGCGGCCTTTGTCGAACAGAAGCAGGCGGGTGTTGCCCGGCCCTACATGCAGCACCAGCACCCGTTTGTCTGCCAGTTCCTCATGGCGGTCGAGCGTGGCGCGGGTGTTCAGGTAGAGCAGGCGGGTCATCTCGCCATCGTCCATCACTTCCAGTTGCAGACCACAGGTGATTTGCAGGCGGTTGACCAGGGTGTCCATATTCCGCACATCCAGTAGAATGTTGGTGGCCAGCAGGCGCACTTCCACTGCTCCGGCCAGGCGGTATTCTGCCAGCAGCTCATGGTAGCCCTGGGCAATCTGCACGCAGCGGTCCATGGTGTCGCGCGTGATGCAGCTCCCGTTAAATACATCGTGTGCCAGCTCAATGGGTTGCGAGAGTACATCCAGCACCCGCACCTCGCCAGCGGTATCTTCTGCCACCATCATGGAAACGGCATCTGCTCCCAGGAAAATGACGGCTTTCACCACCGGGGTGGTGCGGGCGGCAGTGGAGCGGCGGGATCTGGGAGAGCAGGCTGGCATATCGTGTATTCTATACCAAACCCCCCGGTGTTTCAAGCGCGCAGTTCGCATGATTCATTTGAAAATTGCATTTTGCGCGGGCTTGTGCTACAATGGTTGCACATGGCATATCTGGATTTAGAGCATGTAAGCGTGCATTTCCCGGTGCGTAATACTTGGGGTACTACCGGTGAGGTGGTGCGCGCGGTGGATGATGTGTGCCTCTCGGTGCAGCGCGGCAGTATTCTGGGGCTGGTGGGCGAGAGCGGTTGCGGAAAATCGACCCTCTCCCGCGCCATTATGCAGCTGCAGCCGGTGACGAGTGGCCGCATTGTGCTGGATGGTACCGATCTGACCGCACTGCCGCCGCGCGAGGTGCGCCGCCGCCGGCTGGATTTCCAGATGGTGTTCCAGGACCCGTATGCCTCGCTCAATCCGCGTTTCAGTATCTTCTCCACGCTGGCAGAGGCGCTCGGCCGGCGTGAGCCGCTCCCCCGCAGCGGGCGCGAGGATGCTGTGGCGGCCCTCATGGAGCGCGTGGGGCTCAGCCCGGAGCATATGTACAAGTACCCGCATGAGTTTTCCGGCGGCCAGCGCCAGCGCATTGCCATTGCGCGTGCCATTGCGCCGCGGCCAGCCCTGCTGCTGGCGGATGAACCGGTTTCAGCGCTGGATGTCTCCATCCAGAGCCAGATTCTCAACCTGCTCACCGACCTGGTGCGGGAGTTGGGGCTGACGATGATATTCATCTCGCACGATTTGGGCGTGGTGCATTACCTGGCGGATGATATTGCCGTGATGCGCCGCGGCCGCATGGTGGAATACGGTACGGCCGATGCCGTTTTCCATCATCCCCGGGCGGAGTACACACAGACCCTCCTGGCAGCTATTCCCACGCTGTAATTTTATCCTATGGATACCGCACGCTCAATGAGTACATCCGCAAAGGATTTTATCTCATGCAGAGTGCATCATTCAGAGTGAGTGTAATATGCAGCCACTTATGAACGGACTTCCCCCATGTGTGTTTCCCGCGGTGGATGCACATGGTGATGACGCCGCTGGCGCTGATATTCTGGGTGGGCGGGGTGCTTTACCCCTTTGTCTGGGCTCTGCTTGCGCTCTGGCGGGGGTTGGTGGCTCAAAAGATGCAGAAATGACTGGCAGGGGCAGGGGATTTGTGGTAGATTGGGGGCATGATACGTTTTCTCTCCTGTCTGGCGGCGTTGGCCATGCTGGTGGGTTGCCAGCAGGTGCTGCACCCGAATTTTCCTGAGTATAAGGGCTACAAGAAGGCCCCCTACACGGTGAAAGGTACGCGCTTTGTGCCTATGAGCGTGGAGGCCGCCTTGCGCTACAAGGCCACGGGCATTGCCTCGCACTACGAGGCCGATGGCGAGATTGGCGCTATTGGGCAGAACCTGTACCCGCACCAGCGCTATGCAGCCCACCGCACCCTGCCGCTGCCCTGCACGGTACGCGTTACCTGCCACCGTACGGGGAAGAGCTGCATTGTGCGCGTGGCCGACCGCGGGCCCTACATCCGCGGGCGCTTGATTGATGTGGGTACCAAGGTGGCCAAGGAGCTGGGCTTCTATGAGCGCGGGCTTGATACTGTGACCGTGGAGGTTATCTCTGTGGGCGATGGCAAGTGGCGCCGTTTCCCGTGAGGTCCGAACGCAGTGAGGATATCGTTAACCGATGATGCCTGGGCAGAATATTTCCCAATGATAGGGAAGTCAAAAGGTGTTGCTGCCCAGGAAACGAAATCCGGCTGAGCCGGACGAAATCTGCCCCTGGCGGGGCAGACGATATCCACGCCTGCGGCGTGGACGATATCCTCCCGGTGGTCGGACGTAAAAATCCCCGCACCGTTGCCGGGGGAGTCGGGGGCCAAGCGGGG
>JAZSQS010000022.1:0-30339 GCA_045538105.1 Akkermansia sp.
GTGAGCAGCAGCAGGCGGGTGTGCATGCCGTCCACATCGGCATCAGTAGCGATGATGACCTTGTTGTAGCGCAGGTCTTCCATGCTGCGGTCGATATTGAGCGCCAGATGCAGGAAATCGAGCTCCTCGTTGCGCTTTTCCTCGAACAGGGCGGCGCGGTTCATGCCGAAACTGTTGGCCGGCTTGCCGCGCAGGGAGAACACGGCCTGGGTTTCGGCATCGCGCGCGGTGGTGATGGAGCCGGAGGCGGAATCACCCTCGGTGATGAAAAGCATGGTATCCTTGGCCCGCTTGTGCTTCGTGTCGAAATGCACGCGGCAGTCGCGCAGCTTGCGCGTGTGGATTTTGGCCTTTTTGGCACGTTCCCTGGCCACTTTGCCGGTTACGCCGGCCACCTCCTTGCGGGTCTTTTCGCTCTCCTTGATTTTCTCCTCCATCGCCTCGCCGATTTCCGGGTGGCGGTGCAGGTAGTTATCCAGCTCGCGGGCCAGGAAGTTGAGCACAAAGGTGCGGATAGTCTCCTTGCCGGGGCCCATGGTGTTGCTGCCCAGCTTGGTCTTGGTCTGGGATTCGAACACCGGCTCGATGACCTTGATGCTGATGGCAGCCTGGATACCATTGCGGATGTCGGATCCCTCGTAGCTCTTCTTGAAGTAGCCCTGGAGCGTCTTGACAATGGCCTCACGGAAGGCAGCCTGGTGGGTGCCACCCATGGTGGTGTGCTGTCCGTTTACAAAGGAATAGTACTCTTCGCCGTATTCATCACCGTGTGTGATGGCAATCTCAATATCATTGCCTGAGATATGGATGGGCTCATAGAGGGGTTCCTCCTTCATTTCTTCCCTGAGCAAATCCAGCAGACCGTTCTTGGAGGAAATGTTGCGGCCATTGAGATTGATGGTGAGCCCGGTGTTCAGGTAGCAGTAGTAGCGGCACATGCGCTCCACAAACTGCAGGTTATAGGCGGCATCTGCTGCAAAGATGCTGCGGTCCACCATGAATGCCACGCGCGTACCATCCGGCTGGTCGGTGGTTTCGGTCACATCGCTGCCTTCCACCATGTCACCCGCCTTGAACTGGATGCGGCGTGTCTGCCCCTCGCGGTAGGCTTGAATCTCAAAGCGTTCAGAAAGCGCGTTAACCGCTTTGATGCCCACGCCATTCAGACCTACGGATTTTTTGAAAGCCTCACCATCATACTTACCGCCGGTGTTGATTTTGGCTGCACATTCGTACAGCTTGCCCAGAGGAATGCCACGCCCGAAGTCACGCACCTCGCATAGCCCCTCCTTATCAATGCTGACCAGGATTTTCTTGCCAATGCCCATGACGAACTCGTCAATCGAGTTATCGATGACTTCCTTGAGCAAGACATACAAACCGTCATCCGGCATGGTGCCATCTCCCAGTTTGCCAATGTACATACCCGGGCGCAGGCGGATGTGCTCGCGCCAGTCAAGTGTCTGAATGTCGTCCTCTGTATATTCGGCTTCCATGAAACGCCTACATACTACACTATTCTGAAACAAGCTTCAAGCTAGAATCAAGGATGCAGGGAGATAAATTTCCTTGTCATGATAAGGGGTATGGCGGCTTGAGGACTTGCACCTTCCGGGGGCGCAGGAATAGAATGAGCGTAATGATTCGATTCACGTTATTCGGGGTGCCGGTGAGCATCCATCCCACCTTGTGGTTGACGCTGGCTTTCCTGGGGCGTGCCTTTATGATAACAAGCCTCATGGATTTATTCACCGTGCTGCTCTTTATCTTGTCTGCGTTCGTGATTCTGCTGGCGCATGAGATGGGGCATGCCCTGGTGGGACGCCGGCTGGGGGGTGGGCAACCCTGCGTGTATCTGGCATGGCTAGGGGGCGATTGCACGAATGAAACTGCCCGCCTCACCCGCATGCAGGGTGTGGTAATGACTGCTGCCGGACCGTTGTTTTCCCTGTTGGTGGGACTTCTGGCCTATGTGGGGCTGAGCCTGTATGTGGGGAGTTTTTCCTTTGGCGCCGCACTGGCGGCGCAATTTGCGCTGGGTAGCATGCCGGCAGAGGTGGTTCTGGCTTTTCCCCCGCTGAGCATACTGCTCTTTTTCTTCCTGATAGAAGTGAGCTGCTGGTGGACCTTGCTGAACATGCTGCCTATTTTCCCGCTGGATGGCGGCCAGATTATGCAGGGACTGATGAAATCCCGGCAGCAGATGCATGGCATCAGCCTGGCTGCGGCCATAGTGTTCACCTCCATAGCGGCCGTGCTGGGGCTCTGGCTGCTGGCCATCTTCATGGGGCTGCTGGCGGTGCTGAACCATAAGTTCTACAAGGAAGCACGGGACGGAGGAACTGATTTTCATTGACTTTTTAACCATAATCCATAAAATCCCCGCCATGGCACAACAGAACGCTATTTCGCCCACTCGCGCTCAGGACTTCCCCGAGTGGTACCAGCAAGTTATCAAAGCTGCCGACCTCGCTGAAAATTCCGAGGTGCGCGGCTGCATGGTCATCAAACCCTGGGGCTATGCCATCTGGGAACTCATCCAGCAGCAGCTTGACGCAGAGTTTAAACGTACCGGTCATACCAATGCCTATTTCCCCATGCTGATTCCTGTTTCCTACCTGGAGAAGGAAGCAGAGCATGCTGAGGGCTTTGCAACGGAATGCGCCGTGGTGACCCACCACCGCCTGGAGGCCGTCAAAGACCCGGAAACAGGTAAGACCCGCATGATTCCCTCCGGCGAACTGACGGATAAGTATGTGATTCGCCCAACGTCAGAAACGGTGATAGGAGCTGCTTTCTCCCGCTGGCTGGAATCCTACCGTGAGCTGCCCATCAAGGTGAACCAGTGGTGCAACGTGATGCGCTGGGAGATGCGCCCCCGCATTTTCCTGCGTACGGCTGAATTCCTGTGGCAGGAGGGACACACCGCCCACGAAACCCGCGAAGAGGCTGAAGAGGAGACTGCCATCATGCACAAGGTGTACGAGGAATTCCAGCGCGATGTGCTCGCGGTGGATGTGATTCCCGGTGAAAAGACGGAGCACGAACGCTTCCCTGGAGCTGTGCGTACCTTCACCGTGGAGGCCATGGTGCAGGACCGCAAGGCTATTCAGGCCGGCACGTCCCATTTCCTGGGGCAGAACTTTGCCAAGGCCCAGAACATTTCCTTTGCCGGGCGCAATAACGAACGCCAGTTTGCCTGGACCACCTCCTGGGGTGTTTCCACCCGCATGATAGGTACGCTCATCATGGCTCATTCGGATGATGACGGCCTGGTATGCCCGCCCCGCGTAGCGCCCAGGCAGATTGTGATTATCCCCGTGACGCCCAAGGCTGATACGAAGGATGCCATCATTGCCCACTGCAATGAGCTGGCAGATAAGCTCAGCGCCTTGAGTTTCCATGGAATGCCGCTGCGCGTGCAGGTGGATACCCGCGACCTGAACGGCGGCACCAAGAAGTGGGAGTGGATTAAGAAGGGCGTGCCGGTGCGCGTGGAAATCGGGCCTCGCGATTTGGAGAAGGGCACGGTGTGCCTCTGCCGCCGTGACCAGGCCAGCAATGAGAAGAGCTTCATCCCCGAAAGTGAGCTGGTTGAGAATGCCGTGAGCCTGCTGGAGGATATCCAGAACACGCTGCTGCAGCGCCAGCATGATTTCCGCGATGCTCACATCCGCACTTGCGACAGCCTGGAGGAACTGAAGGCCAATTTTGGCGGGGAGGGCGATGCCGACTGGTTGCTCTGCCCGTGGGATGGCTCCCCTGAAGAGGAGGAAAACCTGGCCAAGAGCCTGCGTATTTCCATCCGCTGCATCCCGCAGGGGGTGATGGGGACAGGCCCTGAGGCTCCCTGCATTCTGACCGGCCGTCCCACCACGCGCCGCGTGCTCTGGGCTCGTGCCTACTAAGCCATTTTCCGATTGGTGAAAACCACAAGCCCCGGGTTGAAACTCAACCTGGGGCTTGTTTGCGTAGTGAGGGGATATCCTACTTGCTCCGGAACCGTGGAAGCCCTGGCAGGCTGGTCAGGAGCACCACCACGGCGCAGAGCACAACAGCCCAGTCTCCCAGCATGGCATAGAGGGTGATGGGGGCATTTTTATCGACCGGCAGCACGGCATAGCTGTGACCGGCCAGGTGGGGGCTGCCGTCTGCCTTCTGAAGGATATCCAGGAAGGCGCCGTTGGGGGCTATGGCACAGGTGTATCCCATGTTGGCCGCACGCACCATGGGGCGCCGGAGTTCAATGCAGCGGAATGCTGCGTTGCGTGCCTGCTGCTGCCCGCAGCAGGATTCCCTGAACCAGCCGTCATTGGAGATGTTCACGATGACCTGGGGACCCTGCCGCACATATTTGGTCAACAGCCTGCCAACGGTATCTTCGTAGCAGATGGCCGGGATAACCCCGATTGTTTCCTCTGTTCCGGGTACTGCAACCGGGAAAGGCTCATCCCCGGTGCCAGGGCGAATCCCTTCTCCCACCTGGGTGCCGGTCAGTTCACTGTACAGCTGTCCAATCCAGGTGATTTCCTCGGCAAAGGGGATATACTCACCAAAGGGCATGAGGTGCTGCTTGGCAGTGGTGGTAATGGAATCAAAACCACCGGGAATGATGGCCATGGAGTTATACATGCCTCTGGGGCGTGAAAGCCTGCCATCTGGTGCCGTTTGCCAGATGGGTTGATCCACGCCCGCGAAGAGCACAAAATCCTGCCCTCCGAGCTCTCTCACCTTCTCCCGCACCATGGGTAAACCCTCTGTGCCGAAAAAGAGCTTACCGGTGTAGTAGTCCTGAATGAATTTGCCAGTCCCTTCGTTCAGGTGAAGGGGGCATCCCATGGCGCTTTCCGGCCAGACTACCCAGACCGGCAGTTGCTGGGTGATGGCCAAATCCGGATTCTGGATAGCCTTCTGGATGGTGGCTTTCTGAACCTCCTGGAATCCCTGGTAAGTGGCGCGCAGGAACTGCCCGTATAAATGGGGTTGCAGGGCTCCGCCTTCAATGCGTTCCACCTGGTCTAGATTCTGCTGCACGGCCATGACGGGGAGGTGCAGCACGTCCTTACGCTGGAGCATGACCAGGGGGGAGTAGAGCTTGGAGAGGGCCAGACCGCCGGCGAACATGGCAAAGAGGATGACCAGCATGGCGTAGAAGTCCCATGGGCGGCATCCTTTGCCGGTGGCCCGGTATTGCAACCAGGCGCGGCGGCTGGCTCCCCACAGAATGACCGTGGCGGTGGTGGGGAAGAAGGAAAGTGCTGCCGTGCCGATGAATTCGGCCCATTGAACCAGGGAAAGCCCGTTGTACAAGGCCATTCCCATGCTGTTCCAGCTGAAGCCCAGGGTGCCGTTGGCCCGCATCCATTCCACGCATACCCACATGGCGCCGCAGCCTATGGCGCAGCGCAGGGTGCTGAGCATGTCCTTGTGCGCCCAGTTGCTCCAGGCCTGTTCCTTTTGCTGTGGCTTCATTCCGGTCGTTTCCGGAATGCTGGCAAGTGCCGGGCGGAGCAGGGTATTAGCTAGGCCGGCCCATAATGCAACCAGGCACGAGTACACACTCATGAGCGGCAGGAAGGCTATGCCGAGAAATACAGGCATGGGAATGCGGAATACATGCCCCACCTGGTGAATCCACCAGAAGGAGACGCAGTACCAGCCCATGCCGTACAGCCAGCCGTATGCTGCTCCCCGCCAGAATCCGCAGCGCCCGTTCCACAGGACGCAGAGCAGGGGAATCAACCCCACCCATACCAGGTTGCCCAGGTCATATGGTGGAAAGGCCAGCGCCATGAATGCGCCACCACCCAGGCTCACGAGTGCATGAATGAGCCTGCGTTTCCATTTGCAGGAAGTATCAGAGGTCATGGGGAATTACGCTGAGGATACCCAGGCGTTCGGCTTGTTTGCCGTCAGGGCGGCAATCGAATTCAATTTTCCAGAGGGATTCCTTTTCGTCCACCTGGTGCAGCTTGTACAAATCCGGATTCTTGTAGCCATCTTCCAGACGGAACGTGACCTCGTTTCCATTAACCTGAATGCTGGCAGAATTGCCAAGGGTGAACTTACCGTCCTTGTAGGGGAGGAAGATGCGATCCCCAACGGTTGCTCCCGTGGTATCATAGAAGATGGCAGTGATGACGCCTTCGCCCTCTGCCTGCTCCAACTTGATGCGGCAGAGCGGAAAACAGAAGGCGCGGAGCTCCATGCGCTCATCGCCTGCTGAGTTCTTCCAGTATGATTCAGCTTCAGAAATTTTGACGCCAGCCCCTTCCCACGGCAGCCGGGTGTAGGCATTGCGCCAGTCTGCCTGGGGGGCCTTATGCACGGTCGTCCAGAAAATGGTGATGCCAATGACCAGAATGAACAGCGCTAAGCCTGCCCATACCATATCCATGATTCCTGCTTTTTTCCGTGTTTCTTCTTTCTGGTCTTGCATGACCTTATTTTGTACCGAAAAATGCCGCGTTGCAATAAAAAAGGGTTGCATTCTCAGAAAAATAGGTCATAAATATCTATGGGTACTGAAAACCCCCACATACACGACAATGGCCGATATCGACGATAAGACTGAAAAGAATGTTCCTGGCAAGTTCTATGTTGACTGCAACTGCATTGACTGCGATCTTTGCCGCGAGACCGCCCCTGATTTCTTTGCCCGCGATGATGACGAGGGCCTTTCCTTTGTTTGCAAGCAGCCTGAGACCGATGAGGAGATTGCTCTCTGCACCGAGGCCATGGAGGGCTGCCCCGTGCAGGCTATCGGTGACGATGGCGAGTAAAGCGCGGAACCATTCCTTTATGGGGCAGTCCGGTGTTGAAAACCGGGCTGCCCACTTTCTTGTAACGCTGTGGCTCGCAAAAAGAAGGAAAAAGTAGAGATACCCCTTGCACCCCCGCTGGAGAGCAAGCCACGGAAGCGCTTCTACATGCAGAAAATGCCCGATGGCGTGGGGGAGCGTGCCGTACGCATTGCAACGGCCCGCAGAGGTGCCAGGGCGCAGGCCCAGGCTGATTTTTATGGCGCGGGAACCGTGTTGAACCCAGCGCAGAACCAGCGGAGCATGGAGTCCCTGCTGGGGGAATTACTCAGTGAACTGGATTTGCAGGAGGATTCCCTGGCGCCGGAACTGCTGGCAGACGCCTGGCGCGCTGCCGTGGGTCCGGCTTTGGCAGATTTCTCCTCATTGGCCGGTGTGGCCAGGGGGCGTGCCAGAATCCTGGTGAAGCACCCCACAGTGCGATATGAAATTACCCGCATGAAACCCCAGATTATCCGCGCCCTGAATCAGACTCTGGGGGCTGGCAGCGTCAAGTTGCTCACCATTGCCTCCGCATGAGCCTGAAATCGAAAGCCGCTTTCCCTTGAGGAGAAAGCGGCTTTGTGTGTCATTGAACCTGTGAATCAGTTGCCGGCCTGGGCGAGCATGGCTTCTGCCATGGCGTTCCCCATGGCTGCAGCGTGCTTGAGTGCCATGAGGGCCTTTTCCGTGTCTTTCTCCATGAGCCTGCCTTCGATGAGGCACATGGCCAGTACAAAGAGAGCCACGTGGTCTCCGTTCTGGGCGGCAGACTCAAGGGAAATTAAATCCTCCCGGCTCTTGAGCTGGGCAAAATAGACGCGTGCCAGTTGGTTCTGCGCCTCTGCATGCCCGGCAAAGGCTGCATTGCGTAAATGCTCAGCACCGGCGGCGGCATTGCCAGCCTTGAACGCGGCGGCTCCTGCTTCGTATTCCTGCTGTGGATCCATTACTTCTTTTTGGGATGAAGGTTGGGGTCAACCGTGGGGCCAGCGGGAGCCTGGTGTTTCACCTTCATGGAGTAGATTTCACCCTTGAAGCTGCTGCCAAGTTCCTGCATGGGAAGAACAAAGGTATTGATGATACCCTCTGGTTTGCGGTGGAATCGGTTGAGGGTGCAGGTTCCTGCCGGCTGGCCGTTGAGGAAGAGCTGGGTGCTGCCGGGCTTGCCAACAAGTTTGAGCGTGACCTTTTCGCCCACCGGAAGTCGGCAGTTAAAGGAGAATGCTATGCTGTCGCTGCGGCGGAATCCTATGCAGCCATCACTCAGGGCGGCGTAGAGCTCACCCGCCGGGCCTTTCAACAGCACCTGCTCAACGCCAGGAACCGGGGCTTCCTTGAGCATGAGCTCCATGGTCAGCTCATAGTCAGGCCCCATGTCTGGCTTATTGATCTGGTAGGGCAGTCCACTGGGCATGCAACTGTATTCAGCTCCAGATTCCCAGAGGCTGTACGGATTCAGACCCGGTACTTTATCAACCTTTGCCACCTGGGCTTTGTGCTCCTCGTAGCTGGTGCAGGGTGTATCTCCTCCCCACATCTTGCCGGCAAGTACATCGACAGAGCGGCTGAACATGTGCCAGATATCGTACGCGCCGTAGCCCACGTAGCGCGTATCAATCATGTCGTTCCAGATGCCGAAGGCTGCACCCAGCAGTTGCGGATGGCCGGAAGGCAGCTCTTCATCCCAGATGACGTTCACCTTCCAGTGCTGGTGCACATTCTTGTGGCGGGCATCCATGCGGTAGTAGGGAGCGTAGGGAACAATGTAGAGCCATGCGTCATTGGTGTTGATGACATCAAACCCTTGATTGACGCTATCCCAGGCGCGAGCCCAGTCTGCGTTCCAGAGGTTCATCTGCACGCCTTTGGAATGCACCGGGGTATTGCCTTTCTTTGTGTTCAGACTGCCCCAGACACGCGGTGTGTAGCCTTTGCTCTGAACCATTTTGAGCAGACCATCGGTGTAGCTGCGGTAGTGCTCCGCATCACCGTGGAATTCATCTGCCCCTACATGCATGACTCCGCAGTTGCCGAATACCGCTTCTTTGCCGTTCTGGGGCAGGAGGTATTCATCGAATACCGTTTCCACGAATTTGAGCGTTTCGGGGTTGCTGGCATCCAGCATTTCGCAACCGCGCTTGTTCTTCCTCTTGTTGGGGGTTGCGCTCTTGTTCTGGTAAATTAAATCGGGGCGTACGCGGGTGAAGGAAAGGGCGTGTGCAGGGGTGTCGAATTCGGGTACGATGTTGACCCCACGCGCCTTAGCATACGCAATGAATTCCCGGAACTCTTCCTTGGTATAGGAAAGGTCTCCTGCTGTCAGGCGGGTGCCATCAGCCCCTGTTTTGTCAGATTCCAGTCGGAAGGCTGAGTAGGATTTGATAAACGGGTCTTCTCCCGCATCCACATAGTCCTCGTGGAAGATTAAGTTATCATTCAGGTGAATGTGTAAATCATTCATCTTGAACCAGGACATGTATCTGACTACGTCCTTGACATAGCTCAGGGGAATGGGCAGACGCCCCACGTCCAGCAGGAAGCTGCGTACCTTGTAGCGCGGAATATCCAGAGCCTGCCCGCAGGGGACGCTGCCTTGGCCGTTCTGCAGCATCTGCATGAGGGAACGGGTTGCCCAGAAAAGTCCTGTTTCCGTGGCGGCACTGGCGGTGATGCCGTTCTCTGTGCTGATATCAAGGGTGTACCCTTCATTGCCGAGGATTTGATTGCTTCCCATTAACAGGCTTATGTCTGCCTGTTCGCCCGCAGGTACTACTTCAACCTTGCATGTCAGCATTTGAGCCAGTTCTTCCGCAAAGTCCTGGGCGAAGGGAACATCGGTGGAAATCTTGACCGTTTCTCCCAGCTTGTATGAACCCGTGCCTCCGTGCCAGTTCAGCAGGGCTGGAATTACCAAGGGCTTGGGGTTGGAGTTGGCTGCGGGGGATTGCGCCCCGGGAACTGTGATTTCGTAATCTTTCGAGATTGCCTGCTTGCCGTCTTTGCTGACGATGAAGCTTACGTTCACTGCCGTATCAGTCAGCGGCGTGATGATGCTGCCATCCGGACGGATGATTTGTTCATAGTCGGCGCCCAGCAGAGTCACTTCCGCACCCGGAACCGAGGGAATTTCAAGTCTTGTTCCGCTTGTCCTGGGCTTCACCTGGAGCCCGTTTGCTATTTCCTGGAGATTCTCTGCCATAAGCGAAGTTACGGAGAGAGCGGCCATCGTCAGTATGGTGGTCATTCTCATGCCTCGTATATTAACATACCCGGCTGAGAATGCAAATGAAAAAGACGGCACGCAGGACGAAGCTTACTTGACCTCCATACGGAATATCTTGCCGTTGAACGAACTACCGAGAGATTCCAGAGGCAGGACAAAAGTTGTCATCCTGCCATCCTTTCGCAGAGGGAAGCGTGCATTTTCCGGCTCACCGACAGAGACTCCGTCAATGAGCAGTTCTGTTTTACCCATGCGTCCGATGAGTTCCAATGTGGTGCGTTTGCCTACGGGCAGACTTGCCTGATAGGCAAACTCAATGCCATCAGAACGGCGTAGGGTGATACGGCCATCCTTACCTGCTGCCAGGAGCTGCCCTTGGCGGGAACCCAGCAGCACCTGTTCCTCCCCGGGGATTGGAGCCTCGGGCATGAGCAGTTCCATGGTGAGGTGGTAATCCGGTCCCTTGGAGCCCTTGCGGAGCCGCACCGGGGTGAGCCCTGGCTCAATGCTGAACTCCTGTTCAGAGAGGTGCAGGGGGTTGCAATAGGGAATGCGTCCGACCTTGCTGACCAACTGGCGGTGCTCTTCAAAATTGCGGGGAGGAGTGGGCAGCCCCCACATTTTCTGCGAGAGAATGTCAATCATGCTGCTGATGGTTCCCCAAAGGTCATACGCTCCATACCCCCGGTGCAAACGGTCAATTTCATCATTCCAGATGGCAAAGGTGGCACCCAGCAACTGGGGGTGACCTGCGGGAAGCTTCTCATGGGCAATCTGGTTGGGAACCCAGTGCTCATATAGGTGCTTCTGGCGTAGGTCGGCTCTGTAGTAATTAGCGAAGGGTACAATGTAGAGGGTGCCATCATTGGTATTGATGACATCAAACCCTTGGTTGACGCTATCCCAGGCGCGAGCCCAACCGCTGCTCCAGAGGTTTACCTGCACCCCTTTGGAGCGTACGGGGGTCTGCCCCTTCTTGGCGTGCAGACTTCCCCAGATGCGGGGCGTGTGCCCGCGCTCCTGAACATGCCCCAGCAGACCATCTGCAAACTTGCGGTAATCTTCTGCATTCCCGAAGAATTCATCAGCTCCCACATGAACTACCTTGCAACCTTCAAAGACGGGCTTTTCTCCTTGCAAATACTCATCCCACACTTTGCTGACATAGCTGAGGGTTTCCGGGTTGGCGGCATCGAGCATCTCACAGCGGCGCTTGGCATGGCTCATGGGACCCTGGTAAATCAAATCCGGGCGTACTCGGGTGAAGGAGAGTGCATGACCAGGAGCATCGAACTCCGGAACAATGTTCACTCCCCGTTGTTGGGCAAAGTTTACCAGTTCCCGGAATTCCTTTTTCGTGTAGAACAAATCCTGTGCGGTGAGGGGTGTTCCATCCTGCCCCTTCATATCGCTTTGCAGACGGAACGCTGCGTATGATTTCTTGAATGGGTCTTCTCCTGCGTCTACATAATGCTCATGGAAGATGAAGTTGTCATTCAGGTGCAGCTGAAGGTCATTCATCTTGTACCAGGACATGAGCCTTACGATATCCTTGATATAATCCAGGGGAATGGGTAGACGCGCTACATCCAGCATGAAGCCGCGTAATTGGTAGCGCGGGGCATCCCATGCTTTGCCACAAGGGAGCTCTGCCGGATTCTGGACGAGCATTTGCAACAGGGTGCGGGAGCCCCAGTAACGAGCCTTTGCCGTGGATGCGAGTACGGATACTTTGTCTTTCTGGATGTTTAATTGATATGCCTCGCTGTCGTTGCCGCGTGTTTCACTGAAAATGATGTGGGCTTGTTTTCTGGAACCTGCCTTGACGCTGTATTCTTCCGGTAGCAGGGCATTCAACTCACGCACCAGTTCTGCTGCGTATGTATCCGGGCAGGAAACGATGACTTCCTTCGGAAGTTTGAAGCTGCCGTTCCCCCCTGTCCAGTTCAGCAGTTCAGGAATAATTTGCGGCTTCGGGTTTGAACCGGATTTGTTCCGCCCTGGTACGGTGATTTCATAATCTCGGCTGATAGCCGAGGCACCATCTTTTTTCAGTTCAAAGCTGACCCTCACCGTGGTGTCAGTCAGAGGGGGATTGATGCGGCCTCTGGCGTCAATAATCTGTTCATAATCTGCCCCCAGAAGCTTGATTTCCGCGCCTTTGATGCGGGGAATGCTTAACTTTTTGCTATTCGAGGAGGGGGAATTAACCTTCAGGTTGTCGGCCTGCTGTTGCAAATCCTGCGCTGTCAGAGCCGAGACAGAAAATAAAGCTAGCGAGAGAATGGAGGTCAGTCTCATATCCTGCCATCCTAACAAATAATTTGCATTGGTCAAGCTAAAAGCTGTCGGTTTCTGCCTGAATTTGCCCCGGGTGAGGGGGGCCACAGTCGTATTTCACTCGGAAACTTCATTATGGTCGCTTGCGGTAGGGGGCGCCTCCGGTTTGGTTAATGGGGGTGGCTTCCAGGTCGGTCACCTGGTAGTTGCGGTAGCTTTCCTGAGGGAGCCCCGTGCAGGATTCTTGTAGGATGAGAGCCAGAATGATGAGCAGGGGTGTTATACGCATGATTCAGAGGATAAAAAGGATTCAATGAGTGCTTTGCCCGTACTGGATGGAACGATGTAGAGTCCGTATCTCGCCCGGGAGCAGGCGGTGTAGAGTTCTTTCATGTCGAAGCCCCGGCTTTCGCTTAACCCGATGACGTCAGTCACAATGACGTAGGGTGCTTCCTGCCCTTTGAATGATTTAACCGTGGAGGAAAATATCAATGGAGCATCTGCTTGTTTGCAGGCATTTCTTCGAGATGCTGCTTGCTGGGGGGCTTCATCTGCCGGTGCAATGGCAAGGCCTGGAACGTGACAGAGGCTGCATCGGGGGTGACTGCTTCTCCAGGGGGAGAGAACCACAATGTCTCGCGTTTTGGCGCCATGCTTTGCCGACTTCAGTTCTGTAATGATGCGGGTGACCTCCTGGGCGCGTCTTTCCGGAGTATCTGCCGCCTGAGTTATGATGATGCGATTCCCACTCATTGGCAGAATATGATGCTTCTGTTCGTTTTGCGGGAGCATAGAGCGGCAGAAGGTGGCAATGTGGAGCGAGTTCCTGAGGTTTGTATTGAGTTGAATACGCGTTGGCAAGTCCGGCAACTGGTCGTATCGGTCATACAAGTCCTGGTTTTTATCAGCAAAGATGAATAACTTGCCTTGTGGTGCCAGAAGTCCCTGGATGATGCGCCACCAGACTGCCCTGAAATCCTGGGCTTCATCCACAAAGATGGCATCATATGGTTCTACTTCGTGCACGAGGTTCAGGAGTTGTTCCATTGCAGCTCCGGGCAGCCTATCACCAGGCCCTTCATAATTGACGATGCCGCCCAGGCCTTTCGGCTCCAGTATTTGGTGAATGCAATAGTCATGGAAGTTGCTGGTGGTGATGCTTTCCGGGTGCTCCCTCAGCAGTGGGTTCTGCTGTAATTCATGTGCCAAGGCATGATTGAAGCAAAGCACGAGGATGCGTCTGGTTCCTGCAGCTGCAAGGCGGGCTGCTTCAGCGCAGGCAATGACTGTTTTGCCGCTGCCGGCGCAACCTTCCACGCGGATGCCTCCTTTGCTTTCATAGAGTGAGGGGAGCAGGTTGAGCAGATGGGCTGCCGCTGCATCCATTTCCTGCAGGTAGTTTTCCAGCTCCATGTGGAAAATCACGCTGGGTGCCAGGGCATCTGCAATTTTTTGCACCCGGTGTTCAGACATGCGCTCTGGTTGCTGAAGGATGAAGAGGGATTCAATGCGTTGCTGTAAATGCTTCAATTCGCCGGCTCCGCAGAGGTAGAGCGAATGAAAGGGCAGGTTGTGGGCATCGGATTCAGCCGGGACTCCCTGGGTGAGGATGACCATGTGCCGGTGTTCTGGCCAACGGTGCTGGTTTTGGGGAAGACATGCACAGCGCGTCATGCTTCGCATGAGTTTCTGCAGCGCGATGTTGGCTTGTTCTAGCGGGCTGTGCGTGTGCTCTTTCCAGAAATCTGTGCTGTTTTTGCGACTCTGCCAGCGCCCTTGTTGGATTCGCACCTGGGGCCAGTCTTTTACCTCAATGACCACAATGCCAAGACGCGGTATGAGCAGGACAAAGTCTGCTTCATAGTGAATGTATCTGCCGTCTTCCAGGTAATCTTCCTTGCAGCTGTGGAAAATCACCCAGTCTGGCGGGAGTTTTGCCATGGCGTCATAGACCATGCGCTCCCCGCGCTGCATATTTTGTAGAGGTATTCTTGAATGGATTTGCGCCATATGTGCTTGCTGTATCCAATCAATCTTGCTTCTTCTTGCGTGGTGTGCGCTTACGTGGTGCACCGCTCTTGCCCGTTCTGGTGCCGCCTGTTTTCCTTTTTCCTTTCGGTGCAGTGGGTGCTGCTGATACCTTGGGACGTTCCCTGAGAAGTAGTCCTAGGAGGAGGAGGAGAACTCCACTGCCCATTTGCATGCATTCCCAGCCCCAGATGAATTTCCATTTGTACACGTGGGCTTGGCTGGGATCCAGCTCCGGTGTAATGACTTGGACTTCATCTCCTATTTGGTAGTCTGTGTCATCGTAATCAGTCATCATGCGGTTGATGACTAGTCCATTTGGTACGGTGTATCGCACAATGGCCTGGTAGGAGGTGCTGCCGCCTACGGCCCAGTTTCCGTTTTGCAGCGCCTGGTATGTGGATTCAAATGGTTGCTGGCGCACATCCGTGACGGTGGCGCTCACAATGACCGATTCATGCACATACATGGCAGTACCCAGCAGTTTGTAGAGTGCAAACAGGCTCAGAAGCATACCTGTTGCTATCAATATTCTGTTACCGCGTGGGCCAGCCAGCTTTTGAAAAACGGATTTGAACATATCAATTTACAGCAACTCGGTGTTCATATGCCTCGACTCGCCCACGCTGGAGGCAGCCCTGCACCCATTGGATGACGACTGAAATATCCGGCATGCTTGCAGCCGCCAGAGGTGCTTTTTGCCGGTGTCGGGGACACGCCAGGGTGGTCTGCGGCAGACTGGCCAGCAGGGTGCGGGCATCTTCTGTGTTCAAACGGAAGATTTCGTCTGCCCTGGGCATGGTTTCCAGGTCTGATTCATCAGCATCCAGACAGCGGATACCCACGCCGTAACGTGCGGAAAGGTCTGTAATCTCCTCCTCATTGGTGGCTCCGGGTAATATCAGGAGTTCGCTTTCCTGCGCCCATTGACCGCAGGCCAGGGTGCGGAAGAAGGCGCGTCGGCAGCTCTCTTCATCTTCTGCAAAGCCGACGCAGATAGCCCGGTATGATATTTCTTCCCCGGTTTCTTCTATGATGTAGGCGCCATCTGCATCCCAGTAGCCTGCTGGCCATTGTACCGCAACAAAATCCGGGTGGCTCCAGCTTTCTTCCCCATCGACCGGATACACAAAAACACCTTGACCTGCGGTGTCATATAAGCGTACGGCAAGCGCCATGGCTTTGTGTAGCAAGGTGTTGCTTTCAGCACCGCCTCCAAAGACCTGCTGGAGGCTGGGAGCCTCTCCGCTGTTCCTCAAGTAGTAGCCCTGACCGTTTTCAACTCTTGCCAGGCAGGATTCGGGATCGAGCACAATGAATGAAAATTGGGAGCGCAGGGAATGGTCTGAGTATTCCTCTCCTAATACGGCGCGGACGCGGGCAATCAATTCCTTGCCTTTGATGGCATTTTCTGCCTTCTCCGGCAGGAGTGAAGGGAGAATTTCATTGAGCTTTTCTCGAAGTCCCATTGTGAAGATTGTGGAGTGGAGGATGGATGGGAAGGGGCAAATCTGAGCAGCTGATTAGTTTGCTGACCCTGGGGTTATCTTATTTGCGGAGTTGGACGCCTGCCAGCTTGAGGTTCGGGTCTACTGGGGTATCAAGTGGGGAAAAATCGCCTGCCTTGGCGCGGAGCATACCGGCGTAGGCAATCATGGCAGCATTGTCCGTGGTAAGGCTGTTGGGGGGCAGAATTAATTCAATGCGGCGGCGTGCACACATTTCCTGCAACTGCTGCCTCAGCCCTTTGTTGCAGGAAACGCCCCCGGATACTGCAAGAACCTGATGGCGGCTCTTGCGGAGTGCCTTCATGGCTTTGTGCAGCAACACATCAATGATGGCCTGGCGGACTCCGGCACACAGGTCGCTCATGGTCTGCTCATCCAGGTCATTCGGGTTGCCGCTGGCTACCAGTTTGGGCAGGGTGTAGAGCACTGCGGTCTTGAGTCCGGAGAATGAGAAATCGAGGTGTTCTTCGTGCAGCATCGGCCGGGGCAGTTTGAACCGTTCAGGGTCACCTTTTTCTGCCAGTTTGTCAATTTCCGGGCCTCCTGGGTAGGGCAAGTCCAGCATTTTAGCCACCTTGTCAAAGGCTTCTCCTGCGGCATCATCGCGGGAACGCCCCATGAGGGAGTAGTCTCCCGCACCGCGGACATCAATCAATAGGCTATGCCCTCCACTTACGACCAATCCCAGGTGGGGAACCAGCCCTTCCGGGCGCGTAATGAAGGGTGAAAGCATATGCCCTTCCAGGTGGTTCACGGCCACAAATGGTTTTCGTGATGCCAGGGCAAGTGCTTTTGCTGCTGTGTTGCCTACCAGCAAGGCGGCTACCAGGCCGGGACCCGCAGTGCTGGCAAAGACATCCACTTGGTGGATGCTGCGTCCTGCCTTGTCAAGGGCTTCCTGGAGCACCGCTGGCAGATTGGCAGAATGGTTGCGGGACGCCAGTTCCGGAATCACTCCGCCATACATGCGGTGCAGAGGAATCTGGGTAGAGATGACGGAGCTGAGCAGACGGGGCTGCCCTGTACCATTGTCCTCTATGAGGGCAACGGCGGTCTCATCGCAACTCGATTCTATTCCCAGAACCAGCATGACCAGTGTTACTTGTTTGCTTTCTTGCGCTTGATTTTCGGTGTTGCCTTACCCAGCACCACATCCTCGGTGATAGTCACTGTATCAATGCTTTTATCACTGGGTACATGGTACATGACATCAAGCATGATGTTCTCCAAGATTCCTCGCAGGGCTCGGGCGCCTGTGCCTCGCTCAATGGCTTGCCTGGCCATGGCTCGCAGGGCTGCTGTTTCTACCTTGAGCTTGGCATTGTTCATGGCCATGAGCTTGGTGTACTGCTTGACCAGGGCGTTCTTAGGCTCTGTGAGCAAGTGCATGAGCTGCTCTTCTGTGAGGGTGGTGAGCGGCGTGAAGATGGGGAGGCGCCCCATCAGTTCAGGAATCATGCCGAACATGAAGAAATCTTCCGGCATCGCCTTGGCTAGGATTTCTTCCTCCGTGTATTCTTTGGCATCCCGGTCTTCCTCGATGGAGGCAAACCCCATGGCTGATGAGCCGATGCGTTTGCGGATAATTCCTTCCAATCCCACAAAGGCTCCTCCACAAATGAAGAGGATGTTTTCGGTATTGACCCGGATATACTGTTCATTCGGGTGCTTGCGGCCTCCCTTGGGGGGGATGTTACACTCTGTGCCTTCAATAATTTTGAGCAGGGCCTGCTGCACGCCCTCACCGGATACATCGCGGGTGATGCTCACATTCTGGGTCTTGCGGCCGATTTTGTCAATTTCGTCCACGTAGATGATGCCACGCTCGGCTTTGGCTACGTTCATGTCTGCCGCTTGCAACAGACGCAGAATGATGTTTTCCACGTCCTCGCCCACGTAGCCGGCCTCCGTCAGTGTGGTTGCGTCAACAATGCAGAAGGGTACGTCCAGTATGCGCGCGAGTGTCTTGGCCAGAAGTGTTTTCCCACTGCCCGTGGAGCCTGCCATGAGAATGTTGCTCTTCTCAATTTCCACGCCGTCATCCGTTTTGGGCTGGCGCAGGCGCAGGTAGTGGTTATAAACGGCTACGCAGAGGGTTCGCTTGGCCTTTTCCTGTCCAATCACATAGGCATCGAGCATGCGGTGCATCTGCTCCGGGGTGGGCAGCTCATCCTGCTTGATGGTCTGCACTTCCAGCACGGGGGAATCATCTGTTTTGTCCTGGGGGATAAGCTCAGGGTGTGTCCCTTTGATGAGTGCCAGAATGCGGTCTGCTGCCACTTCGCCCATTTCTGAGCGGAACATGTGGTAGGTCATTCCTTCTACGCATTGGTAGCAGATGTGGGTGCCATCCAGGTCGAGCATGGGGCGACCGTCGCTCTCAGCTCCACCGCATATGGAGCATACTTTCTTCTTATTGGCCATGCGGGCTGGTGGTTATTTCTTCTTTTGTTCGGGAGTGTGTTCCAGAATCCGGTCAACCAGCCCGTAGGCCAGGGATTCTTCTGCGGTCATGTAGTTATCCCGGTCCTGATCCTGCTTTACGGTATCGAAATCCTTGCCTGTGTGTTGGGAAAGGATGCCGGTGAGGCGCTTGTCGAGGCTGAACATGAACTTGATGGTGCGTTCTACATCTGCCGCTGTACCCTGGGCTCCTCCACGCACCTGGTGAATCATGACATGCGAATTGGGCAGGCAGAAGCGCTTGCCCTTGGTGCCGGCTGCCAGCAGGACGGAGGCCATACTGGCGGCAATGCCGATGCAGTATGTGTTGATATCACAGGATACGAACTGCATGGTGTCGTATATGGCAAGTCCGGCAGTTACGGAACCACCGGGAGAGTTGATGTAAATGTGGATGTCCTTCTTGGGGTCTGTCATTTGCAGGAACAATAATTGTGCAATGACGGAATTGGCCACGGTGTCATCAATTTCCGTGCCAATGAAGATAACGCGGTCGAGCAGGAGGCGTGAGTAGATGTCGTAGGCTCGCTCTCCTTGGCTTGTTTTTTCAATGACGGTCGGAATATAGTAGTTTTTCAGGGTGTCCATAACGTGTGTTGACCCACACTCTAGCACAAGTCGCGCGCGCGGGAAAGAGAGAAGTGGGGCATCATGCCGCGTATGCCACAGTTTCACGGCAGATTCGGGCTTTTTCCTTGCCTTGCCATGGCTGGTTGGGTAGACTGGGCTCATGCGGAAATACTGCCTCCCTCTTGTTTGGTGTGCCATGTTCTCTTTGACCATGGCTCAGGAGGAGCTTGCCGGCAGATTTTATGATGACCGCCTGGCGGATTTCAGGGTGTATCTTGATGCCCGTGAGAAGCTTGCACGCAATGCCCAGGAGCGTAAGGCGGTGGAGGCTGAACGCGCTGCTTTTGCCCGCCGGGTTGAGGTGGCCCGCATGGGATATACCGGGTTGACCCCGGAAGAACAGGAATTCTGGGATTCCATCAGGGCGGAGTTGCAGGCTGTGCTGAATTTGTGGTGCAGGTCTGCTGAGGCTGAGGAGGGGGAGAAGAGTACGATTCAGACGGCAGCCCTTGCGGCTCTGGCTGCGGCGCAGAAGTCGTATGAAGCACAGATGCGTTTTGCCATGGCCCAGTTGGGAATGGCTGCCTGCATTCTGGATGCTGATACGGTGGGGGAGTGTATCAGCCATTTCCGGGCAGAGTTGCAGCGCGAATACCGCCAGGATTTTCACAGCTTTATTTTTGCGGTGCCTTGGGGATTGGAAGAACCTGATGATGAGGATGATTCCAATCGCGGGGTGCCTACGCACGGCAGTGGTGAAGCCGAGGAAGGTAAGGTTGATATTGACGCTGTTGATGATGACCCTTCCTCTCTGGAAGCTCCCTCAACTCCTCTCATGGTACAGGAGCTGGCAAATGAGGCTTCGCATAACGAATCTGCCCGTTCGGAATCCGCGTATCGTGCCAATTCTCTTTGGCGCGGGTACTTGTCACTTTGTGCTCAACAGATTGAACTGTGCTTTGGCTCTGAACGCGGGAGTGCTCTCGTTTCTGGTGTACCCCTCCCTGGTGCCGTGGAAATGTCTCATTATGCCGCGGTGCAGGCACGCTCCCGAAAGTTGTTCCTGGAGGCTGAATTGGCATGGTCTGCTTATGTGGATGCCATGGAGGCTGCTCATGACCCTGGCTGGAAGGCTTCTGAGGGGGCAATGGCTCATACTGAGCGTTCGGCTGAAGCCCAGCAGATGCGCTTCCCTCTGTATGCAACCCACGAGCAGTATCTAGCGTTCATTTTGTCTCCCCATTTGCAATATGAGGAACCAGAAGCTCTGCCCGATGCGGATTCCGTGGAGTAACGCCTGCTTGTTGAGAGCCTGAATCTGGATGGAATGCTTGGGACTGGTGTTTCTACTTGGCTTTGTTCTGTTCAATGACTTAAAAACCCCCGCTCCTGGAAAGAAGCGGGGGCGAAATATTTCAGCGCATATCAATCATCGGAACCAGCAGGGGGTCATCCGGTCCCTTGTAGGCCGCCAGCGGGCGGTACAGGGTGTTGTCCTCCAGCTGTTCCAGAATCTGTGCTACCCAGCCGGCTACGCGGGCAATGGCGAACAGAGTGGTGAACATGCGGGTGGGGATGCCCAGACTGTAATATACCGTGGCTGAGTAAAAGTCCACATTGGCGTTCAGGTTCTTGCGGGCGCGCATAATCTTGGCAATGCGGTCACTCATGCGAATCCACTTCGGCTCACCTATGGTCTGAGTGAGGCGGATGGCAATGCGGCGCAGAAGAGGGGCTCGCGGATCCATGGTGCGGTAGACGCGGTGCCCGATGCCAAAAATCTTTTCTTTATGGGCCAGCTTGCGGTTGATGTATTCTTCCACATTTTCTTCTTCACCAATTTCCTTGAGCATTTCGATAACCGCCTCGTTGGCTCCACCATGCAGGGGCCCCTTCAGGGAGCCTATGGCAGAGGTGATGGCGGAGTACATGTCAGAAAGGGTGGAGGCCGTCACTCGGGCAGAGAAGGTGGAGGCATTCATGCCGTGGTCAGCATGCAGAATATAGGCTACATCCAGGATGTGCGCTTCTGCCGGGTCGGGCTCTTTGCCTTTGAGCAACCAGAGGAAATGCTCAGCTTCGCCCAAATCCGTGCGGATGGGCGGTAAATCAAGCCCTTGGCAGATGCGGTAGTAGTAGGCGGCCATGACCGGAAGTTTGGCAATGAGGGAAAGCCCGATTTCCTTCATCTGGCTGGGATCCTTGGTGCGGTCATCGTACATGCCGAGCATGGAGACTGCTGTACGCAAGGCGCTCATGGGACGAGCTGTCTTGGTGGCCGTCTTGAAGAAGTCGAGAATGGGCTGGGGAAGCTCGCGGTCATTGCGGAGACGCTGTTGCAGTCCCTCCAGTTCTTCCCGGTTGGGCAGGCGCTTGTTCAGCAGCAGGTAGATGATTTCTGTGAAGCTGCACAGGTCTACCAAGTCTTCGATTTCATATCCGCAGTAGAGGAGTTGTCCTTCCTCGCCTCGCACGTCACTCAGCCCGGTTTCTGTGGCAATGACTCCTTTCAGTCCCTTGGCGTAGATAACTTGCTTTTTGGGCTGCAATGGCTCGTTCTCGTTCATGCTTCTTAATGTGTGGGCGGCAGACTACGAGCCGTCTGCCAGGGCTGTTGATTAAAAAGGGTAGGGACTGGTATCAGCAGTTGGCGTACCAGGCGTCCTGCAGCTCGCTGAAGGACTTGAGCTCTACATCGCTGCGGGCTTCCAGCCAGTTCTTGACTGCCTCACGCTGGGCATTGCTGGTCTGTGTGGGATCCACGGCCTTGGCGATGATGTTGCAGCAATCATCCGTGATGTTGCCTTCGCAATCAAGCCCATTGGCCTCGATGCATTCTTCAATCAACGCATGCAGAAACTGCTCACATTCGGGGGCTGCCACATCACCCTTGTAGTTAAAGGAAAATTCAAAGCAAAGTTCCTTGAATTCTCCTACGCGGTATTTCTTGCGGAGTCGCTTTTTCATGGTGCGTTGATTCTATGCTTAATGATAGCTCCTGTCAATCAAAAACAGGCGCGCTGCCATACTTGGTTGGCGGTACGTTAGTCTTCCTCCGGCAGGGGAAGGGTGTAATAGTGCTGCAAGGCCGGGTGAATCGGGCGGCGCAGGGTTTCTGGCGATGGCGGAGGAATACTGCCGACTACTTTCTGGGAGAACTGCGCGCAGCTGCTCAGTGCCAGTGTTGCCAGGCTCGCAAGGTTAATGATGATTCTCATGCATGGCAATACTAGGTGGAAATATCTTGATTTTCAAGGAAAATCTTTGATTGTAGGGAGAATTTCGCTTGACTTTTCTGAAATAAGGCGTATCCTGTGCGTCCACCTTGCTTTCGCTGGCAGGGTGCGGTATCCCGGCGGGTGACGTAAGCGCTCCGACGTCGGAAGAACTCCAAACAAACCTACATTTCTAAGATATAGAAAGAATATCATAATGACGACATATTCCCTTAAGGCCACCAAGCGTGAGGCCATCGGTACTGGCAAGCTTAATGCTCTGCGCGCTCAGGGTTACCTGCCTGGCGTGGTGTACGGCCCTGCTGTTGCTGAGAACATCAATGTTCAGCTCAAGGCTGCTGATGTGCGCGCTCTGTTCGCTTCTGTCGATACTGATTCCATCCTGGTGAACCTGGAGCTTGATGGCCAGACCATCCTGACCCTGGTGAAGGATGTGCAGCGTAACTGGCTGACCGACAGCACCAACCACGTTGATTTCTGCGCCGTGACCCCCGATACCGTGGTGAAGACCCGCGTGCAGGTGAAGCTTGTGGGTACCCCCGTGGGTACTGCCATGGGTGGCGTGGTGCACCAGATTGTGCATGAGATGCCCGTGAAGTGCGCTGTGAAGGATATCCCCTGCTGCATCACCGCCGATATCTCCGGCGTGGGCATGAAGGAATCCTTCCGCCTCTCCCAGGTGGAGCTTCCTGCCAACGTGAGCACCCCCTTCAACGGTACTGTGGTGCTTGCTTCCGTGGTGAAGCCCTAATCTGCCTCAGATTACTCTATTTTGCGAAACCAGCTTCCCCTTATCGGGGGAAGCTGGTTTTTCCTTTGATGACTTTATTCCTTGAGCCGACGATCCGCATGCGTTCCGGTCTTGCCTTCCTCTCGCTCCATGGCGCGTTGTTTCCAGAGCGGAAGGTGGGTTTTACGGGCTTTACGGCGCCGGCGCGCAGCGACTTTTTCGCGGTGCCGTTCTTGTTCCTCTGCCACTTTGCGGGCGTGGTCTCGTTCGTGTTGCGCGTTTTCAAGCCTTTTGCGGATGCGGGCTGAGTGTTCATTGCCCGCTGGGGTGATGGTCCACGGCCCGGCTCCTCCCGATTCGGTAATGGGCAGGCAGAGCATGTGTGGGTCAATGAAACGCATTTGGCGGTATAGTAAATCGCGAATGGTGGAGAGCAAAGCCTTGGGCGGGAAGAGTCCCGTGTTACCTAGCTCAATGGTGAAGGCTAGGCGAATGTGCTTGGCCTGCATGCTCATGCGCGCAATTTCCCGCAGGGAGATGCCTTCTTCAGGTGTTTCTTCTGGGGCGCAGAGGGCGGCTGCCCGGAGCAGGAACAGGCAGTCACGCACCTTGCGGCACAGTTTCTCCACTAAATCCCGTACTTTGGGGCGGGCGTTGAAGCGGTAGTCCTTCACTTCAACGAGCCACAGTTCTTTCTTACCCGGATGGTAGAGTACAAAGTCCATCTCCTTGCAGCTGTTGCAGAAGTTCTGGGCGTAATGTGAGTAAAAAGGTGAGCATTCAAAGCGGCATACGTAATACCCCGCTTCAAAGTTGAAACGGTGTACGCCTTCTACGCAGCTGGTACCAACCTGGAACACTATCAGAATTCTTCTCGGAATTGGGGTAGGCAGTTCAGGTAGCGGTCCGCTTGTTCCTGTTCGGCTTCCAGACTGTCCAAGTGGGCAAGTTTGTCCAGCTCGTCTGCCTGACTGACACGTGGCCCTTGTACCCGCCCTGCCTGCAGGCCAAAGAAGCGCCGGCTTACACCTGCATTCTGTTGCTCTGAGAGCTGGATGACCAGTTCTCTGAGCAGGAAGAGGCTGTGTGTAGTGAGTACTAGTTGGAGGCCTGCCCGGCACAGTGTCATCATCAGGTTGACGAGCAGGGGCAGGTGCCCGGTGTTTAAATTCATTTCTGGTTCATCCCAGAATAAGGAGGTCCCTGCCCGGATAGTGCCGTTACTGAGTAATAGCCCCATCGTGCCTATGCGTTTGAACCCTTCTGCAATGAGGTTGAGCTCCAAGGCTTCCTGTCCAGGTCTCTGGAGGTAGAACCGCCCGTTCCGGCGCAGTAGTTTTCCATCCAGTAGTTGCTCTATCTGCCTCACTACGTAGTTGAGCGCAGGGGGGAGGGGGGCTGAGGGCTCTGTTTCCAGGGCACGGCATAGTTCCCAACTTGCTGAATCCAGCAGCTCCGGGTAGCGTTTGCCTGCCTGCATATAGCATGGGTAGATGGAGAGTACCTCTCGCGGTGAGAGAAAGACTGCATTGTTGCTCAGGTAACGCTGGGGCATGGTGCTTATCCTCAGGCCTTCTTCTTCACAATGCGCTTTGAAGGAAAACTCCAGCTCTGCTGATCCTGTTGGTACTTTTTCTCCCTCCAGGGAGGCATGCACCTTTGCTTGCACGCCTTTGCCTCCGCTGCGCGAGGTCAGGCTGGTGAGGTCGTGTGTGCCGAATACGCGCAGCAAATCTTGCCGGAGTCGCTTTTCTTCGGCCCACACCTCCGGTAAATCCCGCCTGCTGCCTCCGCTCCCCCATTTGCTGATGGCGTAGCACAGTTTCATCAGGTGGCTTTTGCCTGAATCATTGCCCCCGACAATCACGTTGATTCCGGGGACAAAATGGAACGCTTCCTGCTGCTGGAATACTGTCATCCCTTCCACCGTTAGTTTGCGTATCATATTAACCGTTACTTCTATCATATATGCTGGCTAAGTGCAAGCTTGTAATTTGTGCTTGCACCACACCCGATTCTTGCGCTACACTATGCCTCATGAAAAAAATGTTCTGCATGGCTCTGTTCTCTGTTTCCCTCGTTTCCTGTGTGGGAACAAAGGATCTGACGATTGAAACCTTCCCTGAGGGGGCTGAAATCACTATCAATGGTGACTATGTGGGCAAGTCTCCCCTGACTACGGAAATCTCCCAGGATAAAACACTCGGTATCGTGGCGCGGAAGCCGGGGTATGAGATTGCTGCCGAAACGCTCACTCCGGTCACAAGCAAGTTCCTTTCGTTTGTCTGGACAGAAAATGATCCCAAGGCCAAATATATTGCGGAGGATTCCGTGACTATTCCTCTCAAGAAAATTCCCTCCTCCGCTGCCTATACCCCAAGCGTGATGCCTAAATATACAGGCGGCGGTGGATCTACCTCTGCCGCTCTGCCAGAGCCTCCGGCTCTACGCCCTCTGCCGGATTTTGACTGATAGGTTAAATGAATGCATAGCAGAATTTCGGTTAGTGAATGAGCCAAACGTTAATCGCTAAACCCCAAATTTACCCAAAGTTGTAATTTTTTCGAAATTGTGCTTGCAAAAAGGTAAAAAGAGTGTAGAATCGGCGCCGACAAATTGCCGCCGCTCGGTGGCGAACAGAAAACACATCTAATAATAACACACCACTATGGCTCGTCTTTTCGGTATCGAAATTCCCAACGAGAAGCGCGTTGAGGCCTCCCTGTGCTACATCTATGGCATCGGGCCCTCCACGGCTAAGAAGGTGCTGGAGCAGGCCGGTATCTCCCCGGACCTTCGCACTGGCACGCTCTCTGACGCTCAGCTGACCAAGATTGTACAGGCTATCACCAGCAACAACATCCTCATCGAGGGTGACCTGCGCCGTGAGAAGCAGATGGCTCTCAAGCGTCTGACCAGCATTAACTGTCTGCGCGGCATCCGCCACCGCAAGGGTCTTCCCGTTCGCGGTCAGCGCACCCGCACCAATGCCCGCACCCGTAAGGGTCGCAAGAAGACTGTGGGCGCCAAGAAGTAATTAACCCTTTAAGAGAATATACTGAAAATGGCTGAAGAAACCATCCAGGAAGAAGTGAAGGACGTAGTGGCCGCTGAGGCTCCCGTTCAGGCTGAGGCTCCCGCTCCCGCCGAGCAGAAGAAGCCCGAGGCTCGTCGCGACATCTTTGCCGAGCTTGGTCTCGCTGACGATGACGACAAAGTTAAGATTCTCAAGGCTAAAGGCAGCAAGAACGTTACCACCGGTATCGTGCACATCTCCTCCACCTTCAACAACACCGTGGTGAGCGTGACCGACCTCAAGGGCAACGTTATCGGCTGGTCCTCCGCTGGCAAGCTCAACTTCAAGGGCAGCCGCAAGAGCACCGCTTATGCCGGTCAGGTTGTGTGCCAGGACGCTTGCCGTCAGGCCATGGGCCACGGCCTCAAGGAGGTCGAGGTTCGCGTGAAGGGACCGGGTTCCGGTCGTGAGTCCGCTGTGCGTGCCGTGCAGGCCATCGGTCTGGAGATTTCCTCCATCGCTGATGTGACCCCCATCCCCCACAACGGTTGCCGTCCTCCCAAGGCTCGTCGCGCCTAATCGTTTAACTAAAACCAAGAAAGATAACAGAACATTATGGCTCGTTACACAGGTCCTACCGCCAAGATCAGCCGCCGTTTCGGCGTTGAGCTCTTCGGTGCCTCCAAGGCTTTTGCCCGCCGTCCCTTCCCTCCGGGTCAGCACGGTGCCCGCGCCGGCCGCAAGAAGAAGTCTGACTACGGCATCATGCTTGCCGAAAAGCAGAAGCTTCGTTTCATGTATGGCGTGCTCGAAGGTCAGTTCCGCAAGTACTATGAGGAAGCCTCCCGCCGCCGCGGCGTGACCGGCGATATCCTCTTGCAGCTGCTGGAGCTCCGCCTCGATAACATCATCTACCGCCTCAACTTTGCCACCACCCGCGCCGCTGCCCGTCAGATGGTGTCCCACGGCCACGTGACCGTGAATGGCAAGAAGGTGAACATCGCTTCCTACTCCTGCAAGCCCGGCGACGTCATCAGCGTGGCTGCCAAGGCTCGCTCCCAGGCTCTGGCCAACCGCTTCGTTGAGCTTGCTGCCAGCGCTACCACCCCCGATTGGCTGGAGGTCGACACCACCAAGCTCACGGGTAAGGTGACCCGCATCCCCTCCGTCGAGGAGATTGCTCCCATCGTGAACGTGCAGCTCATCGTTGAGCTCTACTCCCGCTAATAACGGGGTTCCCGATACAGGAAACAATTCCCCAATCCCCGCATGCCCAGGCATGCGGGGATATTTTTGTGACCTTCTCTGTAGGAGGAAGATATGACCGGCATAACGTGGCGATACGCTCCCCGCCTATGGTGAGAATCTTAGTCATGCTTTGATGGCTGATTACACTACCAGAGTCAATTTTATTTAGAAAACATAAAAGGTAATACAAAATATCTTTACTTTTATGATTTCTGTGTTACATTGTCATTGTAAACAAAACTCCTTCTCTCATGAGCAATTCCGACTCTTTCAGTAATCACTTAAGCAAAATCGTAAGTTATCCTAGTTGGTTACAGGCGCTCCGCATTACCGATTCGCGTGCTGAATCCGGGGATAATGGTGCAAGCAGCTATTCTGATTTCAGACAAAGTTCTGAACAAGGAGGAGTTGAAAAATTCATAGATGCGTTTTTCTACAAGTTGGATTCTCTGAAAACTGTAATATCTCGGCAGAAGACGGCCGTTTCTTCTGTTTCTTCTCAGCATGCTCAAATTGATGGTGAAAATGAGATTGATAACGAAAGGATTTCACCTGAATACGAGAACGCGTTCAAACTAGTTCATATCCTATACGAAAAAAACAAGTATGAAGCCTCGGTTGATGCCATAAATTTGTTGCTCAACTCCCAGAATTTGAGTCAGAGTTTGCGTGAAGAACTACTTGATGTCAAAATTGCTATTCTGGCAGATGATTTGCCGATTAGTCCCAAGAAAAAGGCAAACAATATCGAGGAGGCGTTGGATTCCTATGCGGGTATTTCAGATGAGAAACTATCTTTCAGGGCAATGTCTGTGAAGCTTCATCTATTATCATTGAAGTATAGGACTCTACCAGATCTTCCCAGCAAAAAGAGATGCTTGGAAAGTCTTTTGCTGCAGATCAAAAACGTCTTGGCAAACCAGCAGAATAGTCCAGAGGAAAAGTCCCGTATTCCCAGAAATGGTGATAAGGAAAAGCTCATGTTGACGAAGGCTTGGTTGTTGACCGATTTGATTGAGGAAGAGAAGGAGGAAAGAATACGCAGGAGGTATATTATAAGTTTAATGCGTGTCATTATTCAGCTGCTGATGAGTTCTCCACGGTGTAACCATTATTGGAATTTGTGTGCATATTCCTTGCCTTACATTTCACACATTTCTGATTCTCACCAGGTTATCCTGCTTGAACGTGCTTGTTCGCTGCTGGAAAGTATTGTACCTTTCCTTGACGAAAGAAACAGCAACTTGTATGGGAATATGGCATGGTTGCATATCAAACTGGCCAAGATTACCAAGGACCCTCATGTAAGTGCTTATTCACTGGTTCAAGCTCGCGATTTATTGGACGCCCGGAGTTCTCTGTTGAAGGAATACGTCGGAAGCAGGAAGATGCGTATGGAAGCGTACCATTATCATTTGTCAATTACGTATACGTCAATTGCCCGTGTTGAGTGCGTACTATCACGTCTGGCTGTGACCAGCGAGAGAAAAATTAAACATTTGCATTCAGCTGTGTCGTTAAGCGAAAGCGCTCTGAGATTGAATCCCTTTAATACCAATGCACGTGCTCGACACACGAAAGCTACGGTGATGTTGTTGGAGCATAATTACTCTCAACCTGCTATGGTGGAACTTCTTAAGTCATCCCTGCAGAGTTGTATCGATGCCTTGTCTTTTGCCGAAGACCCTGCTGAGTTGTACCACGCTATGTCACTAGCATATAGAAAATTGAGCACGTTGTCAGAGGAGGATACCTGCAAAGAGCTTGCAAAGCGTTACGCGAGATTATCTGTTGACTATAATGTACAATATAAATGAAAAATAGAACTACGATGAATAACTTGGTTTTGTATAAATTTATTCCCTTCGAAGGGTTTAGAAAGACGCTTGAGAGTTGGACTCTGAAATGCAGCACCATATACGGGGTAAATGACATCTTGGAAAACGTGCCGTGTTTCCCGAAAAATAAACCGTCAGAGATTAATACGAATTTACAGAACTCCTTTACGGAAGCTTTTTTTTCGTTCTCTCACAAAATGTCAGTTCCTGCGATGTGGGGGCATTACGCTGCAAATGCAACGGGTGTTTGTATGGTTTTTGTTTTGCCTTGTGAGAAATTAACAGGTAGAAATGGTTACAGAGTATACAGGAATGCCCCATCGTATGAATTGGGTGCTTCCAACTCATCTGATGATACCACTGCGTTGTTGGACTTAGTATACAGTGATGAACGCGCTAAGTATCCGTATGAAGATATTGAGACGTACCCAAAACCGGAGCAAGAGAAGGAAGTTGCAAGGCGTTTAACTGATTTGCTTATTCGCAAGGCTGCGTGCTGGCAATATGAGAATGAAATACGTTTATTCGATAGCTTTGATAATGCTGATTCTGTTGTGAACAATTATCTGCTGTATTCTTGGATTATGCGCTATTTTGCCGGAGTGCTGGTCGCGCCAAAATGCGAAGTACATAAGGCTGTCATTAAAAAATTGATTGAAACCTCATATGAAAATAATAACAAGAAAAGTCTAATTTATCCTCTGCTGAAAAATGGATGGATTGTGCAGGATGCAAGTTTTGCCAGAAGTACATTCAGTATCGTATCCGACGGTTTAACAGATAATATGTCGTTTAAACATTTCTGCAAACTCTATTTCCATTCTCAGAAATAGAGTGACTCCTCAGCAATAAGTCGGCATCCGTCTGAGTTAACAATAATACGGCTATTTGTTGTCTCGACCCCTTCCTATCGTCATTCGGCTGCACGGAGAGGAAAGTTTACAAATATACCTCAGCCCTTGCCCCTGGTTCCGGAATGGAACCAGGGGCTTTTTCTTGTGCGAAAAAATAATTTTCCGCTCTAACCCACATGAAATCGTGGGGGTTAGGGCAGGGGTGTTGAGCTTTATGAAAACTTTTTTCAAAAATGCGCTTGACGTGAAATCGTGTTTGTGATAAGCTTTGTCCCGCACCCCGCTACGGGGTTGCCCGAAAGGAGAGGGCGGTTCGCCGCTTCTTCCCACCGGGCGAGGCAATTTTCCAAGTATGACTTTCCGTGGTACCACGGGCTGCTGAAAAGCGGCTCACTGGCTCACAACCTGCCAGGCGGGGTGCCGGAGAGGATAAAGAGAGGGAAGGAAAAGGTCGTGACGCGTGCCGTGGCCTGCGCCGGGATGAAGCTCTACGGAGTTTCGGAGCGGGGTAACACGGCACTGTCAGAATTGGAATGAGCTAA
>JAZSQS010000038.1:0-132921 GCA_045538105.1 Akkermansia sp.
ACACCACCTCCGACTACGATCGCGAGAAGCTCCAGGAGCGCCTTGCCAAGCTCGCCGGCGGTGTGGCCGTCATCAAGGTTGGTGCTGCTACGGAAACCGAGATGAAGGAGAAGAAAGACCGCGTGGACGACGCCCTGCACGCCACCCGCGCTGCGGTGGAGGAAGGTATCGTTCCCGGCGGCGGTGTTGCTCTCATCCGCGCCCAGAAAGCCATCTGCGCCCTCGAACTGAGCGGCGATGAAAAGACCGGTGCCGCCATCGTCTACCGCGCTGTGGAAGCTCCCCTTCGCCAGCTGGTGGAGAACGCCGGCCGCGAAGCCGCCCTCATCGTGGAGAAGGTCAAGAACCTCGAAGCCCCCACCATGGGCTACAACGTTGTGACCGATGAATACGAGGACCTCCTCGTCTCCGGCGTGGTGGATCCCACCAAGGTGACCCGTTCTGCCCTGCAGAACGCCGCCTCCATCGCCGGCCTCATGCTCACCACCGAATGCCTCATCACCGACCTCCCCGAGCCCAAGTCCTGCTCCTGCGGCGGCCACGGCGGCGCCGGTGACATGGGCGGTATGGGTGGCATGGGCGGCATGATGTAATCGGCCTCGCACAACCATCTCACATAACAAAGCAGGGGAGCCATAACCAAAACTCCCCGAAGTCAGAGTAAAACCTACTCATAACAGTCCAACTACCCCAGCGGCGCATCTACGTCATGTAGATGCGCCGCACTTATGAAAATCTAAAGAATTACCATTATGAGCGGATATTCATTTAAAGTAGAAAAAGAATCAAACCTTGCAAGAGCTCTCTGTGACCTGATAAAGTATGCAGATAAAAACGATGTTATTGTGACTGATTTGGATGAAAGAGATTGGAACATTTATATCAGCTTCTCTTCTTATGGAGAGCCTGGTTCAGCATATTGTGAAGCATACGGCACACCCGCCAAAGCTCAGTTGATTATAAATCTTTACAATCATGCCACGAAAATGTATACATGGGGATGCTTCAATCGTGGAGTTCACAAGCTTGTAAAAGCTCAAGGAAAAGCAGAGGCTGTATTTGCTTTCCTAAAATCTGAGCTTCTGAACATTTCCGAAAAATACGAAGAACTGTGCAAATCAGTAACGAAAGCATCAAAGGCTTAATGTTCGCTTAGTTATATGTATTTCGGTAAGAAGAAGGCATGGACACAATAGATATGGGGATTTGCTCACATTTATGTCGTGCGGATGTTTCTTTCGATCCATTCGATATGATGCTAGTCCATTTTTAAGTAGTCTTACTGATTGCTCTTTCTATATCAGAGGTTTTAATCTTCAATGCATCTGCCAGTAGTTGAGTCACAAGTTCATCAACGGTGAGGTTAGCTGTGGCGGCCCAGGTGGTGAGCAGTGGGGCGAACTCGTGGGGTAGTGTGATGGTGGGGCCTTTGTCGTGATTCTCCATCAAATCGGCAATGTGCTAGGGGGGCAGCAGAATCGACTTGTTCTTATAGAATGAATATGATATTCTGGAACTGTCGCCCGCACCTGTTTTTCGGTATTTAACTACAACTACCTTTATGAATCTCAAATGGAATCCTCCGGCGATTCTAGCCTACTATGAAGAAAGCCGGAATTGTGAAAATTCGGCATTCAATCAAGCGATTGCGGATTATCGCAAGTCATCATTCTTCAATCCCCGTCATGAATGCAGCAAACGCCGGATTATGCGTATCGCAATCCACCGCGTAATGCTGACCAATTATTTGCTGCGGCATCTGGATGAAGTTGGAGCAACAGCTGAACAAATTTCTGGTATTGAGAATGATTCTGAGGCATTTTACAATTGGCTGACGGCTTTTGCTGGAACAAGCAAGCAGACTGTAACCCTCAATGCGAAGAAAGCATGGGCATACTACATACAGAAACGGGATGAGAAAATGCACCAGCTGGAGTACCACATGGAGGAAGTTTATTCCTCATCATGGTGGGCACGCTCGCACGCAGAAAGAGCTATGCAATACATACCGGAAATGCTGAAACTTTGCGCATTCCTCTTGCAGTATGCAGATCAGGCCATGCTGACGGCGGAGCAGCATTCCATGCTGCTGAATGATGAGGAAACATACTACGCCTATATGGTGCGCCTCATCCGCGAATTTTAACCAGAAAGATGGATTGAATAAACAATATGGGTGCTGGTATACCAAGTCAGTTTAGTACCTTAGCTGAGCTGCTTTATCATCGATATGCAGTTTTGTCTGCGTTACATGCTTGTCTGGATAAGGGAATAAGAGAGCAAGGGAAGTTGTTTTTTAGCGTTTACCACAGCCGACACAAAGGATTTTTGAGTGGAAAATCAAAATCTCATCCTTGAATAAGGATGAAAAGTTGAAGATGTCGTTGCCTCAGTGTTGCGTCTACTGTGGCGCGACGGATAAGCTGACTATAGACCATTTGTTGCCTACCCGAAAAGGAGGCGAGGATATACCCGAGAATTATGTATGGGCTTGCAACTCGTGCAATAGTTCAAAACGTGACCGTGATGTCATTGCCTGGCTGCGAGAGAAAGGAAAATACCCATCAATTCTGGTGTACAGGCGCTATGTAAAGTTGGTGCTTCTCTATGCTGAAAAATATGGGCTGATGGATTGCCCGTTAGAAGACTTACCGCTAAATGTTCCGTTTAGCGTTGATGAAATAAAGAACCCGGAAGGTTTGCCGATTGCGAAGGCTCAGATTTTCGTATCTCCTGCTAGTTAGACTTTTTTTGAAGGACCTAAGATTAAACTTCCATCTCCTCAATATGCGACTGCAATTCAGTCAGTAGACCGGCATAGGCGATGCGGTGGAAGGTGCCGTGGTGCTTTTGTATTTCGTGGGTTGAGAGATGGTGGTGGGTGGCTTGGAAGGTGGTGATGAGGGAGGTCTGCTGTTCCCGGGCGGCTTCCTGGGTTGGGAAGGGACCTTGGCAATCGATGGAGAGGCGGCCTTCGGCGTCGATGGTGGCGTAGTGGAGGACGTAGAGTGGCATGGCTAGTTGGTTTTTCGGTAGACGCCGGGGGAGATGAATTCGATGAGTCCTTTATCGCGCAGGAATTGGAGTTGCTGGCGGATTTTGGCTTCGACGTTGTTGTTGCGGGGGTGGCGGGCTTTCAGAGGCTCAACGAAGGAGTACATCTGATTCAGGGTGAAGGTGGAGGAGAGCTTTTCGGTGCATTGAAGGACATCAAACAGCCAGCCCCGCCTTTCGATGCTCCTGGTCTGCAGGGAATAGACCTGGTTATATTTCTGGCAAACTTCTCCTTTATCCAGCACTTCGCCATTGCGGATGATGGGGATTTTGGCGGAATCGGGGACGTTGCCGAGAAGGATGTTGCAGCCTTCCCAGCCGGCGCGTGCGGCGGTGTCTTTCAGCTGCGGCCTTTTCTGGATGATATCAGGGATGAAAAAGCACTTGGGAACAATGATGAGATTGTTCACTGCATAGCGGTCGTAGTGCAGGAAAAAGAAGCTGGGGTTATCGAGCGCGGTGATGCGCTGAATCATGGTGCGGTAGACGCCATCGACGACGCTGCTTTTGAATCGGGCGGTGGTGGATTTTTTGCTCTTCAATTCGTACTGGGCGCGGCTGTTCCGGCAGACGTAGTCTTTGACAGGGGCGTTGGGTTCGGCGGTCTGGATGGATTCAGCGCCGCAGATGGGGCAGTACATGTTGCGTGCGAGCCAGTCTTCGGTGAGGCGCCTGGCTATCTGGGCGGGGTTTTTGTAGCCTTGTATCAGGTCAGTGTTGAATCTGAGATCCATGAGGGGAGATGCCTATTGATGCGTGGCTTTGGCTTGGTGTTGTCCTGATGTTACCAGAATGAGGGATAAAATCAAGACTGTGTCATTGAGTCCGGATGAAGGGGCGTAACGTGCTGGCAGAAATAGGGCTTGTATGAGTGAGGGAGAATGGGCTAGAATGAACCCCGTTCTCCCGGTTATGATTCCTTGAAGTGAATATCTTTGTGTGCGTATGCTGCTGAATGATACAGATTTGAAGATACTTGCTGTGGCCGAAGATACGCTCACGGGGTTTCACCGTTTTCCGTTCGATGAGATTGCTGCTCGCTGCGGGGTCCCCGCGGAGGTGGTGCTGGAGCGTTTGAGGATTTTGCTGGGTAGGGGGGTAGTGCGCCGCGTGCGGCAGACGCTGCTTTCAACGAGTCTGGCAGAGGGGGCGCTGGTGGCGTGGCGGGTGCCGGAGTCTCTGTTGGATGAAGCATGGGCCTGGTTGCGGGAAAATGATCCGTTTACGGGGCATGTGGTGCTGCGGCGCTGCGATAATCCCATAGCCCCAGGGGCTGATTACCGCTTGTGGACAACGCTGAAGGTGCCCTGCGGGTGCAGTTCTGTGGAGGAACACTGCCGCATCCTGATGCGCTATATCGGCGCGAGCGATTTCGTACCTTTGCCGGTGGTGGGGATGTTTGCTCTGGGGGTCGGTCATGTCCGTAGGGCTGGGTTGGTACCGGGTGACAAGTTGGATGATCTGCCGGTGATGCAGCGCCCGACCCGTCCGTTGCTCAGCGGGCAGGATTGGCAGGTGCTCATGGCTCTTAAGGAGAGCCTGGCACCGGAGGAGCTGGTGCGTGATCCCTGGGTTGGAAGGGCTCAGCGCCTTGGGCTTTCGCCTGATGAGTTCTGTGCTATTGCTGCAGATTTGGATGCCCGCAAGGTGATAGGCCGCTTTGCCGTTTTTCTTAATCATACCGGGGCTGCTGACAAACATAGCGGAACAGGGGCTGCCGGATTATTCCACTGGGCGGTGCCGGCAGGTATGGAGGAGCGCGCAGGTGCGGAATGCGGGCGGCATATCTGCATGACTCATTGCTACTGGCGGAGTGGGGGTGAGGTCTTTGGCGGAGCCCAGATTATGGGGGTGGTGCACGCGGAGGACTGGGCTGGGGTGATGGCTCATAAGGCGGCCATTGATGCTCATTTGGAGGCCTGCGGTATCCCGGTGCTGCACACGGCTGTTTTCCGGAGCGAAAAGGCAGCCATTAATCCGAGTGAAATTGATCCTGTGAGGTATGCTGGGTGGCTGGACCGCTATGCCTGAGAGGGGGGGCTGATGGCGGCTGAAGATGGCTGGAAATGCAGGAAGTTCTGCGTTTGACCATCGCTGGAGGCGTTTCGTTTGGTTTGTGCTGGAAAAATCGTGTCAAAATTGACAAACTATCCTGTTTGGGGGCTTGCAAGGGCTGAATTGTTATGGTAAACTGAAACAGTTACTGTAATCATCATGCTGGAAGCGCGTAATATCTGTCTGGAGGTTGATAACGAAGGTGAGAGCCTTTTTCTGCTGAGTGATGTCAATTTTTGCATTCCTCGCGGGCATTTTACCGCTATTGTGGGGCCTTCCGGTTGCGGTAAGACCACGCTGCTGAAAGCCATTGCAGGCATTAAGGAAACGACCTCCGGTACCTTCTTCTGGGAGGGACGCGATTTGGCTGAGGATGGCGATTTTGAGCCCTATGAGATTGGTTATGTGCCGCAGTTCAGTATTGCCTATGAGGAACTGACGGTTGATGAGAATGTGGAAAGCTCAGCCCGCCTCCGCGTGGATGCAGATGATGATGAGCTGGATGAGATTATTGACAGCGTGTTGGAGGAAACCGGCCTGAGCGAAATAGCCGATCGTCCGGTTAAGTTGCTTTCCGGTGGTCAGAAACGCCGTCTGGCACTTGCCATGGAGCTGGTGAGCAGTCCGCGTATCCTGCTTTGTGACGAGGTGACGAGTGGTCTGGACCCGCGTTCAGAGAAGGAAATTGTGCAGTTGCTCCACCAGTTGAGCATGAAGGATGGGCGTATCGTGATATCAGTGACGCACAGCCTGGCCCAGATGGAGCTGTACGATAGCATTATCGTGATGGTGCGCGGTAATCTGGCTTATCATGGTTCTCCGGAGACGATGGTGCATTACTTCGGGGAGCAGGATTTTGAGCATGTATACCCAAAGCTCGCCATGCGCGAGCCCGATGAGTGGCGCCAGAGCTGGCTGAAGCACCGAGTGGATTACTACCAGCGGCTGGAGCGCAAGCACCTGGCCAAATTCTCCGCTGCCGGACTTCCTCCACCTTCGCCCAATCCGCGTGGAGAAGAGGCAGAGGAAGTACCCCAGCCTTCTTTCGTCAGCCAGTTTGTCACTCTGCTCAAGCGGCGGTTCACTATCTTGTTCCGAGACCGCATGCAGCTGTGGCTGCAGGTGGCAATGATTGTGATATTCCCCATTCTGGTGGCCTTGTTCTCCAGTAAGGGGCAGGACCAGCTCTTGCAGTTGACGGATACGATAGGCTCTGACCTGGCGGCTGAAGTGCAGGCGCAGCAAGAACAGGCTGAGGTGCGTGCCAAGGTGGGGTCTGCGGTGTCGGGCATCATCATGTTCCAGGTGATTTTGCTTGGGCTGATGGGGTCGAATAATTCCTCCCGAGAGGTGGCCGGTGAGCGCCTCATCATGGAGAAGGAGAAATTTGCCGGAACAAGTCCGGCGGCCTATCTGGCCTCCAAGATAGTGTTCCTGAGTGTGCTGGTGCTTATCCAGAGTTTGTGGATGTTCTTCTTTGTACAGTATTGCTGGCCCTTGCGGGGTGACATTGTGAACCACCTGATATTCCTGGTGCTGGCCAATGCCGCAATGACGACCATGTGCCTGGGTATATCGGCCAACTGCAAGACTCCGGATCAGTCCTCGCTGCTGAGTATCTACCTGGTAGGCTTCCAGCTACCGCTTTCTGGCGCCGTGCTGGCTCTGCCAGAGTTTGTGGAAAAGTTCACCCAGCCGTTCATTTCAGCCTACTGGGCATGGAGCGGCAGCGTGAATGGCGGTTTGGAATCTGAGGTGCTCAAGGCAGTGAACAGCATTGTGCAGACCTCCTTTGCGGATCGTATACCGTGCCTTGCGGTGCTGATTGGCCACGTCATTTTCGGTATTGTCCTCACCTACATTGGCGTGCGCCGTACCCGCTGGGAATAACCTTTTCTCATACAACTGAAACACTATGGCAAGAAAAAGACGCTCTTCCAGAAATAAGAAATCGCAGATGCCTCTCTTCATGGGGGCTGGCGGCGTTGTCGTGGCGCTGGCCATTGGCGCTGCGGTCGTCATGAAACCTTCCCAGGAACAGAAAGTGAACCAGGATTCCCGATTCAGTATTGCTGATTACCGGCAGGACGCTTCCCGTCTGACCGGCAATACCTACCAGCTTTCTGCCCGTGTGGAGAATATTGAAACGCTGGGGAATGACCGCCTTGTGGCAGTATCTCTGCCCAGTAATAAGCAGGAGCGCCTGCCGCTGCTGGTGCGTAGCGGGGTGTCAGGCCGCGTGAACCTGACCCGTGGAGATACCTTCACCTTCCATGTGGTTTGCCGCAATGGTCAGGATGACGAGGGGCGCGAGGTGAAAGGTGTGATGATTGTTGAAAAAGTAGAGGCTGAGTAATGATGAACAAGTTTTCCTACATCTCAATGTTACCGTTGCTGTGCGGTGTCCTGCTGGTGCAGCAGGCTGGCGCGCAGGGGCTTGGTGGAGCCCGTAAGCAGGCTGCGTCCGTGGGGGATATTCAACGCCAGGCAGGAGGGGTGCAGCAGCCCATGATGCAGATGAACCAACCTCAGACCGGGCAGATGGAATATGTACCCAAGGTCGGTCAGTCCCACGTGGACACGAGTAGTGGTGAGACCCCAAATCCCCAGGTGCTGGGTATGGAGATGCCTCTGCTGGATCCTTCCGGCGATACGATGAGCTACAATGGTGCCAAGTTCGACGTCGGTAACAATGCCGTGGTTCGTGGTCGCTTTGAGAAGTACTTGCAGCAGAATCCCGATGATAGCTCAGAGGCTCGTCGTTATCGCAAGAAACTCAATGGTATCGTGAAGCTCACCCAGAACAGTGCACGCACACGCCGTGAGGTGGGTAGTGAAACACTGCTCAAGATTGGCAATGGCTTGTACGAAATGAACGAGTACGTTGGTGATGGCGGTCAGTCCGGAGCCCTTGCCAGCGCCATAGCCAGCGCACTTGCTGCCCAGTACGCCAACCGTGCGCGTGGCCGCAAGAATGAGAAAATGCAGAAGGATATTGAAAAACTGGTAGCCAAAACCAATATTCAGACCAGCCGCAATACCGGGCGTGGAACCAGCGCCAAGAATACGGTTGGAGCCAAGGATGGCGGAGGCTCTCCCCCCCCGGTTTCCAATACCTTTGCTATTGCTCACAATACGAAGAAGATTGCGGCTCTGGAGGCTGCCAGCACCAAGAATGACGTGGATAGCCTTGCAGCACTGGAGTTGTCGAAGATTAACTTCCAGAGCACCATTGTTTCGCTTTTGATGCAGCGCCGCTATAATCACGCCATGATAGGAGCGCACACCTACCGCCATATCTTCCGCGATGGTGATACGACCTTGAAGCTGGATAGCGACTCCCAGGCTGCCCAGATGTTTGAAGGTGGCGTGGGGCTTCCTCCCACTGTGGCAACCATGGCAACCATGGCATCGAACCTTCGCCGGGAGGTTGACCAGAATATGGAGGCTGTTGCTAATATGCTGGCTCAGAATAAGCTGGGTGAGGCTACCAACAGCTTGATTCAGGCTGTTGCGATTGGTGAGTACATGGAGAGCGTGACAACCTTCCCCGTGGAAGGACGCCGCCGAATTGCAGAATACTGGACGCTCCGCAAGCGTGCACTTCCTGCGTTGAATGCTCGCGACTACGGTGCGCTTGAGGAGATTGCAGCCAAGATGAAGGCTCTTGACCCGGACTTTGATGATTCCATGCTTTCGAGTTATTGTGCGGGTCGTAAGGCTCAGAGTAACCTGCACCTGCGTAATGCTGCCAAGGCTCTCAAGGCTGGGGATGATGCCACTTTCAACGCTGAGATTATGGAGGCTGGTAAAATCTGGCCGAAGAATCCGAAGCTGAAGGAAGGTCAGGCTCAGCTGGAAAAGATTGATAATCAGGACCCGGTTCGTGATGAATTCCGCACGTTGATTTCCCGCAAGGAGTACCGCACCATCTTTAATGAACAGGATAAGTTCGAGGTGGTTGCCATTGATGCCGATTTGAAGAAGCAGTACAAGGAGGCTATTGCGCTTATCAGTACGATTGATGGTATGCTCGCGCAGCTGGATGTGGCAGCCAAACAGGATTCGGTCATGGGTCCCTGCATGGCGTATGAAATGCTGCTGGAGCAGGGCGAAAAGGATGCCCGCTACAAGGAGGATGCCAAGTACCGTGATGCCCTGAATCGCTATGCCCTGAGTGCTCATGATTTTACCCAGGCTCTGGAGAAGGCGAAGTCTAGCGAGGAACGCCGGGAATATGGTTCTGCCCTGGCTAACTATTTCCGGGCTCAGTGCCTCTACCCCCGTTCTACAATGGCAGGGGAGGGCGCTAAGCGCGTATCGAATGTTATTCTCAAAGCTAAGTTCTGATTGGCAAACGGGAATTGCCCCTTAACTTCTATCACCCACGCGTGGCATGGCTGCGCGTGGGTTTTATCAGAAATATGAACATGCATCAAATGAATCCAGCTAGCCTGAGCAGGCGTGGGGTGGTGACCCGCTTTGCCCCTAGTCCGAGCGGAGCCTTGCACGTGGGGCATTTGCTGGCTGCACTGGAGGCTCGGCGTCTTGCGGATGTGCATGGGGGAACTTGTCTGCTGCGGGTGGAGGATATTGACCAGCGCGCCCAGCATCCTGAATACCTGGAGCTTATGTATGAGGATCTGGCCTGGCTGGGGCTGCGCTTTGATGGTGAGGTAATGGTGCAAACCCAGCGCTTTGATTTGTACCGCTCTGTTTTGAATCAACTGAGGCTGGCAGGGTTGCTGTATCCTTGTTTTTGCACCCGTTCCGAAATTAAGGCTCATCTGGCTGAAATTGGCCGGGCGCCGCATGCAACGCTGGGATACCTATACCCAGGAACGTGCCGGCAGCTTTCCCCGGATGAAGTAGAGGCCAGGCTGAGTGCCGGGGTGCCTCATTGCTGGCGCCTGGACATGCAACGTGTGCAGGATATCATCGGTTGCCCCACCTGGCATGATATGCACCGTGGTACTCAGCGCTGCGTACCGACAGAATATGGAGATGTGGTGCTGGCTCGAAAGGATTTTCCCGCCAGCTACCACCTGGCTGTGGTGGTGGATGACGCAGCACAGGGCGTGACCCACGTGACCCGTGGGGCAGATTTGTTTGAATCCACCCACATTCACCGCGCCTTACAGGGGGTGTTGGGACTGCCGGTTCCGCAGTACTGCCACCATGCGCTCCTGCGCGATAATCAGGGGAAACGACTCGCAAAGCGGGATGGCGCCCGCTCCATCGCCTCTCTCCGTGCGGCGGGATTTACACCCCGCCAAGTGCTGGATTCCCTGCAGAAGGCCTTGCAGCGCGGTGGGATATGGCAGGTGTGAATCCGGCTTATTTCTCCTGCTCCCGGATGTAGGCAATCTCCTTTTTCAGAATGCCACCTACGCGGTGTTTGGCCAGATATACCTGTGCCATGCTGACGCCCAGGCGTTTCCTGACCTCAGAGGCGTTCATCCCCTGCAGCACGTTGTAGTCAAAAATCTGGAACTGGTGTGGGGAGACCCGCATCTTGACCCGTTCTAGAGCGGCCTTCATTACATTCTGCTGCCATTCTCGCTCCCAGAGCTCTGTAAAGTTGTTTCCTGAGGTGTCCGGGAGGTTTTCCACAGGTTCTCGCGTTGGGGCAGTCCCGGTGCTCGTGGCGGGTACGGGAGCTTTCCCCCTCAGGCGGTACTGGTCATTAATGCGCCAGCGTGTGACGTTCCAGAGCCACATCTTGAAGGAACCCCGTTCCGGGTCATAGCTGCCTTTGAGGCTTTGCTTGGCAATGGTCAGTACCGTTTCCTGGACTACGTCCCATGCTTCGTCCTCACGCAGCCCCGCCTTGATGGCAACGGAATAAATCAAACGCCAGTAGGTGCGGTAAAATTCATCCCAGCTGCGCTGGTCCTTCCAATCTCCCAGCCGCATGATGAGGCTGCGCCGCGTGCGGGCAGCAAGCTTTTCAAGCTCGTTGTCGTTAGGCGGGGTGATGGAATCTTCTGGCTGCACTCGCCTGCCATACTACCAGAAATAATCAAGAACGCAAGCCGTAAATCCACTTTCCGGATGCTAATTTTCAGTTGGAGCTTGACAAATGTTGGGGCTGCTGGCTAAATAGTTGTGCTGTGAATACATTATCGCGAATCATGCTGGCAGTTGTGCTCATGTTGCTGCCTGTATTGATGACTGGGGCTTCTCTGGAGGTGCCTGGTGTGGGGTGTAACACGCAAAATTGCTGTCTGGTGGCGCAGTGCCATGGGCCTGTTGGTTGCGAGTTTCCTGAGGGAGAAAACATAGGTTCGCACCAGCATCACCAGCATAGTCATGACCGTATCCTTCTCTTGCGTGATGCCGGGCTCCGGGCTCCCTGCTTGCAATTGTCCGCTCCGGTGGTACAGGTTCCGCGTACACTCGTATATGACCTGTATCGCGCATGCTCCCATCTTCAACTTATGGGGGAATGTGCCGTTCCTCCATATTTGGGGCATGTGTCACCCTTACGTTGTTGAAATCTTCTGTATTCCCGGGAACGTGAAACTCCGGGAACGATTTGCTATCCACAGCCCTGAGGGGCATCATGACAACTAACGTGCATGCGCGTACGCGCGCGAAAGAAATTGTTCAAAAACTATGAAATTATTACATCATCTGGGGTGTATTCTGCCACTAGCCGTGGTGGCATGTACAACATATAATCCCCAACCCGTTGATTTGCAGCGGGATTCTGCCGAGTGGAAACAGCTTTCCGCTCGCCTCTGCTCAGGTAATAACTCTATGAGCCTGAGTAAAATGCATGAGATTGGGCTTCTGCTGAATCCCGAATTGAACCAGGCTCGCCTGAAGTATGCGAAAAGTACTTCGGTGGCAGAAGTTTCAGGCTTGTGGGAAGATCCGAACCTTTCAGCTAGTGTGGCTCAGGTTCGCGAGGCAGACGTGACGAACCGAGGCATTGGCCTGGGAATTACCCTACCGGTGACGGGGCTTCCCTCGCTGGCCAAGAAAATTGCGGAGTGTTACAAGCAGGCAGATTATCTGACCATGCAGAGTAAGGAGCGGAACTACCTGGTGCAGCTGGATAAGTTGCGCTACCAGGTGCTGGCCACGCACGCAAAGATGAACCTCATGAAGACCCGTGTGCGCCAGCAGGCTGAAGAGCAGAAGAGCGCTCAGCGTATGCATGAACTAGGCGAAATGGAGTTTGCTGACTACCAGGTTATCTGCCGGCGCTTGAATGATGGGCAGAAAGAGCTGCAGGAAATGGAACAGCAGCACCTGGAGCAGCACCTGGAACTCATCAAACGCCTGGGGCTGCACCCCGATACGCGCGTAGTGGAGCTGTCCGGGCATTTCCCGGATACAATTCCCGCTTCCGTGCCGTCTTTCGCGCAGGAGAACTTGCTGCGGCACCCGGCGCTGCTGGCTGCCATGGCAAACCACGATACCAGCGAGGCTGAGTTGAAACGCGAAATCCGCAAGCAGTATCCTGAGCTGACTCTGAACCCAGGCTTTGATCATGAAGATGGTAACAGTAAGCTGGTTCTGGGAGTAGGGGTCAGCCTTCCTCTCTGGAACCGCAATCAGTCAGCCATTGCTGGTGCTACTTCAGAGCGCAATATCAAGGAATATGATGCCGTGCAGGTCTGGAGGGAGATGGTGCTTAACAGTGTTTCCCTGTCAGATATGCAAAGCTTGCTACTGAAGCACTGCCGCGCGGAAAAAGAGCGTGTTGCTACGCTTTCCGTGGCTGAGAAACAGCAGGAGAAGCTTTACTCCATTGGTGAAACAAAGCTGCCCGCTGTGGCTGATGCACGCCAGGAGGCATACTTGCGCCGCATGAATTATATTGATTGCCTTTCTAAATTGCTGACCACCCAGGTGGAGTTGCAGTACCTTAACCCCGATTTTATTGCTAAGTAAATGAAAATGAACCTTATTTTGGGCTTCCTGGCCTCTGTGGCCTATGCCTCTGAATTCTCTGTTGAAGATTATACCGGCCACGTGCATGGTGCTGGCTGCAATCATGACCAAGAGGTGGAGACCGCCTCTGCCGATGCCGAAAATGATGCTGAGACGCCTACCCCTACGGCAGAAGAAGCATCCGCTGAAGGTGAGCACCAGCATGAGCACGGCGAGGGCTGCACGCATGACCACGCCGCCGAAGGTGAGCACCAGCATGAGCACGGCGAGGGCTGTACGCATGACCACGCCGCCGAAGGTGAGCACCAGCATGAGCACGGTGAGGGCTGTACGCATGACCACGCCGCCGAAGGTGAGCACCAACATGAGCACGGTGAGGGCTGCACGCATGACCATTCTTCTGGTCCCGTGGTGGTGACAGCGAACGCACATGCCCGCCACATTTCCGGGATGAAGATAGAGGAGGTTCCCGCTGCTGCCCTTGCTCTGACGCACAGCATGTATGGGCATTTGTTTGTTCCGGGACATGCGGTGGAGACATATTCACTGCCGTGCAGTGGTCGCATTGCCCTGCATGTCAAATCTGCCCAATCGGTCAAGAAGGGGGATATCCTCTACACTATTGTTTCTCCGGAGGTGAGTTCCCTGGTGGCCGATATGCGGAAACAGGAAGCCGCCATTACCCGCTGTGGTGAGGAAATTAAGTCCATCAGCCAGCGTCTTGCACGCCTGAAGGAAGCCGGTACCACGAACAGTGACCTGGAAGAACAACTCAATTTCAAGAATGCGGAGAAACGCCAGCTGGAACGTGAGCTGGAAGTCGCTGGCACGAAATTGAACATTCTCGTTATGGGAGCAGAAATCACCCCGGAGAATGGAATGCCCACCCTGGTGGTGCGAGCCAACCAGGATGGTATTGTTCGCAACGTTGGTATCACTCAGGGTAGCTGGGGTAACCAGGGTGCAGCCGTGGTGACAATCAGCAACCCAGCAGCCATGGAAATTGAAGGTACCTTGTATGGAAACGAACTCCCAGAGTTTACCACGGTACGTGCAACTCGTTTGAGCGGCCGTGATAACGGGGTGATGGAGGGTGAATGGCGTTTGGCTGAACAGGTCGACGAGGCAAAACAGACACGTGCCTTCTATTTCACCCCAGCGGAGCTTCCTGCTGATGCCCGTCCGGGGCAGTTGTGCCGCGTTGATTTTTACACCGATGGCGGGGATAAAGACATCGTGACCATTCCGGATTCAGCCTTGGTGAAAGTCGGGATTGATGACGTGGTGTTCCTTGAGGTAAAGGAAGGAACCTTTGCCATGGTCAAGGTGCAGGCTGGAACCAGCCGCCGGGGGATGACTCCGGTGAAGGGACTTGTTCCTGGCCAGCGCCTGGTGGTGAAAGGTGGTTATGAGCTGCGTTACCTGCTGCCGGCCGATGGCAGCCAGCAGAAGAAGGCAGGGCATTTCCATGCTGATGGTAAGTTCCACGAAGGGGAGGATCACTGATGTTGGAAAAACTCATGGCATTCTGCTTACGCAATCGCATTACGGTGATTATCATCACCCTGGTGTTGACCGCGTTGAGCATTGTGGGCGTGATGCGGACGCCCGTGGACGTGTTCCCGGAGTTGTTCGTGCCGCGAGTGACCATTCAGACTGAGGCTGGTGGCCTGACCGCTGAAGAGGTGGAACAGTATGTTTCCATCCCGCTTGAATCGGCGCTTTCCGGTACTCCCGGAGTACAGCAGGTTCGTAGTTCCAGTGGCAGCGGCCTCTCGTTCGTGTGGGTCGATTTTGATTGGAATACGGATATTTATCTGGCTCGCCAGATTGTTTCGGAACGCCTCTCCACCGTGCGGGAAAACCTGCCTTCCCATGTGGAGATGGAAATGGCTCCCATTGTATCCGTGACCGGTGAAATCATGCTCATTGCACTGCTGGGTGATGAAACGGCTGACCCGCTCGAGGTACGGCGCCTGGGGCAGTTTGAGCTTCGCAACCGGCTGCTTTCCATTCCCGGTGTGGGGCAGGTGACGGTTCTGGGAGGCCGCATGCCTGAGTACCAGGTCTTGTACGACCCGGAGAAAATGCGCCAGGCCGGTATTACGCTTAAGGACCTCAAGGAAAGTGTGGAAAATGCCCAGAGCACCATTCCTGCCGGTTACATTGAGGATGTGGCGGGACTGGAACTACCAGTTCAGCAAGCATCACGCGCCTTTACCCCAGAGGAAATCAAGCGCGCTCTGGTGCCGGCTCATCCCAGTGGGGTGCTGCGTGTAGAGGACGTGGCTGAGGTAAAGATTGATGGTGCACCACGACGCGGCAACGCCGGTTTTGCCGGGCGGGAATGCGTGGTGCTTTCCGTTCAGAAAGTACCCGGAGCCAATACGCTTGCCTTGACCGAGCAGGTGGATGCCGCTGTGAAGGAGTTTGCCCAGAGCCGTCTGCCGGAGAATATCAAACTGCGGGCTGACGCATACCGCCAGGCCGACTTCATCAACCTGTCATTGGAGAACGGCAAGGAAACGCTCATTATTGCCGGTATCGTGGTCATGCTGGTGATTGTGCTGACGCTGCTGAATATCCGAACCGCTATCATCACCCTGATTACCATGCCTCTTTCCGTTTTGGTGGGCATGGCGTTCTTCCCAATGTTTGGTCTTGCAGTGAACATCATGACCCTGGGTGGTCTTGCCGTGGCTGTGGGTGACGTGGTGGATAATGCCATTGTGTTTGTGGAAGTCGCATGGCGAAACCTGACTCGCAATGCGGCTCTCCCACCAGAGCAGCGCCGCAGCCGCTACGCGGTGCTCATGGATGCTAAGGGGGAAATTGTCTCCTCTATTTCCTATTCCACCATCATCATCCTGCTGGTGTTTGCCCCGGTTCTCTTCCTGAGTGGCATGGAGGGGCAGTTCTACCGCCCGCTGGGTATTTCCTATATGCTGGCGCTGGCTGCGTCCCTGCTTGTGGCGCTTACTCTGGTTCCGGTGCTGTGTTATATCGGGTTTAAGGCGCCGAAGAATATTCGTGATAATGGGGACTCTGCCACATCGCGTCTGATTAAGCGCATGTATGCTCCCATTCTGGAGTTCTGCCTGAAGCATTCCGCCCTGGTAGTCGGATTCCTGATGGCCGTTACCGGCGGTGCGCTCTGGCTGGGAAGCACGTACGGAACCAGTTTCCTGCCGCCGTTTAACGAGGACTGCTACACGGTCTTTGTCAATGCCGTGCCTGGAACTTCCCTGGCAGAAACGGAGCGTGTTTCACGCCAGGTGATGATGGAACTTGAAAAGATAGACGGCGTTAAAACCGTGACCCAGCGTACCGGACGTGCGGAAAATGATGAACACGCCGAGCCGGTCAGCGCATCAGAGTTGGTGGTCCGTGTCGATTTGGATTATGACCAGCGCAAGATTCGGGAGGATATCCGCAAGGTTATTTCTGGTATGCCCGGCATGGGGGGGATGATTGGTTATCCTTTGGCTCACCGCATCTCATCTGCGCTTTCGGGTTCCAACTCGGAAATTGCCATTAATATATATGGCTCGGAACTGCCTCAGATTCGTAATGCCGCCAAGAAGGCTGCTGAAATTCTGAGTACTCTGCCGCAAGTGGCAGATGCCCGTGCTAACCGAGAGGTCATGGTGGATACCATTTGCGTGGATTACAATCGCGAGGTGCTTGCCACTTACGGTCTTACCGTGGCTGATGCTGCTGAGCAGGTATCGGCTGCCATGCATGGATATAAGGCTGGTGAAATCATCAAGAATCTCGACCACTGGAACATCATGCTGCGCCTGAATCCTGAGCTCCGCATGAGCATGGACGATGTGAGTAACTTGCAGCTTGTGGCTCCAGGCGGCCGCATGCTGCGTTTGGCAGATGCGGCCCATGTGTACCGCTCTGAGGTGACCAATCTCATCCTGCGTGATAATACGCGCCGTAAGGCTATGATTTCCTGCAACCCCAGCATTGATTCCAACCTGGGCGACCTGGCAGATGCCTGCCGGGAGAAACTGGATCCGGTCATGAATGCCATGGGCTGTTCTGTAGACTATGCTGGAACCATCAAGAGCCGAGAGGAAGCGGGCCGCCGCCTGTATATCCTGGGTGGTATTGTCTGCGTGCTCATCGTGCTGCTGCTTTCCAGCTCACTGGGCAGTGTGCGCCGTGCTCTGGTGACGCTCATCAACATTCCGCTCTGCCTGGTGGGTGGCATTGTGGCCGTTTTCCTGGCTTCTCCTGATACAGTGAAATCCGTCATGAGCGGTGAAACCTACATTCCCCCAATCCTTTCGGTGAGTTCCATTGTGGGCTTTGTGACCGTGGTGGGCTTTGCGATTCGTTCAGGGCTCATCCTGCTGAACCGCTACCGAGCGCTGGAGGAGCAGGGAATGAGCACGATTGATGCTATTCGCGATGGTTCCCGCGAGCGTGTTATCCCAATCATGATGACTTCGCTTACCACCATTCTGGGGCTGCTGCCTCTTGTCTGGGCCAAGGACCAGCCCGGTGGTGAGCTTCTGGCTCCGCTGGCTATTGTGCAGTTCGGTGGCTTGGTATCTGCCACCATCCTGAATCTGCTGGTCATTCCGGCCACCAGCTGCCTTTTTGGAAGATGGCTGAAACTGGAAAAGGACGCCGATTAAGTATTCTGATCTCCCCATAACTCAAGCCCCGCCTGGTTTTCTTCACCAGGCGGGGCTTGTTTCGTAAAAAAGGAACGAAAGAGAATCGATACTGCCGTCGCTTTTATTGAAGATAGGTAACGTTGATACCCTTGCGGAACTGTTCCATGTTCCGGGCGATGAAGGAAGATTCCTGTTGTGTCAGGAAAGTGCAGCTTCTTTCATGGCTCCGAATCATGTTCAGGAAGGTGGACAGCTCATAGCGGAGCCCATCTCCTGCAAAATGGGAGATGCATGATTTGTTTCGCTCCGGAGATTCCCCACGTATTTCAAAATGCTCCGTTTTCCACCAGGGGGCTGGCACATAGATGTACCCTTTGGTTCCGGCGATGCACATGTCTCCCTCTTTTTTTATTCCAACTCCCACGGAGGCCGTTGCGATGGCTTTGGAATAGATGAGACTCATTCTGGTGAAAATATCCACCTTTTTATCGGAATCCGTAATGGTGGTAAAGCTGGTTTCTGTGGGGTCAGTTCCTAGCAGTTTCGCAATAACAAACAGGGCGTATGACCCTAGCTCGGTCATGGCTCCTCCTGCCTGGTCTGCATCGTATTCCCGGAGACTCTTGTTTTTTATCAGCTTAGTGAAATTGGCATCAATGGAACGGATGTCGCCAATCTGACCACTGCGAATGACGGCCATTATCTGCGTGAATGCTGGTGCATAGGCCGTCTTTATGGCTTCTAGCAGAACGCAGTCATGTTCCTTTGCCATGCCGAACAGTTCCTCCGCCTCGGTTGCAGAGAGGGCCATGGGCTTTTCACAGAGAACATGCTTCTTGTGTTGCAGCGCCTTCTTGGTGAATTCAACGTGAAGGTGGTGGGGAACAGCTACATAGACGGCATCAACTGATTGAATGAATTCCTCAAAGTCATCATGCGCTCTTTCTATTTCATACTGCTGGGCAAAGGCCATGGCTCTTGCTTTGCTTCGTCCATATACGGCTGTTGTTTCAATGCCGCTTACATATTTCGATTCGCGGAGAAATCGCTCGGCTATGCGCCCATGCCCGATGATTCCTATGCGGAGCATGGGGAATGGAGTCTGTACAGGCTGGGCTGTGGCGCTGCCTCTTGTCCTCTCCAGATATACTACTTTGCAGTGCTCTGAAAGATAGTCGAACGTACCAATCCAGTCAGAGCCAATGGCGAAGATATCCGCATTAAAGGTATTAATGTCCCGAACCTTCTGCCCCTCTTCCTCTTCAATGATGATGAGGTCTGCTAATCCCGTTCGCCTCACGTTTTCAATGCGTTCAGCACAGGATTGAACCACGTTGAGCTTGCCGCGGGCTCTATCATATGCATCGCTGGTAACGCCTACGATGAGGCGTTCTCCCAGTTCTCTGGCTCGCTTGAGCAGGTTGAGATGTCCTGTGTGAAACAGGTCAAACGTGCCGTAGGTGATAACGGTTTTCATTATTTGCCGTATTTGTCAATAAAAGCGTTAACTGCGTTTTCGAAGGGGATGGTTTTGACCATCTCCTCCACAGTGTGGTGCTGGAATCCTACTGCCGGGGGATAGGACATGTAGTCACCGTAGAAAAATTGCAGATAGTTCCGGGTATGGTGGGGAATAGGTAGTTCCCTGCCTTCAAAATGCAGTGATTTGAGAGGGAAAATATCGTCGTACGCCCTTACGGTGTTCTTAGTGAAGGTAATGGCTGGTGAAAGGAAAATGGCCGGTTCTTCCTCTTCTGGAAGAGGCTGGTTGTTATGGAGAATATGCTGGTTGATAAGCTCCTGTACTTGTTCATCAGAGTAATTCAGCTGACTACGTACCAGGACAAACTTGGATTTGAGTTTGGTCATCCCTGATTCAATGGCAGCTTTTTCCGTCTGACTGTATGGCGCGGAGTGGAAATGCCAGGGATACACGTCCAGATTCAGCGGAGTCCCTTTGTAACCAATTTGGAGGAAAGCATGCTTCCCATAATGGAATCCCTCGGATTCAGGGAAAAGGGTGGGCATGAGCTCCAGCAGCTTATCGTAATCCTTTCGCATCATGCTGACGTCCAAATCATCATCCCAGGGAATGAAGCCCTTGTGCCTGACGGCTCCCAGAAGAGTACCATAATCCAGCCAGAACCGGAGCCCGTGTTCTCGGCATCTGGCTGCAAACAACTCCAGGAGAACCGCGTTTCCTTCTTGCAATAAACGGAGTTTACCCGTGGCAGGGGGAACCTGGTGAATGGGAAAATTGTGGGTCAGAATGTTTCGGATGTCCTGAAGTCTGGCTTCGATAGAGGCTGCTTTTTTTGCCTTTCTACGTGCCAATATCTTCCTGATAATCTTTCCTACACCATATGGCAGTACGCATGCCAGGCGAAACCGGATTTTGGATTTGAAGCTCATGATTCAATCAGTACTGGATTTGGCGTGGAAAGAACACTAAGGCGCAGGGATTTTAGCGTTATTTGATTGACCTATCAAGCAAAAAAGCGCAGGTCTATCCGCTATCGGGCGAGTTGACGCAAATTACACTTGCGGGAAGTATTTTGTTGTTTTAGAATGGTTCCATGAAAGAGCCAGGGGAAGGCAAGCAAATTCGCATTCGGGGTGCGGCAGAGCACAACCTGAAAGGGGTAGATGTGGATATACCCCTGGGGGGGATAACGGTGGTTACCGGACCAAGCGGAAGCGGCAAGACCTCCTTGGCGATGAGCACTTTATATGCTGAGGGGCAGAGGCGTTATGTGGAGACGTTTTCTCCCTACGTACGCCAGTTCATGGACCGCATGGATAGACCAGCCGTGGACACGGTGGAAAATGTACCACCCGCCATAGCGCTGGGGCAGAGGAATTCGGTGAAGAATTCCCGTTCGACGGTGGGGACTATGACGGGTATGAATGAGTATCTGAAACTCATTTTTTCCCGATTGGCAGAGGGGCGGGATGCAGAGGGCAACCTGGTGCGCCCGGCTACACCTAAAAGCGTGGCAGAGGAATTAATAGCCACGCATCCAGGGGATTCTGTTCTGGTGTGTTTTGCAGTGCGCCCAGTGGGGAGCTACGGGGAAATGCGGCAGGCATTGGAAGCACAGGGCTACCTTCGAGTCTTGCATGAGGGGCAAGTTCTCCGTTTGTCGGACGTGCCGGAAGCGGTCCTGGGAATGGAGCGCTGGCTGGTGGTGCAGGATCGAATCAAGTTAGCAGAAAGCGTTAAACCGCGCCTCATGGAAGCCCTGGAAACAGCCTTTCACTTGGGGCAGGACGTAGCGCATGTCTCGAGGCCGGGGCCTGATGGCGCATGGTGTACCCCAAGACAGTACCGGTGCGACTGGTATCCGTTGCAGGAACCTCGCCCCGGCTTGTTTAGTGGAAATTCTCCACTGGGAGCCTGTCCGGATTGTAAAGGGTACGGGCGCAGTATCACCTACGATTACCACCGAGGAATCATACCTGATAAAACGATAGCTGATGGGGCATTGAAAATGCTTAGCTCTGCTACGCTTTCAGCCTGTTACAAAGACTTGGTACGGGCGAACAAACGCTCCCGCGCGGTGCGTATGGATGTACCGTGGAATGAACTGACCCGGCAGGAGCAGGATTGGGTGTTCTATGGCGAAGCGGGCGAATTGGACGTGTGGGAAGCATACGACCGCGGTCTGTGGTATGGCTATAAAGGAATCTTTGATGATATGGAGAAACACGCACACAAAATGAGTGTGCGTGTTTTCCTGGCCTATTACCGGGTGTACAGTGTCTGTCCGGCATGTCAGGGTGGGCGTCTGCGCCCGGAGGCGCTGGCGTTCACCATAGGCGGTCTTACTGTACCCCAGGTGCAGGCTTTGCCTATGGAGAGTCTGCTTCCGTGGCTGGATACCCACGTGTTGAACCGGTGTGGAGCAGACCGTTCCCTGGAGCAGGCCATCAAGGAATTCCGCAGCAGGGTGGCGTATTTGTGCGAAGTGGGGTTGGGGTATCTTTCGGCCAGCCGTCTGACCCGTTCTCTTTCTGGTGGTGAAATAGAGCGCGTGAGCCTGACCACCTGCCTGGGCGCAGCACTGACGGAAACTCTCTTTGTGCTGGATGAACCCACCGTAGGGCTGCACGCCAGGGATACCGCCAGACTGATTGCTGCCATGCGCAGATTAGCAGACCGGGGGAATACGCTGGTGGTAGTTGAACATGAGGAATCCGTGATGAGGGCGGCAGATTACCTGGTCGATATGGGGCCAGGCAGTGGTGCCGCCGGTGGTAAGTTGGTCTATGCTGGAACACCCCAGGGTATTCTGAATCATGCCGAATCGCTCACCGGCCAATACCTTGGCGGAAGCCGCTGCATTCCCGTGCCTTCACGGCGCAGACGGGGTAAGGGAAGTCTGCGGATTGAAGGGGCCTCCTGCCATAACCTTCACAACTTTTCGGTAGAAATCCCGCTTGGGGTGTATAATTGCCTGACCGGTGTTTCAGGAAGTGGAAAAAGCACGCTGGCATGCCAGGTCTTGTATGGAACCCTGAACCCGGATGAACTGGATGACGAGGACCATGTAGCACTTCGAAGAATCGAAGGACTGGATGCCGTAGAGAAAGTGGTGCTTGTAGACCAGAGCCCCATCGTTCGTACCCCACGCAGTACTCCTGCGGTGTATATTGGGGTGTTTGAGGACATCCGCGCCTTGTTTGTGGCTGAGCCCGCAGCCCAGGCTCGCGGGTTGAAGCCCGGATACTTCTCGTTCAATAGCGGAGATGGCCGCTGTCCCCGTTGTGCCGGGTTAGGACAGGAGAAGGTGGAAATGCAGTTCCTTTCTGATATCTTTGTGCCATGCGCCCTCTGCCACGGAACCCGATACACGGAACAAGCCCTCAGCCTCACACTGCTGGGATACAACATGGCAGAAATGCTGGCTCTGGATATTGTGACTGCCCAGCGTCTTTTTGCCCATGAGTCAAATGCCCGCGCCCGCCGGATTGCGGCTCGCCTGCAAGTCCTGGTGGATGTGGGATTGGGGCATCTAGGGCTGGGCCAGCCGCTCAACACTCTCTCCGGCGGTGAAAACCAGCGCCTCAAGTTGGCACACATCCTCGTGGAAAGCCTTACCTCGGACAAACAGGGGAAGGGGCGGTTCCTGATCCTGGACGAGCCTGGTACTGGATTACACTTCAGGGATTTAGAGGTCTTGTTACGTGTGTTTGACCGCTTGGTGGAGCAGGGGAACACTCTGCTGGTGATTGAGCATAACATGGAGCTTATCAAGTGTGCCGACCACGTCATTGACCTGGGGCCGGAAGGTGGCTCCGGCGGCGGTCAGATTGTGGCTCAGGGTACGCCGGAAGACGTGGCCTCATCTGGTGCGGGGTACACCTCCCATTTTCTGGCTGAAGCCTTGCACATGGAGGTGGCTTCCCTGCCACTCATGGCTGCGGAGGAGCATGATTCGAGCGTGCCGGAAGGCGTGATTGCCTTGCGGGGTGCTCGTCATCACCAGTTGAAGAATATTGATGTGGATATCCCCCGTAATGCCATGACTGTGGTGACGGGGCTTTCCGGCAGTGGCAAAAGTACACTGGCGTTTGATATCGTCTTTGCTGAGGGGCAGAAGCGTTTCATGGATGTGATGAGTCCCTACGCCCGCCAGTTTACGGAGCAGATGGAGACTCCTGACATTGATCGCCTGACCGGCTTACCTCCCACTGTGGCCATTGAGCAGAACCGCTCACGCGGTGGTTGCAAATCCACCGTGGGAACCGTGACCGAAATCTGGCAGTTCCTACGCTTGCTCTATGCCAAGTTGGGGCAGCCGCACTGCCCTAAGTGTAAAGTGCCGGTAGGACGCCGCTCCCCGGCAGAGATTCAGGCCATGGTGCAGCAGGAAATTGCGGCACGCCCGGCAAGCCTCATGATTGCTGCTCCTGTGGTGCGTAACCGCAAGGGTCATTATGCTGATTTGGCCCGTTGGGCTGCTAAAAAGAAATATCCCTACTTGCGGGCAGATGGCGTTCTAGTAGCTCCCGATGCCTTTACTCCCCTGGATCGCTACTCCAATCATGATGTGGATGTGGTGCTGGCTGAAATTTCAGTGCAGGGGAATCGTATATCCGTTAATGGTGCAGAAGCGGATTATGCCAGTATCATGGAGACAGTATCCCGTGCTCTCGAAATGGGGGATGGCTTTATCCGGCTCCTGAAAGGCAATCAGGAACAACTCATCGGCACTCGCCTCACTTGCCCATCTTGTGGGGCATCTTTTGCAGAGCCGGAGCCTTCCTCCTTCTCCTTCAATTCTCCGCGTGGGTGGTGTCCGCATTGCATGGGACATGGTCGCATAGGCAAGGTCAAGGCTGGCGCCAAACCAGAGGAAAAACTGAGCCAGCTGGAGGTGGAGCTCAAGTATGACCGCGATGTGGAGCGTGCAGCCGCCAAGGAAGAGGAAAGCGTGGAGTGTCCGGTTTGTCATGGGTCGAGATTGAACTCCTTTGCTTTGAATGTAAAACTTTTCGGTCACAATATAGCCGAAATGGGCATGCTGGCGGCAGATGAGGCCTTACCCATTGTGGAGCGCTGGCGATTCGAGGGGCGCGAGGCAGAAATTGCACGCAATATCATGGCAGAGATAGCTCCCCGACTCCGCTTTCTCCAGCGGGTGGGACTTGGTTACCTTTCCCTGGACCGCGCGGCCACGACCCTTTCTGGGGGGGAAACCCAGCGCATTCGCCTGGCTGCACAGCTGGGCTCGGAATTACGCGGTGTACTGTATGTGCTGGATGAACCAACCATCGGTCTGCATCCGTGCGACAACGAGCGTTTGTTGCATACCTTGTCTGAACTGAAGTCACGGGGTAATACCCTGCTAGTGGTGGAGCATGATGAAGATACCATGCGGGCTGCCGACCATATCATTGACCTGGGACCGGCGGCAGGCGTGCATGGTGGTGAAATCATGGCTCAAGGCACATTCGCAGAGGTAGAGCAGAATCCTGCTTCTGTTACCGGCAGGGCTTTATTACAGCGGGAGAAGCATCCCTACTGCGGTAAATACCTTCCCATCAGGGATGCCGAATGGCTGGAAATAGAGGGATGTTCCCTGCATAACCTCAAGAATGTCCATTTGCGGATTCCTAGAGCCCGGTTCACGGTGGTGACTGGCCCTAGTGGTGCCGGCAAGACTTCGCTTATCACGGGAACCCTGGGGCCTGCAGTCCAGGAGACTTTGGGAAACAAGCTCAACGCAGCGGATAAACCTGCGTGGAAAAGCAGCCGGGGGCTGGATTCCGTGCGGGCTCTTTACCAGGTAGACCAATCTCCCCTTGGCAAGACCCCGCGCAGCACGCCGGCTACCTATATCGGCATCTTTAACGAAATCCGTAACTTGTTTGCCCAGAGCGCCGATGCCCGCCGCCTTGGTTTCGATGCAAGCCGCTTTTCCTTCAATACCGTAGCTGGACATTGCGAGGCCTGCAAGGGAACCGGCTACCAGCGGCAGGAAATGGATTTCCTGCCTCCGTGTACGGTTCCATGTGAGTCATGCCGCGGAGCCCGGTATAATTCCCGCACCTTGCAAGTGCGCTACAAGGGCAAAAATATCGCGGAGGTTCTCAATATGGACATGGAAGAAGCGGCTGAGTTCTTTGCCAGTCAGCCGCGCCTTGCGGACCCCCTCCGTCTTCTGTGTGATACAGGACTGGGGTATCTGACCCTGGGGCAGGCGAGCAATACCCTTAGCGGGGGTGAGGCTCAGCGTATCAAACTTGTATCAGAGCTCATCAAGGGACGCCGCGCTGCGTTGAATGCCATTCGCAAGGGACGAGCTCTGCCGCAGGATTTATACCTGATTGAGGAACCAACCATCGGCCTCCATCCGCACGATGTGCGCCTGCTGATTCAAGTGCTGCGCCGTCTGGTGGAGATGGGTAATACCGTGGTGGTCATTGAGCATAATCTTGAACTCATCTGCGAGGCTGATTACGTGATTGATGTAGGGCCTGGTGCTGGTGCGGCCGGTGGAACCATTGTGGCTCAGGGAAGCGTGCACCAACTGGCGCGGGCAAAATCACCCACTGCTCCCTTCATCAAGGCAGAACTGGATAAATAAAACCGGGCTTGCTCGGATGGCAAGCCCGGCTGGTGAAAAAACTGTTTGGATAAATCAGCGTTTGGCGGTGTTGCGGTGGCGGCTCTGCTCCTGCAGAGCGGCATACATCTGGCGGCAGTGGGAATAAGCCCGGCGGCCGGAAAGCTTCTCCATGCTCAGGCGGGATGACCCCCATTCGATGACCTCGATTTCCACCACGCGGCGTCCCCATTGGCGCATGAGGGACTTGTTCGGCTGGTAGATATCAATGGTGGCGGTGCCTACCAGGGCGCTGCCGTAGTCATCTACCACGTATACATACGGCTCGCCCTTAATCTTGAACTTCGTTCCAAGGGGGTAGACGGACCAGTCTGCGGCAGCGCTGCGGATACGTTCCCCGTATTTCAGGTAGGTGCCGATGGCATTCTTCGGACCGTAGCCAACGTGGTCACTCTCTGAGTGAGTGTATGCCGTTGTACGCACCACGCGGTTAAGTTGGCGGGGGTGGTAGAACGGGAATCCATGCTTGTCGCGCCCCAGGTTCGGGAGGCGGCGATCCGGCATTGCGGAACGACGGGGGGGCGCTGGCGGTACAAACCCCCGGCTGGAAATCCCAGGGTTATAGGCAGCCTGTGCCTCCGGCATCCCGGTGATGACTGCCAAAGTCAGAGCAGCCAGCGAAAGTGCCTTTTTGAAAATATGTTTCATGAATATCTGGTGAAAATGGGTGCGTGACTCTTAGCGGCGCAAACGGATAGGGCGCTGCGTGGGGGGGATACTATCACAGGTCGACCGCCCTTGGCAAGCGTTTTATCCCCGGTGCCATTTTCCCCGACTCCTGATTCTGGGACATTACTGAGCAATTTTGAAAAAAAGAAGCCCATTTTCCAGTACCGCGTACGCGCGCGCAAGGAGATGCGCTGGCTTTAATCCCTGTTTTGACGCACCCTGGCGACTTTTTTATTAGGATGGGTTGAATGTTTAACTTCCAAAATGTGACAGTAAGTATGCCACAATTTATCCTGCGAAAGAAAAAACGGCAGAATTATTTAGCTTTTCCTGAATTTTTGCCCTTGCATCAATTGGCGCGGGCGCATGCGAGGGCGAGCTGGAAGGCGCTAATGGTGCTTGAAGTTGATGCAATTCCTTTACCTGCAATGTTGAATGCGGTTCCATGATCTGGACTGGTGCGATACCGGGGAAGACCAAGGGTCACGTTGACCGCCGTGTCAAAATCAAGTAATTTCAGAGGAATCAGAGCTTGGTCGTGGTATGGAGCCAGCACTGCATCAAACAGACCGGTTGCAGCATCGCGGTAGACGCAATCCGGAACGCATGGCCCTGCAAACTGAGCCCAGGGCAACGCCTGCTGAAGCTGGAATACCGCAGGGGCTATGATGCGTTGTTCCTCATCACCAAAGGCTCCATTTTCCCCATTGTGGGGATTGAGCCCGGCAACGGCGATGCGAGGAGTGGAAATCCCTTTCTTCTTCACAAATTCAGCAAGGAGCGTACCGATTCTCACGAGTTCTGCCGTGGTGAGTATACCCGGAACATCTCTCAGAGCCGTGTGAATCGTGGCCAGTGCCACCGTGAGGCTTTTGCCTGTGAGGCACATGGCAAAGTTTTGAACGCCCAGACGGTCGGCAAAGAACTCCGTCTGCCCTGGAAAACGGAATCCGATGCGGTGTAGATTTTCCTTGCAGACGGGAGCCGTGACAATCGCATCAATGCGACCTTCCTTCAGAGCAGCCGCAGCGGCCTCGAGTTGTTCCAATGCTGCCTGTGCCGTTTCAATTGTAGGTTGACCAGGAGTTGCTTCAATCTCCGGTCCCATGGGTTTGAATATGGCATTTTCAGCCGCAAGGTGCTGCTGGGCAGCCCGCATGATTTCAGGCCCGATACCCGCCTGGTCACCCAGGGTATAGCCAATGACGGGGCGTTGCATGGTGCTGGTCGCTCTCATGAGGTCAGACTTCTTCCGCCACATCATCATCTACCAGACCGGGAACTGCCCCAGCAGGAGTGGGCGCATCCGGGGCTGGAGCCGGGGCAGGGGGTATGGTCTTTTCTGCCTCTTTGATTTGGGGACGGTAAGAACGGGCTGTGTTGATATACTGGGCGTTCGTATCACGCTGCTCGAACTGCAATTCCGAGTTGACCGAAGTGTGATAAATGACCGACGCCACCAGTGCCAGAATCACTGGAACCAACAGCAGACTGCCCAGACATGTTTTCATACGCAGCCTATTCTACCGGGCTCTCCACCGGAAATCAAGCTTCAAACGCTCATATGCCAAAACTAAGGTGTACGAAATCTGTTCAAAAAGAGTGGCAGTAATTGCAAATTGAGCGTGACAAATGTCCATAAAGTGCTTAAATAGGGGGCATGCACTATACTCCGTATACTCTGTATCCCGTGGGTGCGATGAGCGCCCGTGCCGCAGCCCAGCCGCGTGAGGGCGTTTTGCTGCGTGGTGACAACGGTGGTTATGCCTGCCTGCAGGCCTGGCCCGAGCTTGGCGATTCTCCCTTGGAGTATGAGCTGGATGCTCTGCGCGAAGGTACCCCCATGCGTCTGGGTGCCCGTGCGCTCAAGTGCATTGAGCTGGATGGCGAAGCCCGAGCCAAGGGTGTGAGCCTCTTTGAAGGCCTTACTGTTCCCCGCAGCTATGCAACCCTTACCGTCAGTGCGACTCCTTCCCAAGTCTACAACCTGCATCAGCGCGGGTTCCGCGTGGGCAAGATTAAGGTGATTCCCAAGCTTGCCGCCACGGTAGAACGTCTTGTGAACCTGGCCGCCATGGTGCCGGATTGGAAGTGGCGTGTGGATTTCAACTGCACGCTTTCACCGGAGGAGGCCTTGCAGTTCTGGGATATGCTGCCAGAGGCCATGCGTCAGCGCATCGATTTTGTGGAGGACCCCTGCTATTATGAGGTAGAGGCCTGGCAGCAGCTGCAGGATGCCGGCATGCCCCTGGGGTATGATATGCCTGTGCAGAATGAGAGCATCATTCCTGCCCGCACCAGCAAGCCCATGATGCGTATCGTGAAGCCTGCCCGCCACCAGAGCACGACCGGGCTTCCCGTGTTCACCACGTATATGGATCACCCCCTTGGTCAGTGCTGGGCTGCTTATAATGCCGCTGTCTTCTACACTGGTAAACCTGCAGAGGAGGTTCCGCTGTGCGGCCTGGTTACGCATCATGTGTATCGTCCTAATGCGTTCTCCGAAGAACTGGGCATGGACATTACGCCTGAATTCCCCGTGCCGTCCGGTACCGGACTTGGCTTTGATAACCTGCTGGCAGCTCTCCCCTGGAAGAAGCTCTGATAAGGTATTTTCCTATCTCTTAAGGAAAACGGGCGTGGGAAACAATTTCCCACGCCCGTTCTACATCGGGAAAAGGCTAGGACATTTACAGCGGTAGGGTAAGCGTGAATGCCGTGCCGGATTCATCGCTCTTCTCAAGTACAAGATTCCCACCCAGACTGCGTGCAACATCCCTGGAAAGGGCAAGCCCCAACCCAACACCGGGTTTGCGTCCCTCCACATCTTTGGCTGAGCGGGAGAAGGGCCGGAAAATGCCGCGCTGTAGTTTGGCTGGGATACCGGGACCGTTATCGGCAAAGCGGATGCTCAGGTAATCATGTCCACGCATGGTGGTAATGCTGATAGTGGGATGATCTGCGGTTGCGGCGTATTTGATGGCGTTGTCTGCCAGGTTGGTAAAAATCTGTTCCAGGGAAATGATATCAGTGTGGAGGGAGAGTAGCTCCGTGCGGTTATCATGCTTCACATGCACGCGGAAGCCTTCTTCCTTTAAGCGGAATTCGACTTTTTCCAGAGCCCGGTTAATGAGTTGGGGGCAGGTTCCCTTGTCTGCCCGTCCCCGCTGCTGACCGCGGGTCAGCTTGGCAAAGGCCAGTACATTTTCTACCAGATGCCCGAGGCGCAGACTTTCCTGGTGCAGGGTTTCGTGGTATTCATCCAGCTTTTCTGCGGGGACCAGCTTGTTTTTGAGCATTTCCGTCATGAGCGAGAAACTCGTGAGCGGCGTGCGGAGTTCGTGGGTGACGGCAGAGACAAAATCGGCTCTGCGTCGTTCCATACGGCCGTAGAAGAACAGCAGAGCAAAAAGAATACCCACAGCCAGTATGGTGACCAGACAGGCTGAGGCCAGTGTTCCTCGCATGGCTTCCCGGCGAGCTGCCGTGTCCGGTACCTCTACATCATCCCCAGGTCGCAATACCATGGGAAGCGGGAACAGGTTGGCCGGTTCCTTTTTCTTGCACAGGGAAATGGTGGCGCCTTTCAGTGCTGGTTCCACGAAGGGGGTCAGGCGTTCGGCCAGTTTGGAGGCATCCAGCAGGATGCCCTCTGCTGCGGAACCGTGTGTGGTGCGGATGTTCCGCATGTACACCATGTCGTCAATATAATACCAGGAGTAAAAGGGGCCAGGCTCACCCTTCATTTCCATGGGAACCGAAAAATCCTGGTTTTCTGCTTCGTAAATACCGAAAATGGGCAGCTGGGTTTTGAGGTTAATGTTCTGGTGGGTGGGTTTGGTATGGTCATATACCGGGGCTGCCGGGTTGAATGCCTTGCGCCGTATGGTGTCGATAATCGCGGGTTTCCCCTCAATTTCCGCTGCCAGGGCTTCCTGGCCTTCCGGAACCTGCAGACCGGCTGGCGTGAGTAGGAAGTACCCCCGCACGTAATCTGGCATGTTTGTGGTATCTGGTGCGTATACAAGGTCCCCAATGGGAGGCGCGTAGCCCAATTTGTTGCGTTCTTGTTCCAACAGACGCTTGATTTCTGCCTGGATGCGGGGTAGTGAAAGTTCCACCAGGCGTTTCTGCTGGGCTTCTTTGTCAATACGCAGTAACCTTGTGTCGAGTGTGGCGGCCTCATGGACAAGCCAAGAGGCTGCCCCTATTGTCAGCAGCGAGAAAAAGAGGATGATGAGGGTTAATTTCTTATTCATACGTCGTTCCAACGGTATCCGCGTCCGCGAATGGTTTCAATGCAGGCAGAAGGGGGGCTCCCCAGCTTTTCACGCAACCGGGTGAGAGTGACCGCCACCGTGCGCGTCTGGACGGCCTTGTTCCGGCTTCCCCATACTCGCAGCAGTAATTCCTCCTGGGAAATGATGCGCCCAGGATGCGTCAGGAAGTAGCGGAATAGTTCAAATTCCTTTTCAGTAAGGGAAATGGGTGTGCCATCATCAAACTGGGCGCTGCGGTTTTCTCCATTGAGTGTACCCCCAGGGAATTTCAGTACCTGGGCCACTGCCAGCTGGCGTCCGGGGGAGCGCCGCAGTACCGCCGCAATGCGGGCCATAAGTTCGGCAATGCTGAAAGGTTTGACTACATAGTCATCCGCTCCCAGTTGCAAGCCCTTCACGCGGTCTTGTTCATCACCGCAGGCGGTGAGGATGATGCTCGGTATACCGGGGCATTCTTTCTGCATCATCCGCAGGAGTTTGAATCCGCTGATTTCGGGCATGTTCACATCCAGTAAGGCCAAATCAACCGGACTGGAAAGCAGAACCTCCAGCGCAGCGCGCCCATTCGGAGCCGTGCGTACCTCATATCCGGCGCTTGCCAGCGAATCCGCCAGCACGCGCCGAATGGCGGCATCATCCTCCGCTACCAGTATGCACTTGTTGCTCATTTCCATCAATCTAGCACCTCAGTGAAGTGTTCGCAAGTGTAAAACTTGTCACGATGCTGTTCGCATGGATGCTTTGTAAAAATGCTGCTTAAGTCTTCTAAATTATCCTTTAGACTTGAAAATACGTCAGAATGGGCTATACTAACCGCGTGCCGTGAGCACTTTACCATATCCTGTTAATCAACCATTCATGAACATGAATACCCCCAGAGTTGCTATCGTGGGCGCCACCGGTGCGGTGGGCGTCGAGATTCTTTCCTGCCTTGAGAGCCGGGATTTTCCGCTGGCTTCGCTTAAACTTCTGGCATCTCATCGCTCTGCTGGTAAACAGGTTGCTTTCCGCGGTGAGATGCTTACCGTACAGGAACTTACGGCTGATTCCTTTGGTGATGTAGACATTGCCCTTTTTGCCGCAGGTGGCGATATCTCCCGAGAGTTTGCCCCCATTGCCGGCGCTGCCGGTTGCGTGGTGGTGGATAATTCCTCTGCCTTCCGCCAGGACCCGGATGTGCCCCTGGTGGTTCCGGAAATCAATGGTGAGGCCGCTTTCAATCATCCCCGCAATATCATTGCTAATCCAAACTGCACCACCATCATCACCTTGATGGCTCTGTACCCGCTGCACCTCAAGTACGGCCTGAAGACCATCATTGCCAGCAGCTACCAGGCCGTTTCCGGTAGTGGTCAGCATGGTATTACCGAGCTTGAGAACCAGGTGCGTGCCATTGTGGACGGACACCCGGTGGAAATCAAGACCTACCCTCGCCAGATTGCTTTCAATGTGCTGCCCCAGATTGATAAGTTTGCTGATAATGGCTATACGAAGGAAGAACTCAAGATGCTCAACGAAGGCCGCAAGATTATGAATCTGCCTGAGTTGAATGTCACCTGTACCTGCGTGCGCGTTCCCGTGTACCGCAGTCATTCCATTTCCTGCATTGCCCAGTTTGAGAAACCGGTGGATGTGGAAGGCGCCCGTGGCTGCTATGATGGCATGCCTGGTGTCGAACTCATGGATGATGTGGCCAACAATGTGTGGCCAACCCCCCTGGATTCCACCAATGGCGACACCTGCTACGTTGGTCGCATCCGTAAGGATATCGCTATCGATAACGCCCTGAACCTCTGGGTAGTGGGCGACCAGGTACGCAAGGGTGCTGCCTTGAACGCTGTGCAGATTGCCGAACTGCTGGTCAAGGGCAAGTAAGACATTTTCCCAACATGGATATCAAAACCCTCATAACCGAAAGTGCCGCCAAGGTTGAGGCTCGGCTGAACGAGCTGCTGCCGGGGGAGGATATTGCTCCCTCCACGATTCACAAGGCCATGCGGTACAGCATTTTTGCCGGAGGCAAGCGCATTCGCCCCTTGCTCTGCCTGGAGGCCGCCAAGGCCTGTGGTGGTAGTGAGGATGTCGCTCTGGATGCGGCATGCGCTCTGGAGGCTCTGCATACTTACACCCTGATTCATGATGACTTGCCCTGCATGGACAATGATGACCTGCGCCGCGGGCGTCCGACGAATCACAAGGTATTTGGTGAGGGTGTTGCCGTGTTGGCAGGGGATGCGCTCCTGACTGAGGCCTTCGCCATGCTTGCCAGGGTTCCTGCCAATGACCGCTACGATGCCGGCGATTACGTGGCAGAGTTTGCATATCGGACCGGCAGCCGCCACCTGGTGGGTGGACAGGTGTTGGATCTTGAGGGGGAAGGCCGCGAGCTCACCGTGGAGGAGCTGCGTGCTATCCACCATGGCAAGACCTCAGCCCTCATCATCGCCTCGGTTCGTCTGGGTGGCATGTCTGCCGGGTGTACGCCGGAGCAGCTGGATGCTCTGACGGAATATGGGCGTTCTCTGGGACTGGCGTTCCAGATTATTGATGATATTCTGGATGTAACCTCAACCCCTGAAGTCCTGGGTAAGAGTATTGGCAAGGATGCCAAGGTACAGAAGGCTACCTATCCGGCTCTGGTGGGTATGGATAACGCCCGCTCCGAGGCTCGTGAACTCACCGCTGCTGCCCGTGCTGCACTGGATGTGTTCTCCGAACGCCGGCGGGAGAATCTCCTCGCTATCAATGATTATCTGTTGAAGCGGGATTATTGATTCCTTTTCATATAATGTAAAGCACCGCTGAGTCTATACGATTCAGCGGTGTTTGTTTTCTCCGGAAAAAAAGGGACCCGCCGGGCACACGACTACCCGACGGGTCTTTTACTGCATACACGTTACAGCACAACAATCATCTGTTCATCAGAATGAGAATACCGTCTGCACGCCCCAGATGCTCTCATGACTGGTGCTGCGGTAGGCTGGATCCTGGATGAACTGGTAATGGGGAACAATCTTGAGGTAATCGTTCACCTGGAAACTGTACATGATTTCCACCACTTGCTCGCGGTTGTGTCCTTCGCGCCCGGTTTCTTCGTCCACGTAGGAGGGGAAGGCGTCATTATTGGTTGCGCCTTTGAAAATACCGTAGGAAATTCCCAGGAAATCATCCTCTCGGCTGGGAATGAGTTTCAGGTTGGCACCCACGCTCAGCTCAGCAGAGTTGCCGAGGGATGCATAACGGGCAAGACCCGTGCGGGTGTAGACGGTACAGCTATCGCTCAGCGCGTATTCAAGACTGGCGGCAAAGCCCCAGTTTTCCCTGGTGCGGTCATCTTCCATATCAATGCTCTGGAAGAAGGGAGTAAAGCGGAACGTAGCATCGCCATCAGCAAAGATATGTCCCCATTCACCAACCACGACGTAACCGTCGCAACGGTCGGAGTCAAAGGGATTGTAGCCGGAGGGGCAACCTGTTCGGGAAATAGCACCCATCACGTAGTTGGTTGAATTGAGCTCCACTTGCACGACACTGCCCAGGTTGCTGTCGGGCAGGGGGACGATTGTGGTGTTGATGAAGCCATCATTCGTGAAACTGGAGAATGAGTCGTTTGCAATGCTGACCGCATCAAAATAGTTGGTGAGGTTAACCATACCGCCAATGATGCAGACCCGTTTATTGTTGAAATAGTGCATGATGGCCAGTTCGGGGATGACTCCTTCTGCCGGTCCCATAGCATCTGCGTGAAGCCCGGAAGCGTTGGCATAGCCTTCCGTGAAGAAGGTACTCTTCTTGGCGCTGCGTCTGTCCAATCCCCAGGAACCGGAGAATTCAGCGCGAATCCAGGTGCCTCCGTGCACGCTGTTTTCCACGATACGCTGGTTCAATTGGGCGTGCACCAGGAAGAGGTTGTTGTGGCGGTTGGTGCCGGAGATGGCGTTGTCGGTCTGCCAGTATCCGTAGGCGGCATCGACTGCCCATTGGGTTCCGTATTGAGCATTGGCTTTCACTTTGTAGGCGGGGTCGCCTTCCTCAGGGGTGAACATGTTGATTCCCTGGAGAATATCTCCTGCCGTTGGCTTTGAGTCCTCCGCTGCGATCACTGGCAGGCATGCAAGCCCGGCCAGCGCCATTGCGATTATGTTCGTTTTTTTCATTTGTATTAGTTGATTGAGACTAGTCTCAGTGTGTGTTTGGAGGATAGGGTTGTTGGGATGGGTATTGGTCAGTCTTGCTTATCCCTATGTTTGTGGTTGCAGGCGCAACTGCTGCCACAACCACTGCATCCACCAGGGCAGCCGCCTTCTTTCTTTTTTCGCAGGCAGGATCTTATGGCAAGTACTGCCAGGACAACCAGAACAAGAATGATGATGAGGTCTGCCATGGTGGTGCAGGGGGAAGGGGGTTATTTTTTAAGCTTGTGACGGTAGGGATTGGGGCGTAGTACCTGGATGACAATGCCCAGGCAGAGCAGCCCTGCAACGAGTTGGGCAGTGCCGAAGGCGCCGGTGGTGAAGTACTGACCAAGCTGGTAGGTCATGAAGGAAACCACATAGGCCCACAGGCACATATAACCGATGGCGAACCAGGTCCAGCGGGCACTGTTCATCTCACGGCGGATGGCGCCGCAGGCGGCAAAGCAGGGAGCGCACAGGATATTGAAAAGCATGAAGGAAAGGGCGCTGAGGCTGGTGAAGGCACCTGCTGCACGGACGTTGCCTGCCACACCGCTGGTTTCTTCGTCTTCTTCCACTTCGGGGAAGAGGAAGGCTACCGCATTGTTCACATAGTCAAGCAGGGGCTTTTCTCCTGATTCTTCTGCCGCTGCGGTTGCTACTTCTTCGGCTTCCTCCTCAGCGGGGGCTTCTGCCGGAAGTGTCGTGCGGGCGGCGTTGTCGCATTGCCAAATGACCATGGTCAGGGCGCTCAGGGCATTGACTTTATTCCAATCAGCGCTGCGCGGGAGTTCCTCCTCTTCGGCTTCCGCCTTGGCTTCTTCTTTTTCTGTTGCCGGGTAGAGCACGCCAAAGGTACCGACCACGTTTTCCTTGGCAATGAGTCCCGTTACCGTGGCGACGGCAGGTTTCCAATCACCCCAACCTAGCGGCTCGAACAAGGGAGCAAAGGTGTTGCCTGTGTCTGCCAGCATACTCTGCTCTATGGCTGCCTCATTTTCTGAGGTGTTCAGGTAATCAAACTTCCAGTTGTAGTTGGAAAGAGTCCAGATGAGGGCTGAGGCCAGGAAGATGACGGTACCCGCTTTTTGCACGAATGCTTTGCAGCGCTCCATGGCTCGCAGGTTGATATTGGCTCCCTGGGGCATGTGGTATGTGGGAAGCTCCATGACGAAGGGAGTGTAGCCGCCGGCGAACATGTGCATCTTGCGGAGCATCATGCCGCCCAGGATGACGGAACCAAAGCCCACGAAGTACGCGATGGTGGCAATGGTGGCGGTCTGTCCAATCATGGCACCAATGAGGGCCAGAATGGGCAGCTTGGCACCGCAGGGAACGAAGGTGGTGAGCATGACGGTCATACGGCGGTCCTTTTCGTTTTCGATGGTGCGGGTAGCCATGACTCCTGGTACACCGCAACCCATGCTGACCATGAGCGGGATGACAGATTTTCCGCTCAGTCCAATGGCGCGGAAGAGTCGGTCGAGCATGAAGGCCACTCGTGCCATGTAGCCGCAGTCTTCCAGTATGGACATAAGCAGGAAGAGTACTGCCATTTGCGGAAGGAAGCCAAGCACTGCACCCACGCCCGCCACGATACCATCCGTGATGATGGCTTGGAGCTGCGGGGAGCAGTCAAGAGTGGTGCGCCCCAGCAGGGCTATGCCGAAGGCAACCACGCTCATCACCACAAACCAGGTGGTGAACTCGCAACGCCCGGCGCGTCCGGTAAGCTTCATCGGGTTGGACGAGAACCGGTGGGTACGGCTGCCAAAGTTATTGGCTTCCTTGCTGCCGGGCTTGAGGAGCGCCATGAGGAGCAACATTGCATTGGCTGCCCAGAGCAGGTACATGAGGCTGCTGTGTAGCACATCCGGCGGGTGCGGGCATACATATTCCACCAGGAAGGGCGCTACCATGAGGTACAGCCACGCGCCATTCATGTTCATATCGTGCAGACGCCGCAGCATGCTGGGGAATGCCAGTATCATGGCAAGAATAGCGCTGAACATGGTCAGGGATTCAATGGATGCCGTCTCATTCCCGATGAAGCCGGCCAGCCAGCCTCCCACAACCGGTCCGAAGAGAACGTCATTTGCCCAGCCTGTTCCCCAATCACCCACCGTATTGATGGAAAGGTAGTAGATGGCGTACATGACGGCTACGAAGATAAGCGGTCCTGCCAGGCGGTGCGTGAGCACTGCATCCAGTTTCTGTGATGCTTTTTCCTTGATTCCCCGCTGCACCAGGACTTGGGGAATGAAGTCGCAGATGGCATCGTATCGGCTCCCGGCGATGATGGAGGACACGTCGTCATCCATTTCGGCTTCCAAAGCCATGCGAATGTCTTCTAGAAGATGAGCCTTGGCTTTGCTAACGCCCTTTTGCCGCAGTTCTTCTCCTTCCAGCATCTTGATGGCCTCAAAGCGGTTGGCTCCGTATTCCTGCATCACCTGCTGAACTGCTTTTTCTACCGGTGCGGAGTAACTGAGGGGAATGGGGGCGGCAGGCGCCGGTGCCAGCATCAGTCTGATGAGCTCAGTAATACCGCTTTGCTTCAAGGCACTGATTGCAACCACCGGACAGCCCAGCTGCTTGCTCAGGGCGGCGGTGTCTATCTTGATTCCCTGCTGCTCCAGCAGGTCGCACATGTTCAGTGCCACTACCATGGGCAACCCTGTTTCCATGAGCTGTGAACTCAGGTAGAGGTTTCGCTCCAGGTTGGTGGCATCTACCACGTTTACGATTAAATCAGGTCTTTCTTCCAGCAGGTAGCGGCGGGATACGACTTCTTCGGGGGAATAGGGGGAAAGGGAGTAGATGCCCGGCAAATCCTGGAGCTCGATTTCCTCGTGTTCGGTCAGCTGCCCGCCCTTGCGGTCTACGGTGACTCCGGGCCAGTTGCCCACGTATTGATTGGCTCCGGTCAATTCGTTGAACAGTGTCGTCTTGCCGCTGTTCGGATTGCCTGCCAACGCGATGTTCTTTTTCATGTGTGTGTGTTCGGGAAAAGAATGTTTCAGGCTACTTCTATGCAGGAGGCTTCAGCTTTGCGGAGTGAAAGCTGGAACCCGCGTACGGTGATTTCCAATGGGTCGCCAAACGGGGCCATCTTATGCACGGTTACTTCTGCGTTCTTGGTCAGTCCCATGTCCAGGATGCGCTGGCGCAACGCTCCTTCTCCATGTACTCGTACCACGCGCACCGTATTCCCTATCTTGACCTGGTTCAGTCGCAAGTTTGGAGTATTTGTCATTGGTGTTAGGTAAGGCTAATTTTAGAAGACGGGCGCATTTTAGTCTTGGCTAACTTTTTTGTCAACCATTTTTTCTTTTCTGAAGTTGAAAAAAATGTCATGAGAGAGACTTCATAGGTGAAAATGATAGACAAACTCCTTGCAATTCTGCTGAACAGGTGCTAGGATGCAGCGCAGATGCTTTCCTGTTCCTCCAGAGATAAGATGATACATAGCAGTTATGCCATGTATTATTATTATGTTCAGTGAGGAGACACCGGGAAGCCATACCAGTGCCGCAGAGAGGCACACATCAACCAGCAAGAACATACCACCCAGGCTTCCGAGAGAGCCTGGGTTTTTTATTTATACCTCATGCAAAGAATGAACAAGCACCATCATAAAAACAGCCACCGCCGCCAACGATTCATCAAAGTATGCGGTCAGATGTATACAGGTACCGTGGATTGCGCCGTTGCGTACGGGGCTGATTATGTGGGGTTCAATTTTTGCACTGGAAGTGAGCGTTATGTGAGCCCGTCGCATGCAGCGCGCATGAGCTCGGCCTTGGTAAAGCGCGTGGGCGTGTTCTCTAGTCAGGGAACGCAGGAGATTCTGGATATCATGCAGGAATCCCACTTGCACATGGCTCAGCTCCAGGGGTGCCACAGCGTATCAGACGCGGCAACCATTGGTTCCGGGAGGGTCATGCGAGTCCTGAGAGTGGAGAAGTCTTGCACACGTGCAGCCTTGCAGGAAGAGGTGGATGCTTGGGCTCCGTTCTGCTGTGCATTCCTGGTGGAATGTGAGGACGCCGCATTACTCAGGCGGGTGGAGTTTCCGCATCCGTGGGTTCTTTCCGGGCGTATGGAGCTGGGGAAATTGCAGCGCATGTTGCACCTTTGCTCTCCGGATGGCGTGGATATAGACAGTTGTGCAGAATCTTCGGAATTGATGGCCGCGATGCGGGCCATCTCATGAAAAGCTCAGAGCACCAGGGCCATAATCAGCATGCCAGTAGCCACTCCGTAGATGCTCAGGTGGTGGTGCCCCCAGCGTTCGGCCATGGGGAGCAGTTCATCAAAGGAAATATAGACCATGATGCCGGCAACCACGGCAAAGAGTACTGCCAGCAAGGTGGGGGAAAGGAAAGGCAGCAGAATAAGCATGCTCACCACGGCTCCCAACGGTTCTGCCAGACCTGAGAGCGTGGCCCAGCCAAAGGCCTTGCGGCGGTTTCCTGTGCCGTAGAGCAGGGGAAGTGCCACGGCAATTCCTTCCGGGATGTTGTGGATGGCCACGGCCAGGGCAACCGAGGTGGCAATGCCGTTATTATCAAAGGCGGAAGCCACAGTAGCAATCCCTTCCGGGAAATTGTGGATGGCGATGGCCAGGGTGAAGAGCAGGGCTGAGCGGCGCAGTTTGGCATTCCCGGCAAATTCACCCGTGGCTTTTACGCAGTCTATACACCCGGGGTCAGGGATTTCGTGCGGGTTTTCATCTTCTGGAATCAGTCGGTCAATGACGCAGGCCAGAGCCATGCCACCGAAAAAGGCCAGAGTGGTCACCCATTTGGCGTTTTCGGTGAGCATTTCACAGGCGGCAGGCATGAGCTCCATGAAGGAGATGTACACCATGACCCCTGCGCTGGCACCCAGGGCAAAGGTGAGCATGCGCGTATCGGTGCGCTTGACAAACAGCGCCAGCGCCGCGCCGATACCCGTGCTCAATCCTGCCAGAAGTGAGAGTCCTCCACCCAGCAGTAGTTGCTCCTGTATTCCCGTCAGCATGCGCGGAGTTTAGCGGTTTTTACCTTGCTTGTCAATGATAATACCATGGCGTTTCATCATGCCGGGTAAGCGCAAGTTGCCTGCAAGGCGAGCTGTTATCGGTCAATCCGGAAGGCATTCCAGCCATTTTACGAAGTGGCAGATGCGAAATCATCATTCTGATTTTCAAAGAAGCTGGGCGGCAATCCTTATGCTGCCCGATGTTGGAGCGTACGCGCGTACGAAAACTTGGGTGTGTAGCAACGTTTTTGCTCGCCAGAGCGGGTGAAAAGTGGTAAAGTATAAAGTAACCGCCATGAGTGATTCTACTTACATCTATGATAATGTTGGTGAGTACCTGAAGCTGGGCAAAACCATCTACAGCCCCACAATGTATTTGGGGCCGGGGCTTCAGCCGTACTGGATGCAGGCCGGTGCCTATGCTCCTGTGGCCGATACGGCCGGGGTGCTGAGTGCCGAAGATACAAATAAGCTGGTGGAGAGCTGCACGACTCCGGAACAGCGCGCTGAATTAGAAGAAAAGGGTGCTGTGGACTTCATTGCTGATGGCCCTTGTGGAAAATATCACGCCTATATCTACGCTCAGGCTGAGGGTCCGCTTTTGATTCTTCTTTCCCTGCATGTGGATGATTTCTTGAAACAGGGTATTGATGCGAAGTGCTCAGATGTTCACCTGCCCACGGCGAACTGCCCCACGTGGCGCCGTTTTGGCACGTTGCAGCCCATGTGGGAGGGCGCTCCAGTGCTGACCAAGGAAGATACCCAGGCCCTGGTGGATAGCTTCCTGACGGAGAAGCAGATGGAGCATCTTAAAAAGATGGGTGACGTGGACTTTGCCTACCAGAATGAGCTGGGGCGTTACCGTTCCTCTGTGGTTTCCCAGCGCCTGGGTTATGATATGGCCTACCGTATCATCAATAGCCGTGTGTACACCATGAAGGAAATCAATCTCCCGACGGAATACGTGGAGCCTCTCACCCGATTCACGAACGGCATCATTCTGGTGACGGGTTCTGTGGGGTCCGGTAAGTCCACCACCCTGGCTTCCATCATTGATTTCATCAACAGCGATCGCCATGACCACATCATCACCATGGAGGAGCCCATTGAAACGGTGTTTGAATGTAAGGGCTGCCATGTGAACCAGCGTGAAGTCAAGAAGCATACTGAATCCTTTGGCCGAGCTCTGCGTGCCGCCCTCCGTGAAGACCCGGATGTCATCATGGTGGGTGAAATGCGTAACCTTGAGACGATATCCCTGGCGCTTTCCGCTGCTGAAACGGGTCACTTAGTGCTTGGCACCCTGCACACGGGATCTGCAGCTCGCACCATCGACCGAATTCTGGATGCCTTCCCAGTGGAAGAGCAGGATCACATCCGTGTGATGGTGTCTGAGTCACTGCGCGGTATCTTCTCTCAGCAGCTTGTTCCCAGAAAGGACGGCACGGGGCGTGTGATGGCTCTGGAGCTCCTGGTGAATAATGCTGCGGTGGCCAACTCCATCCGTGAGGGTAAGACCTTCATGATTCCCGGCTTCATTCAAACGGGTAAGAGTCAGGGTATGCGCCTGATGGACGATTCTCTGCAGCAGCTTTATCTCGATGGAACCATTGCCGCAGAGGAATGCCTGGGCCGTGCCACAGACCGGGTGATGATGGAGAAGTTCCTCAAGGAACACCCTGAGCCTGCCCCGAAAGCCTGAGTTTAAATGAACCTTTATCCCGATTGTTGAAATGAAGAACAAGATTGACGTATTTTTCCAGGCCCTGGTAGATCAGGGTGGTTCTGACCTTCACCTTTCCGAAGGTGAGCCCCCCAAGATTCGAGTGCATGGCGATGTGACCGCAATTCGCGAGGAGGCGCTTACGCATGAGGAAATGGTGGAGCTTATGGAGCCTATCTGCCCGCCGCGGCTTTGGAAGGAATTCTGTGAGATTGGTGATGCTGACTTCGCATATGAAATGGATGAAACATCCCGTTTCCGTTGCAACTACATGAAGCAACAACGTGGGTTCTGCTGTGTGTTCCGTCTGATTCCCACGAAGATTCTGACGATGGAGCAGCTCAACGTGCCAGAACAAATCAAGCGCTTTGGTGAGATGCGCTCCGGTCTGGTACTGGTTACGGGACCGACTGGCTCTGGTAAGTCCACCACTCTGGCAGCCCTTATCGACTATATCAACACGAATTTTGCCCGCCACATCATCACCGTGGAGGAACCTATCGAATTCGTGCATCCCAGTAAGAAGAGCATCATCACCCAGCGAGAAGTGCCGAATAACTGCCCATCCTTCGCTGACGGTCTGCGTGCTTCCCTCCGTGAGGATGCCGATATCGTCCTGGTGGGCGAAATGCGCGACCTGGAAACCATTTCCCTTGCCCTGACCGCTGCCGAAACTGGTCTGCTTGTGTTCGGTACGCTGCACACGAACAACGCACGCAAGACGGTGGACCGAATCATTGACGTCTTCCCGGCTGAGCAGCAGGCTCAGGCTCGCACGATGCTGGCTGGTTCGCTTCGTGGCGTGGTGGCTCAGCTCCTCATGAAGCGCTGTGATAAGCCCGGCCGAGTGGCCGTGAATGAAATCCTCTTTGCAACACCAGCCGTGAGCGCCATTATCCGCGAAGGTGCCACTCAGAAGCTGGCCGACGTCATCATCGGAGGAAAGGGCATGGGCATGCAGTTCATGGATGATGCCATCTGGCAGAAACTCCAGCAGGGTATCGTTTCTCCGGAAGAGGCCTACATGAAGGCTATTGATAAGGCTCGTTTCAAGAATTTCCTGCCCAAGGAACTTCAGAATATGGCTAACGCCGGCGGTGCATAAGCCCTGGTTACCTGTTTCCCTTTTATTTCAGAAGCCCAGGCAATCTGCCTGGGCTTCTTTTTCGTCAGAGTTGTTGCAAAGGGAATGAAAAAATCAGGAAAGTCCCATTTTGCCGGGGTTCAGGATACCTTTTGAATCGAGAGCCGCTTTAAGTCTGCGGTGGGTGTCCATGGCAACGTCTCCTATGGCTTGTGGAAACCATGCTGCTTTGGCGAGCCCGATTCCATGTTCGCCCGTGATGCTCCCTCCGTGTGCCATCACCCAGTCAAAGAGCCGGTTGACCAGGGCATCGGCCGGCTCACGGATATCGCGTCCTGCCTCATCCTTGAGCACCATGATGTTGGTGTGGATGTTCCCATCTCCGCTGTGACCGAAGCACGCCACAGGGATGCCCGTTTCCTGCTGCATGCTTTCGCAGAAGCTTACCAGCTCTACTAGCTGGGAGCGGGGAATGACGATGTCCTCATTGAGTTTGGTGAGCCCGGTGGCCTTCAGACTGTAGGAGAACTCTCGGCGCAATTGCCAGATGCCTTCCACTTCTTCTTCTGTTCGGGCGTAGACCACGCTGGAGGCGCCTGTTTCGCGAAGGATACGGGCAATGGCCTCCAGTTCGGAGGAAACAGCGTCAGCCTGTCCATCAATTTCGATGATGATGTGTCCCTGGGCTCCTGCAGGCAGAACACTGGGGCCCAGGTGCTTGCGGGCTGCAGCAAGGGTAAAGGCATCTGTAATCTCAATGGCACATGGCAGATGCCCGCCCTGGAGGGTGTTCTGGACAGCGGCCGCTGCAAGCGCGAATTGGGGAAAACTGGCATGCAGAGCTGCTCGCGCGGGTGGCGCGGGGATGATGCGGAGTGTGGCTTCTGTCACGATGCCAAGCATGCCTTCACTGCCGCAGAAAAGTCCCACTAGGTCAAAGCCTTGCTTGTTCTTGTGAGTGCGGCCGCCGCAACGCAGCACGCGTCCATCTGCCAGCACAACGGTCAGCCCCAGCACATAGGCTCGGGTAACACCGTATTTGAGGCATCGGGGACCACCGGCGTTGGTGGCAATGTTTCCGCCGATACTGGATTCCTTGCGTGAGGCGGGGTCAGGTGGGTAGAACCACCCCACTTCTGCACAGGCAGCCTGCAAATCAGCTGTAAGTACACCCGCTTCCACCACGGCAACACCATCGGCCGGGTTGATTTCCAGAATGCGGGTCATGCGGGCTACAGAAATGACGATTCCTCCCTTGACGGGTACGCAGCCGCCCACATAGCCGACCCCCGCACCGCGCGGAGTTACAGGAATGCTGCGTTCATGGGCGAATTGCAACGCGGCGGCCACTTGTTCAGTCCTGGTAGCCAGAACCACGGCCTGCGGTAGAGCCGCTGCGTGCCACTTATCTCCCGCATGGGCTTGCAGAGTGGCCTCATCTGTGCACACGCATTCCCCCAGCAACCCCCTAAGCTCTTCAATCCAGTCCGGTATCATGGCTCTCATCGTCAATCATTCCTTGTCTGTTCCCCAACGGCGGTGCAGCCAGGATTCCACGGGCGAGAACAGAATCTTATCAGCCAGAAGCCCCACGGCAATGATGATGAACATGATGCCGATGACTTGGTACATGCGCTGCAGTTCGCGCCCATAGTGCAGGTATTGGCCGATGCCGAATCCGGATACCACCGAAACGTAAATTTCCGCAGCCATGAGGGAACGCCATGCGAAGGCCCAGCCCTGCTTCATTCCACTCACCACAAAGGGAGCGGAGGCGGGCAGGGTAACGAATACCAGCGTGTGTAATGGACTCGACCCCATGGTGCGGGCGGCACGGGCATAGATGGGGGGCACATTCTTCATGCCGTTCTGGGTGGATAACAGCACGCTCCACAGGGTGCCCATGATGACCACGAAGAGAAGGGCGGCTTCAGTCTGACCGAACCAGATGCACGCCAGCGGTACCCAGCACACGCTGGGCAGCGCCTGCAAACCCAGGGCCAGCATGCCCAAAGTATCATTCACGCTGCGGAAGCGCGCTGCCAGCATGCCCAGCGGCACACCGAGGATGAGCCCTATGACGTACCCTACCAGCAGACGTCGCAGGGTGATAATCATAGAGAGTGGAATTTTCCCGTTCACCGTGTTATCGTACAGGTATTGCCCCACGGTGCTGGGCGGGGGCAGTACATACGGGGACCACAGGCTGATATCCAACCCGAATGCCGCCAAATCTCCGGTGAGGGCAGCCCAAACCAAGATGAGCAACAGGAAGAAGATGATGGTAATGAGGACTCGTTTCATGGCGGGTTAATCGGATTCGTTCGCGGTGTAGCCCTTGAGTGCGGAGGTGATGCTCTGCGAGAGATCGGCAAGGTCGTGGTTGTTGATGTTCCGAGGCCGGGCGAGGTACACGGGGAATTCCTCGCGGACTCGCCCCGGATGCGGTGAGAAGAGTACTACGCGGCTCCCCAGACACACGGCTTCGCGCACATTATGGGTCACAAAGACGATGGTTTTGCGACGCTTCTCCCACACATCCTGTATATCGCCATAGAGGCGCTCGCGGGTCATGGCATCCAGCGCGGAGAAGGGCTCGTCCATGAGCAGAATCTTGGGGTTCGGTGCCAGGGAACGTGCAAGGGCTACGCGCTGGCGCATGCCTCCACTGAGTTCATGAATGTTGGAGTGGGCAAAGCGGTCCATTTTCACCAGGTAGAGGTAGTATTTGGCAACCTCCAGTCGTTCCTTATCGGTGAGATTGGGCTTCTGCTTGAGCCCGAACATCACGTTGCCAATGACATCCAGCCAGGGAAAGAGTGCGTGCTCCTGGAACATAACCATGCGGTCGCGACCGGGTCCCGTGATGGGGGTGCCATCAATCAGTGCCATGCCACTATCCGGTTTTTCGAGCCCTGCAATGATGTTGAGCAGGGTGGACTTGCCGCAGCCACTGGGCCCTACGAAACAGACGAACTCTCCTTCATTGATAGTGAGTGAAACATCGTCCAGCGCGCGCACTGTACCGCGGGTGGTCACAAAGTCTTTGCACACATGCTCAATGCTGAGCTTGGCGGTCGGGAAGTTGTGTATCTCCTGGTGTAGTTTTTCCTGTGTCATCAGTCTTTTTTGTAAATCATTCCATCCAGTGACGGCACTCGATCCAGCAGCCCGGCTGCTTGGGCATCTTTCACGAATTGCTCTAGTCCGGGCAGGTCTATGCCTTCGGTCAGCTTGAGCCGCTTCCATGCGCTACGTACCAGCGCTGGATCCATGGGGGCTTGTGTGAGCTGGGTGAGCTCGTCAACCACTCGCGCTTGGGCTTCTTCCGGATTATCAAGAATCCACTGGGTAAGTTCACGGTGGGCACGGATGATGGCGGCGGCTTGTTCCGGGTGCAATTTGAGCCAGCCGACCCGCCCTACGAGCACCGTGGTGACCACATCCGGTTCCTGCACCAGGATGCGGGCTCCCCCAAGCTGTTCCAGAGTGGAAACCCAGGGCTCAACGGTCCAGCTTGCGGCAATATCGCCCTGCTTCATGAGCTGGAGCTGCATGGAGTTTGGAGTGGGGGCTACGCGGCAATCGCCTGCTCCTTCCAGCGTGCATTTAAGACCGTTCCGGGTGAGCCAGGCGCGGCAGGAGACATCCTGCGTGTTGCCCAGTTGAGGGGTTGCAATGCTGCGCCCTTTGAAATCTGCTGGGGAGTTGATGCCACTTTCTGGTGCTACCATGAGGGCTGCTCCTCCATGCACGGCTCCCGCCAGCAGGCGTACTTCACGTCCTGCTGAAACGGCATAGGCATTCAGTGCTGGGCTGGGCCCTACGTAAGTGAGATCGGCTGTGCGTCCGAAAAGTGCCTCCATAGCGGTGGGGCCAGCGTTGTAGGTGTACCATTCCACCGTATAGCCTGGCAGGTAGCGTTCAAACCAGCCTTCGCCGTGGCGGCTCATATTGCGCGCTACCAGTGCCTGCACGTGGGTCACGTTCGGAAATCCGCCAATGCGGATGACCGTACTCTTTGGGTCTTCCTGATTGCACCCAGTCATGGGAAGCAGGGTACACAGCAGGAGCAGGCAACTGAACAGTCTCTTGAGCATCCGTTAAAAACTACCAGAAACACTGACTCCGGTCAAGCTGCAAGTGCGGCAATCAGTCTTGCATCTTCATGTTATTTACCTGCCAAACAGTAGCATTGGCAGCTGGAGCAGGCTTCCCACCGTATACCCTACGGCTGTTAACGGCATATCCACGCCGTAGGAGAGCAGGATGGAGAGGGGTAACCGCATGCGGTTGCCAGTGGTGCGGATGGTTGGCAGCTCAGACAGCTCGCTGTCTGTGTCAATCTGGCTGCGGGTCAGGGTTAGCCAGTCCAGGCGTTTGAAATAGGTTTCCGGGAGGGATGAATGGTTGCGTTCCATCCGCTCTGCCTTGGCGTATGGAAAGTTTACGGCTCGAATGAAGCTGGGAACGTCCGTACGATCGGGATTGAGTCGGGCAAGGTAGAGTTCTGGCTGGGGGGCTCCTGTATCATCGGTTGCGGGGAGATTAGGCCCGCTGTTATCGAAATAGCCCATGAACGCCGTTCCTATGAGGTGCGGATTGGGTTGCTTGTATTCCACCATCACTTCCTTGTATGCCGCACCGTTGAGTTGGTATTGCTGGCCGTTGTAGGATGATAATCCAGCCAGGGTGGGTACGGCTTTACCGATGCTATCCAGCTTGGCGCCTGTATTGAAGGAAACGCAACTGCTTAGCACGCAGATAAAGCTAAGGGAAAGTAGGAGGTTATGGAACATCCCAGACATTCTATCAAAATGCTGTTCGATATTCAAGTTGGTAAAGTGCATATATGGCATAAACGCCCGGCAGGGGGCGTTTATGCATGATGGTCGAAAAGCCTCAGTAGGCGGTGCCTGCTCCAGATGAGTCGTTGGCGTTTGAAATTTCTTCCCGCTTGATGGTCAGTTCTTCCCAGTTGGGGATGATGCCGACTGGGTGACCTCGTGTTATCATCTTCCCTTCGCGGTCTACAACAATGCAGTGGGGAATTCCGGGGACAGGGGCATATCCTGGTACCTTGGCTGCATCAGAATCATCATCCATGACGACAAGGAATTTCATCTTGAACTGCTTGACGTAGGCAGCGGCTTCCTTGGGGGTTTTGTCCTTGCAGAAGAGGATGATGTCCACTTTCCCGGTTTTTTTCATGTCCTTGTATGCCTCCACAATTTCAGGCATTTCCTGGCGGCAGGGTACACACCAACTGGCTGAGTACAGGAGGATGTAGTAGTCAGCCTTCTCATTGACTTTGTTCTTTACTTTCTTGACTTTTTTTGCAGCAAGGGCTACCGGGCTGGCCGTTTTCCTGGCCTGAGTGTCATTCTTGGCCTGGGTCATGGGGGCAAGCATACCCACAATGGTTACAAGGAGGATGAGGAAGTTCTTCATAACTGATTCAGCTTAGCTGAGATTGAACGGGGTGTCAAGGGTAAAAGAAAGCCCCGGCAGGTGCTTCGTCGGGGCTTTGGGGAATTCTTGTCAAGGAGGTTCTCAGATGCGACGCTTCTTCCGGAAGTCCAGAATAGCAATCTGCTTGGCTATGGCAGCTTCGAGCTTGGCCTGTTCTTCCCGGTCAAGCACGGAGGCGCTATCACGGAAGGCAGCCTGTGCTCGCTCAAGAGCCTGCTCTACAGAGTGCGTATCAATTTCATCCACGGTGAGAGCAGTGTCTGTCACCAGCAGCACATCATCTTTCTCAACCTGCAGGAAACCACCTCCCACAAAGAGACTCTGCGGAACTTGGCCCGGGCAGGTATAAGTGAGTTCTCCATTCGCAACGGATGTGATGATGGCAGCGTGTCCGGGCAGCACCTCCATCTCGCCCGTGCAGGCTGGCAGACGAATGCTCGTCACCTCTGCCTCAAGGGCGGTGCGCATGGGAGTGATGATTTTGAATTGCATGGCCATGGGCGGAATCAGGCTTTCTCAACAGTATCAATGCTGCCCTTCATGTAGAAGTTCACTTCGGGCACGGAGTCCCACTTGCCATCCAGAATCTCGGCAAAGCCACGGACTGTTTCGGCCACGGGAACGTACTCACCCTTGATGCCGGTGAAGGTTTCGGCTACGCTGAACGGCTGGGAAAGGAAACGCTGAATCTTACGGGCGCGGCTCACGGTGAGCTTATCTGCCTCAGAGAGTTCATCCATACCCAGAATGGCAATCATGTCCTGCAAATCCTTGTAGCGCTGCAGGGTCTGCTGCACGCCACGTGCCACGCGGTAGTGCTCCTCGCCCACGAGCTCGGGTGCCAGGGCTTTGGAGGTGGAGGCCAGCGGGTCAACAGCGGGGTAGATACCCTGGGCGGCCAGCGCTCGCTCCAGCACCACGGTGGAGTCCAGGTGGGAGAAGGTGGTGGCGGGGGCAGGGTCGGTCAAGTCGTCTGCCGGTACGTACACTGCCTGCATGGAGGTAATGGATCCCTTCTTGGTAGAAGTGATTCGCTCCTGCAGACCTGCCATTTCCTCGGCCAGGTTGGGCTGGTAACCCACGGCAGAGGGGGTGCGGCCCAGCAGGGCAGATACCTCGGAGCCGGCCTGGGAGAATCGGAAGATGTTATCCACGAAGAGGAGCACGTCGCGGTTCTCTTCATCACGGAAGTACTCGGACATGGAGAGGGCGGAGAGCGCCACTCGGAGACGGGCGCCGGGGGGCTCGTTCATCTGGCCGTACACCAGGGCCACCTTGGAGTTTTCCGGGTTGGCCTGGTCAATAACGCCGGATTCACTCATTTCCATGTAGAAGTCATTCCCTTCGCGGGTGCGCTCACCCACACCAGCGAATACGGAAAGACCGGAGTGAGCCTTGGCGATGTTGTTGATGAGCTCCATGATGAGCACGGTCTTGCCTACACCGGCACCGCCGAAAGAACCAGCCTTACCGCCCTTCAGGAAGGGGCAGATGAGGTCAATCACCTTAATGCCGGATTCCAGCACTTCGGAGGAGGTGGACTGTTCCTCCAGAGTGGGTGCATCGCGGTGAATCGGGTAGCGCTTCACACCGTCCAGCTGCCCTTTTTCGTCCACGGTTTCGCCCAGGACATTGAAGATACGCCCCAGTACCTTGGGCCCGACAGGCACGGAGATAGGAGCGCCTGTATCTGTAACTTCCATTCCTCGCTTCAAACCATCAGTGGTGCTCATGGCAACGGTTCGCACCCAGCCATCGGGCAGGTGTTGCTCTACCTCCAGCACCAGCTGAGTTGGCTTGCCATCGATTTCATAATCTACGGTGAGGGCGTTGTAAATGGCGGGCATCTGCGCCTGGGAGAAGTCAACGTCTACCACGGCGCCGATAATCTGAACGATTTTACCTGTGTTCATATTAAGAATAAGTTGTTTTTGAAAATTGATAGAATAGAGGAGGGAATTACTCCATGGCCTTCATAGCCGTGGTGATTTCGAGAAGTTCGTTGGTAATCTGGGCCTGGCGTGCCTTGTTGTATTCCAGCGTGAGCTCACCGATGAGTGTTTTGGCGTTCTCTGTGGCAGATTTCATGGCAACCATGCGGGCAGACTGTTCAGAGGCCTTGCCTTCCAGCACCATTTGGGTGAGCAGGTTGGCAAAGTAGAGCGGCAGAATGGATTTGAGCAGGGTCTTGGGGTCAGGCTCCAGTAGGTAATCAGAATGGCTTTCCTGCGGAGCTTCTTCTGCCAACTTGAGCAAATCATCCGGTTTGATGGGCAGAATGTCCACCACCTGCGGACGCTGCACCATGATGTTGATGAACTTCTGGTAAACCACGGTAACGCGGTTGTACGTCCCTTCAACGAAGCCCTTGCGGATGAAATCCAGAATGGCCTTCATTTCTGCTTCTTCCACGGTATCACCAATGGTGAAGGAGGCGACTATCCTGCGGCCTACTCGGGCGAATTGCGGGTTGAGCTTGATGCCGATAGTGAGGTAGTCTGCCTCAGCAGGGCATTCAGTGAGCACTTCCTTGAAGAGGTTGGTGTTCAGACCACCGCACAGCCCCCGGTCTGTACTCACCACAATAACGAGCTGCTTGCCGGTTTCTCTCTTCTCCATGAGCTGGACGGAACCTTCGGCAATGGATTCCTGCAGGTGCTTGAATACCCGGGATAAGGCACGGATATACACGCGACCCTTTAATGCCAGCTCCTGAGCACGGCGCATTTTGGCAGACGCAACCATCTGCATCGCTTTGGTAATCTGCGATGTGTTGCGTACCGACTTGATGCGGCGTTTGATGTCTCTCAGGCTTGCCATGTTGTTACTTCTTCAGGCGTGATTTGAAAGCAGTCATGAAGTCCTTGAGGGCGGCGTCGATTTCCGGCGTCAGAGCCTTCTCAGCTTCGATGCGAGAGAGCAGGTCAGCCCCATTCACGGTGGCTTCTTCTTCCATCTGGCGACGCACGGCCTGAATCTGATCCACCGCTACATCATCAAGGAAGCCGCGTTGAATGGCATAGAGGTTGATGACCTCAATACCCAGCCCCTTGGGTTCGTACTGCCCCTGTTTGAAGAGTTCCACAATGCGGCGCCCTCGTTCCAGCTTGGCCTTGGTGGCAGCATCCAGGTCTGAGCCGAACTGGGCGAAGGCCTGGAGTTCTTCGAACTGGGCGAGGTCGAGCTTCACGGAACCGGCGAGTTTCTTCACAATCTGGGTTTGGGCGCTGGAACCCACTCGGGATACGGAGATACCCACATTGATGGCTGGGCGCACACCCTGGTAGAAGAGGTCAGTATCCAGGAAAATCTGACCGTCGGTAATGGAAATTACATTCGTGGGAATATAGGCAGATACGTCACCGGCCTGGGTTTCAATGATGGGCAGGGCGGTGAGTGAACCTCCTTTACGACCGCCCTCGCTGTTGATGCGGGCGGCGCGTTCCAGCAGGCGGGAGTGCAGGTAGAACACGTCACCGGGATAAGCCTCGCGTCCGGAGGGACGACGCAGGATGAGGGACACCTGGCGGTAGGCTACGGCGTGCTTGGAGAGGTCATCGTACACAATGAGGGCATCCTGCCCCTGATCCATGAAGTATTCACCCATGGCGCAACCGGCATATGGGGCCAGGTACTGCATGGCAGCGCTGTCGGAGGCAGAGGCCACTACCACGATGCTGTATTCCATGGCGCCAGCTTCCTCGAGTTTTGCGACCAGTCGGGAAACGGTGGCGCGCTTCTGACCCACGGCTACGTAGATGCTGTAGAGCGGGCGGTGTCCCGGCAGCTTACCTTGCTCGGCCAGCTTGTTCTGCTGGGCCTGTGCAATCATGGTGTCGGTGGCAATGGTGGTCTTGCCGGTGGAACGGTCACCGATGATGAGCTCTCGCTGGCCGCGACCGATAGGAATCATGGCATCGATGGGCAGGATACCAGTCTGCACCGGCTGGTTCACACCCTGGCGGGAGATGATACCTGAAGCAATCTTTTCCACCGGGTAATAGGTAGCCGCCTGAATCGGCCCCTTGCCATCCAGCGGGTTACCCAGGGTATCCACCACACGGCCGAGCAGACCTGGGCCTACGGGAACCTGGAGCAGACGCCCCGTGGTCTTGCAGGTATCGCCTTCCTTCAGGCTGGCTGCGTTGCCAATGAGCACGGCGCCTACTTCATGTTCTTCCAGGTTCATGGCGAGGCCCATCACGCCGCCGGGAAATTCAATCATCTCATTGAGCATGGCGTTGCTCAGGCCCTCGATGTGGGCCACGCCATCGCCGATGGCTTTGATGGTGCCCACGTTCTCGCTGACGGAGGCGGTGGAGATGTTGCGAATCTGTGCTTCGAGTTCTTGTACGATGTTGCTCATACCGTGGTGTGTTTAGAGAGTTTTGATAAGTTGTTCAATGCGGGTGCGGACAGAGGCGTCCGTCACGTTGTCGCCCACCTTGACGGTGAGCCCGGCGATAAGGGAGGAATCCACCTGCCATTCGTAGTTCAGGCCGCTCTGGCGGGCGTTGAGCTTGGCGGCAATGGCGGCCTGCTCGGCTTCGGTCAGCGGCACGGCACTGGTGATGGTGGCAGTGTGGGCAGCGCGTTCCAGTCGCACCAGCTCGGTGAAAGCGGTGAGCAGGGCCAGGTAGTTGCGCGGCTTCTCTGCTGCAATTTTATCGGCCACCAGGCGCACGATAGTTTCATTCATCAGTCCATCGTCACCGATGCAGAGCCGCATGAGGCGCCGTGCCTGAGCTTGTACTTCTTTACTGATTTTCATGACAGCGGCGGCAGATTAGAGGGACTTGATGGCTTCATCGTTGATGGCGCGGTGGTCGGCATCGCTCAGCACCTTGCCAGTCACGCGGGTGGTGACTTCGGCCACCAGACGGGCGAACTCGCCCTTCAGCGCATCCTTTTCGCGCTGGGTGTCCATCTCGGCCTGCTTGTGGGCGTTTTCGATGACAGCCTGGGCTTCGGCGCTGGCCTTGGCGGAGAGGTCGGCCTGCAGGCGGGCGGCAGTCTGTCGGGCCTGCTCCACTTCCTTCTTGCCGGTTTCGCGGGCTTCGTCGAGAATCTTCTCGCCGGTCACCTTCACATCGGCCAGTTCCTGCTGGCTGCGGGCGTGCATTTCCTCGCCCTCCTGGATGCGCTGGCGGCGTTCCTCAAGCTGCTTGAAGATGGGCTTGATGCCGAAGCACACCACGATGGAGGCCAGGATGCAGAAGGCAATGAGGTGGGCAATGAACGCATCGGTGTGCAGACCGAAATTAGTGACCAGGTCCTGAATATCAGCGGCAAGAATCATGGTTGTGAGTTGCTTTGGTTAAAGACGGAGATTTTTTTTTTGAGAATGGGGGGAAAGGGGAAGGGGCATGCCGTTTGCTTGAATGGCCCGGCATGCCCGCGGGCGTAGCATTGCTTAGCCCATGAAGATGGCCACGAAGGCCACACCTTCCACAAGGGCGGCCAGAATGATGGAGATGGTCAGCACCTGACCGGAAGCACCGGGGTTGCGGCCGGTGGATTCAGCGGCCTTCATACCGATGAGACCAATGCCGAGACCGGCACCGAGAACAGCCATGCCGGACTTGATGGCGGCGGTGGCAAGAGCGGGGAGCATCATTGTTGTTGTTTTTCTATTGTTTTTTGTTTATTGGTGAAACCCGCAGCCTCACGCTTTGCTTCATGATCCGCTGCGGGAAAATGGTCGGTTAGTGGGCGTGTTCTTCATCTCCTCCCACCTGGGTCTTCAGGAAAATGGCCGTGAGCATCAGGAACACCAGGGCCTGCACAAAGCCTACCAGGATTTCCAGACACATGAAGGGGAGCATGGCAACGGCGTTGCCCAGGATGCTGCCGCTTACGATGCTCATCTGCTCCAGAATGGCCTCACCTGCATAAATGTTGCCGAAAAGACGGGCGGCCAGGGCTACTGGACGAATAGCGATGGAAAGCAGCTCGATGAGTCCTACAAAGAAGAAGACAGGCAGCAGCAGGTTCTTCAGCAGGCCGGTGAGCCCGCCCTTGGGTCCGAAGATGTGGCCCACAAAGTGTGCAATGCCTTGCTCCTTGATGCTCCAGATAAACCAGAGCAGGGTGTAGAACAGACCTAGGAACAGGGTGACGTTCAAATCTGCATTAGCGCCGCGGAAGATGGGCTGGCCATTCATGGTGATTTCGCCCACGCCAGGGATGAGTCCCATGTAGTTGCTGGTCAGGATGAGCAGGAACACGGTGGCAAAGTACCAGATGTACTTGGATGCCAGCTTTTTGCCGATGAGTCCTTCCACAAAGTTATACAGCAGCTCGAATACCCACTCCACAAAGTTCTGTAACCCACTGGGTACATTCTGCATTTTGCGGGTGGACAGACGCAGGATGATGGTAATCAGAACAACGGCTATGGTCATCATGACCATGGAGTTCGTGATGGGCAGGGAATGCCCCGGCCAGAAAGGTAAATCAATGTTCCAGAGTACGGGTGCGTCTGTCGATAGCCCATGGTGGCCGCCTTCCTCAGAAGCACACGCCACACCACTCATCAGCATCGTGACACCAAAGGCAAATTTAGAGAAGAGAGATTTCATCGCGATTAGTATCAGATTAGCATTTTTCCGTGTGGAGTCAAGGAGAAAAACGTGTTAGCAGTACAGAAAAGTCGCGATTGTGAGGGTCCCTTTTCAGCGAACAGAAGAGAAATAAAAAGAGGGAACAGAAGGTCCCCTCTCTTGATACGGGTGATAAGGAGCAATAATCAGCTCTGCTTAATCCGTTATTTTGTGAATTCGGGATTTGGAAGTTCTGGAGCTTCAGCTGCGCCTCCTCCTACCATATCACCCACGTCCTTGAAGGTGACGAAGATGAAGAATGTGAGGAGCAGGAAGAGGAAGCCGGTCTGAATCCACTCCAGAAGCTTGCCGCCCACCGGGCGGCGGAAGATGATTTCCAGTGTACCGAGCACCACGTGGCCTCCATCTACGATGGGCAGGGGTAAGATGTTCAGCACAGCCAGGTTCACGTTCAGCACCACGGCAAACCAGAGGATGAGTTTCCATCCGTTCTCGGTGGCGAGCATCTGGTACAGGTAGTTGCCGATGCCGACGGGGCCGGAGAGGTGCTCCATGCCTACACTGCTGCCGGGGGCTGCCACCTTGGCAAGAGTTTCGCCCATCCAGCGGAAACTCTGGTTAATCTGTTCCTGCACGCCCGGATGCACAGTTCGGAAGGTATCATCCCCTCCACCCCAGGTGAAACCCATGATGGGGTGGGCTCCTTTGAGACCTTGCCAGTTGCTGGGGATGGTCGGCGTAACGGTAGCAATAGTTTCGCTCCCGTCTGCATTTTTCAGGGTGAGTTCCACGGAGCCTTTCCCGGCAGCCTCCAGCACAGGAACGGGGGAGTAGATGGCAACTCCGTTCAGTTTCAGGATTCGTTGCCCTTTTACAAGACCTGCCTGCTCGGCGGGGGAGCCGGGGATGATATCGCCAATGATGGCCGGAGCGGCCGGCATGATGCCGACCTGCCGCATGGCGGTGCGCTGCCACCATTTGGTCTCTGGCAGTTTAAAGCCGCTTTCAATGGTGAGTCTGGCGGTGCTGCCATCGGTCTGCGGACGGTCGATGGAGAAGGTGATTTTCTCATGTTCGCTCATGGCTACGAGCTCTCGCACGCCTTCCATGTTGCCCATCCATTTCTCTACAGCCTGACCGTCAATCGCACGGATGGTGTCCCCCGGCAGAAGCCCGGCTTGGGCTGCGGGAGAATCTGCGGGAATGTATCCAATGGTGGTGGTGGGCAGTTCCCCCACGGGTTTGCCCACAACCCACACGATGACGGCGAAGACATAAGCCAGAAGTAGGGAGAACAAGGGACCTGCTGCGGCTATGATTACTTTGTCCAGCGGCTTGAGTGGTTTGAGATCCTTGGGGATATCTGCCTCGCCCTCGATGCTCTGCATGTCTGCCAGCTGGGGCAGGGAGACAAAGCCGCCTGCCGGAATCCAGCCAATGCCCCACTGCACGCCGTTAATCTTCTTCTGCCAGATGGGTTTGCCGAACCATATCTGGAAGCGGTCAATATAGGCCCCGCGCCATTTGCCTGCGAGAAAATGCCCCAATTCGTGTACAAAAATCATCACGTTGAAGAACATGACGACCAGGAATATCAGCCATATGGTTTCGAGCGTGGAAAGGATGGAGCTTATCATGGTAATGCTGTTTGCATGCTATCAGACCCCTCAGCCGCGCGCAAGCGCGCGATTTGACATAAAGGACGCCCGATTGCCGATTTTTTGAAACCAGGGTATCAATTTTTCATTGCGGGGACTTTGCGCTGTGTGGTATAGTGCGCGTGTCATGATGCAGCTTTTCCGGATTATCTCACTTTTTGTATGTCTGATAGTTGTCCCTCCCATGTCCTTAGCGGAGGAAGAGCCTGCGGCGGCAAAACCCATTGTGGTGGAAATGCTTTCCAAAGCCAGTTATCTCACGAAGAAGAAGCCGAATCTCAAGGCAAAGTACTTCATGTTCCTGCGCTCTGCCAGTTGGTGTGTGCCATGTAAGATGATTGTGCCGAAACTGATGAAGGACTACGGTAAGATGAAGGGAGCCCAGATGGAGATGATCCTGCTGGGACAGGAGGATGAGGCTACGGTGAAGAACTACATGAAGGAACACAAGTTCAAGTGTCCCGGCGTGATGAGTCTGGGTGGTGCCATTCCTGGTTTGGATTTCGGCAAGTTTGGCTTTCCTTCTACCTGTATCGTGACCGCAGATGGACAGTTTGTGGCTAATGGTGGAGGCGTGGGTATGTATGAGTGGAAGAAGCAGCTCAAAGCATTTCAAGCCGAACTGCGTAAGCAGAAAAAACAGCAGGAGGAGGAGTAGTAGGCTCTCTGCATCATTAATCTGCAAAGGTGGCATAGTCCGGGAAATCCGGAGGTGCCATCTGCTCAATTTCCTGCACTAAGGACCACAAATCCTGCTTGCGTACTTTTGTATTGAGTGAGTGAATGGCGAACAGGTATAACGCCAGTTTGATGATGGAGGTCCGGTCGAGGTTCCACTCGGTCATCATTGTGTGTAACCTGGCGTCTATGGCAGTTGTGCTGCGGAATGTATAGGCTTTTCTCATGTGATTTGTACGGGACTGACCAGGGTCAGTATAGCGGATTGTTAATCCGCTATACTGGATGGTAGACCCAATATGTATGATGTATAATTACTTGCGCTTGTCATTGCAATTTCCCATTTTGCATATGGGTTTGGTGCGTTCTGAGCCGGGCTCATTCATAAACAGTTGAAATGAGTGAAATCATGAACCTGGTTTGTTGTTTTTCTTGACACCGGATTAACAATCCGAAACAAGGGAACGTAACAGAATGTCTGTGATTGATTATATGGGAAGTGATAGTAGATTGAGGAATAAGCTGTTGCAGATATTGCACGTGCTTGATTCCGCTCCTGTTCATGATATTGTTTTTGAGCGCGCAGTGGAGGAATCTCTCGCAGCCAGGGCTGGGCGCCGGGCCAGGACATTGGCAGAAATAAGCAGTGTGTGCCGCGGTCTTATGAAACGGGTGCCAGGGCTGGGGAAGCGCTCCGTAGCGAGTATGAACCGTGCTTATTGTGCGGAACTGCTGCAAACGGCTACGACTCATCGCCAGATGCGGAAATTACGCACCATTCTCCACGGGGTATTCTCCTATTGTTGCCAGCAGGAATGGTGCCTTGTTAATCCTGTATCCTGCATTCATATACCTGCTCCGGAAGAAAGGGAAATTGAAGCGTTGGAATGGAATTCTCTGCGTGAGCTGGCGCGTTGTGCCCGCCTGAAGGTTCACCGGTGCTGTATGCCGGGGCTGGGACTCATGCTGTGGGCTGGAGTCAGACCTGCGGAGGTGGTGCGCCTGAATTGGGCAGATATCGATTGGGATGATTCCATCATTTCGGTCAGGCCTGTGCATAGTAAAACCGGGGGGTGTCGCCACATTCAGCTGCATAAGGTCCTGCGGGTATGGTTGCAGGAGTACGGTGTGAGCCAGGGTAAAATTTGCCCACCGAACTGGCACCGCCGCTGGAGGCGGTTGCGTGATGCTGCAGGGCTTGTCCCGTGGCAGCAGGATGTGCTGCGCCATACCTTTGCCAGTTACCATGTGAAGTACTTTCATGATTTTCCCCGCCTGCAGGAGGATATGGGGCATCGCTCGGCAACCTTGCTTCGTACGCGATATCTGAATATGCGGGGGCTGACTGCGGCTCACGCCCGAATTTTCTGGAAACCGGGTGGCCTATGACAAATCACTGCATTGCATAATTGCTGGCCTGTTGTATGATGCTGATATGTTCATTTTCACTGTAAAACAAGGCCATTGCGCCATTGTTGAGATGTTTGGCAAGCCTACTGCCGTCAAGAAAAGCGGCTTGCAGTTCTATATCCCGTTCCTGCAGAAACTGCGCGATGTTTCTACGGCATGGGGACCTCTGACTAATAAGGGGGGCTACTTCATAGAGTTAACGGAACAGCTGCTTGATACCCAGCCCCGCTCCTGCATTACAAAGGATAATGCAACAATGCAGATGAATTGCGTGGTGCGTTGGCGCATTACAGACCCTATCAAGGCGGTGTATGAAGTGGAGCGGCTTCACCAGTCGTTGGTGGAGTTGGTACTGAATGAAATGCGTTCCCTTATCGGCAGCCGTAATTTGGACGAAATCCTTTCTTCCCGCTCCGAAATGTCGGAGATGGTGACGCTGGCTGTTTCTTCCACTGTTGCGCGCTGGGGTATAGCGATTACCTCTATTGAGATTAAGGAACTTACCACTGATTCTGAAACCAAGGAGGCTATGCTCCGCCAGATGGAGGCAGAGCGCATCAGTCGCTCTACTGCGCTTCAGGCTGAGGGTGAGAGCAAGGCCAAAATCCGCCTTGCTGAAGCAGAAAAGGAGGCTGCGGTGCTGCGGGCCCAGGGCGCTGCTGAAGCGCTGCGCCTGGCTGCCGAGGCTGAAACGGCCTATGTGGAGAAACTGGCCTCAGTCATTGGTGCAGATGCCGCGGCCAAGGTGCTCATGAACCGCCAGGCTTTGGAGGGGTATGCAACTATCTCTACGAACCCGGCCTCTACCGTGTACCTTCCGAACAGTGTGCCGGCCGTTGTGGATCTCAAACGCTGAAGGTGATGATGATGGATGCTCTTTTCCTTGCTGATTTCTTTGGCGTCAGTAATGGTACCTTCCTGCATTGGATGCTGGCTATCAGCCTGACGCTGCTGGTGCTGGATGTGTTTTTCAATACGGAGTTCCTCTCCTGGGTTTCCATGCTGGTGTTTGCGCTTTGGGGAACCATGCAGTTTGAGTTGCCCGTGCAATGGTCGGTTCTGGTGTACATTGGCATCCTCATCATTAGCGCGGTGCTATACTACACCCTGTGGACCCAGTGTGTGCGCCGCCTGGTCATGGATTGCATCCTGAGGAACGCGCCCAAGGAGGCACAGGATAATCTTGCCGGAACCCAGGGGAAGATAATGGGTGAGGGCGATGGTACCTGCGTGAAGTATGGTGACCAGTTCCTGCCCGTGGCCAGGGAATGCCGGGCGTCTGTTATGGCGGGAGACCCTGTGGTCATCACCGCGGTGAAAAATGGGTTCGCCTACGTGCGAGGCCTTGAGCGCTGATTCCTTTTTTTTATTTGATATTGTTTGCAGCCAGGGCGATTTCCCTGGCTGCAATTTTTTGACAAAGTACGGGATTGCAACTTTTTGGGAAATGTGATACGCTGCGCGCGTTATGGCAAATACATCGCTTACCCCTGAACTTGTCAAGCTGGCCACGGAGTTGGCCGCTGGTTTTGCAGCATCCCAGAAGGTTGTGGCCGCCAAGGCCCGCATCGGCCTTTTCTACCAGAACCCTGAGGCTACGGATTTATTCCGCAAAGTGAGCGAGTACGGTGAAACGCTTCGCAACAAGCATATGGAGGGTATGCCCCCCTCTGAGGAGGAGCTTGCCAAGTTTGACCAGCTGCGCGCCGCTGTGGTGGAGAATGAACTCTGCAAGGGCTTCCTGGAATCCCGCCAGATGCTGGATGATATGCTTTCCGTGGTGAACCAGTACCTGTGCCTCGCTATTGAAAAAGGCTCCGCCCCTACTGATGAAGAGGTGGCTGATTCCATGAACCAGCAGATGAGCGCCTGTTCCTGCGGCGGTGGGTGCCACGGTGATTGCGGTGATTGCGATAACGAGTCCTGCTCCAAGCATGAATGCACCTGCGGTGGTGACCATGAGTGTCAGTGCGGTGGTGACCATGAGTGCTCTTGTGATGGGGAGCACGAATGCAAGTGTGGTAAGCACTAAAACGAGCTTTCCTCCATGTTCCGCTGGGTGAAATCGCGCCTTTTCTTCCTGGCCATCTTGCTGATGGCCTCTGGGTTGATGGCGTGGCGTGGCGCGTACACCTGGCGCGTGCCGTTTGAATGGCCCTGGTGGGGGTGTGCTGCTGTTGCCTTGCCCCTTCTGGCTTGTGGCGGGATGCTTCTTGCCTGCCGGTTGAAGAAGGTTCCCTTGCCTTCCTCCGGCAGTCTGTGGATGATGTTCTGCATGGCAATAGCGCTGGATAGCGCCTGCAATCTATACGCCTTTGCTGTACCGTGGCAGTTGCACCTTCCGGTGTTGATGACCCTGGCCGTACTGTGCCTGCTCTGGGCAATTCTGCGAGCTGGAGCCATTGTATTCTGGCTGTTGTTCCTGGTGCTGGAGCTGATGCAGATATGCGGATTCCGCCAGTATGGCTCGCGTATCAATTCGCTGGTAGTGGCAGAGATTCTAGAGGCCTCTTGGGAGGATGCCCAGGCATACCTGACCTTCACCAACCTGGGTGTGCTGGCACTTTCCGTTGTGCTGGGGATTTTGTTCTGCTGGGGATTGTGGCGTACCCTCCGCAAACAGCAGAGCCTGGCGCTCTTCAATGCGGCCTGCCTGTTTGGCGGTGCCAGCCTGGCTTTTGGCCTGCTTATTCCTTCGAATAGGTTGAAGCAGGATTTCTTCTGGCCTGCATCGGAATTACCGGGGCTATATCAGGCGGTAAGGGAAGCGCTCACTATCAATGAGGCCACGATTAACCAGGTGGAATCGCTCCATTCTCCCACGGAACAGCCCAGCAAACTGCATACTCTGCGCGGAGGGGAAGGGGTGGTGCTGGTGGTGCATGTGGGCGAAAGCATAAGGGCTGACCGAATGAGCATCAATGGATACGAACGTGATACGACCCCCTGGCTCAGGCAACAGAAAAATCTGATTAACTTCCCCTCCTGCATTTCAGCTGCCTGTGATACCTGCCAGGCTCAGATTGCCATTCTGACCGATGCCCGCCGCGATGTCCTGGAGAAACGCCCAGAGATGCTGCCAAAAACCGGTTCGGTGCTGGATTTATTTACTGCCCACGGTTTTGAGATGTATTCCTTCTTTGGGCGGCGCTGTGCTCAGAAACTCAAGTATGACCGGGTGGTACTTGTGCTGACCCGCCGCTCCAGGCAGAAGTTCAATGCTCCAGGAAGCCCATGGACGGCTGTTCCCCAGATGCAGTCGGTGCTGCAGAAGGTTCCAGCCAACCAGAACCTGTTGTTCTTTATTAACAATGAGGGGAGTCACACGCCCTTTGAACACTACGACCGCAAGAATCCCCCCTTTGCTCCTGCCGTCTCTAATTTCGAGGATCCCTCATCCCAGTCTCAGGAGGTTAATAATGCGTACGATAGTACCATTCATTACACTGATGAGTTCGTACGCCGCGTGGCAGAGACTCTGGGTAACCGTCCCTTTGTCTACCTGTATGTGAGTGACCATGGTGAATACCTGGGACACGATGGTATGTGGGGGCGCGCAGCCCTGGGGCAGAGCCGCTGCGCCTACCATGCCACCACCGGCTGCCGCGTTGGTATGTTTGTTCTTTATAATGATGCGTTTGCCAGCAAACATCCTCATTTTGCGGATATGTTGCAGCAGCTTCGCAATCATGCTGGCATGACCGTGGCTCACGAACATATCTTCCACACCCTGCTGGGTATGTTCAAACTGGAGACTTCCCATTACAACCCTGCGCTGGATTTGACCTCGCCTCAGGTTCTGCCATACTCCGGTCCCATGCCCTGATAGTTCTATTTATCTCATTCCTTCATGTCTGTTCTCCTGTACATCCTGACGGTTTTTCTCGGATTGACCCTTGGTGCGGTTATCGGCTTCCTGGTTGCGACCTTGCGTAATAAAGGGACTGAAGCCCAGCTGATGACGCTGCAACAGCAGAATGATTTCCTGAAGCAGCAGATGCAGAGTGAGCAGCTGCGCTGGCAGGAAATCCAACAACAGCAGGAAGCCCGATTCGAGCAGCTTTCCCTCAAGGTGCTGGAGCAGAATACCAAACAGCTTAAATCAAGCAACGTAGAGCATCTGGGAAACGTGCTCCAACCGCTCAGGGAACAGTTGGAGGGTTTACGTCTCTCAGTGAAGGAAACCAATACTGGCAATGCTTCTGCCCGCAGCAGTATTGAGACTCTGGTCAAGCAGCTCATGGAGCGAGCCGATGGTATCAGTAAGGATGCTTCGAACCTGACCCGTGCTCTGAAGGGGGATTCCAAGATGCAGGGTGACTGGGGTGAAATGGTTCTTTCCCGCTTGCTGGAGGGCAGCGGCTTGCACAGTGGTGAGGAGTTTTCTACCCAATGCTCCTACAAGGATAAGGCTGGCAATATCTTCCGCCCTGATGTGGTGGTTCACCTGCCGGAAAGTCGTCATATTATTATTGATTCCAAGGTCTCCCTCACAGCTTATGCCCGCCTGATGGAACTGGACGCAGAAGCCTCACCTGCTGAACGCGATCAGGCTATCAAGGCTCATGTGGAATCCGTGCGGAAGCATATTCAGGAACTGGCAGCAAAGGATTACGCTTCCATTGTACCCGGAGCCATTGGCCACGTGCTGATGTTCATGCCCAATGAATCTGCCTATATCGGAGCTGTGCAGGCGCAGCCGTCCCTGGTACATGAGGCGTATGAGTGCGGTGTCCTGCTCATCAGCCCCTCTAATTTGCTCATGGCTTTGCAGCTGGCAAATAACCTCTGGCAAAAGGACCGCCAGTCCCGAAATGTCCGCAATATCATTGAGCGTGCTGAATCCCTGTATAAAAAATGCGTTACCCTTGATGATAGCATGGAGAAAATCAAGCGTTCCATAGATTCCCTTTCCAAGGCATACGACCAGGCTCGCGGCCAGTTCAAGACAGGGAATGGCAACCTGGTGCGCCAGATTGAGGATTTGCGTAGTTATGGCATTAACCCGAACCGCCGCCTATCCCTGGAGGAGGTGGCAGATAGCCCTGAGGATTAACGCTCCCCCGGTACGTTTCCTTCTTCAGCCCCTCCGATATGGAGGGGCTTTTTTGTATTTTGATCATTGTAAAATCAGAGAATATCTACTTTGTATTAACAGATTACGGTTTAAATCAGTTATCCGGAAGAGGTAAATGGGACAAGAAGCGGAGAGTACCACCCATTGCAAGATTTTCGATATGCAGGAACAATGCTAACCGGACATGCTGATGAAGATAAAAACTTACAAGAAGTTGTTAGAATGTTGGGCAAGGAATGCCCATGTTCAATCTATACAGAAGCGGTATGCGCTGGTTGTGTCTGACCGTATCTTTTCCGGTGGGGGTGGGGAGTGGTTTGTTGCCTCGCCCATTGGAGGTTACAGCTCCAGTGGAGGCCGAACAACGTGAGTGGAGAGAGTTGAAATCGGGACACCAGGAGCAACAAATTGATATTTTTAGTGCTTTTTCTCTTTTCTGGCAACAACGCATGTGATAGTATTCTCCCAGTATGGCAGAGAATGATTTGAGCATTGGCGTGGATATGGGGGGCACCTCCATTAAGTTTGCTGTGGTGCGTGGCACTGAATTAATCGGTCGTGCCGAACCTGTGCGGACGCAGGATTTTGTTTCACCTGACGCCATTTTTGCTGAAGTTGGTAAACGGCTTAAAGATTTGATTGCCCAGTACCCCGAAGTGAAGGCTGTGGGTATGGGAATTCCTGGATTCGTTGACCACGACCGAGGCATTGCTGATTCTCTGACCAACGTACCGGGCTGGTACGATGTGCCGGTGCGTGACCTGCTGGAAGAAATGACCGGGTTGCCCGCAGCGGTGGACAATGATGCCAACTGCATGGCCTATGCTGAATGGAAGCTCGGTGCCGGCAAGGGACTCAATGATTTGGTGTGCCTGACTCTTGGCACGGGAGTAGGCTCTGGCATTGTGGCAAACGGGCAGATGCTGCGTGGTTCACTGGGTGCCGCAGGCGAGCTGGGCCATCTGAGTATTGATTACCAGGGGCGCCTGGGGTACTACAAGAATCACGGAGCGTTGGAAAACTACATTGGCCACCCCCGCATCCAGGAAGATGCCGCTGCCGCCTATGCCGCTGCCGGGCAGGATAAACCGTTGGAGGACTGCGCTCCTTACCCACTCGAGCTGGCCGCCAAGGCAGGTGACCCCGTAGCTCTTGCCATGTGGGATGATATTGCCCGTAAGCTGGCTACCGGTCTCTTGAGCTGCCACTACATCCTGAATCCCGCCGCTTTCATCATTGGAGGCGGCGTGGCCAAGGCTGGCGATTTACTCTTTGAACCGCTGCATCGTTACCTGAAGGCGCAGACATATGGCCCGCATTACGAGAAATTGAAGATTCTTCCTGCCCAGTTCAGCAATGAGGCCGGTATCATTGGTGCCGCTAAAATGGCCTTGGAGGAAGCAGAAGCCCGTGGCAAGGCATGAGTGCTGAGCCCGCAGGGAAAGGTGAGCTGAGACTCTGCGCCCGCCTCGGATTGGAGGGAGCCGAGGCTGATGCCTTGCTCTCGGCGATGCGGGCTGGAGCCTCTTCCCGCGGGGCGGTGGTGCTTACATCCCGTGCTCCGCAAGACTATGTACCGCCGTTCCCATGTGCGGAGCTTGCAGCTCCCTGGCTGCCCCCGCGCGTGTTTGTTCCGGCAGAAGGGGTGAAACCTACGGCTCATGAAGACTACGCGCAGGGGCTGTACTACTCACTTGACCTTTCCTCCTGCTGGGAGTCTGCTTGCCTGGCTGCCGTGTTGCCGCCTGAGTCATCATTGGATATGTGCGCTGCCCCTGGAGGCAAGACCATGCTGATGGCGGCGCGGTTTGGGGCAGGGAACCACACCGCCAACGAAGTTCACCCTGGCCGCCGCGGTATCCTGCGGCAAAATCTGGAGCAGTGTGGCATGCCCCAGGTGAGGGTAACGGGTAATCGACCAGATCAGTGGGCTCGCAGTGGCGAGACTTTCGACCTGCTGCTGGTGGATGCTCCGTGCAGCGGCCAGTCCCTGCTGTGCAAAGGAATCAAGAATCCGGGCTGCCTGAGTTCCTCCATGGTGAATGGGAACGCCAAGCGGCAGAAGGGAATCATGCTCTCTGCAGTGCAGTGCGTGAACCCAGGTGGCCATATTGTCTACACCACTTGCACTTACGACCCGGAGGAAAACGAAAAGGTCATGGCCTATATCCTCAAGCGGGTTCCCGGCTGGCATGCAGTGGAAGTGCCAGGTATGGAGGTGTTCCGTTCCTCCCTCGTTTCATTCCCGGCTTATCGGTTGCTGCCGGCTCACGGCTTTGGAGCAGGGGGATTTTGCTGTTTGTTGCAAAAATCTAAATAAAACATTCAACGCTGTGCGCCTCATTGGTATCAAAACCCGTGTTGATACCATGAAAACGAAACTTTTCCTGATGATGGCAGCCCTGCTGCCTGCTGCTGTGGCAGCGCCCCTTCCAGAAAAAGCAGAGCTGCTGGCGTCCAACACTGTAGTGGCGCAGTACCTGGGAACTCTGGAACGCCCGTGCTGTTTCCGCACGGCTCTGTGCCCGGACCGCTGCAATCATGCCACGAAGGCAGCCCAGTTCCGAGTGCTTTCCAATGAAGCATACGAGAAACCGGGGCAATATGGTGATGATAAGGCCGCCGCTGGCAACATGCTGGTGGTCGATGCCAGGAATGATGTGCCAGGTCAGCCGGATGATATGCGCCAGAAATTGAGCGATTTGAAGCCCGGCCAGCTGGTGCGTATTACCCAGAAGCACTACTATGCGGAAGTGGATGGGGTGCATGCGCCGATTCGCCCTGTCACCCAGATTGATGTTCTCAAAAACGGTGCTTGTGAGGATATACCCTCGGCACCGCAAGACCCAGCCAATCACGACCACGAAGTCATGCCCTTGCCCTTATAACCACTGAAAAAGCCCGCCTTTCGGCGGGCTTTTTGGATGATTGTTTGGGAGCGAAGTCTGGTGTCAGTTCAACTCGGGGGCAGGAGTCGCTTCTTCTGCGGGAGCTGTAATGGCTGCGTCACGCACCTCTACTGTAGTTTCGTTCGGTTTATCAGCTGTGGGATTGATTGCTTCTGCGGCCATTCCGATAAGTCCAAGTAGTATCATGAGCGGCAGGGCGGAAATGATAACCACTTCTTTAGCGCACAGCTCGCTGCTGCTCATGTGCCCACGGTTTGTTACCAGGGCAGGGAAATATAGCCCAGGAGGCGCAGGAGCCATAAATCCAGCGCGATTAAGGCCAGCAAGTGCCAGAAAATCACACCACCGGCGCTGACCAGCTGGCGAGGCTTGTTGGTGATGCTGCCGCGCCCCAGTACAACCCTGCGGGTCTGTTGGGCAAAGATGACATCCTCATTGGCTTCGAGTTCTTCTCTCATGGCGGCGCGAGCAATTTAACACAAATGGCATTGTCATGCAAATTCTTTCTTGAATTGTTTTGTGACGTCGGGCATGGTGAGTTGATGCGAACGTGGTGCATGTTCATGCGCTGGTAGACATGAAAAATCTCAAAAAAATTGAGCAGCATACTTGACAACGCTTGGCCAGAGTGTGGTAGGCTATTTCCACAGGGGGCCTATATTCCTTACAATTTCACTCCAGATAATAGTATGATACTGCCTATCAACAGACAGAAGATGCAATCAAGGTATGAACACCAGGCTGCTCCCCAGGAGCGGAGGAATGGGAGCAGACCGGAGTGGTGGAGCTCCTTATCTCCCCGGAAGCGTGATTTCTATGTGTGGTTGCAGCGCTGCAAATCATTGGAAGAAGAGCTGGCTTTTGAATACGCCGGCGCAGTGGATGAGTGCAGCGACATAGCCAGGCGCCTACTGGGGCAGGATGTTGATTTCTACGCCATATATGAGGAGTCAGAGTTTGCCCGGTGTGCCGAATTGCTGTATGGGAATGAGGAATACAAAGCCTTCTTTGGGGAGTTGGCTTCGTTCTGGGCTGCCCTGGAAGCCTATGGTGAGTTTCTGTCTGCCCCTCAAAACGTAGTCCCGGCTGCAGACCAAGCTCCCGTCATCCTGATAGAATGGTGGAGCCAGCTGCCCCCTGTCAAAAAGGCGTTCTTCGAATGGTTGATTGACGGAGTCTGGTCGAATTCCGTGAGCGCGGCGTACTCACACGTCAGCGCAGTGGAGCAATGCGGTATCCTGGCTAGCGGGAAACTGCACATGGACGTGGATTTCTACACCATGTGCTCAACCTCTGAGGTGCACCGGTTCGGTCTGCAGTTGTTTGGAAAAGATGCGTGGGAGAAGCCCTTGCTCCAGTCTGGCCCCTCCTCCCTGGCTGCTTCATTGAGTATTTATTCCGATTTTGTTGCTGAATACCGCGAAATCAATCAATTAGTGTAGAAATCCCGTAGGAGGACTGATATCAGAGAGCCCTCCTGTATCCCATGCGGGAGAAACCAACCCGCTGCTGCCGAAAATTCTAAAATTTTCGTGTTGCAAGTTTGTTTGTCGTGTGGTAATTTAGTGGCACCATGATTACAGGTACTACACACAAGAAGGCTGCTGAGTGGGTGGAGGAAATCCGCCAGCTCTGCAAACCCGATTCCGTCTACTGGTGCGACGGTTCCGAGGAAGAGAACACCAAGCTCTGCGACATGCTCGTAGAGAAAGGCACATACATCCGCCTGAACCCGGAGAAGCGCCCCGGCTGCTTCCTGGCTCGTTCTACTCCTTCTGACGTGGCCCGCGTAGAGGAACGCACATTCATCTGCTCTGAGAAGCAGGAGGACGCTGGTCCTACCAACAACTGGAAGTCCCCGGCTGAGATGCGCGCCATTCTCAACCCCTTCCTTGATGGTTCCATGAAGGGCCGTACCATGTACGTGATTCCTTTCTGCATGGGCCCGCTGGATTCTCCCCTGGCTAAGATCGGTATCGAAATCACCGACTCTGCCTACGTGGTGACCAACATGCGCATCATGACCATCATGGGTGAGAAGGTTCTCAAGCGTCTCGAAGACGAGGTGAACGGTGGCGGCAATCCCAAGCGTGACGGCTATGGTGACTTCGTTCCCTGCCTGCACACCGTGGGTGCTCCGCTTGAGCCCGGTCAGGAAGACGTAACCTGGCCCTGCAACAACGAAGAGAAGTACATCTGCCACTTCCCTGAGACTGGCGAAATCATCTCCTACGGTTCCGGTTACGGTGGTAACGCCCTGCTCGGCAAGAAGTGCCTTGCCCTGCGTATCGCTACCGGTATCGCCCGCAAGAACGGCTGGATGGCTGAGCACATGCTCATCCTCGGCATCACCGATCCCCAGGGTCGCAAGTCCTATGTGACCGGTGCATTCCCCTCTGCCTGCGGTAAGACCAACCTGGCCATGGTTGTGCCCCCGCCCGCACTGGCCGAGAAGGGCTGGAAGACCAGCATCATCGGTGACGATATCGCCTGGATTTGGCCCCACGAGGACGGTACCTTCCACGCCATCAACCCTGAGAACGGTTACTTCGGTGTGGCTCCCGGCACCTCCTACAAGTCCAACCCCATCGCCATGGACACCATCAAGGAGAACATCATCTTCACCAACGTGGGTCTGACCGATGACGGTGACGTATGGTGGGAAGGTATGGACGGCGAGGCTCCTGCCCACGCCATCGACTGGCAGGGCAACGACTGGACTCCCGACTGCGGCCGCAAGTGCGCTCACCCGAACAGCCGCTTCACCGCTCCGGCTTCCCAGTGCCCCACGCTCGACCCCGAATACTACAACCCTGAGGGTGTGTCCATCAGCGCATTCCTCTTCGGTGGCCGCCGCGCTACCACCATGCCGCTCGTATTCCAGTCCAAGGATTGGAACCACGGCGTGTACGTGGGTGCTACCATGGGCTCTGAGATGACCGCCGCTGCCTTCGGCCAGATTGGCCAGGTGCGTCGCGACCCGATGGCCATGAAGCCCTTCATTGGTTACAATGTGGGTGACTACTGGCAGCACTGGCTGGATATGGGTACCAAGACTTGCGCTTGCAAGCTGCCCAAGATCTTCAACGTGAACTGGTTCCGCAAGGATGCCGAGGGCAACTTCGTATGGCCCGGCTTCGGTGATAACATGCGCGTGCTCGACTGGGTGCTTCGCCGCTGCCGCGGTGAGGTGGACGGCGTGGAGACCGCTCTGGGTATCTCCCCCACCTTCGAGGAGCTTGACACGGATGGTCTCAAGGGCTACGACAAGGCTGCATTCGAGACGAACATGACCGTTTCCGCTTCTGAGTGGAAGGCCGAGCTCGAATCCCAGACTGAGCTGTTCAACACGGTTGGCGACAAGCTGCCCGCCGAGCTCGAGGCCCAGCGCCAGGCCATGCTTGCTAAGTTCAACTAAAGCACGCATCTGCTAAAAAGCATTTGAAATCACCACCGCCCTTCTGCAAAGAAGGGCGGTGGTTTGGTTTAATCATCAGATAAGGGAAATTTACTTGCAATCACGCCGGAATGCAGGTATGCTGAAGGGGCTTGGTGGTACTCATTGTTAGTATGTCATCAGCTTTCACTCATTTAACTCACTACTACGCATATGGGAAAATATCTTGATTGGCAGTTTCGTCCGACTACATGGCTGACGCTGGTGGCGGCAGTGGTATGCCTGGTCTGCGCGTTTGTGTTACCAGACTCGTTCGGGGATAAGAATAGTCCTCTGGAGAATATACAGATGTTCATCGTAGCCGTGGGGCTGTATTTCACCTGCACTGCCAAGGATCGTAAGTGCCTGTATGTTTTTGCCTCGCTGTGTCTGTTCTTCATTCTGGCCAGAGAGGTGAATTACGGCCGCACCCTGGTGATTTTTGCAGACCCTGAGAATGCGAACAAGTACCCGAAGTGGAGGGATATGGAATATGGCTGGCTGGCGCATGTCTGCGTAGGTATCTACATGGTTTGGCTTGTGGTATATTTCATTTGGCGCAAAGTATGGAAGGAAGCCTGGGACGTGCTCCGCACTATTCGCATTCCTGCCAGCGATCTCGTCCTGGCGGTGGGAGGCATGGTCACGGGGGTTGTGTTTGAAAAAATGCACAATTGCCTGAGTGAAGAACTGGGAGAAATTGTCCTGTATGCAGGCGGTGTAGGCATCCTTTACCTCTATTCCCGCAATAAGTTGAAAAAGGTTGGTTGATTCAGCCCGTTATCGATGCTTAGCTGCACGCGAATCACGCACACCGGGCATCCGCTTGCCGGCGATTGGTGGAACTTGTACGAAAGCGCCTTTCCTGAAACGGAGAGGCGCGTTCTTGCTCAACACGCATCAGCGCTGACGGATGCCTCGTTTCACTGCCTCCACCTCTCTGATTCTCAGGGGTTCGCCGGTATCTTGAGTTACTGGAGGTGGGGGAAGCTGAACTATGTGGAGCATCTGGCCATTGCCTCTGAACGCCGGGGGCAGGGGCTGGGGCATGCTGCGTTGAGTATGGTTTCCGCTCCCTGCATTTTGGAGATAGAACCAGTTATTGATGCAGCAACGGCACGCCGGCTTGCGTTTTATGAATCCTGCGGGTTCACCCGCTTGCCGCATCCGCATATGCAGCTGGCGTACCAGCATGGCTTGCCGGCGGTGGAGCTTTGGTTGCTGGCCAAGCCCGTACTCACGAACCAGGAAGTGGAAGAATTTGAAACCTTGTACCACGCCGGCCCAATGCGGTATCGCGACGAGGCTTGACACTGCCGGCAGAGAAAGGTATCATGAGCCTATGAAACGCATTGGCATTTACGCCGGAAGCTTTGACCCTCCCACCAATGGGCATTTGTGGATGATTCACCGCGGTGCTGAATTGTTTGACGAATTGGTGGTGCTTGTGGGAGTGAATCCGGATAAAACGAGTTTCTTGAGCGAGCCGCAGCGCATGGATGCCTTGCGTGGCATGTTGACCGGCGGGCCAGCCAATGTGCGCGTAGAAAAAATGCAGGGTGGATTCCTGGTGGATTACGCCCGCAAGTTGGGAGCAACGCATCTTCTGCGAGGAATCCGCAACACGATAGATTTTGAGTATGAGAAATCCATGGGGCGCATGAATGCCCGTATGGAGCCAGAAATGAAAACCGTGTATCTTGTGCCGCCGCCAGAGCTGGAAGAAATTTCATCATCATATGTGCGTGGCTTCGTGGGCGTGCACGGGTGGCAGCGCTGGGTGCAGGAGTGTGTGCCGGCCAATGTGTTCAACATCATAGCCGCTCAGCAGAAACAGCCATGATATATTGGGACAACAACGCCACAACGGCTCTGGCTCCTGAAGTGTTGGAGGCCATGCTGCCCTATTTGCGAGAGAATTATTACAATCCCTCTGCGGCATACGGGGCTGGTAAGGCCGTGCGCCGGGCGATTGACCATGCTCGCGGGCAGGTGGCGGCATTGGTAGGCGCTGATGCCTCGGAAATTATGTTCACCTCAGGTGGAACAGAGGCCAGTAATACGGCTCTTTCCCAGTTCAACCATGCCTTGACATTGGCAACTGAGCACCCTGCAACACTTCGTACCCTTCGGGGAGAAGCCGCCCCCGTGCTGAGTAATGGACAGGCCGATTTGCCAGAATGGCGGGAGTTGCTACCCGGCCATGACGGCGCCAGTTTTTCCTGGGCTAATCACGAAACCGGGGTAATCCAGCCCGTGCGCTCACTGGCAAATGCAGCACAGCAGGCCGGTGCTCGTGTTCATGTGGATTTGGTGCAGGCGGCGGGCAAACTGCCCATTTCCCTGCATGAATACCCCATTGATTTTGCTTCCCTTTCAGCACACAAATTGCATGGTCCCAAAGGTATAGGCGCTCTTTACATCCGTACCGGGACAGCCTGTACCCCTTATCTTACCGGAGGCTCGCAGGAGGACTACCGCCGGGCTGGTACCGAGAATGTAGCCGGTATCATTGGTTTTGGCAAAGCGGCTGAGCTAGCCTTGGCGGCTGCGGATACTTATAGTCGGCTATCAGCGCTGCGCGATCGCTTTGTGACCAAGCTGCAAGACTCCGGGCTAGAGGTCTGCATCAATGGCGGCGCCGCTCCGCGACTCCCCCACGTACTCAATATGCGCGTGCCGGGCGTTTCAGCAGAGTCTCTTTTCCTCCTGCTGGAGCCCGCAGGGCTTCTGTGCTCCACGGGCTCTGCCTGTACCAGTGCAGAACCGCATCCCAGCCATGTACTGCAGGCCATGGGCTTAGCTGATAAGCAGGTGAGGGAATCGTTGAGGTTGTCCCTTTCCCGGTATACTTCGGCAGATGAGGTTGATGCTGCGGCCAGCATATTCATTCGAGCCTGGAAGAAGGTGTGCTCAGTGCAATCGACCATGACAGGGCCGGTAATGGTATACCGCTGATATTGCCGCTCAGAATGATAAAAGCGCTTCGCCTCTACCTGCTGGGTGCGCCCTTGAGCCTTCCCTTACTGGCAGTTGTGGGGAGCATAGCCGCCTCGTGGTGGTATGCCATACCCGTTCTGTCCATACTACTGGCCTTGGCGTTCCGTATGTGGAGGGTATCCATTTGTACGGCGCTTTGTGCCTTGGTCACATGCCTGCATACCCACATGGTTCATCAGCGAGAGCTTGCCTTTTGCCAGGATGCAGAAATGCAGGAGGTGGTGGAACTCACCGGGACGGTGGAGCGCGAATTGCGCCGTGGGTGTGTGCTCAGTACTGGCTGGAACGGAGTCAGGGTAATCCTCAGGGGTGATTTGCCATATACCGTAGGGGACGTGGTGCGCGTGAGGGCTCAATGGCAGCCACCCACACAATCTCCACTGCGGGGGATATTCTGTCCTCATTCCTGGATGCGCTCTATTGGAGCCTCTGCTATTTTTCATGTTGTTGATTGTGAGAAAATAGGAAAACCGTTTTCGCTCAGGGTAGTGCAGTATTGGGGACTCCGCATGCGTGAACGCCTGTCCCGTATCCTGATGCCTCTTGGTTCTGAATCAGATGCAGCCCGGCAGGTGCTATGCGCGTTGGTGCTGGGTGATAAGAGTGGAGCAGAAGCAGTGACGATGGAAGGCTTTCGGAATGGTGGTTGTTTGCATGCATTCGCTGTGAGTGGTCTGCATGTGGGGTTGGTGTCCGGTATCTTATGGCTTCTGCTGCGGATGCTGAGGGTGCGGCCTGTGGTGATACGGCCTCTGGTGCTTTTGATGACCGGCGTGTATGTGCTCATGACAGGGTGTGCTGTACCCGCCATTCGGGCGTATGTGATGCTTTCGGTGGTGCTGCTGGGCTATATTCTTCAGCGCAAGGTTAGCCTGCTCAATACATGGAGTTTTGCAGCCCTGCTCATTCTGCTGGTAGATTCAAGCCAGTTATTCAATGCAGGATTTCTCCTGTCATTTGGTGTTTATGCCGCATTGTGCCTGTCCCTGAAAATCTGTCTGGAGGAAAAGGCTTGGTTCGGACCGGATGACTACATCCCGCCCTCATTGCGAACTCCCTGGGAAATGCGATGGAGCAATGCGGAGCTTGCCATACGTGGTACCGTCATCGTATCACTGAGCGCCTGGCTTGTCTCCGTTCCCATTACTCTGTACTTCTTTCATTCTGCCAATACGGTGAGCTTTCTTACCAACATTTCCATCACGCCGATACTACCAGTAGTCATGTTCTGCGGGTTGCTGCAGCTTTGTTTGGCTGGTGTTCCCTGGGTGGGGACAGCCATTACCTGTGCTGCCCAGAAATCTGCCGCCATCCTCCTTGCCGTGGTGACGTGGTTTGGTGATTTACCCTATGCCTATCTGCCTGCTCAGGAACCTGCACCTCTGCATTCCCTGATGGTGCAGGGAACCGGATTTGGTGGTAGCTTCACCATATTGGGGAATCACGGTTTATTGATAGACTGTGGCTCTGAGGTAAATGCGGAGCTGAAAACGGTGCCTACTCTATTTCATGCCGGATACACACCTGCCGCTCTGCTGCTTACTTCTCCCAGAGTGTCCTCAGGAGGTGGTGCCGGGGTGGTACAGCGCATGTGGAAGCATATTCCAGTCATTGAGGCTCACGAGTTACCACCGGAAGGAAAGGTGTTTGAGACGCAGGCGGGGCGGTTCACTATCTATCCCGCACCTGCAGATTTTGCACACACCAGCACCGTCAATCATCATCCTCTTGTCCTTTGGGAAACAATGGGAAAGAGGGTTCTGTACATAGGTCATGCATCTTATTGTGCTTTTTCCACCATCCCGGCTGATAATGCCGATATCGCGTTGCTGGGCAGGCATCCTCACCAGCCTGTAGAGCCTGCTGATGTGCGAACCTCCCGAATCATCCTCTTGCCCGGATGCCTGCAACAAGAAACCGGGATACAGGGTATCCCGGTAGGTGAGAATGAAAACATGCAACTCCGAATCAGCGAGTTGAAATAGTGAGCCCTTTGAGCAGGATTTCCAGGTTATTCTGGGTCTGTTCGATATTCTTGAGCAAGGTCTGCAACCCTTCCCAACCAGGGAGCGTGGCCAGCTGGCGGCGAACCTGGAGCACGCGCAGAAGCTCATCCGGGTGGTAGAGACGGTCATCATTGCGCGTACCACTCTGGGGAATGGAAATGGCTGGGTAAATGCGGCGTTCTGAAAGCTCCCGGTCGAGGCGGATTTCCATGTTGCCCGTGCCTTTGAATTCCTCGAAGATGATTTCATCCATGCGGGATTCTGTTTCGATGAGGCAGGTGGCAATAATGGTAAGGCTGCCACCTTCCTCTACTTTTCGGGCGGCGCCAAAGAACTTGCGTGGTTTTTCCAGAGCGTTGGAACCCAGACCGCCAGACATGGTGCGGCCGCCGCTCTGGTTGGCATTGTAGCCGCGAGCCAGGCGGGTGAGGGAATCCAGCATGATGATGACATCATGCCCCTGTTCCACGAGACGCCGGGCGCGTTCCAGCAGCAGGTCACTCAGCTGGGCGTGGCGGCGCGAGGGTTCGTCAAACGTGGATGCATATACCGGTACATCTACCGTATCTTCAAAATCCGTCACCTCTTCCGGTCGCTCATCCAGCAGCAGCACCAGCAAATCAGTCTTGGGGTAATTGGCCCGCAGGCTCTTGGCCATGGTCTTGAGCAGTACAGTCTTGCCGCCTCTAGGCGGGGCAACCACCAGCGCTCGCTGACCCAGCCCCAGCGGGGTAATCAAATCCAGCACGCGCATGGCTGGAGACTTGATGTCGGGATTCTCTAAAATCAGGCGTTCCGTTGGGATGAGCGGGGTAAGGCGGTCAAATGGCTTGGGTTGCGAATAGTCTGCTACCGGTACCCCCTCAATCTCCAGCACCTCTGCTGCCATCAGATTGCGTTCATTCTTACCCTGGGCAGGCCGCAGCTTCACTTTGACCATGTTGCCGGGGCGCAGCTCATACTGGCGTATTAAATCCTGAGTGACCCTGGGGTCATCATCTCCGGGGCGGAAACTGCGCGCGGCATCGCGTACAAAAACCATATTGTCGCGCCCGAATTCGAGTACCCCGGTAACAATGACCTGGCTTCCCTCCGCCAGATAGGTGCGTGCCAGTTCAGCAACCAGCTGGGGGCGCGGTAAAGATTCCGTTCCGCGGCTTGCACTGGTGGTGGCAAGATGCTGCAGCTCATTCAGCGGCAGGGCTCGCAGCTCATTCAGATTGATGATGACGGAGCGGGCGCGCATGGCCTTGGCCTCTGCAGCCAATTCGGTGTTGTAGAACAACTCCACCTGCTTCCGGAGTAAATCGGGCTGCCCTTCGTTCCAGAATACCAGGTTGGCGCGGTCTATCTTCTGCTGGGTGGGCATCTGGGCTGCCAGCATGGCTTCTGCCTGCTGGCGGCTAAATCCATCCCGGCTTGCCATGCGGGCAATCTGTGTTTCTGGCGTTACGGCTACCACGCATACCACATCAGCCCCAAACTCAACCGGGCTTTCAAAATACAGCGGGATATCCACCAGGAAGGTATGCACGTTGCCTCGTTTCCGGGCATTTGCTTGAGCTTCCAGACACATCTGCGCCAGCTTGGGGTGCACAATGTTGTTGAGCTTATCGCGCCCTTCGGGGTCATTCTGGACGATGTTCCGGAGAAAATCCTTGTTGACACTGCCATTATCGCACAAAGCCTCAGAACCGAAAGCCGTGACCAGGTCGCGCGACAACTTGCCTGCCTGCTGTAATTCGGCCACAGCGGCGTCGCAGTCAAAAAGTTCCACACCCTCGCCGCCCAATTCACGCAGCTGTTCTACTACCGTAGACTTGCCGGAGGCAATGCCCCCTGTAACAACAATAACCTTCACGTCGCTCATTCTAGCACAATGACCGCCTTTCATCAAGCCTATAATAAATACAGCTGCCTCCCGATGGGTGGCAGCAATTCCGACAGGCATCCAGGCTGATTCCGATGGATCGTAAGAGCCGGTTTCTGTCCGTGAGGACGGAATTTCGGCGGTGGTCACTAGACCGAAATTCCCGCCAGTGCTGTAATCCTGGGCGTATCCGCACAAACAAAGCCCCTGCAGCAAGACTGCGGGGGCTGATTATATATTGATGCTTTGCTGATGAATCAGAAGGAAACACCCGTACCCACGCGCACGCCGATACCTTGCTGGTAATCACCGTTATCGCCGGGTTTGATTGTTGTGCCCCAGAATTGAACAGCACCGTATACGTAGAACGAATTGGTGATGTAGACATTCACACCTGTTTCAATAGAATAATCGAGACCATTTTCGTTCCATTTGTAATTTTCATGTTCACCATCATAGGTATCTATCCAGCTTTCTTCGGTCTTTGCGTGGGCATAGCCAATATTGGCGCCTACGTACCACTTGATTCTGTCGCTTACGGGAATGGTATAGCGTATACCCGGCATAATGGCCCATTCCTGGATTTCGGCATCCCATTTATCGTACACCTCATACGTCGATTTGTCATCTGCCTTGTTCCAGGCGCCGCGAAGCGTTACAGCCCAGTTCTCAGAGAGGTGGTAAACGGCGGTTGCGTCCACACCAATCGGATTCAAGTCATAAGCCGTACCTGTGTCGTGGATGCACATGTTGGTGTAGGTGCCACCTATTTCCAGTGAGAAAGTTGCAGAGACGGTATCAGAATCGCCAAAATCGGAATAGCAGGTGGGCCTTTCCGGTGGCAGGTTATCTGTGTAGTTGTTGCTGGGCATGTAATAGGGGGCGGCTTGAGCAGTGCCGCCAAGAATCATGCCTGCGAGAGCCAGGAAAGAGAGTTTTGTTGCTTTCATGATATAATCTGGTTGTTGTTTTTTATATGAAAAAGAACAATGGTCGCTGGGAATCAGCACCCAACCGTTATTCTATCCCTTTTGTTCATAGGTGTACAGCAAATAATGGACAAATTCATTATTCTCCAGAAAAGATAGTCTTGAAAGCAGTAATGAACACAGCGGTATGAGACCCCTGGTTCCTCTACTCCCAGTTTGTCATTTCCTGGAATGCGGAAATGCGGCGCGCCAATTCATGAATGCCAAGGGAGAAAAGCGAGATGGTACCGAACTTTTCGCAGACTGCAGCCGCAATGACGGTGGCAATCGCAACACCTCGCTTCATATCATCCCAGCAGGGGGAGCCTCCATTCAGGCATTTGGTCAGGTAGCCAGCCAGGGCGCCCATGTAGGCATCACCGGCACCGGTGGGATCCTGTGGGTGCTTGAGAGGCCAGGCGGGGCAGCGGAAAATCCGGGTTTCCCCTGTCGGAGTGCGGTGGAAAAGGGTGGATCCGGCACTGCCATGCTTAACGATAGCATAGCGCGGCCCTGCGGCCAGCAGCTTTTCACCGGCTTCCAGTGAATCATCCGTCTGCGCCCAGAACTGAGCTTCTTCATCGTTCATGAGCATTAAATCCACATTCCTGAGCAGCTCGGTAGCATATTCCGGCTCTCGTTCCAGCCAGCTTTTCATGGAATCTGCCATGCGGAAACATGCATGCGGACACTGCTGCAACATGCGATTCTGCAAACGCGGGGTCACATTGGTGGCCACGGCAATGCTGCATTCCTGCAATTCCTGTGGCAGCTGCATCACCCAGTGTTCCTGTACCCCTTCGGTACGGCTCACGGTGGTACGCTTGTTCATATCCTCCTCATACTGACCAGTCCATGCAAAGGTCTGGCCGGGTTCGTGCGCCACGTGCTGCATGCTTACGCCGCGCAGTTCCAGCGCTTTTTCCCAGGCCTCCGGAAAATCATCGCCCACCACGCCGACCAGATCCACCTTATCCGAGACCAGCCGTGCCGCCAGTGCTGCATACGGCCCGGAACCACCCATCACTGAGTTGACCTGCCCACCTGGGGTGATGAGGGTATCAATGGCAATCGTGCCGTAGATGAGTGCTCGTCCGTTCACAGGGAACCTCCTTCCAGCAGGGTGAGTAATTCAGCTTCGCCAATGACGGGGATGCCGAGTTTAGCAGCTTTGTCGCGCTTCGAACCGCCACCTTCACCCGCCACCAGGTAATTGGTGTTCTTGGTGACGGATCCCGTGGCTTTGCCGCCTGCCGTTGCAATCATCTTTTCAAACTCAGGACGGGGACGGCTCAGGGCACCGGTGAGCACGAAGGTTTTGCCGCTCAGTGGTCCTTCGGCCTGGTTGGTTACGTTTTCGATAAACCCGGTAGAAATGGGGTTAATGCCCAGCAGACTTAAGGTTTCAAGCACTGCTTGACCCGCGGCTGAGCTGAAGTAGGCCAGCAGTTTTCGGGAGGAAACGGAACCCAGAGGATTCGTGAATTTGAGCTTGTTGGAGCCATCTGCTTCCAGTGCCACGTAGCCGCGGGCAGAGAAGGGGGCAGCGGCAATTTCGAGAGCGGCTTTCAGCTCTGCCTGTTGAGACAGCAGGGAATCTTTATCTGCACCTTTGTTTGCACGGGCTTTGGGATTGAGCGCGTTGAATTGCTCCACCCCTTCCTCCAGCTGCACCAGAAGGCGTAGGAAACTGCCACCGGCCAGTTCGGCAAGGTCGCGGTGGTATTTGGCGGTGGTGCGGGCGGTCACGCTGCCGATGGTGGAGATACCGAAGGCTGTGAGCCAGCGTTCGAGGGGGAGGGTGCGGGCATTTTGCAGGGCTGCGATGGCTTTGGCTGCGTTCTTTTCGCCAAAGCGGCGGGGTTCATCATCGGTGCCGAGGTTGAGGGCGCCGAGCTGCTCCACCGTAAGGGAGAATAAATCCAGAGGGGTGGAAATCATACCCCGGTTCACAAGAACCTCTGCCACGGTGCCGCCTAGATTTTCGATATCCAGTGCCTCGCGGCGGCAGAAGTAGGTGGTTCGCATCGCTGCCTGAGCCGGGCAGGTGAAGTTGGTACAGCGCCAGGCTACCTGACCTTCCTCCTGGGCAATGGGTGCGCCGCAACTGGGGCATACTCCGCCCACTGCCTCGTACAAGCTGTAGGGTACGGCATCGGCCGGGCGTTTAGCGGTGATGACGTGCACCACCGCGGGAATGATTTCTCCGCTCTTCTCCATGAGCACCGTATCGCCGATGCGGATATCCTTGCGTTCGATTTCATCCTGGTTGTGCAGCGTGGCGCGGGAAACAGTGGTGCCGGAAAGCTGCACGGGCTCCAGCTCGGCCACGGGCGTGAGCACGCCGGTGCGCCCCACCTGGATACTGATGCCGCGCAGCACTGTTTCCTTCTGCTCCGGCAAGTATTTGAAGGCTGCTGCCCAGCGAGGGGCGCGGGCGGTACTGCCCAGCGATTCGCGGAGGGAAAAATCATCCAGCTTGATAACGGCACCGTCCGTGCCGTAGCCCAGGTCGCGGCGCAGCACGTTCACCTGCTGCACGGCGGCGCGCACTTTCTCCAGGCTATCGGCATACAAGACCGGCTGGTTGCGTGGAATCCCCATGTGGTCGAGCAGGTTTGTGAAATCGGCGGTAGTGAGTAGCGGGGAGCCTTCGTACACGCCGATGCCGTGTGCCAGGAAGCGCAGCGGGCGGCGGGCTACTTCCGCAGCGTCCAGCAGCTTGATGGTACCAGCCGTGGCATTTCGCGGATTGGCAAATGCGGGCAGACCATCTGCATCCCGCTCGGCATTCAGTGCATCAAAATCAGCAGAGGGCATATAGATTTCCCCTCGCACTTCCAGTAAATCAGGTGCTCCCTCCGGTAGAACGAAGGGTACGTTCTTAATGGTGCGTACGTTGGCTGTGATGTCATCCCCCGTGCAGCCGTCGCCGCGTGTGGCCGCATAGGCCAGTCTGCCATTGCGGTAGAGCAGGGTAACCGCACAGCCGTCAATCTTGGGCTCTATGGTTACAAGGGGCGCGGCCTGCCCCAGATTGCCGGCCAGGCGTTGGTAGAACTCCATCAGCTCGGCATCCGTCTCCCCATTTCCGGGCTTGTGCTCAAAGATATCATCAATACTCTGCATGGGGGCGGGGTGGGTCACCTTCCGGAACCCTTCGCTCAAATCGTTCCCCACGCGCTGGGTCGGGGAATCGGGGGTGATGAACTCCGGGTGCTCTCGCTCCAATTCCTCGATTTCGCGGTAGAGGGCATCATACTCCGCATCGCTGATTTCCGGTTGTGCCTGCGCGTAGTACAGCTCGTTATTATGGCGCACAACGGCACACAGCTCCGCATACCGTTCCTGCGGCGTGGGGGTGGGTTTCTGCTGGCTTGCGGCAAATTCGAAGAGATCCATGTCCATATTGATTGCCCTGCATCATAGCACATGCGCGCGTGCGGGGTCAATGCCTGGCTTCGTCACGCACATCCTTTGTGTGTGGGCAATGCTCGAGGGTGAAGTCCTGCACACGCAAGGTTGCAGTGCCGGAGGTGGGATTGAGCCAACGCAAAACCGCCCAGAAATGTCTTTCCGGGCGGTTGTTTTGTCTCTAACTCAATATGAATTGACAGCTTTTACTTGCGGCGGCGGCGTGCAGCCAGTGCGGCAAGAGCCAGAAGGCTCAGAGTAGCCGTGGTGGGTTCTGGCACTACCTCTGTCACCGTGATGCTGCCGGAGGTGCTGCCGGAGGAAATGGTAACTTCCTTCTCCTCCACCCCATCGGTGAACACGATGTCGGCGTTGCCCAGAGCCTCTGCGGCATTGTCCACACCTGCAAAGAGGGTGAAGTCCTTGCCGGCAAGATCCTGCAGCACGCTGCTATCCACCGTGATCATGATGGTGGCGTTCTCGGAGATATCCAGAGTGGCTCCTTCACTGAGCGTTACAGTGGCTCCGTCTACAAAGTTGATGACACCACCATTGAGCGTCAGACTGCCAGTGGAGGAATTGCCCGTAATGTCAATCTGACCACCCTCCATGGTGATGCTGTTAGAGGTGCTGCCTGCTTCAATCGTCAGCGTGCCTCCTTCCTGCACCAGCACGTCACCCACATTTCCGATGTTCACGAACTGACCACCAGCCACGACGATATCAGCCTCCTCTGTGGTGCCGGCGAGAGCCAGCAGGGCGTTGTCCTCTGCGCTGCCAAGGGCCAGCATGGCGGCAGAAGGCGTATAGTTGATGGTTCCTTTGTTCACGAAGGTGCCGCTCGTTACCACAATCTGGTCAGCCGTCAGCGTGGCGTTTTCTGCAACATTAATTGTACCGGCAGCCTGCGTGACAGTGCCGACACTCAGGTTGGAGTTCACGTTCAAGGTGCCGCCCTTACCGTTCAGGGTGATATCGAAGGTTACACCCTTGTATTCTCCATTCAGGTTGATGATGCCTCCTCCTGATTGGCTGATGCTGCTCTTCTCAATAGAGGCAGCCCCTGTCTTCTGATTGGTCAAATCAATGCCCTTGATGATGTTGATGGTACCCTTACCGCTTTGTGTGATGGCGATAGAGGGGTTAATTTCCACTTTCTCCCCCTGGTATTCGAGATTGCCGTTATCAGGATTATAAGTCACACCCTTATCGAGCAGAACCTTTAGAACGGTGTCGTAGTTGCCGTTGTACGCTTTGATGCCGCCAATGTTCAGCACCGTATCGGCGCTATCGCCGCTCTGGATGATGGTGCTGTCACCGTAGTCGGACAGAATGTGCCAGGAGTGGTACGTAGTACCAGCCGTGGAGATGTTCATGGTACCACCGCTCTGGTTGATGTTCAGACCGCCAACGGAAGCTGTTTTGCCATTCACGGTGAGGATGCCTGCGGTCTGGTTAATCCATGCCTTGGTGACTTTGGCACTGTCTGCACCCGTCAGTATTCCTAAGAAATATGAGGGATTGGTAAACTCTAGATTACCAAAACCAGTAAACACGTGAGTGTCGTTAGCGGCGTTGTTGGAGTCCAGCTGGTTGAGGTTAATGACAGTCTCACCGCCATTGATGTTCAGGGCCTTCTTGATGCGAACCTGCTTGGAATCATTCAGTTCATAAACAAAATGATTGTTGCCAGACTGCACTTTGTTGTGCAGTGCTACCTTGCCGCTGTTCACTTCCAGTGTGTTGACGGTGGCATTCCAGGAGGAAAGGTTGGTTACGCTGCCGTTACCATTCACCACGACCTTGTCAGCAACGATGCCGGTGTATTCATCGGAGCTGCTTGTTGTGGAAGAGAGCTTGTATTGACCACCCAGAACAACGCGGGCATCATCGTTGATGGTCAGGGTGCCATCTACCTTGACATTCTTGGTCACATTGCCGGTTGCCTTGGCCGTCCAGCTGCCAAGGAATGGCTTGTCGTAGTGGGTCTGTCCCAGGCTTATTTCATTCCCGTTAGCATCGAAAGCGCCCAGCTTGTCTCCTGTGCCAAGTTCCACATCACTGGTAGCAAAGGTATACCAGTTTGCTTCTTTACTGGGCAGATTATTGCTGCCTGTGTGAAGATTCACGCTGGTTACTGTTCCGCCTTGGGCTATGCTCATTGCTGCAAGCGTAACCGTCAAGAGTAGTTTCGGTAAGTGTAATTTCATATGTAATGTTATCGTTTTGAGTTAGAATTGGACTGACAAACCGAGACGAAGAATGGCAGCAACGCGCTAACGCGCGGGCATTCTATCGCATTTGAAGTGCGATAGATTCAATACAAATATAAAATATTGATGCTCATTTAATTATAAATATGTTTACCTTGTTTGCGTATTCCCATAAAATCAGCATGAATATAAAAATATCAACAACTTATACAATTTATGCTGTACATCGCACTTCAAACGCGATAGGGCAGGGAATAGAACCTGATGAGAGTGAGGAGAAAAGATGCAGGGGAAGCTGGATAAACTTGAAGAAGCAGGATGGATGTGGTAGCATGTGAAGCATGAAGGCGATACTCATTAACGGCAGTCCGCATCCGAACGGAAATACAAACCAGGCACTCAGCATCGTGGCAGAAGCAATGAACGCGGCAGGGGTAGAGACAGAAATTATCCAGATAGGGGCAGCACCGGTGCAGGGGTGCATCGGTTGCCGCCAGTGTCTCAAGACAGGACGCTGCGGCATGGGAGATGCCTTGTACAACCGGATTTATGACCAGCTGGATGAGATAGATGGCATCGTGATAGGCAGCCCTACCTATTTTGCGGGGCCGAACGGCTCCCTCTGTGCGTTACTGGATCGCTTGTACTATTCAGCAGGCAGCAAGCTGGCCTATAAGCCGGGAGCCACCATAGCCGTGGCGCGGCGTGGCGGGGCGAGCACCACCCTGGATCGGCTCAATAAGTATGTAACCTACAACAAGCAACCACTCATCAGCTCCTTCTACTGGAATATGATATACGGCATGCGCCCCGGTGAGGTGATGCAGGATGCCGAAGGCGTGCAGACCTTGCGGCACCTGGGGCAGAATATGGCCTGGATGATGCAGTGCATTGCCGCCGGTCCCAGTCATCCGGACCTGGGAGAGGAACGAGCCTGGACACACTTTATCCGCTGATGCCTTTCTCCGCTCTTGCCAAGGGCGGAGAATGAGCTATAATGGGGCGCGTAACTGTTTATAACCCCTACCAGCACCAAATTATGCCTGACGCACGCTTTCAACCACTGCCCGGATTCCGCGATTTTGCCCCGCAGGAATGCGCCTTCCGTAACTACCTTTTCAGCACCTGGCGGCGGGTGGCTCACCGGTATGGTTTTGTGGAGTGGGAAGCCCCGACCATTGAAGCCACTGATTTGTACCTGAAGAAATCGGGAGGGGAACTGCCTACCCAGTTGTTCCGTTTCAAGGACCAGGGCGAGCGCGATATTACCGTGCGTCCGGAGCTTACGGCGTCCCTGGGGCGCATTGCCGCAGCGTACCAGCGTGAGTATACCAAGCCGCTCAAGTGGTTTGAAATTGGCTCCTGCTTCCGCTATGAGAAGCCGCAGAAGGGACGGCTGCGCGAATTTGTGCAATTCAATGCCGACATTCTGGGTGAGGCTGGTGAGGGGTCAGATGCAGAGCTGATTTCCCTGGCAATCGACTGCATGCGTGAGTTTGGTTTCACCGACCAGGATTTCGTGGTGCGTATTTCAGACCGCGAGGTGTGGCTCAAATATGCAGCTGATAACGGCGTGGAAGAAGAACGCGTGCCGGATTTCCTGGCCATCATTGACAAATTTGAACGAGACCGCCCCGAATACTGCCAGGAGAAGCTGGATGCCTTCGGCATGAAGCGTGAGGACTTGGTCAATTTCATTGCGAATCCCCCAGCTGGCTGTTCCCCTCGCTATGATGCCGTGCTGGCAGAGCTTGAAGCCCGCGGGCTGGATTCTTACGTGAAGCTTGATTTGTCCGTTGTTCGAGGCTTGGCCTACTACACTGGGCTTGTGTTTGAGATTTTTGACAAAGGCCATACCCTTCGCGCCGTAGCCGGCGGTGGCCGCTATAACGGGCTGGTTTCCACCTTGTCCAACGGAGCCGTGGATATGCCTGCAACAGGTTTTGCCATGGGAGATGCCGTGATTGCCCACTTGATTGAGGCTTGCCCGGCAGCTCGTGCCTTGCGCGATGCTGCTCTGAAAGCATCCAATATCGATGTGTGCATGGTACTGGCGGCCCCTGAGAAGCGCCCGCAGATGCTGGCGCTGGCTTCAGCTCTGCGAGATGCCGGCCTGAGGGTAGATTTGCCCCTGGCACCGGCCAAGATGGGCAACCAGCTCAAGCGCGCTGAGAAGATGGGTGCCCGCTATGCGGTGGTCATTGGTTCCGAATATCCCGAGCTCGAACTCAAGAATATGGCCACTCGTGAATCCATGCATGCTTCTCCAAACGGACTTATGGCCGAATTGCTGGGTGACGGCGAGGAGGTGTAAGCTCTCTATTGCCGATGCGTAGCTGCGTTTCAGCCTTAGTGTGGATGGGAACATGGCTGGGGCTGTGTCCCTCTGCCGGTGCACTGGTGGTGGAGCCTCTGCCGCCTGCGCCCCAGATGCCTCAGCACCACACTCGGTCTGTAACCGGTCGGAACCCGTTCATGAAGAGGATTCCGGCAGTGCCTCGCGTTATCCGGCAGACTCCTGTACAGCGGGCTGTTGACCAGCACCGTCCAGTGGCCTCTCAGGCGCGTATACAGAAAGCTCCGGAGCCGGTGGTGAACAGTCAGCAGGAATTGGATGCAGTCATCGCGGCCTGTGCCGCGCGGGCTCAGAACCCCATTAACCTGCGGCTGGATGGGACGTTGAAATCGCGCTGGCGCCAGCTCATCAGCTCTGCCAGTTGGGGGGAATACGCCCGCCATTGCTCGACCTCATTTCTGGAAAACGGGCAGGTTTCCCTGACGTTGGAATACCGGGACTACGTGCGTTTGCGTGCCGCCTTGAGGGATGCTTCATTCCGCTCAACCTTATCTGCTGCCGAACAAAGGGTACTCCATGAATTGGAACGCCGCATACGCAGCGTGCTGCGTCCAGGAATGAACGACTTTGAGAAAGTCCTGGCGGTGCATGATTACCTGGTTCAGACAGCCCGTTATGATGCAAACGGTTCGGGAAAGATAACCGATATCCTCAGCAAAAACTGCGGCAGTTGCGAGGCATACAGCGCAACTCTTTGTGTGATGCTGGAACTTGCTGGGATTCCTTGCCGCGTTGTAACGGGGAATGCCGGAGGCCCTCATGCCTGGAATCTCGTGCAGGTAGGGAGCCAGTGGTACCATGTGGATGCAACCTGGGATGACCCCGTGATTTCAGGCGGGCGCAGCCACGTGGTTTCTCATACTTATTTCTGCACTTCTGATGCCGAGATGAGCCGCACGCACCGCTGGAATCGTCAGATTTATCCGGCCAGCGGAACGGTGCAGGCATACTATTACCGCCAACGGGGAATTTATTTTTCGGATTTTGCCTCTTTCTGGCGGGCGGCCATGGCGGCATACCGCCGCGGCGAATCCCGCTTTGAGGGCTATTTGGTGAATTTCGGAAATAACAGTCAGTTCCAGAAAAACATTCACCGTTATTCCTCCATGGGAACACCTTCCAAGGTGAGCTGGACTGGACCGGATGGTGCAGCAGGCCCGGTCATTGTGTCCTTCTGAATAGAGGCCACCAGTGGGCAATTCCTGCTTCCCAAAGCTTGAGATACGCATGGAGCATATGCTGATGAACCGATTTTTCCTTGCATTGGGGTGCAGAATGTGTTTCAATTGCCTCCGCAACGCAGTAGTGGCGGAATGGTAGACGCAGGAGACTTAAAATCTCCCGGTAGGTAATACCGTACGGGTTCGAGTCCCGTCTACTGTAGCAATTGGAAAGCACTTGCAACAGAAAAGTTGCAGGTGCTTTCTAGTTTTCCAGCGAGTAGATGATTTTTGTGCTGACCCAGGCGCTACAATAGGCGCCGGCTTTTCTCGCTGGATTAAATTTCCAGTGCCGCAAGACCCAGATGCAGGTGTGGCGATCCAGTGCGGGCGAACCACTACTTCCGGTCGTGTGGGCTTCCTTGGGCTTGCCATCTGCCCCGACGAGGATTTTGATACTCACCATGCCCTGAGTTCTGCGTCGGCGGTGCATATCAGGGTAGGGTGGTTGGGGACATTGCAGGTAAGAGGGAGCAGTATCATGACTTTCCTGACTTCCTGAGGAAGCCTGAGCCCTGGGGCGTTCCTCATGCTGCTGCTGTCGGTGGGGATGGTCTTCCTGGCTGCCTTGTAAACAAAGCTCTGCTTCCAGTGTGGGGGTATCCAGAACTTCCGCTTGCAGTTCCGGAGCTTCAGGAAATTCGAATTCCAGTTCTGCCTGAGGGCAGGGAAGCAAGGTGGGCTTCACCCAGACCTCACCGGTATGGGGCAATCGTGGTATGGAAAGCCCTCCCTGTTTTCTGGGAGCTTCTCCAGCTGCCTCATAAGGAACTCCTATAAAGTTGCAGTCTGCATGACCTTTGGAAATCAGCAGCGGGGTGGTGAAGGCCCACAGCATACCGGCCAACCCCGGCACGAGTACCATGCAGAAGCTGCGGAGCAGGACTGCCTGCCTTTGCCGGATGAGGACGGCTGCGGGGGTGTGGATGATATGAATCATGGTCGGGGTACCACCCAGAAGGTATGGGCCTCCAGGGCATCGAAGCACCAGGGAACCGGAGGAACGCACAGGTGTGATTGGAAGGCCAGGTAAACGCGGTTCTCCTTCCAGCCAGGAAGCCAGATGGCCAGTTCGTAAACCAGACGGTCAATTTCTGCCAGCGCTGCCGGGGTGGGTGATTGGCTGAATTGATGCAGCGCCTGGTTCATGACCGCATGATTAAGTGCAAAGGGATTAGCGCCGGGCTCGCTGTCGGGGGAGAGAAAGAGCGCCGGCTGGGGACGTGCCGGGGCGGGCATGGCCCAGAATGCAAGCTGATGGCTCCTCTCCTGGAGGCGCTGTTGGCAAATCTGCCAGGGAACTGGTTCGGGGATGATTTCTGCCCCGCATCGGGCAGCGCTGCTGGCCAGGCTTGTCACCAAGGTGTTGATTTTTTCATGTGGCGTATAGAGCAGACGTACGCTGAGCCTGGTGCCGTCCTGTCGGCGGAGAATGCCATCTTCTCCAGTCTGCGTATACCCAGCGCGGGCAAAGTGCGAGCGTGCCGCGTCTGGGGCATAGTGGTACTGCGGCGTTTTCTGCGGGGTGAGGGGACCGTAGCCGCTGCTGAAGGTTTCCAGCCGCCGTCCTTCCCCCCGCATCATGATAGCAAGAGCATAATCCATGTCCAATGCCTGGAGAAGCCCCTTGCGGAGCTCCTGGTCGGGCAGGGTGAGGGTGTTGAGAGCAATCCCATAGGGCGGTAGGGGACAGTCTGCATCGTAGACCAGTGTGCTGAGACCTTGATTTGTTTCAGCGTGTTCCTGCCAGGCTTTGATATTACGCGTTTGCAGGGCATCCAGCTTGCCTTGCCGGAGGAATTCCCAAACCTGGGCTTCCGAACTGAGGAAGTGGTATTCGAGGGTGTCAGCGTTGAAGCGCTGGCGGCAGAGGGGAAGCTCCGTACCCCACCATTGAGACTGGCGTTGGAGCTGAATCAAGCGTCCTCTCTCCACCCGGCTGACCCGGTAGGCTCCGGTTGATGGTGGAATTCGCTGGGCATAGGTTTCCCGGAATCGGGTATCAAAATCTTTGTAGAATCCGGGTTCCGCAGGATGCAGCAGGGCAATGGCGTCCCACAAACACGCGTTATCCTGCAGGGTGACGGAAAGAATATGGCTGCCGTGTGCGGTGAGCCTGGTGATTAGTCTGGACAGGGTTTCGAGTTCCCCGCATCCTTGCTCAGCCTGCAAGAGAACAGACAGCAGGTAATCAGCCGCGCGGATGGGGCGTCCGTTGTTATAGTGCGCCTTGGGGTTGAGTTGCAAATAGATGGTGTTGTTGCGTTCTGCCCAGGCCTGTGCCACCCCGGCATAAATTTCTCCCTTGAGCGGGTGCCGGAAAAGTAGGGGGATTTCGGTGGCGGCATGTAGGTTCTGATGAAAGAATTGCGGGGCTCCGCCGCCGAAACGAAGAAAATGAGCAGGGAATGGGCCGGCATTCGGCATACGGACGCAGCCCCCTTTGACCGCTCCTGGCACGCCGAGTGCCTCCGAAGTATCCGGGACCTGCCAGCAAATCTCATCTGGAAGTGGTGCCATGAGTTCCAGCTGCAAGCCACCCACCCGGCGGAGCCTTGATTCAAAGTCTGCCGGATAGGGGACAGGAGCACTTGCCTCTGCCGATATGGTGATTCCCGGCTGTTGGTTGCTTACAGCCCACCATGCTACCAGGACTACCAGAATCAGCAGCAGGACAAGTGCTCGTTTCATGCCGGATTAGAACGTGATGGTGCAGCCACCATAGATGGCCGTTCCGGGGTTGATGAAGGATTGCCCGTAATCCATGAAGTCCGTCTCTGAAACGTACTTCTGATTGGTGAGGTTTTCGACTCGGAGATGCAGGGTGAGGTGCTCATTCACCTTGTAACGGGCGTACCATCGCAAAGTATAGTAGGCGTCGAGCTTGGCGGGATTTGCCCCTTTCCCATAGTTGCTGCGGCCGCTGGCTGCAGTAAGTCCGATACCGGTGGTGAATCCTTCAAACGGCGAGGTGTGAATATCTGCCGCCCATGTCTGGCGGGCTGTGTAGCCAATCTGGGAGTTATCAGAGTTCTTGGGTTCGCAGAGCGTGAGGCTGAGAGTGTAGCCAGTGTTCCACTGCTCCTCCCAGGTGCCGTTCAGACTGATTTCGATGCCCTGACTGGTCTGGTGTCCCTTGGCGTTGCAGAAAGTGACGGGGTAGGTTGTATACACCGGAGTGATGGCATCCTCTGTGCGAATCCAGAACAGGGTGATGCCGAGGGTGTGCTGGTCCATCCACTCGTGCTCGATGCCCAGGTCGGCACTCCAGCTAGTCTGGCATTCCAGGTCGGGGTTGCCCTGGTAAAGAACCTGATATGCGCTTTCGTACTGGCTCCGCGTGCGCTCAAAGGCCGAGGGCGCTTTGTAGCCGCGGGCCAATGAGGTGCTCAGTCGGGTGCGTTCCTCGTTGAAGCGCCAGCTGCTGGCAGCGCGCAGGGTGTAGAGGGAATCGAATACATCGCTTTCATCCCAACGCAGAGCAAGCGTGTTTTCCCAGTTCCTGACGGGGGTGATGCGGTGTTCTGCAAAGATGCTGAACACGTTTTCACGATGTTCTGAGCCTTTGTCCTTCTGCTCGCTGTTCAGGGCATCGTGCTGACTGTATGTGTAGCCCAGTCCGGCGGTGGTGGCCTGGTGGCGGCACCAGCGGTACTCATTCCCCCAGTTGGCCTGTACGTTTCTCAAATCGTGGTTGGTGCCGCGCCCAAAGCAGTAGTCAGCCCCGTAGTATCCACCGCTTAATTCTGTTGTGAATGCATGTGTAATCTTTTTTTCGATTGCGGCAGATACCAGGTTGGTGCGGAAACGGTAGTGCGGGTCGCCCCAGGCGGCTGCTTTCTGCAGCTTGGCATCGCTCCGGCGGAAGGTGATGCGGGCGTGAGTATCCTCATCCGGGCGGTAATCGAGCCGCATGGCCTCCTGCCAGTTTTCAAACCTGCCAGCCTTGGGATCTGCGGGTTTCTCTCCACTGACGGTCTGGAAATCATTATCCGTGGTTTCATACGTGGCTGAGATGAAGTAGGAGAGCTTCTCCTGTTTTCCTTGGGCTGTTACATTGCCTGTGTAGGAGTCAAAGCTACCAAACTCATTAAAGAGCGAGCAGGAAGGAGCTCCTTGACCTTCTGGTGTTTCCATGTAAATGACCCCACCTACGGCACCACTGCCGTATATGGCTCCTTGAGAACCTCTCAGGACTTCCAGGGTTCCCAGGGAGAATAAATTGGTGCGGGCGAGGACATTGGGAGTGAGCAGGCATCCATCACTGTTGTCAAAGAGGCGGATTCCGTCCATCATCGGAAGGATGAAACGCCCACTGCTCATGCCGCGGATGGCCAGGTTGCTGACGTTGCCCTGTTGGTTGGAGCCACCTCCCGGCTGGACGTAGACTCCTGGTGCGCGAGATACCGCTTCTGCCAGGTTGGTAATGCCTTCTTCCCTGAGTTCCTGTGGGTTAAGGATGGTAACGGAGACTCCGCTCTGGTCATAGGGAATCCCAGTGCCTCCGTGGGCAGATACTGTGATGGGGGCTAGTTCGGTAATGGGGGGCTCTGTTGCATGGGTCGCAGAGCAGAATCCTGCCAGCAAAAGGGCAGGTACAACGCGGTGAATGCCCCCTCTGGGAGCAGATGTGTTTTGTCTCATTGTTTATATCGGCCGTTGAACAGGCGGTGCATCGCCGCCTGGAGTCGTGGCGAGTCCTCATGGCTGGCATTCCGACTGAGTGCTGGTGGGCACATCACGGTTGCGGCACAGCGACGGATTCTCACCGTCTTTCCCATCTATTTCCTGCGGCTTCCCGCCGCCTCCTGAGAACTCTACACACCGGAGTCTCCCGGTGTGGTACGCCGCTTATCTAAACATACTAACTGATTGTTTTCAAGCGAAATCAATTGCAAGTATCCTACTCTTGATTCAAACTTGACTTTAGAGGTAAGTTTTGTTATCATTCACCTCGGCTGTTCGGGGCTTATCCTGAGTGTATATTTGCCCCGCGCATGATTTTATTAATCCTAATCAGATGTTCATATGAATATTGTAATGGTGGGAACGGGCTACGTAGGCCTGGTGAGCGGTACCTGCTTCGCAGAAATGGGTAACACCGTGACTTGCGTAGATGTTAATGAAACGAAGATTGAGAACCTGAAAGAAGGAATACTTCCCATCTATGAGCCAGGACTCAGAGAGATGGTTCTCCAGAACCAGGAGGCCGGGCGCCTGAAGTTCTCCACCAGCCTTGCCGAGTGTATTGATGATGCTGATGTTGTCTTTTCTGCCGTAGGTACCCCACCGGATGAGGATGGTTCCGCAGACTTACGCTATGTATTGGAAGTGGCTCGCGAGTTTGGCCGCCATGTCAAGAAATACACACTGCTCGTCACCAAGAGTACGGTGCCGGTAGGAACCTGGGCGAAGGTGAAGAAGGCTGTGCAGGAGGAACTGGATAAGCGCGGGGTGAGTGTGCCGTTCGGTGTGGCCAGTAATCCGGAGTTCCTGAAGGAGGGTACTGCTATTGAGGATTTCACCCGCCCTGACCGGGTGGTGGTCGGTGTGGAGGATGAAGAGGCGGCGCGCCTGATGCGCCACCTTTACCGCCCGTTCACCATGATTAGTGACCGCGTGCAGATTTGCGACATCCCCAGCGCGGAGATGATTAAGTATGCCTCCAACAGCATGCTTGCCACCCGTATTTCCTTCATGAATGATATTGCCAACCTGTGCGAGCTCGTCGGGGCAAATGTGGATGCGGTTCGGCGCGGTATTGGTTCAGATGACCGAATTGGCAAGAAGTTCCTGTATCCCGGTTGCGGGTACGGTGGTTCCTGTTTCCCGAAGGATGTGAAGGCGCTCATTCGCAGTGGTGCAGAGCTTGGCTACCAGATGAGTATTCTGGAAGCTGTGGAAGAAGTGAATGAAAAGCAGAAAGCCATTCCGTTTGCCAAGCTGAAAGCTGCTATGCCGGAACTGAAGGGTAAGAGGATTGCCGTGTGGGGGTTGGCATTCAAGCCAGGCACGGATGATATGCGCGAAGCTCCTTCTCTGGTGCTGATAGAGTCGCTCTTGCAGCATGGTTGTGATGTGTATGCCTATGATCCGGTTGCTATTGATGAAGCCAAACGCCGTCTAGGGGAGGATGCGGTGACATTCTGCGAGGATATGTATGAAGTCTGCGTGGAGGCAGATGCTCTCGTCATTGTGACTGATTGGAAGCAATTCCGCGTGCCGAGCTGGGCGGTGCTCCGCAAGACGATGCGCGGGCGTCTGATTGTGGATGGCCGAAACCTGTATGACCCTGAGGAGGCCAGGATGGAAGGCTTTGATTACAAGCGAATCGGTTAATTCCTGAGCAGTTTTGATGCCCTCCGCCGCACTTTGCGTGGTGGAGGGTGTTTTTTTCTGGAAATCCGACAAAAAATGTGGTATATGCCAGAACCATGAGAAGCATCCTGTTAAGCCTGCTTACTGTGGCAGCCCTTGTGGCCGAGGGGGGCGTAGAGGCCATGAAGAATCTGCAACAGCCGCAATCCGGGAAAACCGCCGTGCTATCTTTTGGTGGAAAAGACGGCCGCGAGTTCCTGCTGGACGGAGTACCTTTCCAAATTCGCTCTGGTGAGATACACCCGCAGCGAGTGCCGCGCGAGCACTGGCGGCACCGCATTCGCGCGGCGAAGGCCATGGGCCTGAATACGATTGCCTTTTATACCTTCTGGAATGCCTTGGAAAAAGAGGATGGAAGCTGGGATTTCAGCGGGCGCAACGATATAGCTGCGTTCATTGATATGTGCCAGGAGGAGGGGATGTGGGTGTTGTTCCGTCCGGGACCCTACGTCTGTGGTGAATGGGATTTGGGCGGTTTACCTGCTTACTTGCTCCAGGCAGATGAAACGAAACTGCGCTACACTGGCAATGCCCAATTGATGGAGGCTCAGACCCGCTATCTGGAGAAGATGGCAGAAATAGCCATTCCCCGGTTGAGTCGTAACGGTGGCCCTATTCTCATGGTTCAGCTTGAGAATGAATACGGTAGCTATAAGAGTGAGCATGACGAGATGGCTTACATAGAATGGCTCAAGGATTTCTGGGAAAGGAAGGGGGCTGGACCGTTTTATCTCTCAGAAGGTAGTTCTCCGCACCACCTGCGCTTTGTTCCCAAAGGGGTTGCTGTGGGGCTTGACCCGGCAGACAATGCCTGGCAGATGCAGACGGCTCTCCGCGTGGCTCCAGGTGTACCGGTGTTCAGTAGTGAAACATACCCCGGCTGGCTGCGCCACTGGGGCGAGGGAAACTGGACGCCCAGTCGCAATGCGCTTCATTCAGTGCGTTGGTACATGAAGGACGGCGTGTCATTCAACCTCTATGTTCTGCATGGAGGCACCAGTTTCGGCCTGACTGCGGGCGCCAATACAAATCCTGATGGCTCGAATTTCCAACCTGACCTGACCAGTTATGATTATGGCTCACCCATTGGTGAAAATGGTAACCTGACCAAGGAATATTTTGAGTACCGGGATATGATTAAGTCTGCATTGCCTGCAGAAGCTAGTCTGCCGGAGCCGCAACAGCCGGTAGCTGTGGATTGGCCTGCCTTTAGTCTGGAAAAAGTTTCGGATTTTGCAGCTATCCGGGGAAGCTCGGATGGTGCAGTCCATGAGTTGCCCCCCACTCTCGAACGCCTGAAGCAGAACCAGGGGATTGGTATCTACACCACCCGCATTCCGGCCGGCCCTGCAGCTATCCTGCATTGCAAGGCTCATGATTATGCCTTGGTTTATGTGGGGGAACAATTCATCGGTACTTTGGATCGTAGGTTGAATCAGGCCTGCATGGAACTTCCCGCTCGCGGGCAGGATGCCGAACTCAAGATTGTGGTGGATACTTTCGGACATGTGAATTTCTCTAAGTTCATGGAGAAAGACCGCAAGGGCTTGATTGGCTCTGTCCGACTGGGTGATACTGAGCTGAAAAACTGGTCTGTGGAGCGGATAGATTTGCAGAAAACACTTCCTGCACCGCAGGTTGGTGCGGCACGAACCCTGGAGCAGGGGGCGCTTTACGCTGCGGATGTGAATATGGCGGCACCCCAGGATACATTCCTGGATATGCAGTCATGGCAGAAAGGCTATGTGTGGGTGAATGGTATCCTGCTGGGGAGGTACTGGAATATCGGACCTCAGGAACGCCTGTATTGCCCTGGGGAGTTCCTCAAGCCTGGCAAGAATCGAATAGAGGTGCTGGATTTGCACATGACAACGCATACTCCCCCTGCCATTTCCGGTAAAGCTGGTCGCAATATGGAGGTGCATAAGCATACCAGGAGCCTCAATAACCAGTGGTGAGGCACGTTTGCTTCCGTTTTATCCTTCCAGCGCAGAAGCCAAGCCGGCTTCTGCGCTTCTTTCTGCGGATTTTCCTGCATTAACCTTGAGCTCAATTGCAATATGTGTTAGCATGTGGCGCGCTTATGGGTAAGGACGTCTCGATGACTCATTCTTCATTCCTGCCGCATGTGAATGGCATGCGGGCAGTAGCCATTCTCGCGGTGCTGCTGTACCACCTGGAGGAGGAACTCTGCCCCTGCGGCTATTTCGGAGTTGATGTTTTCCTGCTGATTACGGGCTATTTCCTATTCAAAGGGGAGCTTTCTGCCAACCGTATTAACCAGTTGCGTTACCGTGATTATCTGCAACGCAAATTGTGGAGATTGTTTCCACCGGTGTTGGCCGTGTCCCTTCCGCTGACCCTTGTGGGAGCTTTTGCTTTGCAACCCGATTTATATGAGGTGCTGCTCAAGACTCTGGCTTTCTCCTGTCTGGGAGTGGGAAATGAGTATGTGGCGCACAGTGGCGATTATTTCAGTCCGGCTACCCAGGATAATCCGCTGATGCACCTGTGGTACGTGGGATTGACGGTTCAGCTGTATCTCCTTTTGCCCCTTGTGGCTAAGCTGATGCGGCGTGTCAGCCGTGTAGGGTTTGCCTTATTGGGGCTTGGTTCGCTTTCCTTATACCTGTTTTTGCAATATGGTGATGAATTGGATTCCTTGGTGCCAGTTTTGAATCCGCTCATGGAGGCTTTTTCGCCGTATTACAGTATTGCTACACGCGTGTGGGAACCCTTGCTGGCCGTGGCAGTGCTGGCACTTCCCCTTCCGAAATCGGCTGGATGGCGCAGCGTGTTATCCATCCTGGGTCTGGTTCTGGTGGTGCTTCCCATGTGGATGTGCGAGACGGGCTCGCCTTTCTCTTTACCGGTTCTGGTAGGTGCGGGCTTGCTGCTGCGCTATGGTGATACCGGAGTGGTGAGCCGATTGCTTGCCTGGCGTCCCTTGCAGCAGATTGGGAGTATTTCCTTTTCTCTCTATCTGGTGCATTGGCCAGTGATTGCCTTGTGGAATTACGCAACCTTCGATGATGTGAATGCCGATGACTGGGTGGGCATGGTTGTGCTTTCCGTGCTCCTTGCCTTGTTGCTTTGGTGGCTGGTGGAATCCCGATGTGCTGCATGGGGTAAGGCGTTGCGTTTCCCCGGTCGGGTGGCGCTGGCCTGTTTGCTTCCTCTGGGTGCTCTTCTCGCCTGGCCTGCTCATGATGCAAGGCTCCAGGCGTTGATGCCTAATGCTCTGGATGAAGAGGAAATGCAGTTCAGTCACTATATTTTAACAGGTCGCGCCAAGGGAACAGACATCAGTGGATTTCCCAGCCGGGCGTTCCCTCATATTCCTCTGCTTGAAGGTACAGATGAAGCGGTACCCGTGAGCTACTTACTCCTGGGAGATAGTCATGCCTGGCATTTGCATTATGGGATGGACAAATTGCTACGCGAGCGTGGTGGCATGCGCGGATTGTATTTGAATAATTCCTGTGTGCCCGCTTGGGATTGCTTCATGGAATTGCAGGGGGGGAATGCCCGTTGGAACCGCCAGAAGGGTGAGCAGTTGCTGGCTTGGCTGGAGCGCCAGCCGCACATTCGCTGCGTCATTATCTCTAACTACTGGCATTTACGCTTTTCAGTTCGCAGCTTGCGTGACTGGAATCTGAAGCGGGTTCCAACGTCTGAGGTTCGCCGCCATATGGAAGATGGGTTGCGCGAGACTTGCCGCCGCTTGCAAGCCTTGGGTAAGAAAGTACTCGTACTCAGGGATAACCCTTTTCACCCACGCCGTACTAATCATGTGAACCGCTATGTGCGCCGTGATTTGATGGGCTTGGAATATGAGCTGCCCCTTCAAACAAGGGAGGAATTCCTGGAAGCAACGGCAACGGAGGAACCCTTTATGCAGAGCCTGGAGCGCCGCAATCTGGCTACCGTGATTGAGGTGGCTCCGGCTTTGGAAGTGCAGGGTACGTACCCCCTGCGTATGAACGGCAAGTTCCTGTACCGTGATACCAACCACCTGAGCCGCTATGGTTCAGAACGGGTGGCTGAGTTGGTCCTGGCCTGGCTGGCGGCCAACCAAACCTGATGCCTTATGAACTTAGAGAGAGGGGAATTCTTTGCCCAGGAAGTTAGTCTGGCGTATATAGGCGGCCCAGTCTGAGAATTGCTTGCGCTTGGCAAAGTTGGCTTCTTGCTTGTTCCATTCTGCCAGCTCATCTGCCTTTTTGGCGGCGTCTTCATAGCGGTTGAGGTGCAGGAGCTGCATGACTGCCCCTGCACCTGCCGTATAGAGGATATGCCAATCTGCGGTGCTGGGGGATTTGCCTGTAGCTGGCTTCATGGAGAGTACTTCCTCATAGTCCCTAAGTGCTTCTTCGTATTTATTCACTCGGGAACAGAGGGTGGCATGGTGCAGAAGTGCGCGGAAGCGCCACCAGCGTGGGAGACTTGTATCGCGCAGGGCTCTGCTGGCAATTTCCACCGCCTCTTCGCGCGCTGCTTTAGTGCCGAGCAGCGCCTTGTTGTTAGCCAGAATGGCATTGGCTACGAATCTGTCCTGAGGTCGCAGGTTCGGTGCTGTTCGCAAGAGATGGGTGAGAATTTGCTCAGATTCCTCATGGTGCCCCAGGCGAAGAAGAACTGCGGCTTTGCGGGTTATACTCCGGATTTTCAGTTCATCACTCTGCGTGGCACAATCTGTGTATAATTGGACGGCGCGGTTGAGGGAATCCATTGACCCGATGAATTCCGAAACGCGTGCAGACATGTAGAGTGCCAGTGGAGAGAAGTCTGCTCTAGGATACTTCCTTAAGAGTGAATTCAGGGTTTGAAGTGCCTCTGTGTAGTTTCCCTCTGTCGTTTGCAGACTTGCCATATGCAGCGTGAGCAGGGAAACCACGCGGGGGGAGTGGACTTTCCCCGCTGCATGACGAATCAGGCCGATGATGTCTTGTTCTACGTGTGCCTTACCTTCTTTTTTTGCAATACTGGTCATGGCTGCTTCCTGGAGGGCGAAGAACCTCAGTTGGCGCTCATCACTCAGTGTGGATAAGGTTTCGTTGATGCGACCCTTCTGAAGTAAGTCTAGGGCTCGTTCCGGCTCGTCCTGCAGAAGTAGATAGGCCTGGTCCATTTCAACGTCTGCCCTCAAATTGTCAGAAGGCGCTTGTTGAGATAAAAGAATATCCAGGTCGGCCTGCGCTTTTTGGATGTCTTTATCGAGCCAGTAGGCAACTCTGGCTCGCAGTAGGGAAAAATGCTGTTCTCCGGAAATATCCGGCATGTTCAGCACGGCTTCCTGCGTGCTTTCATCACCAGAGATAAGCGCGCTCACCATGGCATTTTCCAAAGCTACTGACCGCAACTTTTCCGGAGCCTGACGGGCACATTCAAGATAGGCTTTGGCTGTACTGGGGGAAGCTGGGGATTGAAGCTGGTTTTCGTAAAAACGTTTCACAACGTCATCTCCCTGAATCATGCCGAGGTAGAGCAGGGCTTCGTGTGTCTTATTCCGCTCCAGGAACCACCGAGTCTGCTCAAAGAGGATGAGGCGCGTGGCTGCTTCATTTGGGCAGGTCGCGGCAGCAGTGTTGGCATACGATACATCTAGCGGAATTTCCTGCGTGTTTTCCGGGTGTTGCAGACGCTGCTGAATGAGTAGAGCTATGGAGGCTCGGTGGGATTTCAGCGGGTCCTGCATCCATTCTCTCAGCTTGGTGCGGGCGTACTCACTCTGCTCAAATGCCTTGTGTTCATGCAGCCTGCGGAATGCTTCCTCAAGCAAGGGTGAATCAGGATTGGCTGATATGAAATGCAGCAGGGTTTCTTCTCCCTTGCCGTCATCGAAACTATCTGTATCCTGCTCCTGTTCCAGATTTTTTTGAAGGGTGGCTTCTGTGAGCTGTTGCTTTTCCGCTCCTTCCTTGGCGTAGTATACGGAGGAAAGCGCCAGTCGGGCGCGCTGGCGCATGAGGGGGGGCAGGGAGTGGTCGTTCTCCAACTCCCGGCAGAGCTCCATGGCTTTATCATATTCGCCCCGGAGTCTCAGGTTGTCAATTTCGAGGACCCGGAGCAGGGGGCGGAGTTCTTCACGGGTTTCAACGATGGCTCGGAGCCTTTCCAGTGCTGTGTTGTCCTGGCTATGGGGCATGCGGAGCCAGTATTCTGCCAATGCTGCTGTGGCAAGGGTTGCTATTTCCTGGTTTTCACAGGTTGCAAGAGGGGTTGCAATCACGGCAAAATCCACACTGTTGCTCTGCCAAGCGCAGTACAGAAGAGCCTTGGCTGCATAGGAAAAGAGTTTGTGGTCGGCTGGGACGGCGTGCAGCGCCGTGGCTGCTTCTCGCAGGCGCCCCAGTTCAATGAGGGCTCGCCCACGCCAGAAAGATGCTTCGGGTGAGTTGTTTCCGCGAAGGGCATCAAGCGATTCTGCCGGCTTGCCCTCGCGCAGCAGAGCCTCTGCCCGTTGTTCTTGTGCCATGCTGCCGTGCATGGCTAGTGCAGTCAGGAGAATCAGAGAAAATCGCATGGGATAAGGAAGTGGGGGTTATGGTTCGTCCTGCGTTTCCTGCCACAGGAAAAGGTTGATGTAATTCATCCCTGAACGTGTCAGAGCAGCATTGACACTGTTATGCTTCACCCTGTTGACCGTGCAATTCTGCTGCAGAGTTGGCATGGGCTTGCAGGATACAATGTGTGGAGTGGTCACCGTGCGGCTTGCCGGGTAGATGCCAATGGGAATGCCCTCTGCGGTAAAGGCTATTTCCAGCGATTGGGGGCGCCGGGCTTCCTTTCTGCTACCTTTGTACAGGAAGGGATGCCGCCTCAGGATGTCCATAGTGCCAATGCAGGGTACCGCTACCCGGTAGTGTTCTTCCAAACTGGCAAAATAGCGTGAAATGGAGAAAGGTTGACCATGCTCACAAGCCTTGAGTACAGCGGTTGGGTTAAATCCGACTAAATTGATTCCATTGAAATGCCCATGTTTGTTTTCGCCTTGGAAAAAGTCAGCAAACCTGCTGTTAATCATGAGCCCAATTTCCAGGTGCAGATGGGCGCGGGTCTTATCAAGCCCCACGCCGCTGTATCCCAGCCTTCCAATCTTGTTGCCCGTGCCAACTCGCTGGCCTACGCTGCAGGTGACTTCTGCCAGGTGGGCATAAAGGGAATAGATGGTTCCTTCCCGGACTTTGTGTGAAATGACAACGTAGCGGCCGTAGTTGCTGTGCCTGGGATTGGTGCTTGTATGCACCACCCGACCCGGTGCAATGGGGCGAACCTCATCTTGCGGCTCTCCTGAGGCATTCCGCTCAATGGGTTTGACGTCAATCCCCTCGTGGAAGCGGCTATACATTACCGGAGCTCCGGGCTGGGGACGGAAGGGGTTGCGAACCATGCCGTAGGTGCCGGCTTGCCAGGGCTGGCTTTTCTGCCCCTCAAACAGGCGGTCTACGTACATGTAGTAATCATCACCCCCTGTGGTGAAGAGGGTTGCGTTATTGGTCGGGAGTCGGTAGACCAAATCCTGTGCCTGCGCCCATGCGCTGGCGCAGAGCGTCAGAATCAGTGCTGAAAGGCGTGGCAAAATCACTGTCTCTTGGCGCGGCGGGTAGAGAAGAGCTCTGGACTTTTGCTGCCGGTTTCAGCCTTTGTTGCAGATGTGGCGGCATTTTTCTTGACGTCGCTGCGAATGGCTGAGGAGTACAGCTCCGGAATGATGCGCCCGTGCTCGTCCTGCACCGGCTTGGCTTCCTTGGGTAGCTCTGGCTTCGGACGCGGGTCGTCTTCCAGATAGCGCTTTTCTTCGATTTCCTTGTCCACTGGTTCCAGTGTTTCACTCATGCGGCGGAGGTCATAGCCATTAAGCCCACCCCAGATAATCATCTGACCATCGGTGATGCCGCAATCAATTTCCATGGGGGGGAAAGCCAGCCCGTCAATGACCGGCAGGATTCGCTTGCCAATGTTCTGCTGCGTCTCGGTGTAGAGGCGCAGGCGGTATTCCTTTGGCGTGTAGAGCACGGCGCCATAAGAGCCGTCATCTGCCATGAAGGACTTGAATTTGGCAAAGTGCCGCAAACTCATAATGGGCATGCGGTTGTACATGCGCCCGTTGTAGCGCACGTTAAAGGCGGCGCCTCCCTCTGGGTTGGAGGATTCAGTCAGGAAATAGGCCCTGTATTGTTTTTGTTGTTGGCAGCTGGTGATGAGGAGTAAGCTTGCAAAGGCGCAGAAGAAAAGATGTTTCGTATTCATGAAGGGAATGGGTGGGGAAAAGGGATATAGCTTTAACCGCGCAGCAGATGGCGGCTCTGGATGCAGTAGTTGAGACCACTCCACAGCGTGAGTACCACGCTGAGCCAAAGGGCAATCTCACGGAACCACCAGCCGGTTTCCCCTATGCTCAGGGAACGCAGCGGTTCAATGAGGTTCCCTCCGTATGCGAGGTTGGCCATGCATGCAATGCAGTAGGTGAGCTGTGCGGCTGTCTTCCATTTGCCGCAACGGTCTGCGGCCATGACCACACCCTTGGCTACGGCAAGCTGGCGCAACCCTGTCACCAGGAATTCACGGAAGATAATCAGGATGGAAACCCAGAAGGGACATACGTCAACTGCTGTCAGGTATGTGAACGCTGCACAGACTAGAATCTTATCTGCAAGCGGGTCAATCAGTTTGCCAAAATTGGTGACCAGATTGTACTTGCGTGCCAGGTGCCCATCGAAAAAATCGGTGATGGCTGCTACTACGAAAGCCCATAGTGCTACGCAGGCGGTGGTTGAAATGGGTTCAAACCAGCCTCCGGAGACTTCATTGATGAGAGGGGAGACGCTGCCGTCAATCGCCAAGGCAATGGTGTAGACAATGACGAGAAGGATGCGGGACAGAGTGAGAGTATTCGGCAGATTTAACATTGTATCGCTTGTGTTATAGCTCGCTGACCGCGGACTTGCAAGCAGAAATCAAGGCTGCATGCCAAAAACAGGAAGATTTTGTGACAGATTCTATGCTTGAATACGAAACTGTTTCTGATATACTTGCCCGCATGAACGCCTTTCGCGCTACCATTCTTGTTCTGCTTGCTCTGACTGTAGGGTTGATGTTCTATGCATTTGTGGTGCTTATTCCTGCTCGTCAGAACCAGTACCAGATGTACCAGACTCAATTGAAGATTAATGAGTATGAGCAGCGTCAGATGGAGCACGATGCCCGCATGGCCCGCATGGGTGCAGATGTGGATGCCCCGGCGGTTGCTGCCGCTCGGGCAGAGGCAGCTGCCGAGGAAAAGAAGAATGAGGAAGATTTGAACAAGGCTGAGGAGCAAAGCGTGATTGCTTCTGCCAAGCGTAAACAGGAAATCGAGGAAACTGCCACTGCTGCAGAGGACGCTACTGTTCCTTCCTCTATTGGCTCCGTGACGGCTTATCTGGAGGATTGCGCGGTGATTCTTTTCAAGGCCGATGGCTCCACTCCCGTGAAGGAAGGACTCATGATTGCCGTGCGCCGTTCGGATTTTGTGGTGTGTGAGGCCACCGTAGATGGCCGGGATGAGGAATCCGGGCAGTACACGGCCGCTGTAAAACAAGCCAATTTCGGGGGGGTGCAGGACCCGGAGGCTGAGGCCAACCGCAAGCCTCGTCCGGGAGATGCGATCATCATTTCCCCTTTCCTCAGTAGCAAGGATTTGAAGTTGGAGGAAACTACGATGCCTTCAGTGGATGGTTCCCAGGACGTCCCTGAGATTGAAGCTATACTTACTCCTGTTCCCTGATTGCCTTTGGAAGCATAGATATGCAGACTCTTTTCGACAGAACCCCCAGTTTCTCCTTTGAGTTCTTTCCGCCGAAGTCGGCAGAAGGAGCGGCTTCTCTGCTCGAAACGGTTGTCAAACTCCAGGAGTTCCACCCCAGCTTTGTCAGTGTTACGTACGGTGCCGGCGGTAGTTCACGCGGTCTGACTCGTGCCGTGGTGCATGATATGCAGAGCAGGGGGATTCCCACTGTCCCGCATCTGACCTGCGTGGGACATACCGAGGAGGAAATTGAGGAAATCCTTCAGGGGTACATTGGCGCCGGGGCTCGAGCCATCATGGTGTTGCGCGGTGATCCCCCACGCAATATGCCCTACGATCCCAGCCGCGATGCCTTCCACCACGCCGCTGACCTGGTGCGTTTCATCCGGGAGTGGGAAGAACGCCAGCACTTGCCTTACCGCCTCACCTTGGGTGTTGCCGGTTTTGCCGAGGGGCACCCCGATTCCCGCAACCGCCTCAAGGAAATGGATTACCTGAAGGCTAAGGTGGATGAAGGTGCTGACTATATATGCACCCAGCTCTTCTTTGACAATCATGCTTTCTTTGATTTCCGCGACCGCTGCCGCCTCATGGATATCAATGTGCCGATTATCGCCGGTATCATGCCCGTGACTTCCATTTCCAGCATGAACCGCATGGCCGAGCTTTCTGCCGGTACCAATTTCCCGGCGCGCCTCCTGAAGGCCATGCTCCGTGCTGCCGGAGATAAAGCCTCCATCGAGCGCATTGGTATCAACTATGCCAGCAACCAGTGCAGTGAGCTCCTTGATGCTGAGGTGGACGGCTTGCATTTCTACACGCTCAACCGCTCGAAAGCTACTTTGGAAATATATCATAACCTGGGTATCAATAACTACCTGGGACTGGAGCGCCTGCGCTCTCTCAATAACCTTTACAGATAAATTCCCCCCTAGCCATGGATACGAACAATAAGAATAACGAGGATATTCAGCCCCTTTCTCCTGAAGAAATCAAGGCGATTGGTGAAATTGCCATCGGGCCTTCCAAACATGAACAGTTCCTCAACGCCCACTATAAGAAACTCGTCTGGGGTGGTATTACGCTGGGTATTGTGGCGGGCGGTGTGATTGCCTTCTTCTCCCACCGCAATGATATGCGCCAACAGGCTGCCGCCCAGGTGGTGAATGTGCTTAAAATCACCTCTCCCGGCAATGGCATCGTAGCAGCAGATGAATATGATACCGCAAGCCTCCAGACGCTACAGCAGGAGTATGCAGGAACTCCCTCTGCCATGACTGCCGAGCTCATGAATGGCCTTTCCCTGCTCGCCAAGGGGGATGAGGCAGGTGTTGCTGCCCTGGAGACGGTTGCGTCCAGTGATGCTCCTGCCCCCCTGCGAGCCCGTGCTCTTGCTACCCTGGCAACTAACCAGCTGCAGCAGCAGAAGGATTCCGTCCCTACCTGGACCCGCATCACCCAGATGGAGGCAAATCCCTATTCTGCGCTGGCATACCTGATGCTGGGTGACCTTGCCAAGGAAAAGGGCGATAAGGATGCAGCCCGAACCTGGTATGAGCAGTGCAAGGCCAAGTGCCCCACCAGCGCCCTCGTGGCAGATAAGACGGTGGATATGCGCCTCACCCTGCTGGATGTGGATGCTCCCACTCCCGTAGAACCAGCACCCCAGCCCCAGCAGCAGTCTGATTCCCCCTTGGGCAATCCTTTTGGTGAGACGCCCGAAGTGGGCGAAACCAAATTCAATGTAGGCCTCTGATTCGTTTACCTATATGGGACTCTACCAGGATAACTTCTCCGGGCTTTCTGAGCTTGAGCGCCTTGCAGCCATGGCGCACGACCCCGTCCGGATTCATGAAATTGGTGCAGACCAGTGGCCTCTGGCCATGATGGCATGCGCCCTCATGGCCAGCAATGATGAGGAAAAGCTTGAGGAGAACTATGATATCTACGGCGTGTTTGTCACCAAGACAACCGTAGCGGCCCGCAAGAGCAGCCTGATCCAGCTTTCCCGCTTCATTTCCGGACGCAAGGGTGAGGGGTGGAGAGCAATGTTGCCATACGCCATCGATGAATGGGATGAACCACTGAGCCGCAAGGCTGCCACCTACGTGGCAACCATGGCACAGCCGGGCCCGCAGGAGCCCCTGGCCGGTGTGGAAACCATGGTGAGCCACCTCGTGCATGATGAGTACACTCCTACCACCTTGCTCGATGCCATCCTGAACCTGGCAGACATGCGCGTATTGCCGCTTCTGCAGCCTCTGCTCGGTGTTCATCAGGACCGCATGGAGGAGTTCCTCAATGAGCTGGAAGCTACCCCGAACCGCCTCAGCCTTACCTTTATGCTGAGTGTACTTGCAACATATCCTGAGCTTTCCGAGGAAGTCACGGATGCCCTGTGCCGCATAGCCCCTCTTTCTCCAGTGATTCTGGATTTGGCACTCCCAATTCCCACTTGGGCGTTCGAGAAACCAACCCCCCAGCCGCTGCACGGCTGGACTCCCGCTGAATATTTTGCCCGTATGCTGCCGGATTTACAGGAGGCGCTCGATGATGAGCAGCTCCTACGTGTTCGCGAAGCATTCAAGGCCTGAGAAAGACAATTTTAGCCAAACAGAGCCGGCCCCGTAGTTCAATGGATAGAACGGCCCTCTCCTAAAGGGCAGATATGGGTTCGATTCCCGTCGGGGCTGTTGGGCACCTGCTTGTTAACCAGGCAGGTGCTTTTCTATTATCTTGCGGTCGGGGGAGGCCATGGGGGTGGCGCTCAGATGGTTCAGGGGAATGAATACCTCCCCTCCTTGAACCGGGGTAGTGGCTGGTGCCAGGTAGAGGTGCCGGGTGACTTTATATCGGGTGATGCTGTATTTCTGCTCGCACAGGTACTTGAGAGCCTGGCAGGTTTCAGCAGTCCGGCGAGGAAGGCGGTACATGCCTTCGTGGCGCTTCCCCCCTGCTTGTTTTTCCATGAGGAGAGCGTTGTCCTTGATGAGTAAAATATCGTGGTGCTCTGCGGCGGTGATTGCCTTTTTAGGTAGTTTGACGGGTAGGGTTTCCGGGGAATCCGCTTGGCACCAAGCATGCACCGGACATAAAGTGCAGTTTGGAATTCCTGGGGTGCAGATGGTTTGCCCCAGTTCCATGAGGGCTGAGTTATAGGCTCTGGGATTGGAGGGGTGGACGAGTTGCCGGGCGAGTTCCCAGTGTTGTTTCCTCCCGGCGGGGGAATCAACGGGGGTGGGGTTGTTGAAAAGACGGGAGAAGACGCGTGATACATTGGCATCAACAAGAGGTGCCGGGCGATTGTATGCAAAGCTGAGTACGGCCCCTACGGTGTAGTCGCCAATGCCGGGGAGTTGGCGGATATGCTGTTCTTCCGTTGGGAAAGCTCCTGCATGATGTTGCATGATGCGCTGGGCGGCAGCTTGCAGCGCGCGTACACGGCGGTAGTAGCCAAGGCCTTCCCAGGAGCGCAGTGCTTGTTCCTCTGTGGCTGCGGCGAGTGCTGCGGGGGTTGGAAATTGCTGCATCCAGTGTTCATAGCGTCCCAGAACGGTGGGAATGGTGGTTTGTTGCAGCATGATTTCACTCACGAGAATGGCCCATGGATCCGTGGTGCGGCGCCATGGGTAGTCTCGGCCGTGGTGTTCGAACCAGTCAACGAGAGCCTGGGCAATTTCCTGCGTGTGCAGAACGCTCATTTTGATTGCGTGGTGTAGATGGAGATGTCTGCCTGCTTGGTGCCGAGCAGTTTCTGGGCTCGCATGAGCGCTTTGCGGGTCGACATGTTCGGATTCAGTGGCTCTACCAGGAAGATGTTGCTTTCTCCTTTTTCACAGCCTTCCTGCAATACGTCAATAACGCCGCTCTTTTTGAGAATGCGGAATACTTTGCGCCCCGCTCCGGAGATGATGATGTGTCGTCCTTTTTCGCGGATGAAGCGGATGAGTTCTTCCAAGGCGCATACTGAGGTGGCATCCAGGTTGCGGGCGTTTCTCATGCGGAGTACCACAACGGCCAGGCTGGGGTCTTCTGCAATGCGGGCCACTTGGCGGCGGAAGAGGTCTGCTGCCCCAAAAAAGAGGTCCCCTTCCACGTGAACAATGGAAATCTGCGGCAGACGTGCATCTTCCTTGTTCAACTCGCGGAGGGTGCCTGCATCATCGAATGTGTATTCTACCAGTTCGGGTTTTGCTGCTTTACGCAGGAAGAGGGAAACGGAGATGATAACGCCGACGAAGATGGCAATGTGAAGAGGCAGTAGCAGGGCTGCGGTGAAGGTGATGAGCAGCACTGTGGCGTCTCCCTTGGTGGATCGGAAGCAGATGCGGAGCAACTTCTTGTCGTACAGAGAGAAGGCGTTGGCCAGCACCAGTGCAGCCAGCACGCTGTGCGGAATCTTGGAAATCAGAGGAAAGTTCGCCAGTATGAAGGTAATGCCAAGGCAGATGAGCCCGCAGTATATACCGGAGAAACGGGTGGCGGCTCCAGAGGTGTAATTGAGCATGGAGCGGGTGAGGGAGGCTGAGCAGGGGAGCGAGGTGGTGAGTGCGGAGCCCATGTTGGCCATGCCTACGGCAAAAGTGTCCTGATTGAGGTTGACCGATTCGCCCGTTTTGGCTGAGATAGTCTTACTCATCACTGTTTGCTCCAGGGTGGAGAGGAAGGCAATACCTACAATGACCGGTATGAGTTCGTTGATATACCCAGGGAGTTCCCAGACTGCTGGTGATTTGCAGACCAAATCACTCATGGTGAAATCTTTGAGCATCCGAACCCCTGCAAAGTGCGCTCCGGTCCAGGGCTGGCTGAGCACCCAGTTCAGTATGCTCATGACTAGCAGGATGATGGCAAATGTCGGGAGCCGCCGCAGGTATTTCTTCAGGGGTATGAATAGAGCAAAGCTGAGTATACCCAGTACAAGCGGCTGCCACTGCACCATTTGCAGGTTCTCCAGGATGGCACTGGTCATGGTGAAGAAGGAGCTGCCTGCGTCAACATCATTGATGCCCAGGACATACCGGGATTGTGAGGCGATGATGAGGGTTGCGGCTCCCGTTACATACCCCACCAGTACGCTGCGGCTCACGAATTGCAGAAGCTCCGTGGCTTTGACAAAGGCTCCGATGACGCACAGAAGCCCTGCCATGAATACAATGAGCGGCACAAAGATGTGCGGCTGGCTCTGAATGCCGGGTGAGGATGCCAGGAAAAAGCTTGCCAGCATGAATGCTGTTGCATTGCTGGGTCCGCTGACGGTGAGGCTGCAACGTGTGAAGAGCGGGGCAATGAAGGTGCCAACAGTGGCGGCCATGATACCGTAGATGCTGTCAAGCCCTGCCATGGCTGCAAAGGCCATACCTTGCGGAAGCCCCACCATGGCTACATCTGTGGCGGCTTTTAAATCTCTCCCCGCTTTCCCTAGCGTGTACCCCTTGAGCGCGTGCCGCACGGGGAACGGGTCTATCATGCCTTGCGACACGAAGTGTTGCACGTCTTTCCATCCGCGTCGCAGTCTGTTTGCCAGCATTCCCATCTGCCCTCCATTCTATCACCTAAAGAAAAACCCCGCAAGTGGAAATCGTTTTCTTTCGTGTGCTTTGTGCGTAAATTCCGTTTTCTGCTTCGGTATTTACCGGGTTTGCAACATTGTTCTTGCATTATTCTGTCATTTATGCTATTTTCTGCGTCAGCATGAAGGTAAAATTCTATCTTGTAGCCAGTGCCGCCTTAGTGGTGGCCTCCTGCAGTTCTACTGATGATACGCTCATCACCAATCGGGCCAGTGTGGTCACGAAGCCCCGGACTCCCCAGTCCGGTCAATATCTTGCGCTTCCTGGCCAGGCAGCAGTGGCAGTAGCCGGTGCAGATATTAACTCTGCGTTTGAAGCCCAGGTGGCACAGTATTCTGGACAGCCGCAGACTCCTGCAGCAGCCATGGGGAATGCTATGCAGCAGGCTGTTGCTAATTCTGTGGCCGGGGCGTTAGCTCCGCTTCAGCAGACTCCCTCTCCCATGCTTCCGGTGAATAACCAGCAGCCTACGTACATTCACCAGGATGCCGGAGCTGGCCAAGCCATGATTGGCATGGTGCCCGGTGCTGCTGGAATGATGCCCGGACAGGCCATGCCCATCAACTATTCCGTGCGTATCACTAACAGTACTCCTGGGCGTATCTTTGTAGAGGCTCAGGATGCTTCTGGTTCCATTTATCCCTGCGGCTTCCTGGATGGTGGACGCAGCTCCACGACTCCTCTCGAACAGGCTGCCCCCATTGTGGGACCCATTACCATCGTTGTGCGTGACCCGGATAAGGATGGTGCGCCTGAGATTCGCCGATTCAAGGTGAATCCGCCTGATTTCTATGTTGGAAAGACTGTGGGTATCAGCATTATTCCCGGTGGTAAGTACCATGCCAGCGTAGATGGTAATGTGTATGCCAGTGGTGAGGCCGTGGCTCCTCCTGCCGTAGCGGTTCCCAATATGGTGGCAACAACCCCGGTGCCCACTACGCCAGGCGCGTTGATGAATTATTCTGTGAAGATTACCAACACGACTCCAGGTCGTATCATCGTGGAAGCCCGCGATGCTGCGGGGGTTGAGTTCCCCTGCGGTGAGATGGCCGGCGGTGAAAGCCGCGTGACTCCTCGTGAGCAGGCTGCTCCCATTACTGGTGCAATAACCGTTATCGTGCGCGACCCGGATAAGGAAGGGTTTCCTGAAATCCGCCGCTATAAGGTGAATCCGCCTGCCAATTACGCCGGCCGTACGGTGGGTATCAGCATTGTGCCTGGTGGTCAGTACCATGCCAGTCTGGACGGTCAGGTGTATTTCACTTACACCCCGCCGGAGGCTCCCATTACCACTAACCCGGTACCCCAGCCTGTAGCACCTGCGGCTCCTCCGGCTCCTGCTCCCGCAGCTGCTCCGGCTCCTGCTCCTGCTCCGGCTCCCGCGGGTGTGTAATTTATTTCAAGTAAAAAGTAAGACCCGGAACCGCTTTCCACTATGGAAAGCGGTTCCGGCTTTTGTATCGGGCTTGTCATTTCATACCTGCCCAGCGTATACAATGGGCATGTGCAAGCCTTTTCGTGATTATCTGACTTTGACCCGTGAGTACACGCGGGAAATTATTACTTTTGGTGGGTTTATCCTCATGTGCTTTGTGTACTGCGATTTCCGCCAGCTGGCGCAGGACCAGTCCACAACCGCCGCTCAGACTGTGGAAATCCTCCGTGCTATGGATAGCCGCCTCGGTATCATTGAGCTTCATACTAACATTCCCGTTTCAAAATGAAAAAACGCATCAGACGCATCCAGCAGCACTTGGGAGTTGCAGTAGATGGAATTGTGGGGCCTCAGACACTGCAAGCTATTTCCTCTGCTCTGGGAATACAGGAAATTCCGGTATGGCCGGCACAGAGTGTGGTGCGTAGCTGCGCGAGTTGTTTTGGTTCCCCTGGCGAGGAGGAGAATTTAGTGAGTGTGGTGCCTGCTTATCAGCTCTATTATGAGGGGGCTCCCGTGCGGAGCATTCGTGTGCACCGATTGATTGCTCTCCATGTGCAGCAGGCTTTAGCAGAAGTACTGGAACATTATGGCAAGGAGGAGATACAGCGCCTTGGACTCAATCAATATGGCGGTAGCTACAATTTCCGGGCAACAGCCAGAGGTAAGACTCTTTCCCTGCATGCCTGGGGAATAGCCCTTGATTTTGCTCCTGCTTCCAATGGCTTGAATGTGAAATCGCCGCGCGCTTCTCTTTCTCGCCCGGATTGTGCGGCATGGTGGGAGATTTGGGAGCGGCACGGCGCGGTATCGCTGGGGCGGGAGCGCAACTATGATTGGATGCATCTGCAGTTCGCAGGCCTTGATTAGACTTTGCTAAATTTTTGCGGCGCCTTTGCGGAGTTGTAATGGAATTTGTGCAGATGTGATGGTGTAGTAGCGCATCTTTGGAAAGGTGGCGGGTTGGCGTAATTTTGTGCTGAGGTTATAGTTGAGGCGAGAAATGAGCCGGTCAGTCCAGAAGTCTGCGTACATGTTAATGTTCGCTGGCGTCATGGTGCATGTGAGCAACTGCAGCAACCTTGCCAGCATTTCTTCTACCAGGGTGTGGTCATTATAGTCCAGACTTTCCCAGTTCGCAGGCATGGGAAGCATGCGGAGCAGGGGGCATGGCGTGCTATGCCCGTGTCGGTATATGGAGCCTTCTGGAACTCCTCCTCGCAGCAATAGCAGTGTGAGTGTGTCTTCTTTCCCACTATCCAGAGCTTCTGCTGCTGAGTATTCCTGCACTTTGCAGCTGTATCGTTCCTGCAAGTGCTGGCTCAGTGTGTTTCCATAACCTACTGGCAGGCAAATTTTCTGTATCCTGTGTCGGCGACCCGCTGCATCTATCCACTCATCCAGGCTTTCTGCATGAATTTGCACGAATCGTGCTGCTGTTTCTTCCAAAATCCTTCCCTGCATATCCAGCAGCTCAAAGTGTAGTAATGTACAGTGTGTTTCCGGGGTGGCTGTGATGAGAGCCACGGCTCCGTGGTGGTTGTTATAGTGGTATTCCCGCACGGGCCTCCCTCCTCCGGAGGGTATAAGCTCCCCGGATTTGAGTATCCCTTCTTTTTCCAGTGCGGCAACGGCGGCATTTGTGCTCACTAGACTGAGCCCCATGGCGGCTGCTATCTGCGGCCGTGTCGCGCGCTGTTGCCGGTGCATGTAATGCGTGATTCTACTTCGTGAATCCATAACTTTATAAAGCAACCTAAGAAAGTTTAGGCGATATTGTGAGGATGTCAAGAATTATTTTATAATGAGCATATTGGGAGACTGAATGGAAGTTGGTAATTGGGAATAAGGCGGACAAAAACTCGACATGAACACCAGAATCTGATATGATTAGCTTAACCACACAGAGAATAAAATTATGAAATACATCTTTGTTACTGGCGGTGTCGTATCCTCCCTGGGTAAAGGACTTGCAGCAGCCTCCATTGGAACGTTGTTGGAGCATTGCGGCCTGGAGGTCACTATGCAGAAGTTTGACCCGTACCTGAACATTGATCCGGGTACGATGAGCCCCTACCAGCATGGTGAGGTGTACGTACTTAACGATGGTGCCGAGACAGACCTTGACCTGGGACATTACGAACGCTTTGTGCACTGTGAGCTGTCCCGGCTGAATAACCTGACCAGTGGCAAAGTATTTGAGCATGTGCTGGAAAAGGAACGTCGCGGCGATTACCTTGGCAAGACGGTGCAGTACATTCCGCATGTAACGGATGAAATCAAGCAGCGTTTGTATGACCTGACGGAAAAGAACAAGGAGTGCGACGTCATTATCACTGAAATTGGTGGTACAGTGGGAGATATTGAAGGTTTCCTGTTCCTGGAATCGCTGCGTCAGTTCAGCCAGGAGGTAGGGCGTAACAATTGTTGCTTCATCCATGTAACCCTGCTGCCCTACATTAAGGCTGCCGGTGAGACAAAGACCAAACCCACGCAGCAGAGTGTGGCCAAGCTGCGTGAGATTGGCATTCAGCCGGATATGATTGTATGCCGTACGGAAATGGATAATCTGACGGAAGAAGAAAAACGAAAGATTGCCATGTTCTGTAATGTCCCGGCATCCAACGTGGTGGCCTTCTGTGATGTGAAGCACAGCATCTACGAATGCCCGATTGATTTGGGACGCGACAAGGTGGATCGCATCGTGACTGACGTGCTGGGAATCACCGTACCCAAGCCCAAGATGGATGACTGGCAGAAGTTCGTGGGGCGCGTGATACATCCCTCTCACAGCGTACGCATAGCCGTGGTGGGCAAGTACATTTCCCTGCAGGATGCGTATAAGTCCATTTACGAAAGCTTCACTCACGCAGGTGCTGCCAATGACTGCCGGGTAGAGGTTGTGCGCGTGGATGCAGAAGCGCTGAGCTCCGGAAGCTGTGAGGAGATGATAGGCAAGGTAGATGGTATCCTGGTACCAGGTGGCTTTGGTGACCGCGGCGTGGAAGGCAAGATTAAGGCTGTCCAGTATGCCCGTGAAAATAACATTCCCTTCCTGGGAATCTGCCTGGGTATGCAGGTGGCAGTCATCGAATTCGCCCGCAACGTGCTGGGGTATGCAGATGCCAATTCCACAGAGTTCAACAAGGAAAGCCAGACTCCCGTGGTCTGCCTGCAGGAAGAGCAGAAGCATATCGAGAACATGGGTGCCACCATGCGTCTGGGAGCATACCCCGCCCATATCAAGGCGGGTACGCTCTGCAGCAAACTCTACGGAGGTAAGGAGGTTATCTCGGAACGCCACCGCCACCGCTATGAATTCAATGCTGACTACCGAGAGGAAGTCGAGCAGGGCGGCATGGTCATTTCAGCTGTGAATGATGAGCATGGTCTGGTGGAAGTCGTGGAGCTTCCTTCCCATCCCTTCTTCATTGCCTGCCAGTATCATCCTGAATTCCAGAGTCGCCCGAACAGTCCGCATCCGCTTTTCTCCGGGCTGGTGGCCGCAGCACTGGAAGCCCAGCAGGCATAAGTCTGGAACCTTTATCCACCAGCGGTGGGCGCATGAACGCCCCCCGCTGATTTTTTGAATGAGATGATTGATATACTGGTAGTCACTGCGTATTTCTGTGCCATATTCGGCATTGGGCTTTATGTGGGTCGCAAGCAGGAGAGCTTGGAAAGCTACGCCCTGGGAAACCGCAATTTACCGTGGTGGGCCATTCTGGCGTCAATTCTGGCGGCTGAAATTAGTGCAGCCACCTTCCTGGGAGCTCCGGGTGAGGGCTTTGCCCTGCGAAATTTCACCTATGCCCAGCTTGCCATAGGCACTATTCTGGGGCGTATCATCGTGGGGCGTCTTTTCCTACGCCCGTACTACCAGTATCATGTGGTTTCCATTTATGAGTACCTGGAAAAGCGGTTTGGGCTTACTACCCGGCGTTGGGCCAGCGTCACCTTCCTTATCAGCCGTGTGTTAGCCAGTGGCACGCGCCTTTTCTTTGCCGGTATTCTGCTGGTTATTGCCTATATGATGGTGACCGGGCAAGAACACGCCGGTCAGATAGAAACTGTGGTCATCTACATTGCGGCGCTGACTTTCATTACTATCGCAACAGCCGTGTATACCACCTTGGGTGGGCTTAAGGCCGTGGTGTGGACTGATGTGCTTCAGGCTTCCATTCTGGCTATTTCCCTTATCACGACCATCGGTGTGTTGCTCTTCAGCATCAAGTCTGGAGGCAGTTGGGGAACTGCCTGGGATACGATTTGTCACCATCTCGGGAACGAGGATTATAACCCCTGCAAAATCCAGAATCTGAAACCTTGGGCCTTTTTCGATTCCGGCCTCACAGGGCAGGGCTTGTGGGCTGATATCAGGAATATCCTGGGTAGTGAGTATACACTGTGGACTGCCGTTCTGGGCTCCACATTCATCACCATGGCTACGCACGGCACGGACCAGGATATGGTGCAGCGCATGCTGGCCGCTCCAGATAGCAAGAAAGGCGCCCGCGCCGTCATTCTCTCCGGGCTTATGGATATGCCCATTGTGCTGATTTTCATATCCTGCGGCATGTTGTTGTTTGTCTACTTTGCCCAGAATGGTATTGCTCCGCCTGAAAAGCAGATTGAGATTTTTCCTTGGTTCATCATCCACTGCCTGCCCGCAGGGGTACGTGGTCTGTTGGTGGCGGCTCTGCTGGCCACGGCCATGGGGTCGCTCTCTACTGCCCTGAATGCCCTTGCAACCACTGCCACGCGTGACTGGTATGTGGATGTGTTTCACCCCTCAGCAAATCAGACTGAGCAACTGCGGGCTGTCCGATGGCTTACGGTGTTCTTTGCCGTGTTGCTGATTGTGGTTGGCGCCGGTACGGCGTGGCTGACGGTGATGGATCCCACAGTTCGCATCCTGCCCATCGCGTTGGGGATTTTCGGATATACCTACGGCTCCTTGCTGGGTGTATTCCTGCTGGGTATGCTGACCAAGGGGCGCGGATGCGATACTGGAAACGTCATTGCGATGCTTTGCGGTTTTGCCGTGGTGATTCTGCTGGAAATAGGAGGCCGCCAGGGCTGGTTGCCTGCCATTGCATTCCCCTGGCGCGTGACGGTCGGAACCATTGCTACCTTTGCGGTGGGGTGTCTTTTCCGTACTCCATTAGATAAAAAACCATAATAAACGCTTGTAATTCCCTCAGAATTGTGTATACTGCCGCCATGCCGGATAACCCAGCCAGCTTTGAGATTCAGAGAGATGCCCTATCGGCAGCTATTGTGGAGCTCAATAGCATGAGTCCTTGTGACGGCGTTATCATGACCCGCACGGGTGAGGTCAGGGTTGGCTATGAGAGAGAGGCCGATTTCCTTTGCATGCTGATTCCAGCCGGTGTTCTGGCACGCCAGCTTACGGCAGATGGCCTCTCTTCCTATACTGGTAAAGAACTTAAAAAATGGGCAGATTCCTACGACCTTGCACCCTTGCAGGAGAAAGTGGAGGCTGCCCGCTAATCCCATAAAATACCAAATGATGATGAAGACGAAATACATGTTGTTCATGGCCGCCTTGTTTGTGGGCGTTGGTATGCCCATGGCTGATGCAGCCCCCAAGAAAGGGAAAAAGGCCAAGGCTGCCAAGAAAGCCGTTGATTTTAACTTCGACATGGTGAGCGAGTCCGACCTTCAGGACAAGCGAGATGCCGCAAAGGCTAAGAAGGAGGCTAAAGAAGCTGCCGAGGCTATAGAGGATAGTCGCTCTGGTGCTGAGCGCCGTGAGGATGATAAGGCGCTCAAGGAGGACACCAAGTTCTATATTTCCAACCAGAAGAAAACCCTTAAAATCCTCCGCTCCGTCCGCAACGAAAAGTCTGCGGCCAAGGCTGTGAAACCCCTGGAGAAAATCTATGGCGAGGTGATTGATGAAGAAGCTGCTACTGGTACGGTAACCGCTCTTGGTACAGTCAAGATTATGGAGGAAGAAGAAGAGAATATCCCTGTTCACCAGTCCTCCCGCGCCACTGCTGCGGCACTCAACAGGGCTATTAACCAGGAGCTCACCCGCATTGGTAAATTGGCTATCGAGCACAAGAAGTTCAATGGCGCCATCAAGAACATGATTGAGCAACAGCGCAACTAATCATTATCGCTGAACATCTTAAGGTTCCTACGGCTGTTAGGCTGTGGGAACCTTTTTTGTTTTATTTAATAAAATATTATAATGCTTAAATAAAATTGTTTTTCTGATGCGCTGCATTAATGTACGGGGCATGAAGCCTGGTACCAACCCCCAAACAAGACAATGAAAAACTACTTCTCAAAATTAGCCGTTCTTGCCCTCGTAGCCCTGTTTGCGCTCAACAGCCAGTCGGAAGCCGCTGGTCCGCGTAACCACTTCGGGAAAGGCAAAGCTCCAGTTTGCCACAAGGCTCACATGCCGCATGTAGCTAAGCCGCGTCCCGTTAAGCCTTGCAAGAAGTTTGACAGACCGTTTTCCAAGAAAGGCTGCAATCATGTGAAACCCGTGTTCCATAAGAAGCATGTGCATAAGCCCCACTTCAAGCCCTGTGTGAAAAAGAACCCTCACTTCCGCCAGGCAATGCTCCGAGCTAGGGCATGCCGCCGCTTCTGATGATGAGTCGGTCAACTGAATATGAATCATATAACCTCGCCGCAAGAACTCCGTAAAGGGTCTTGCGGCGAGCATTTCGTGGAGATAGAACGCACTTTGCTCTTGCGGAGATAAAAGGGAACAGTTATGATAACGGCGCGGTAATATGGAGTACGAGACAGAGCCCCAGCTGCCCCAGCGCGAAGCGAGAACATGGCCCACCCGATTGACTGGGTCGTGCCTGGTGGCTTTTGCCTTATTCATGATATGCAGCATTCTGAGCTACAATCATTCTGAGATGGGATGGGACGTACTTAACCCGACAGGCGGCACTGCGGCAGAGGAAGCGCCCTGCACGAACTGGCTTGGGGTGGTTGGTTTGTACCTGGCTGGCATTTATAACTGGGTATTGGGAGCCGGGGCTCTTTATTCCCTTTTTCTGTTAATTATTTTTGCTGCGGGATTGATTATCTGGCCCCGGCGTCCGTATGTGCTGCAGATGGTGGCCATGTTCTGCCTGATTATCTTTGCCTGTGCCATATTGGCATTGCAGCCTTGGTTCCTGAGCAGCTGGCAGCGAGCCCATTCTCTTTATTCCGTGGGCGGTCTGCTGGGGTATCTGGACGGCTGCTGTGTGCTGGAACCCCTTATCGGAACACGCTGGGCGCTGGTTACCTTCCTGCTGCTGCATGCAACGGCGTGGATATATTTTGCCCGTTTCACCTTCATCCGCTTCTGGAAGGAGGTTTGGTACGACCTTTCCGGCATCTGGTGTCGCTGGCGCGAGAACCGTGCTGCCAGCAAAGAACGCCGCCGCGCCCTGCGGGAAGAGAATCTCCGGGTTCGCCAGGCTCAGTTGGCACGTGAATTAGCCGCTGCTGAGGAAGCCGCAGCGGCAGATGCCGAAGTGGCTGCAGCAGAAGCCCGCCGGGCTTCTGGAAAGAAGGATGCCTACCTTTTTACCGATGACCAGCCGGCGGCTCCGCTGCCTGCGCGCCAGCGTTCATCCCTGGAAAACCGCTATATCCAGGACCCAGCCTACGAAGAGCCGGATTATCCCCCAGTGCAGTCATTTGAACAGCAAATGGCCGAGAGCCGCCGCCGTGAAGCTGAGCGCGTGGAGATTCAGCGTCCCCCGACGGGGCGCGGTCGCCAGTATGCTCCATCCAGCAACCGGAGCAACTTGTTGGATTTGATGGCACCAGTAGAGGAAACGATAGCCCTCCAGAATGCACCTGGTGCCGACCAGGAGGTGGTACCGCAACCGCGACGCGCTGTTGTTAATACCCGACTTCAGGAGCAAGTGGATCGCCGCATGGGCGCCCCAGCGCCTGCGCGCAGCACCATGCCCCAGCGCCAGACCCCGGCTCCTAAGCCTGCTGCTGCCAAGGTAAATAATGCCCGAAAGACACCCCAGTTAACAGAAAGGAAGGACACTCGCGTGCAGTATGAGGATTATCCCCTTCCTCCGTATGCCTTGCTGAAATTTGAGCCTGTATCGCAAGAGGTGACCGAGGCTGCCCAACGCGAGATGATGGATGTGCAGCAACGCATCATTGAGACGCTGGATACCTTCAAGATTACAGTGGAACCGGGTGATATTACGCGTGGTCCCAGTATCACACGCTATGAATTCTATCCTCCGCGCGGGCTTCGTGTGAATCGTATTGCCGCGTTGGATAAGGATATCATGATGGCGACTAGCTCGAAATCCGTGAATATTCTGGCACCGATTCCTGGGAAGAATACCGTGGGTATAGAGTTGGAGAATTCTCAGAAATCCCCTGTATACCTGAGGGAGCTTCTGCAGTCGGATAATTTCAATAATCCGAAACTGCGTATACCTGTGGCCCTGGGTAAGGATGTTTATGGTAACGCCGTTATCGGAGACCTTGCCGCTATGCCACACACACTTGTGGCTGGTACGACGGGTTCTGGTAAGTCCGTTTGTATCAATAGCATGATTCTTTCCATGCTCTACAAGTTCCGCCCGGAAGAGCTGAAACTTATTCTCGTTGATCCGAAAGTGGTGGAAATGCAGCCCTACCGCAAGCTGCCGCACTTGATTTGCCCGGTGGTGACCCAGCCTGGTCGCGTCATCGGTGCACTGCGTTGGGCTGTGAATGAGATGGAGCGCCGTTATCGTCTCTTCAGCCAGGTGGGGGTACGCAATTTCGAGGACTTCAACAACCGTGAAGATGATGGCCCCATTGATGAGCCTGAGGAGGATGTTGAGGGCCCCATTGATTACGCTGCCATTGAAGCCATGGCCAGTGAAATCGAGCGCCAGGCAGAGGATGAGGTGCCGCTGGGTGAAGAGAAGCAGGATGAATTTGACTTTGATGACCCAGAGCCCATTCCGCTCAAGCTGCCCTACATTGTCATCATTATCGACGAGTTGGCAGACCTCATGATGGTCGTCAAGGAAGACCTGGAAAACTACATTGCACGCCTGACCCAGAAGGCTCGCGCTGCAGGTATCCACCTGGTGGCCGCCACGCAGACTCCACGCGCGAACGTGGTGACCGGTACCATCAAGGCCAATATCCCGAGCCGTATAGCCTTCCGTGTTGCCAGCCCGCTGGATTCCCGTATCATTCTGGATACTGCCGGTGCAGAAAACCTGCTGGGTAAGGGCGATAGCCTCTTCCTGCCGCCCGGTGGCATTACCAAGATGACCCGCGTGCAGGGTGCCTTTGTGAGCGATGCAGAAATTGCCAAGATTATTGCCCACTGTGCAGCCCATGCCAAGCAGAAGTTTGAGCAGGGCGTGGCTGCTGAAATGGACAATGCAGAGGGTGGCTCCCCGAATGCAGACAATGGCGGCCGCATCGGTACCAAGAACATGAATGATGAGGACGCTGAACTTTACACCCGCTGTGTGCAGCTGGTGGTCACCGAGCGCAAGGCCAGCACTTCGCTTCTGCAGCGCCGCTTCAGCATTGGCTACGGTCGCGCCGCCAAGATTATGGACATGATGGAGGAGAACGGCGTCATCTCCGCCCCCTCCGGCGCCACCCGCGCCCGCGAAGTGCTCGTGGATGCGTAGGCAAACAGCCCTATCTTGTTTTACTTCCTGAACAAGGTAAGGGAATTGTTCGCTGGTGGGTAGGTTCCTTATTCCCCCATTCAGGGGAGCAATTGACTAATTGATGCAGAGAGTTATTAGTTACTGCAGGGGGGCATCTGCACGTAGCGCTACGGCTTTAATTAGTGCGCTGTTCTTCCCACTCTGGTAAGTCGTGGCCGATGAGCCAGGGAGTGTATTCTGCCGGGATAGGGGATTGGATGGCAATGCGTCGCCCATCTGCCGGGTGGTTGAAGGCAAGGCGCCAGGCGTGGAGCATCAGCCGACCGGGGCGGGCCTTCTGGCGCTGCGGGTGAGCATAGATGGGATCGCCAATGAGTGGGTGCCCCAAATGAAGCATGTGTACGCGTATCTGGTGGGTGCGTCCGGTGTGCAGGGTGCACATGACCAGCGAGGAATCGGTGGCGGCATCGTAGTGCAGCACCTTCCAGTCGGTGATGGCGGGTTTTCCGCTGCCGGGATTCACGACCGCCATTTTGAGCCGGTTGACCGGGTGACGCCCAATGTTGGTAAAGACGGTGCCTTTTTGCTCCTTCGGGCAGCCCTGGACGACGGCCAGGTAGATTTTACCAGTATCGCGCTCGGCAAATTGCGTGGTGAGGGAGAGGTGGGCCTGGTCGTTCTTGGCCACCACAATGCAGCCGCTGGTGTCCTTGTCCAGCCGGTGGACAATGCCGGGACGCTCCACTCCACCGATGCCGGATAAATCACCACAGTGGAAGAGCACGGCATTCACCAGTGTCCCATCAGGGTTACCGGCGGCGGGGTGTACCACCATGCCGCTTTCCTTATCAATGACAATGACGTGCTTATCCTCGTAGAGTACAGAAAGAGGTATATCCTGCGGCTGAGCTTCGGCTGGTTCCGGCTCAGGGATATTCACCTCGATTCGCATGTTGCGCTCTACCGGGGTCTTGGCTTTGGTGCTTTTTCCATTGATAGTGATTTCCCCCTCCTTGATGAGAGCCTGGATGCGGGCTCGTGAAAGCTCTGGCAACTGGGCTGCCAGGTATTGGTCCAGACGCGTGCCGAGCTGGTCTTCAACAATGATGAGCATGGTTACATGCCAGTGGGGTTATCAATGAACACCGTGGGTAGCCCGAAGCGTTCGGCCAGCAATTCACCCACTGCTTTTACGCCAAATGTTTCTGTAGAGTAATGACCGGCAAAGAGAACGTTTACCCCCATATCCTGGGCGGCATTGCTGACCCAGTGGTTTTCTTCGCCTGTGAGATAAGTGCCGTAACCCTTGGCGTGCATCTGGTAAATCTCCTCACCACCACCACCGCTGCAAAGAGCTATGCGACCGGCGGGCAGGGTACCATTGTGCACCACACCAGTAATTGCAGAACCTGTGATTTGGGAGTATTTCCCGCGCAGTTCATCCACCGTACCGGGGAAGAAACCGGAAAGCCCAATGAGCGTGCCGTGGTAATCTACCTCCGGCTGCACATCCTGCAAACCAAGTGCTTTTGCTATGCCTGCATTGTTGCCCAGGGTAGGGTGCATATCCAGAGGAAGGTGGGCAGAGTAAATGGCCAGATTATGGTTCAGGCAGCTTTGGAGTTTCTGCTTCCACCAGCCCTTGACTGGCTGCAGACCGCACCAGAAGATGCCGTGGTGCAGCACCAGTAAATCTGCCCCGGCCGCAATGGCATCATCAATGCTCTTCTGGGAGCCGTCAACCGCCAGAGCCACCTTGCTTACGCTACCGTTGTTCTCCACTTGCAGGCCATTCATAGCCACTGAGGCATCCCGGATTTCGGAGATGCGGAGCGTGGAATCCAGCAGGGATACAATTTCAGAAAGGGGAGTGCTCATTATCTTATTCAGCGTTGCCGGGGTAGACGGTGCGGTTAGCGATTTCCTTATTCAGGCGCTTATTGAACTCGCTGGCCATATCATAGCCGCTGTCGCGCAGGTAGCGCCCCAGGGCTGCCACCTCTACCAGTCGGCACATATCGCGTCCGGGTGCAACGGGCAGGTTCAGGTGCTCCACTTCCACCCCGAGGATGTTGATGTACTTGTGTTCCAGACCCAGGCGTTCCATTTCTGTCATTTCGCCGCTGAAGAGGTTGATGACCAGGTCAATGCGTTTTTCCTTGCGGAAGGCTTTCAGACCAAAGAGGTTGGTAACGTTGATGATGCCCAGACCGCGGATTTCGATGAATCCGCTGCTGAGTTGGGGAGCTGTGGCAATGAGGTCACCACCCAGGTTGCGGATGCGTACCATATCATCAGCCACCAGGGAGGAACCTCGCTCCACCAGGCCTAGTGAAATTTCACTCTTGCCCACGCCCCCCTTGCCGGTGATGAGTACGCCCACACCGCGTACGTCGACCATACAGGCATGCATGGTGGTGCTATCTGCAAACTCGTTTTCGAGAATGTAGGTGGCGCGGTTCACAAAGTCCATGGTGAGCAGCGCTGTGCGGAAAACGCAGAGGTTGTATCGGTCTGCAATAGCCAGCACATCAGCGGGAACATCCACTCCTCGCGCAAAGATGAGGCAGGGGGCATCCTGGCAGCAGATGCGGTCCAGCCTTTCTTCTCTCTCGGTCTGGGTCATGGTACCCAGGTAGGCCATCTCTGCCGCCCCGAATACCTGGATTCGCTCGTGGGCAAAATAACCGAAATACCCCGCTAAAGCCAGTCCAGGACGGTTGAAGGCAGCCTGCACAATCGGGCGGGACATGCCAAGCGGCGTGTTCAGCAACTGTAATTCCAATGTGCTGCGGTATTTTTCATAAAACCGGCTTACCGGCACCTGTTCCACCTTGCGGACAATGGGCTTTTTCATTTGCAGCGTATTCTACATGATGCCCCAGCAGGGGTCAAGGTTAATTATCTCCCTCCAGATGAGTCTGAAAGGTCGATGCCCGCGCGAATATTTTACCCCGGCGCGCACCGTGCTCACACCTCATCTGCCAGGAGCCCTTGGAGCTGCCTGTGGGCGTAGTGCAGGCGTGAACGCAGCGTGCCTTCAGAGATATTGATGAGCTTGGCAATCTGCGGGTAGGAAAGCCCCTGGATATCGCAGAGGTTCACGACTTCCTGATGAGCTGGGGAAAGCTGGGAAATGGCGCGTGCCAGTTTGCCACGCAGGTCATTTACCTGGGCTTTGCGGATGGGGTCTGATTCCAGATTCCCATCAGCCAGTTCACTATCCTTCTCCAGGGGATTGCCCTTTTCATCATTATCCAGACTGTAACTCCGCTCGCGTTTGCGTTTACGCAGGAAGTTTCGGGCATTGTTGAGAGCAATGGAATAGAGCCAGGTGTAAAATGAACTGTTCCCCTTGAAATAGCGCAGGGAATGAAAAGCTTTCAGGAATGACTCCTGAGCCACATCGTAGGCATCAGCCTCGCTGTTAAGCATTTGGATAAGCATGGCGTTCAGCTTGCGGCTGTGGCGCCGGATGAGTTCATCGTAGGCACGAGTCTTTCCAGCGAGGGTGCTCGCAATGAGCTCCTCATCCGGTAAGTCGGCATACGTTTCTCTGGAGGCTTCTTTCATGAGCAGGGGGGGGCATAGGGTGGGGTTGGGTAGAGCCGCCTGGGGATGGGGAGTCTTGCGGGGCTCCCCATCCCCCACGGCTGTGCGGGATCCTGTTCTCAGAGTACGAACTCCCCAGCGCGGCCGCTGGTCTTTTCATACCAATCGATATAGGTTTTATTAATAAGGGTATAACCACCGGGGGTGGGGTAGTGTCCACTGAAGTACCAGTCACCACAGGGTGCTTCAATGGCATTGTGCAGTCCCTCCAGCGTCTGGTAGATGCACTGGATTTCGCAAGGCGAATCCTCTGGCGTCACCATGCGGGAAATCTCCTGGGTGATTTCCTCTTCGGTGAGGGCTCCGTATATGCGGCGCACCGGGTTGGTACGTTTTTCAGCCGGTTGGGTGAGTTGGTAGCGGCACTCGTTGTACACATCGGTAATGATGTTGGCAAGCCCCTTACGGTGCAGCAGGTTGATAGCCGCAAGGAAGGCAACGAATTGCCCCATTTCACTCATGTCAATACCGTAGAAATCCGGGTAACGAACCTGCGGAGCAGAGGAAACTATTACAATCTTGCGGGCCTTGGTGCGGGACAGAAGCCGCAGCAGACTCATCTTGAGCGTGGTACCGCGCACAATGGAGTCATCAATCGCCACAAGCACTTCATCCTCATGCACGGCACCGTAGGTAAGGTCATACACCATGGAGGCCATTTGCTTCCGGCTGCTGGCCTCAGAGATGAAGGTGCGGAGCTTGATGTCCTTGTGGGCAATCTTTTCTGCGCGTGGCCAGCGGCTGAGGATGAGCTCGTTGATGAGCTCCTCACTCATGGAGCCGTTGCGGAAAGCTTCAATCATGGCCTGGGTCACCTTGTTGCGGCGGTAGGCGCGGAGCCCTTCAAGCAGACCATAGTAGGAAACTTCTGCCGTGTTCGGAATGAAGGTGATGGCCGCCTTCGAGAAATCGCTTCCATCCAAGGCATTCACAACTTTCTCTGTGAGGTTGGCGCCCAGTGCTTTTCGTTCGCGGTAGATGACCGGGTCATTGCCGCGGGAGGTATAGATATCCTCAAAGCAGCAGGGGGTGAACTTGGCGGGAGTGGTATATTCCTTGATGGTCACCTGGCCATCTGCCTTCACGAGAATCATGTTGGCTGCTCCCAGTTCATGCACCTGGCCTTCCTCGACCTCCATCACGCTCATGAGCGGTACACGCTCGCTGGCAATGGCCAGGAACTCATCCGTCAGTACGTAATGGCAGTGGCGTATACCGTGCGGGTCACGCATGCAGAAGAAATCACCATTTCCTACTGCGCCCATAATAACGTAGCCGCCATCCCAGTCCTTGCTGGCTTTGTTAATGACGTCGAAGAGGTTGAGCTCTGCGGAAATAATCTGCGGAATCTCGCGTCCGTCCACGTTCCTCTTCCGCAGTTCACGGTATTTGTCGGTATGGGCTTCATCGAGATGGTAGCCCACTTCCTCCATAATCGCCTGGGTGTTGGTATCAAACACCGGGTGCTGACCACGAGCCATGAGCTTCTCATGCAGTTCCTCCACATTGGTCATGGAAAAATCGCCCTGGAGCATGAGGGTGCGGGTAGGCCAGTTGGAACGGCGCACAAAGGGATGGCAGTTACCTTCTTCATACTGGACTCCGCTGTTGCCGTAGAGCATGTGCCCCATGAGCACCTCACCGCCAAAGTTGAAGTTCTTCTTGAAGGTGATGGCATCCGTTCCGTTGATAACCCCCGTCTTACGCATCTGGCGCAGATGGCGCTGCTGGGAGGTGAAGAGCTCTGTGAGCGCAGAACCGCCCACGGCACGGGAACGGAAAATATAGGGCTCACCCAGCGGCATGTTCAGCTTGATGCTGCCGAAACCGGCTCCGTCCTGGCCGCGGTTGCGCTGCTTTTCCAGCAGGAGGAAAAGCTTGTTGAATGCCCACTCTGGGTTCCCGTACTTTTCTTCAAAGTACGAGAGCGGTTTGAGCAGTCGGATTGCTGCAGACATGTGCTTGTCTCCTTTCCGGTATTACTTGCGGACACTTACCTTAATGCCCTTGCCTTCGCGCATGGTGCCAATCACCGTGCCGCCGGGACCAGCCGTGAGCGCCTGTTCCACCTGGTCGGGGGAGACGATGGCCACCCAGCCGATACCCATGTTGAAGGTGTGGAAGCGATCCTCTGCATCAACGAATTGCAGCACCTTCTGGGCAGGTGCGTTGTCCCAGTAGGGAATTTCGAGGTCTGCTCCCTTTTCGCCCAGGAAGCGTTCCAGATTTTCAGGCAGGCCACCACCGGTGATGTGGGCGTAGGCCTTGGGAGTGATGCCGAGTTTACGCATGTCGTACACCACATCATGATACAGGCGCGTAGGCGCGAGCAGGTCGCGCAGCTCTTCCTGGGTGAGCAGGTCAGGATTCTGAGCCAGCACGCGGCGTACCAGGCTCCAGCCGTTCGCATGGAAACCATCACTGGGGTAGCCGATGAGGATATCACCAACAGCCACCTTGGAGGGGTCAATCATCTGGCTCTTTTCCACGCAGCCGATGCTGAAACCAGCCATTTCCACGAGGTTTTCAGGCACCACACCGGGCATTTCTGCGGTCTCACCGCCTGCCAGAATGCAGTTGCAGCTTTCCAGGTAATCACACATACCTGCTACCAGGCGGGTGATACGCGGACGCTCAACTTCCAGATTGGAGATACCAAGGTAATCCAGGAAAACGAGCGGGTCACCGCCAGTGGTGAGGATATCGTTCACATTCATGGCCACCAGATCCTTACCGGCGGTTTCGAGCATATCCATGTCGAACAGGATTTCCGTCTTGGTGCCCACGCCGTCAGTACCGGTTACAATGACTGGTTCCTTGTAGGAAGACAGGTCATAGGCAGCAGCAAAAAGACCGAAAGCATTGCAAAGCTGGCGGTTTTTCTGCGTGCGCTTGACGTGTGCGCTGATATCAGAAACAAAAGACTGCGCCTCAATAGTGTCGACGCCGGACTGCTTGTAAGTGAGATTGCCGGACATAGCTTGAATCATCGCTTGGATGCGCGCGCATTATACATGAGAAAGACTCACTTGGCAAGCCGTTTCTCGCCTCTTTTTCCAACTGATTTGCTGATAGAACAAAAAGCGCGCCAAGCGTTGGGGACGCGGGCGCGCAAGGTAGGTCGCTCTCTGATATTCAGCGGTTTTTGTGGCGCAGCTTCAGACGGTATTTGATGCGGTCATCCTCATAGTTTGATTCAATGCCGGAGCAGAGCTCGCCGATGACCTTGTTTTGCTCCAGGTCAACCGGTTCCACGCCAAAGGGAAGGAGAACCTCCATACTCATTTCCCGCGTTTTTTCAGAGTAGCGGAAATAGAAGTCGAGGGGGCCTTTTTCCAAGGGAAGATTGCGGAAAAGCGCGTTGCCAATAAGCTGGGCCTTCCGCATGCTTTCGCGGGTCAGGAAGTATTTGTTGCAGTATGCCTGCCACTCAGATTTGAGGTGGAACCGGTCATAATCCGGACTGTGGAATTGGTAATGGAAATCGCGGATACGGTTCACGAATACGCGGGTACGCTCGCGTTTCGGGCGCTCGAAGATTTCTTCCGGAGTCCCCTCCTCGTAGATGATGCCTTCATCCATGTACACCACGCGGGTGCTCACATCACGCGCAAAGTTCATTTCGTGCGTCACGATGGCCATGGTCATCCCCTGCCGGGCCAGGGCGCGGATGACGGAAAGCACCTCACTGACCATGGTGGGATCCAGGGCAGAAGTAGGTTCATCAAAGAGGATGATTTCCGGATCCATAGAGAGGCAGCGGGCGATGGCTGCGCGCTGTTTCTGCCCACCGGAAAGCTCAGAGGGCATAGTGTGCGCCTTTTCGGCCATACCTACCATCTTGAGTAGCTCCATGCCTTTTTCCTCTGCTTCCTTGCGGCTCTTGCCCAGCAACTTCACCGGACCAATGCACACATTGTCCAGCACGGAAAGGTGGTTGAACAGGTTGAAGGACTGGAACACCATGCCCATCTTCTGGCGAAGGCGTGAGGCATTCACCCGGCCGTTGAGAACTTCTGCTCCATCAATGACAATGCTGCCACCGGTCGGTTGCTCCAGCAGATTGAGGCAACGCAGGAAGGTGCTCTTACCGGTGCCGGAGGGGCCTATGATGGAGATGACTTCACCCTGCTTGATATTCAGGTTCACATCGCGCAGGACATCCAGATTGTCGAAGCTCTTCTGAAGGTGTTTGATTTGAATCATCGTTTCAAGAGGAGGTGTGAACATTAGCAGATCTTGCGGCCGATACGGTCAAGGATATACGTAAACAGCCATGCAATGAGGAAGTACATGAGCGCCACCATGAGCAGCGGGAAGAACGGGTCGAAGGTGCGGCCGCGGATGATGTAGGACGCGCGGGTCAGGTCTGCCACCGCCACATAACCTACAATGGAGGTGTTCTTGATGAGCGAGATGAGCTCACCCTTGTAAACAGGCAGCACGCGGCGTACCGCCTGGGGAAGTACGATATAGCAGAACGTGCGTACCGGAGAGAACCCGAGCGCGATTCCGGCTTCGGTCTGTCCCTTATCGATGCTGCTGATGGAGGTGCGGAACATTTCGCTCACATAGGCAGCGAAGTTCATGGCAAAGGTGATGATGGCCACCGGCGTGTTGTCGAACTGGGTGAAGGCAACGTAGCACATCATCATGAGCAGCACCAGCACGGGTGTGCCGCGCATGACATCGATGTACACCTTAGCCACATTGCGGAGGAGGGAGATGCGGCTCATGCGGAGGTAGCAGATGAATGCCCCAAGCACCGTTCCCAGCAGGGCTGAGCAGAAGGAAATGTGCACCGTCACCTTCAGTCCATCCCAAAGGAGCATGTAGCGGCGCTCTTCAATGATGTTGCGGTGGAAACTCCGCTTGATGCTGCCCCAGATGCCCAGGACTTGAGACCCCTCATTGCCCTTGACCAGGGAGGAATGGGCATTCTTGGTCAGCACGGCCACGCGGGAGTGGCTGTCATAATACGGATTGGAGAAGAGCACGCTCTCTGCTCGTTCCTCAGTAATCAGGATACCGGAGGCGGCCATATCGGCCTTACCGGTGGTTGTGGAGGCAATGAGAGAGTCATACTCCATCTCCACAATCTCAACCGGGCGGTTGATATAGACGGAAAAGCGTTGAATCAGCTCGGCATCAAAGCCCGCAATCTTCTCATTCTTGATGAAGGCGATAGGTTCAGTGCAGGGCTCCATGGCCACACGGATGGGCTTGCCCTCGGTGGGAAGCTTCAAATCCGGCATTTCTGCTGTATCGAAATGCTTAATCCAGCGCTCCATAATCTGCTGGAGTTCTCCGCTGGCTTTGAGCTTGCTGATAAAGGCATTGAACTGCTCGCAGAGTTCGGCGTTGTGCTTGCCGAACACCACCCCCATCTGGCAGGGTGGGACGGGACTGTCAGGCAGGATGGTGACCCCTTCCGTCTTGCGTACCAGGGCATAGCATATGACGTCATCCATAATGGCACCATCGCACTTTTCCTGCTGCAGGGAGAGCATCATGTCTGCCTCAGTATCAAAGCGGTCGAGCTTGATATCCGGATAATGCTCTTCCACGTAGATATCCTGAACGGTGGAAGAAGGCACGGCCAGGACACGTCCGCGCAAATCTTCAAAACAGGCAATGCTTTTTTTTGCAACCTTCTGAGGCTGCTGCGCTGCGGATTCCGTTTCTCCTGCTGCTCCAGCGGGAATGATACTGATGAGGAGAAAAGCAACCAGAGTTGCTGCAATATGAAAGCATTTGTTCATGATGTAGCACCCGGGGGTGTATTGCCCCGCGCGCGGATTGTAGCACACATGCCCGATATTGCAAGCTAAATGTTGTTAGATTGGAAACTTATCACATGTGTTCCAAAGTTTTGGAACTCATGAGGAGACAAATGGCAATCATGCTGCCTGCCACGGAGGGATTACCCATGCTCCATGTACAGGCAGTTGCCCACCAGGTGTATGGGGCCGGGTGCATCGTCTGCAAAGAGGTTGCCCTTGCCAAGTCCCTGCATGATTCCAGGTGCAGCGTATGAGCACCATTCGGCCAAGGCCGTAAGCCCCACCTGGCTTTCCAGTGCAGAGTTAATCCACCAGCCAATGCCGTACTGTTCTGCCAGGCAGGCCCAGTTCTGCGCTGCGAGCAATCCCCCATGCAGCGAAGGCTTAATCACGATATGCTGGGGGAGAATCTGTTGGAATAGCCTATCCGGTGTTGTACCAATCAACTCCTCATCCAGGGCAATGGGAAGCGGGCTGCACCGGCAGAGTTCCTGCATCTCTTCCCATTTTCCGGGGCGTATGGGCTGCTCTATGCAGGCAACTCCTGCGGCGGCCAGCGCTTCCAGTTTCCGCAGAGCCTCCTGCGGGATGAACGCTCCATTGGCATCAACCCGCAGTTCAACCTGCGGGAACGCTGCGTGGATTTCCTGCAGTAGTCCCAGCTCCTCCCCAAAAGGCAGGGCTCCCACCTTCATCTTCACGCAGGAAAAGCCCTGTTGAATCCCCTCATGGATGGAACTCAGCATTGCATCTACACCGTCCATCCACACCAGGTGGTGAATCGGGATGCCTCCTTCCCCCCGCGTGAAGGGTGTATCCCAGCGTGGTCGTCCGGCATGCAGCGCTGAAAGCAAAGCGCATTCCAGCCCGAACTGAATGGGTGAAGACGCGGGTACCCCAGGCAATCCCTGCCTGGATTCTACGCAGGAACACCAGGCATCCAGCTCATCCGGAGTGGGTTCCGGCAGCAGTCCGGGCATGGTGCAGCATTCGCCAATACCTGTGCCGTCGGTAGTTTCTGCCTCGATGATATAGGTAACCCTCTCCGTCAGAGCTCCGCGCGAGGTGGTAGCAGGGCGCTTGAAATGCAGCACCCGCCGCCGCCACCGCAGACGGAAGGGGTGGGGAAAGTGCATGAGCTCTGCTGAATCGATGAGCTGCATCAGGGCAGTTTCGGATATTTCGAATAATCGGGCTTGCGCTTTTCCAGGAAGGCGCGGGAGCCTTCATGCGCTTCATCGCACATGTAGAAAAGCATGGTGGCATCACCCGCCAGTTCCTGAATGCCCGCCTGGCCGTCCAATTCGGCGTTCAGCCCTGCCTTGATGAGACGCAGCGCAATCGGGGAATGCTGCATCATCTCCTCTGCCCACTGCACGTACTCATCCTCCAGCTGCTCCAGTGGCACCACCTTGTTCACCAGCCCCATCTCCAGGGCTTCCTGCGCGGTGTACTTGCGGCAGAGGAACCAGATTTCCCGCGTCTTCTTCTGGCCGATGCAACGGGCCATGTACGAGGAACCGAACCCGGCATCGAAACTGCCCACGCGCGGGCCGGTCTGCCCGAATATGGCATTTTCAGAGGCAATGCTCAGGTCGCACACCACATGCAGCACATGGCCACCGCCGATGGCAAAGCCATTCACCGCGGCAATGACCGGCTTGGGCAGGGAGCGGATCTGCTTCTGCACGTCAAGCACAGAGAGCCGCGGCACTCCTTCGGTGTCCACATAGCCGCCGCGGCCTTTCACATTCATATCACCACCAGCGCAGAATGCGGTATCACCCGCGCCGGTGAGCACCACCACGCTGATATCCTGCATCTCGCGGCAGAGGCGCAGCGCATCGCTCATCTCAGCAGTAGTCAGCGGGGTGAAGGCATTGCGGTAGCGCTCGCGGTTGATGGTGATGCGGGCAATGCCGTTGTATTGCTCGAAGATGATATCCTTATACTCCTTGATGGGAATCCATTCGCGTTTCATATCTCGTTAATGTTTGCTGTAAAATTCTTTCAGGATGGCGGCATCCTGCTCGGTTTCGGTGTAAACCTCGACCATGACGGCGCCGGGCTCGGGATTCAGCAGAAGCTCCAGCGCCCTCGTCCAGTCGGTGGTATTGGTAACCTGCGTAAAGCTGAAGTTGGCGCCACCCCAGGCTATGATGCTTTCCCCATGAGGTGCGCGGATATGCGGGCAATCGGGCATGCCGGGCAGGGTGCCGAAAATGCCTCCTTCCTGGTTGTTCAGCAGCAAGATGCGAAGGTTGTCGCATTCTTTGGCCGCCAGTAGTCCATTCAGGTCGTAGAACATGCTCAGGTCGCCAATGATGAGGAAATGCAAGCGTTCCGGTTCGGCAGAAGCATAGCCCGCTGCAGAGGAAACGCTGCCCTCGATGCCATTTACCCCGCGGTTGCAGAGCACCTTGTGCACTCCTGCAGGCAGAGGAAAGAGCTGCGCGTAGCGCACGGCAGAGCTGTTGCCCAGGTGTAGCACGCTGCTTTCCGGTAGCTTGTTCATTAAATCACCCACCAATTTCATGCCGCTGTACTCGTGTTCCGGCAGGGTGGCAGGTGCGGCTTTCCAGCGGGTGCGGTAGCCAGCATCACCTTCTTCGGCAAAGGCTTCGAGCAAATCCCAGAATTCCTCCGCTTCTCCTTCCAGCACGCGGGTAAGGGCGCAGAAGGTATCCACCACTTCGCCATCAGCCGAGATATGCCAGTGTGCCTTGGGGGGATGCTTACGCAGCAGACGCTTCATGCGCTTGGAAACGATATCGCCCCCGCAGGTGATGAGTAAATCCGGGCTCCAGCTTGCGTCAGGAGTGGCGCCAATGAGGGTATCCGGACGGCAGCAATCGGCAAAGGGAACATTGGCAATGTGTTCGCCCACAAGCGCAAATTGCTTCTCCTCTGCCAGTTTTGCCAGCATGGGTGAGGGAGCATGCATCTGCCCCAGCAGAATCAGGCGGCGTGGCAGGGCGGCGGCTTCCTCCAGCAGTGCTTCTTCTTCATCTGCACCCATGCGGGCAGATTCAGTGCGCTCAATGACCCGCACCGGAGGCAGTGGTTCCTCTACCATGGCAAAGAAAGGCTCGGAAAGTGGCACATTCAGATGCACCGGGCCTCCACCACGGTGGCGGAGTTCCAGCAAGGCCTCATTGATAACGCGGTTGGCGTGCCAGGCATCGTCCTCCGGCACCTGGGCAGAGAAGCGCACCAGGGTGTTGAACACGCCCGGCTGCGGCACGGTCTGCCCATCGTTTTGCCCCACCCAGGCGGCCGGGCGGTCAGCGGAAATGACAAGCAGGGGCGTCTTGCGATAAAAAGCCTCAGCAACGGCGGGATGCAGGTTCAGCACGGCGCTGCCGGAGGTAACCACCACCGCGACTGGTGCCTGCACCTGCTGCGCCCAGCCCATGGCCACAAAGCCGGCGCTGCGTTCATCCGTCACGCTGCGGCACTCCATATTGGGTTGGGAGGCCAGCGTTGCCACAATGGGTGAGTTCCGGCTACCGGGGCAGAGCACCGCCCTTGTCACACCATGCGCCAGCATCAGCGCCACCAATTCCTGCACCACGGGCTTCTCACTAATCATGCGCCCATTCTAACACAGCCTCCCGCAGCACACAAGGCTGGACATTGACCTCATACCAATCAGGAAAGAAGCTCTCCCCCCGGAGGGCGGGGGTTTGTGGTGGTGGAGGATGCGGGGGGGGTTCTTTACCA
>JAZSQS010000023.1:0-72806 GCA_045538105.1 Akkermansia sp.
GGAGATTGGTTCATTTTTTTAGCACCGTCAGTTTAGTAGCTGGCACCCTAGAACTCAATCTCCATTTTTGTTTTCTTTTTTCTTCTTAGTTTTGCTTCTCTTCCCCCGGCTTTCTTTAGATCGCTTTTTGGACAGCTATGCATTAGAATAAATTACCCGGTAAAGGTGAATTTGATTGATGAGTTACGATCAAGCCTGAACATACTTGACATATACTGTCAGCAGGTCTATCTTCGCTTGCATACAGTCCTTTACTTTTGCTAAAATTACAGCCACGGAGCAGAAAACCTCCCTTCATACAACTATGCAACGTCCATTCATCACTCAATTCAAGGTAGTCCTGCTTGCTCTTGCAGGAATGGCTCTCACCTCCTGCGGCGGTGGAGGCGGAGGCAGCGATAGCAGCTCATCCAAGAACAACATTCCTGCTCAGGAACTGGTTCCTGCCGGTGCCTCCAGCTGCACCGTTGAGTTCTCCGTCAGCGAAGGAACCGAAACCTACACCTTCAAATTTGTATGCGAAGCTCCTGCCACGACTGGCAGCAACCAGGGCACAATGACTGCCCGAGTCGAAAAAAGAACAGGCTCAAGCGTTACGGCCAATAACATGACCGGCAACTGGACATCTGTTCCGACAAATTCTGCCACAATCGTGCTCAGCGGGGATGCAACAGAAACGCCTGGAGAGCTTTACATCTCAGCCCCCATCCGCATGCAGGTTCAGGCCACTACCGGCGGCAGCGTACCCACGGTTCGGCAGGGGACTATCCTGGAGGGTTCCATGAATGTGAAACTCAATTCAGACCCGGTCGTATCCGTTACGCCGACAGGTTGCCCCTTCACCATGACCTTGACGAAAATCTAAAAAGTCAAATATCCACAGCATTTCAGAGTGGGCAGTCCCAGCAACGGGGCTGCCTTCTTTTATTCCACCCATGGTACTCAACACCATTCCAGGATGAGCGCCTGACCAGGCGGCACAGAAACGGGAAGGCCTGCACCCTCCAACTGCTCCGAATCCACCTCAATAATCGGGGGGTCGGAATCCAGCAGGGAAATAAAGACGTGTGTCCCCTTCTTCTTGCTTGCCCACTCGGCAGCGTGCCGTGGAATATGCACCTGGGTTTCCACCGCCTCGTGAGGATTGAAATTGCAGACCACCAGGAGCGTCGACTTAGCCTTGCGGTAATGCCGCAGGAAAGCATACACACAGTGACCGGACACGGAATCCCCAGGGCGCAGTCCGAACCCAGGGGTCTCGAGATTTGCCCAGTTCAAGCCATAGAATCCCCCCTTGGACAAAGCCGGGTGCTGCAGCAGAGTCAGCAGGCGCGCGGTCAAATCGCGCAAAGCTCTTTCCTCAGCCGAGAGAGCAGCACCATCATAGCGTCCACCATTTGTCCAGTGTTGAAAACGGGGGAGATATGTATAGTCAAAGATACTCGTCCTGCCGTTGTTACCGCCGTAACCACCGGGACCTTCCGCGCGTTCGCCCACCTCTTGCCCATTATAAACCAGCACCGGTCCGCAGGTGGTGCAGTATTGAGCCACCATGACGGCAGGCACCACCTTCTCCCCCACGCCGCCCCAGTATGAAGAAGCTGCAATGCGCGGCTCATCATGATTTTCAATATACCTCACCCCTCCGGTAAACAGAGGAGATTCAGGCCGGTGCAGGACATCCAGGTCATTAGCCCAGGCACCACCTTCGTATATCTTCCGGAGGGATTCATATGCACCACCGTCATACACACCATTAAACCCGGCTGATAACAAGGCCGCATGCACGGGAGACTCCACCAGTTTCAAATGGTCATCATACCCCTCAGCGATAAAGAAGGCAGAACTATCGCGCAGCCTGGCTCTGGCAATAACCCACCGCCAGAACGGCAAGGGAACCATGTGCGCCATGTCGCACCGGAAACCTCCCACCCCCATATCCTGCCAATATGCCAGCACTTCATTCATCAGCTGCCAGGTGAGCGGCAGCGCATATTCCGGCGCAAACAGACTGGGCAAGGCTGCCGTTGCGTGGCACCCGTGGCGGTAATCGCTCCCGTAATTGAGCTTGACCGTCTCATACCAATCATAGGCACCAGGATTCCAGCTAGCCACATTGTTCCCCGTCACCCGGCCGCATCCCCTCTCCGGCACAAACTCACCTTCTGGCAAAACCATGGGTGTGTTGGCATGGTGAGGTTCCAGGTAATAGAAGGAATTATCCCGTGCAAAAAAGGAGGACGTATCATCATGCAGGCCGAACTGACGCTCCGGCCGCACCCGGGATTGGTAACTGCGCGATACATGATTGGGAATGAAATCCATCACCGGTACCATTCCCCAGCGTCGGCAACGCTGCAGCAACGCGGCGAATTCTTCGCGCCGCTGCGGGATATTCTCAGCCAAATCCGGATCCACGTCAAAATAGTCCGTGACCGCATACGGACTTCCTGCCACCCCCTTTACAACACAGGAAGAATCAGCCGGCATTCCCTCATGCCCAGTCTGTGTAGCATGTCTCAGAACCCCGGTCAGCCACAAATGGGTTACCCCCATACGGGCAATTTGCTCCAATGCAGCGTCCGTTATCCCATTGAACGTTCCACAGCCGTTCTGCTCCCGGCTCCCCCAGGGTTCTCCCCCGGTTGCATGGTTGGAAAAATGCCGCACGAACAATTGGTACAGGATGGGTCTCATGATGCTGCTTCCCATACTATCACGCCATATTGACCTTTTCAAGAACAAAGGAAACCAGTTTTCTGTCCATTTCAAGCCCTCACGCAGGCATATCGCTAAGTATTCTTTACCATATGGAAGCCCCGCCATGCATTTACCGATTCCGCACCCACGATAAACACATACAAAAAAGCAACCCTCATTGTTAAACAGTCAAACAATTACTAATCAACAAATAACAGCAACTCTACCACTTTGAGAACCATATTCCTACAATTACGCTATTGATAAGAAAATAAGTATTTTGTGCATTTTTAAGCTGTACAAGCACGCGAAATTAGTATAGAGTCCGGTCACGCAGTTCAGGAAATGCAAACTTGAACGGTGAATCTTCAACATCAACCCAAGACAGCACCATGAAATCACTTATCGCCGTAGCCATGCTGGCCATTGCCTCTGTTGCAATGGCATATGGGCCGTATCATCGCCCGCACCACCGCCCGCACCATCCCCATGGTCCGCACTTCCACGGTCCGCGTCCGCACCATCCCCATGGTCCCCGCTTCCACAGACCGCATCCGCATCATCCGCACTTCCATGGCCCGCGTCATCATCGTCCCCATGGTCCGCACTTCCATGGTCCGCACCGCTTCTGATGATGCGCTCCGTTGAGCAAAGATAATTTATTCAAAGCCCCTGTGCAGTTAAAAGCCTGTACAGGGGCTTCCTAGTTTAACCCTCTCATTTCTTGATATGATTCAACGCCTCCCTTCCAAGCTCCTCACGCTAGTAGCCACGGCGGCCGCCGCTCTCACGTCCACCTCCTGTGAAATGATGAATCCGCAAGGGCTTCAAACCTTCCTCACAGAACTGGAAAACCAAACTGCACAGATAGCAGCCGCCACCGCTACGGAAACAACCGATGGCACTACTACGGATGCGACCACCACTGATACAACCGCAACAGACGCAACAGCAAGCTACACTCCCACAACCACAGCTGCTGCTCCCGTTCCGGTATACGTTCCCGTTGCTTCTCCGGTCATGGTTCCCCCGCCTTATGCGCGGCACCCCCGTCCGCATCCCGGATTCCATCCGCACCCTCGCTTCCACCATCCGCGCCCGCATATGCGCCATCATCGTCCGCACATGCACGGACCGCGCCATCATATGCGCCACCACCGCCCGCATGCACATGGTCCACGCCCGCATGCAGGCCGTCCAAACCGGCACGGTGGCCGACCCCCGCATGGACCGGGAGCAGGACCGCGTCCGCCGCACCACCGCCGCTGATGATAGCGTTCCCCCTCACCCAAGCAGCAGCTTCACCCCGGAAGCTGCTGCTTTTCTTTTTTGATCGAGAGAGCTTACACTACTCAAAAGAACCATACCAGACGCGCGATTGTTACATTATGAAAATCAACATCTATCCCATCTGAGCATTTTTTCAAACTCTCAACAGTTGATTTTTCTCAAAAAAATCATTTTTTACTGTACAAGCAGATAAAATTCAGTTAGAATGCCTGCGTTCGGCGAAGGTGCGTCTCTCCTAAGCCTGTCAATCAATATCACACAAAGAAACTCATTATGAAGTCCCTCATCGCAATCGCCATGCTGGCCGCCGCTTCCGTAGCAATGGCTGGTCCGCACCGCCACCATGGTCCTCACCACCATGGTCCCAAGGTGCATCATGCTCCTCACCACCATGGCCCCAAGGCTCACCATCATCCCCATGGTCCCAAGGTGCACCACCACCATGCACCCAAGCCCCATGGCCCGATTCACCATGGTCCGCGCCACCATGGTCCGCACCGCCACTAATCTGGCGCTCTGACCGAGCATTATAACTATTGTCATCCGCCTCTGTGCAGGATTAAACTGTGCAGGGGCGGTTCTGCCCTCTCATCACACTCTTTTTTCTCTTACCGTTGATATGCTCAAGCATTTCACAGCAAAACTCAGCATTCTGGCAGCATCTGCGGCCATATCCATATCCTTCACCTCCTGCGCGGGGCTGAATGCAGAAGGCGTCACCAATTTCCTTGCTGAACTGGAGCAGCAGTCTGCCCAGATTGCCGCGGCCACTTCCACAGCAACAGAAACCACGGACACCACCACAGATACAACTACAGATACAACCACCACGGAAGCCGCAGCCGTAGCAGCTCCGGCAGCAGCCACACCAACCGTGGTGCCTTACTATGTACCGGTGGCAGTGCCGCCGCCCTATGCCCGGCACCACCGTCCGCATCCGGGCTTCCGCCCACATCCGGGTTTCCGTCCGCATCCGCGTTTCCACCGTCCGCACCCTCCGTACGGACCTCACCCGCATCACCGCCGCCATCATCGTCCGCTGCCCCCGCACCTTCGCTGATAGCAAGCGAGTCAGACAAGATAATCTCCACCCCCTGCACGGCAGCATACTGTGCAGGGGTGCATTGTACTTCTCTCTCCCCCCAGAGAGAAGCACCTCACGCCCCGTTCAGCAGCGTCAGCATATCCTGAGGCAAGGGACTTTCCACAGTAACGATTTTACCATTCCAAGGGAACGAAATACGGCAAGCGTGAAGCGCATGGCGAGGCAAAAGGAGCCGATGCTGCAAATCTGGTGACCAACCGGAAGCGATAAAGTCCAAGTAGCAGCTTTCATCCCCTCCATAAATCTTATCGCCAACCAGCGGGTAGCCCATATAAGCAGCATGCACGCGAATCTGGTGCATGCGCCCCGTAAAAGGGCGGCACAACAAAAGAGACACGCTGCCGCAGCGCCGCAGCACCTCAAACTCCGTGCAGCAATCCTTACCCGCAGGGTGGCAGCACTGCCGCACATGAATCCGGGTTTGGGCCACGGTTTCCATCTGAAGGATAGGTTCCGCACAACAGGCGGCGCTCCACGCAGGAGCCCCCTGCACCACTGCATAATACTCCTTGTGCAGCCAACGTGCCTGCATAGCCTTGCCTAACTCGCGAGCAGCCTCAGCAGTCTTGGCCACAAGAACGATTCCGCTCGTTTCCCTATCCAGGCGGTTAACCAGGGAAACCTGCCCTCCCGTAGCCAGCTCATAAGCCAGAAGCTCATGCAAACCGTGCCACAAGGTCGGCTCATTCTTCTCACCCGTGGGATGCGTCAGCAGCGGTGCAGCCTTATCCACAACCAGCACCCCATCATCCTCGTATAAAATCGAGAACTCGGGAGCAACTGCTATGGGCATATCATAACGCATCAATCAAAAATCGCGGGATTAATCTCCACCCATTCGCCAGGCGCAAGATTTAAATCAGCCAGCTTCAAGGGTCCAATTTCAATACGCTCGAGCGTTTCCACCGGCGCCCCCACAGCGGCCAGCATGCGCCGCACCTGGTGGTAACGCCCCTCATGCAGCGTGAGTCGGCCGGAGCAATCCCCCGTCAGCACCAATTCAGCCGGCAGACAGGGGGTGCGCTCCCCTTGCAGCATGAATTCACCACTGGCGAACAAAGGCACGGCCTCCTGAGGAACCGGGCTACTGGTTGTGAACGCGTACACCTTCGGCACATGGCGGCGCGGACTGGTCTGCGCATGCTCAAACGCACCATCGTCCGTCAGCAGCAGCAAGCCACTCGTCTCCTTATCCAGGCGGCCAACGGTATTCAGCACCGGGTTGCGGCGCAGCCATTGAGCAGGCAGCAAGTCATATACCAACTCACCTTCCTCCTTGTGACTGCAGGTGCACCCCAGTGGTTTATTCAGTGCAATGTAGACACCATCCGGAAACTCCACCGGCAGACCATCCACCAGGACCTCGCGGGGGTCAACCTTCTCATTGGGAGATTTCACCACCACTCCATTCCGAATCACCCTGCCACGCTTCAGCCACTGCGCCACCTCACGCCGGCTGCAGTATCCGAATCGGCTCAATAGTGCATCTATTCTCATTCCGCAGGAATTGTGCCATAAAAAATTGAAAAAACAAGGTTGAAATCATGCCCACTTTGTGGTACAAGTAATGCAGGAGCATTGTAAGCCAATGCTACGGCTTTGGCTCGCCTGATTTTACTACAACACTTTCTCTTATGATTACACTCATTACCGAACGTCAGTTAGCACCTGACCAGCAGGGGCTGTGGAAAAAGGCTCTGCAGGCAGTGCAGACAAAGAACTACAAGTACGCCGTCACCATTCTCAAGACTCTCGTCAAGCGCGTTCCCGGATTCCTGGAAGGGCGCAAGCTGCTGCGTGCCTGCGAGGTAAAATCCAGTCCTGACGCCGGCCGCAAGTCCTCACTTTTTGGAGGTCTGCGAGTCACCACAACGCGACGTGATCCAGAAAGCGTACTGGTAAACATCGAAGATGAACTGGAGCGTGATCCCTACTCCGTATCGGCCAACGAGGCACTCTTTGCCGCAGCTAATGACCTGAACCTGCCGGCCATCGCAGCCTTTGCCCTTGAAACCATCTGCCAAGGTACACCGAACGCCAAGAAGCACCTGCACCTGCTTGCCAAGCACTATATCAAGAACGAGCAGTTCTCAGAAGCAGCCGAGACCTTCCGCCGGGTTCTCAAGATTGATCCGGCTGATCCGGAAGCCATGCGTGGCGAAAAGGACTGCTCAGCCCGCGCCACCATGAAGCAGGGCAACTGGGAAGGCAAGGGAGATTTCCGCACCAAGATGAAGAATGCCAACGCCACGGCCGACCTTGAAAGCGGGGACAAGATGGGACTTACCCGTGCTGAACTGGAAGCCCGCCTGGGCCAGCTCTCTGAGCAATACGCCGCAAATCCCAGCAACCTGCAAGTGGTCAAGGACATTGCATCCGTCTACGAGCAGATGGAGGATTACGCTAACTCCTACTCCTTCTACGCCTACGCCTACCAGCTCGGAGGCTCGGCAGACGTGGCCCTGAACGACAAAGCCATGGCCATGCACGAAAAAGCCATGCAGGCCGAACTCGCATACTACGAGCAGGTACTGGCAGCCGACCCGAACAACGAAGAAGCCAAGGCCACCCTAGCCGCCCGCAAGCAGGAAATGGCAGCAGCCGTTGTGGCAGATGCCCGCGCCCGCGTAGAAGCCAACCCGACCGATGCCCAGCTGCAATTCAAACTTGGCCAGGCTCTGTTCGATGCCGGCGAGTATACCGAGGCCATTCCGTCACTCCAGCGCGCCCGCAACAACCCCAACATCCGCATCAAGGCCATGCTGATGCTGGGCAAGTGCTACCACGCCAAGAAGATGGTTGACATGGCCATCCGCCAGTTGCAGGACGCCGACAAGGAACTGCTCACCATGGATGACACCAAGAAGGAAGTACTCTACATGATTGGTGTGCTCTATGAAGAAGCAGGCAACAAGGAAAAGAGCATCGAGACACTCAAGGCCATTTACGAAGTTGACTACGGCTACAAGGACGTGGCCACCCGCGTGGAATCAGCATACAGTTGATTTCACCCCTTCCGCACACTTCAACTCAGCGACCCGGATACCGCGTCCGGGTCGTTTTTATTTTTTCAGCAAAGGGCATTTTCCGCGACGTGACGCGGTTTAAGCTTGACAAAGAGACCAATTTTCTGCCACTAATAGAAACAGCGAAGCGCTCACGAGCCAAAGATTTTCCCCACCATGTCCAAAACCTTAATCATCGCCGAGAAACCTAGTGTAGCAGCCGACCTGGCCCGGGTGCTGGGCAAGCAACTGGGTAAGTTCAAGAAAGACGATTCCGGTCAGAGTTACTCAAACGACACCCTGATTATCACCTCAGCGGTTGGTCACTTGGTGGAACAAAAGAAACCCCAGACGGAAGACGGCAAGAGCCTGCCGTGGAAAATGGAATACCTGCCTGTCATGCCGCGCACCATGGAGCTGGAGCCCATTGACAAATCCGCAGACCGTCTCCGAAAAGTCCTGAAACTGGCTCGGAACAAAGAAGTGACCACCTTGGTGAACGCATGCGATGCCGGGCGCGAAGGTGAACTCATTTTCCGCAACATCATCCGTTACGGCAAAATCAAGAAACCGATTCGCCGGCTTTGGATGCAGAGCATGACCGATGATTCCATTCTGGAAGCCTGGAACACCCTCAAAACGGATGAAGAGATGCTCAATCTCTCAGACGCAGCCGTATGCCGCAGCGAATCCGACTGGCTGGTGGGGCTGAACAGCACGCGAGCCCTCACCGCCCTGCAGAGCGGCGTGGGTGGGTTCAATGTCACCCCCACGGGGCGAGTCCAGACCCCCACCCTGGCCCTGCTGGCAGCCAGGCAGAAAGATATTCTGGCCTTCCAACCCGAGACCTACCACGAAGTACGCGCCACCTTCAGCGCCGCTGCGGGCAGCTACGAAGGACGCTGGTACAACCCCGAATGGAAGAAGAACGATAAGGCTCCACAGCAGACCAAGGAAAGAATCTGGGATGCCGGGCTGGCAGAAAGCATAGCCAAGCGCTGCAAGGGACAAAGTGCCACAGTGAAGGAAATCCGCAAGCCAGTTTCCATGCCGGCCCCCCTGCTCTTTGACCTGACCTCCCTGCAGAAGGAAGCCAGCAACCGCTTTGGCTTCTCAGCCCGCAGGACGCTGCAGATTGCCCAGGAATGCTACGAAAAGCACAAAGTACTCACCTACCCCCGCACAGATTCCAAGTTCCTGCCCAATGACTACCTGAAAGTAGCCGCCAAGACCGTGGGAACCATTGCAGAAAACATGCCCGAATTTGCAGAGCATGCAGGGCGCATCCTGGAGCAGCACAGCGTGCGACCCAACAAACGGGTCTTCGACAGCTCCAAGGTGAGCGACCACTTTGCCATCATTCCCACAGGCAAGATAACCAACCTCACCGGGGATGCCGCGCGCATCTTCACACTGGTGGTGCAGCGCTTCCTGGGAGTATTCATGCCGAATGCCGAATATGAGGATACAGAGCGCACCACCATCATCAACTCCACCCAGGATTACTTCTATACGCACGGGCGAGTGATGCTTACTCCGGGATGGAAGGTCCTCTATGGGCCAGACAAGCGCAAAAAGGATGAACTTTGCCCAATCTCCACCAAGGAATCAGTGACCGCCTCTGAGGTTATGGCCACAACTGACCAGACCAAGGCTCCAGCAGCCTATACGGAAGCAACCTTACTCACCGCCATGGAGACAGCCGGTAAGCTGGTGGAGGACGAAGACCTGGCTGACGCCATGAAAGAACGAGGGCTTGGCACCCCTGCCACCCGCGCCGCTATCATTGAAGGGCTCATCACCCAGGAGTACATAGCCCGTGAAGGCAAAGAGCTCATCGCCACACGCCGGGGCATGGATTTGATTGACCTGCTGCACAAAATTGGCTTAAGCACCCTTTCCAGTCCCGAACTCACGGGTGAGTGGGAATACCGCCTGAAGCAGATGGAGAGCGGGCATCTTGACCGAAACGCCTTCATGACGGACATCCGCACCTACACCACCGATATTGTGGAAGCAGTGCGCGATTATATGGCCAACGGCAAGAACCCGGATTTGGAACTCACCTGCCCCTCATGCGGCACCAAGGGTCTGAGTAGCCGAGTGGATGCCATCTCCTGCAAAAGCTGCAAGTTCCGAATCCGCCGCGTACACGCCGGACTCACCCTGACAGATGAACAGCTCTGCGAGCTCATTGGCGCAGGCTCCCTGCCTGTCATGGAAGGGTTCCGCTCCAAATTTGGCAAGCCCTTCAAAGCAGGGCTGCGCCTGGTGGCACCCCAGACGGCGCGCAGCACTTGGAAGGCCGAATTCTATTTTGACTCTGAACGAAGCCCAGAAACAAAGGAAGAAGAATCCCCCGCCCAATCTGCCGGAACAGTGCAAGTCAAGGGACAGGGCGAACTGGAACTGCTCGTCAGTGAAAAGCAATGGAACGTACCGGAATATGCCCAGACCAGTGGACGCAAGGGCTTTACCATGTCGCGCAGCATCCTTGGTCAGGAAATAAGTGAAGACGTGTTGCGCCAGGTTCTTGCAACAGGCAAGAGCGACCTCATCACCGGTTTTGTCTCCCAGCGCACACACCGTGCGTTTGATGCCTACCTGGTGCTGGATGATAAGAAAGGAAACGTGGGCTTTGAATTCCCGCCGCGCGAGCCCCGGCAGAAAGGCGCCAGGGACAAGGCAGATAAAAAGTTCACCGCCGCCTCAGCCGCAGCAGAAGATTTGAGTAAGGGAACCTCTCACGGGATTCTCAAAGTAAAAGGAAAGGGCGAGTACGAATTGATAGAGACAGCCTCGGCCTGGCATGTCAGCGGGCTTAGCTACGGCAAGGCGCACAAACCCCTGGTCATTCCCCGCACGATGTGCGATATCGAACTGAGTGCCGCTATGGTCACCCTCCTGCTCACCAAGGGGAAGACAGAACTCATCAAGGGATTTACGAGTCACAAAAGCGGTAAGCAATTCGATGCCTACCTCGTATTCAACGCCACCACCGGCAGGGTGTCCTACGAATTCCCGCCACGCAAATAACCCACACACGGGTCTCCCACCATGGGCATCATCAGGAAGATATACAGCTATTTTGATATCTTCACAACAGGCATCCTCATCAGCCTGGGGTTGGGCGTTATCATCCCCTGCCACGGGGATGGCGCCCTGTTTTTTGATGGATTGACCCACGCGGCCATCATTCTGCTCTTCTTCCTGTACGGCGTCAAACTCTCCCGCAAATCCGTGGTAGAAGGGCTGCTGAACTGGAAGCTGCAAAGCATGGTCTTTGCCTTCACCTTCATCTTCTTCCCGCTTATCATACCGCTGCTCCGGCCACTTCTGGAACCCATGGTGGGAAGCGCGCTTTTTATGGGACTGGTCTATGTAGCCTGCCTGCCCTCCACGGTGCAAAGCAGCATCGCCTTTACTTCCGTGGCGGGAGGCAATGTACCAGCTGCAGTCTGCTCTGCTTCCGTTTCAAGCCTCCTGGGAGTGTTCCTTACCCCCTTTCTGGTCAGCCTGCTCTTCTCCACCGGCAGAGGAGGAATTCAGGTAGGCCTTGACACCGTCCTGCAGATTTGTTACCAGATACTGCTCCCATTCCTGGCAGGGCAACTCAGCCAGCCGCTGCTCCGCAAATGGGTACTGGGGCATAAGACGCTCATTGGCTGGAATGATAAAGCAACCATCTGGCTCGTAGTATACACCGCCTTTTCCAATGCCACCAGCGGCGGCTACTGGGAAAAGCTGCACGCTCCCCAGCTGGGAGGGCTTGTTGTGGCATGCTGCATCATCCTGCTACTCACCTTTGCCGCCACATGGTACAGCAGCAAATTGCTTGGATTCAACAGGGAAGACCGAATCACCATCGTATTCTGCGGTTCCAAAAAAAGCCTGGCAGTCGGCGCCCCCATGATGCTCGCCATCTTTGGCACATTGGATAATAACCTGCTACTCCCCCTCATGGTGTTCCACCAGGTGCAGCTCATCTGCTGCGCCCACCTCGCCCGGCTCTGGCAAAAAGGCAGCGCCGCAGATTCCGGCGGCTATTAATTGACTGTTGCAAGTCCAATCCTCATACTGTTCCGCACATCATGGAAGCAACTGAAGGCATCATACGCTGGTCCTGCTCACACTGGGGAGCCATCATCGCCACAGTGGCAGTAACCCTGGCACTCCTTACAGGAGGCCGCAAACTAAGCCTTGAAGGGAGGCAGAAACTCTGCCGGGTACTGGCCATGGCCGTAGGGCTTGTCTATGCGGCAGACACCTCATTCATCCTCATCACCCAACATCATGGCAGCTGGGAAAAGAACCTGCCCTTCCACTATTGCAGCATGATGCTGCTGGTAGCCGTCTTTGCGCTCTGGACTCGCCACCGCGCCGCATGCTGGGTACTGTACTTCGGTGCGCTCACCGCCTGCATGCAAGGACTCATCACCCCTGCACTGGAAGCAGACTTCCCTAGCCTGCGCTATTTCCTCTTTTTCAGCGTACACGGCATCCTGATGCCGGCAGCCCTGGCAGTGCCGCTGCTACTGGGTATGAGGGCTTCCATGCGGGATGTCGTAGTCAGCCAGCTTCTCATGAATGCCTACCTGGTGTGCATCCATCCTGTCAACCTGGTATTCGGAACCACCAATTATGGATTCACCGTGGAAAGTCCCGTACCAGGCTGCATTCTGGACTATGCCGGTCCCGCCCCGTGGTACTACCTGTTATTGCAGATACCAGCCTTTGCTCTGTTCTGTCTGCTGCGTCTGCCAGTTCGGGAAAAGACCTTAGGTAGAAATTTTAATTCCCCAGAATCTTGAGAATCTGCTCACGGGACTCCGCATCCTGCACCGTGCGGGCATGAAAAGAAGCCTTGGCTCCCGTCTCATCCGTGAGCTCCACATCAGCCCCTGCGGTCACCAGAGTCTGCACCAGCGGCACAAAGCCGGACCAGGCAGCCACCATCAGCGGCGTTTCGCCCTCAGTACTCCTGGCATCAACACTGGCGCCATTCTTAAGTAGGAAAGCCACCATCTCCGGCTGGTTGTTACGCACCGCCACATGCAGGGCAGTCTCCCCCCTGGCATTCACAGCATTAACCTGGGCATTGTGCATCAGCAAGGTCTGCGCCACGTCCACATGACCGTATTCCGCAGCATTCATCAGAGCTGTGGAACCATCTGCCGAAACCGCCTCAACACAGGCGCCCTGTTCCACCATACGCTGCACCGCAAGTGCATCACCCACGCGGGCCCATTCGGAAAGCAATGCCGTTTCCTCCGGGGCTAACTGAGCCTGAGTCGGCATGTGAGGGGCAAGGGTTACAGCAGCAATCACGCCAATGGCGCCTATAATACCTCCCACAATCGGGACTATGTGCATCTTTCTCATTACTTAGGCAGGTTTCAGGGTTCAACAGGTATCTTAAGAAAGCGAAGCCAACACGCGGTGGAGAATCTCCAGGCCTTCCGTCAGCGTTTCTTCCGGCACATTCAGGGCTGGAATCAGACGCAGCGTATCAGGCCCAGCCGGGCACGCCAGCAAACCAGCTTCCCGGCAGAGGTTGTTCACATACCCGGCAGGAGTCTGCCCTTCCGGAACGCAGAAGGAATCCTTCCGCAGGCCCACACCACGCAGCAAGCCAAGACCGCGTACCGTTTCCACGCAGGGGAGGTTCCAGCCCTCCACCACGGTCTTCACCTGCTCACCCAGGCGAGCAGCACGCTCCACGAGTCCCTGCCCCAGCACCTCATTCACCACGGCAAGGGAAGTAGCGCAGGCCAGCGGAGTGCCACCAAAGGTAGAGCCATGGGAACCCGGTCCCATAATGGAAGAAAGGGGCGTACCCTCCTCATCAATCGCGCGGTTACTCACCCAGAAACAGCCCATGGGAAAACCACCGCCAATACCCTTGGCGCATGAGACCAAATCAGGCTTCAGCTCCGGGCAGATAGCCTTCCAGCCCATCGTGGCACCGCAGCGACCCACACCGCACTGCACTTCATCAATCATGAGCATCAGGTCATGCTCCTGGCAAAGCCGGGCCACTCCACGCAGGAACTCAGGAGTGGCGGGATTCACACCGCCTTCTCCCTGCACTGCTTCCAGCATAATACCGCAAGTCACGGGAGAAACAGCTATCCTGAGTGCCTCCAAGTCATTGAAATCAACATATTTAAACCCCGTCAGAAGCGGGTCAAACTCCACCTGCACCTTCCCCTGCCCCGTGGCGGCCAGCGTACCCAGCGTACGGCCATGGAAGCTCTTATTAAACGTAATCACCTCATAGCGAGGGGAACCATCAGCCGCTGGGCGGCGGTGGCCAAAACGCCGGGCGGTCTTAATCATACCCTCATTCCCCTCTGCTCCGGAATTGCAGAAAAACACGCGTCCCGGAATGCCGATGAGCTTTTCTACCACAAGCTCGGCCAATTGAGCCTGCCCCGGAATGCCGTACAGGTTGGAGCAATGCATCAGGGTATTTGCCTGCTGGGTCAGAGCCTTCACCACAACCGGATTGCAATGCCCCAGGGAACAAGTTGCAATACCAGCGCAGAAATCGATATAGCGGCGACCCTCCGTATCATACAGGTAAGACCCCTCACCCCGCGCAGCATCAAAAGGAGCGCGTCCATACGTCGGCAATACATACTGATCGTTCATAACAGGAACAATCTACACCCAGAGCCCCCGTTTGTCAATTCTTTCCCATTGAAGCAAGCGCTCTTTCAGCCCACTTCCAGCGGCATAATTTCCGCATCCCCCTCCGGCTGGCAGAACACGGTGGCAAGGCACCATGAGGAGCAACGGGTTGCGCCCCAGGGCACCTCCGACGGCGCGGGCAGCACCGGGACTTCCCACAGCAGCCGCCAGCTCACCATAGGTCCAAGTCTCGCCATATGGAATATTCAAGCACGCCTGCCACACGCGCCGCTGAAAAGGCGTTCCCCGCATATCTAGCGCAGGCAGTACACACGCTTGCCCGGCAAAATAGCAATCCAGCCACCGGATAACCGGCGCAAAGCCTTGAGCATCACCTTGCGGTTCCACGCAGCCAAACTGGAGGGAATGCAGACCGGCTGCACCCATCAGCAACGCCACTTCACCCAATGGCGAATGATACACCGCAGCGTGCATCACTTCTTCTGGGGCTCAGGTTTGGGAACTGGGCGCAATTCCGGCATGTAGGTTTCAGCAGTCTTCTGAATTGCGGGACGGAAAGGAGACTGAGTTGTCTTTTCCAACAGGCTCTGCATCAGTTGGCGTCCGTAGCGCGAATCTTTGGCAATAAAGGCTATGGATGCCTGAAGCAAGCGAGCGCGCACCTGATTGCGCTCACTCTGAGCCCGGCGTGCCACCTGACCGAAACACTCCACCGCCGTCTGGAAATCCTTCTGCTCCGTCAGTTTCCACGCCAGCATTTCCATAAGCTGTCCACCCTCAGGAGAAGACAGGCGCCCCCTGACCAACTGCATCAACCCGGCACGGTTCCCCCCCGTTCTGGCCAGCATATCGCGCCACTGGGCAAACACATTCCCCGTGTGGGCATTACCCTGTTTCAACGCAGCATACGGGCGGTACAGGGGATCCCCCAGAACCACTCCCTGCCAGGAAATCCAAGGCGTGGCCATGAGAGAAGCCTCAGCCACCGTATACCCCTTCAGCAGACGGTCATAAAAAATATCAAAGCGCAGGCATCCCGTCAGGAGAGGTTCATACACATTACCCGCCGTTACCACCGCCCCGCGCTGCAGCAAAGCACCCACCCAATTGACCGGATTCTTCACGGAAACGCCGCTGAAGGAATGCAGATGGCAGGCAATAGCCCCCGGAGCAAAATGAAAATCAGCATGCGTCTGAGGGTGGAAAGGGCCATACGCCGTATTCTTGTACCAGCCGAAATACACGGCCGTATCCGTCATGAGCGGGAAAGCCGGGGGTAATAACGACTTCGACTCCTCATAAAAAAGAGCCTGTCCCTGCTCGCGAGCCATACGCGCAATCTCAGCAAAGAACGCATCCCCCTGCTTGTAGGGGCCACCTTGATCCACTACCGTCCACCCCCAGAGCCCCCGGCGCTCCACCTCAGCCGGGTACTGAATCATGCGGCGGATAGCATCATCCCCAGGAGCATCAATCCGGCAAACCGCAAGGACGGGAGGCTTGGCTACCTCCAACTTGCCGCTCTTATTAAAGAAGGGATTGTTAATCTGCCCGTTGATAGGATACCTGGCACCCAGCAGCATCAACTCAGAATCCACAGAAGCGCAATTCTGCGTGAGATGCGTTGGTTTATGCCCCGGCTGGGCATCTTCCGCAATACGCAGGGGCAAATCCGGCATGAGCACCATGGCCCGCACCGGAATCATCCCGCTTCCCGGCATGGACGGCAGGCTCCAGCTCTTCTGCTGGGCATGCTGCAACAAGGCGTAGCGGATTTTCGTATCAAAATCTGCCCGGTTAATCGTTGACCCCTTCAGTCCGTGCAGAGCCACGCACCTATCCGGGCGAATCGAGCGTTTCCTGCAATATGCCTGAGCGCACTGCTCACTGCGCTTGGAGGCAGCATTATACACCACCACCACCTGGTCAGGGGTGAGTCCGGCTGCCACGAGGCAACTCAAAAAGCACAGAACGATGAAACGGAACATGGAAGGAAATGAATCAGCGGCGGCGGAACAAGCCGTTAAATGCCCCCATGCCTTTGGGCATGCGGGGTTTAGCTCCACCACCCATCAGAGAGGAAAGGTCTGGCATCTGGCTCATATCAGGCATACCGCCCTGCCCCATCAGCTCGCTCATATCGGGCATACCGCCGCCACTCATCATGGCCTTCATATCGGGCATACCGCCCTTAGCCCCCTTCATGAGATTCTTCATCATTCCCCCCATCTTGCCCTTACCGCCCATCATTTCCTTCATCTCCTTGAAGTTCTTGATAAAGCGGTTCACCTCAATCTCAGACACACCGGAGCCCTTGGCAATGCGGCGGCGGCGGGAAGGAATCAGCAACTTATAATTCACACGTTCAGCCGGAGTCATGGATAGCACAATAGCTTCCAAACGCTTCATGCGCTTCGGATCCATGGCTCCATCCGGCAATTGCTTGCGAATTTTGCTGAATCCGGGCAGCAAGCCCAGCAACCCCTCCAGGGGACCCAGGCTCTGCATCATCTTCATCTGGCTCAGGAAATCGTTGAAATTGAACTCACCGCTCATCATGCGGGTCATGGAATTAAGGGCAGATTCCTGGTCAATTTTCTCTGCAGCCTTTTCCACCAGCCCCACAATATCCCCCATACCCAGAATACGGTCGGCCATGCGCTGCGGCACAAAGGGTCCGAACATATCAAGTTTTTCGCCCTCGCCCATGAACTTGATGGGCTTACCCGTAATGGCGCGCATGGAAAGAGCCGCACCGCCGCGGGCATCACCATCGAGCTTCGTGAGGATGATACCCGTGAGGCCAACGGCCTTATCAAAAGCCTGAGCCACGCGCACCGCCTGCTGACCAGTAGCAGCATCTGCCACCAGCAACGCCTCCTGAGCATCCAGGAAACGGGCTAATTTCTTCAGTTCAGCCACCAAATCCTCATCCACCTCCTGGCGGCCGGCCGTATCAAAGATAATCACATCGTGCTCCTGGCCGGCAGCCCACTTCAGGGCATCCTTTGCTACGCGGATAACATCCTTTTCCGCCGCAGAGGGGGTGTAGACAGGCGCTTCTATCTGGGCGGCCAGCGTAGCCAGCTGGTCAATAGCCGCAGGGCGAATCAGGTCACATGCCACAAGAAGGGGTTTATGCCCCTCCTTCAACAAGCGGCGCGCCAGTTTGGCACTGGTCGTAGTCTTACCAGCACCATTCAGACCCACCACCAGGATGCGGGCTGGAGCCGGCTCTAACTGCAGGGGAGCAGCATCCCCACCCAGAAGCTCAGCGAGCTGGTCGCGGAAGATTTTGACAATCTGCTCACCCGGCTTCACGGACTTGAGCACCTTCTCCCCCATGGCCTCCTCCTTTACATGGGCAATAAACTCACGCGCAACGCTATACTCCACATCCGCATCCAGCAGGGCCATGCGGATATCGCGCAATGCGTCCTTAATATTATTCTCGGAAATCTTGCTCAGGCCGCGTACTTTGCGGAAGGCATCATCGAGCTTATCGGAGAGGAGTGAAAACATGCCTGCAAATTAGCAGAAAACTCACGCAGTGTCAAGCAACCGCGCCGTCAGCAAACGCCCTGCTTCAATAATGAGGCCACATAAGGCAACACCACCACATCTGCGGGCAGCCAATCCACACTATCCAGCTCCCCAGCCCCCAGCCAGCGCAATTCGGTGTGTTCATGCAAACAAAGCGCACCTCCCTGCTGGAGGCAAATGAAGCAGTGCATACGGAGGTGAAAGGTGGGGTAATCCCACTCCACAGTGTGCAGCAACTCCCCCACTGCCACCTGCACCCCGAGCTCCTCCTGCAGTTCCCTGGCAAGAGCCTCTGCAGGGGTCTCCCCCGGCTCAATCTTACCACCGGGGAATTCCCAGCCCCCGCCATGCTTATGCAAAGGGCATCTGACCGCCAGTACCCGGCCTGAGCCATCCAGCATGATGGCAGCCACCACCTCTACCGTTCTGCGTAAATCCATATGCATACCACGTGGTGTCATTATAGCACAATCCCAGGGCTGCGGCAAGGTTGTATGTGTGAGGAATACTGACACAGCGGTGCAGTTTTCAGGCTTGCAACGCCGGGCGAAAAGCGTAGAATAGCCGCATTAGCACGTTTTCATCATGAGCGCACTCGAATTCATCCGCAAAAACTCGCTTCTCGTACTCATCGTTGTGGCTGGCGTTGGTCTTGGCCTATTGATGATGGACTACGGTGACCGCGGCAACATGTTTGTCAAGGACTATTACATCCAAGTCAACGGCACGGGCTACTCCTACCCGGAAACCGCCAACCTTGGGGAAAACGGTCAGAGCTATGTGCAGTCCCTGCACAGCAGCACCACCAGCAAGCTCCGCAACATGTTCGATAAGAATGAGAACGAAGAGCTTGACGACACCGAGCGCGCCGCCCTCCAGGCCTGGGCTTCCCAGCATCCGGAGTATGATGAATTCATTGAATTCCTGGGAGGCATCTACAGGAGCTGGAGCTATGGCTTTGCTGAAGACAGCGGCGTGAACGTAGCCGTGAACCGCGCCGTTATCCAGGCTCAGGCCCAGGAACTGGGTATCTACCCCTCCAAGGAGCAGATTGATACCTACCTCCAGGCCATGCCGGTTTTCAAGAAGGCAGATGGCAGCTTTGACCAGGAACTCTACCACCGCATGTCCGGCTTCCGTAACGGTGCTGCCAACAACCAGCAGGAAAAAGCCTTCCGCAGCGTCATTGCGGATATGATGGTGTGGGAAGCCCTGGGCAACCTCATGACAGAAGGCCTGCAGTACCAGAACAAGAGCACCAGCGACCTCGTGGACGTGATGAACCAGCAATTGCGCGGCAAGACCGCCTGGCTTTCCAAGGAAAAACTCCCTGCCCCCGCTGCTCCCACGGAAGAGGAAATCAAGGCTTTCTGGGAAAACCACAAGGATAACTACAAGAGCGCTGAGCGCCGCATTGTCTCCATCTACACCCTCACTCCCGCTGCCGGCTCCAGCCTGGATGCCCTCATGTCCACGGCAGACGTGCTCATGCAGGACCTCTCCCAGGCCAACGGCAAGGGATTTGACCAGAAACTGGCCGCCGCTGCCGAGAACCCGGAAAACGAAGCCTTTACCTACCAGAATGCAGAAGGCAAGAGCCACACCACCTTCCCACTCTGCACCGAGGCTGATGCCCCGGAAGCCCTCCGCGCCCAGGTAGAGCATAACGGAGAAACCACCACGCTGGCGGCCATTGCCTTCAAGGAGGTAGACACCGCTCCCACCGTGGCAGAATTCGAAGCTGCCAAAGCTGCCGGCAAGGATGATGAACTGCCTACCATTCGTCAGGTACGCGGCTACTTCCCCACCACAGATGGCAAGCTGGCCTTCATCCGAGTGGAGGCCATTGAACAGCCCAGCGTCCTCGACTACGAGCAGGCAAAGGCTGCCGCTACGACCGATTTGCAGGCCGAACGCGCCAGCAATGCCCTGACCGAGGCCGCCAACAAGCTCTACGAAACCATGACTGCCGCCTGCAACGAAAGTGGACTGGAAGCAGCCTTTACCAAAGCAGCTGAGGCCGGTGCCATTGTGGAGGACTTCGGTCCCGTAGGCATTGGCATTTCACACAAGGCACTGCCTCCCGGACTGGAAACCCAGGCTCTGGTGAGCGTACCCAGCGGCAAGCTTGCCCCCATGGTCATGCTCGGCGGGGGAGCCCGCATCTCCGGTGTCACCGGCCGCACGGTTGAAACAGGCGCCCAGTACACCGCCATGAAATCCTTCATGCATATTCCGGCCATGAACGCCCGCCTGCGCGGCAATGTGCTGGTTGACTGGCTGCACGATGCCTACACCCGCTACAACGTACGACTTTCTGAACACGTCAAACTGAACAAATAACCAATAGAACACACGATTCGCCATGGCCCTGCCTGCACAAACCAAATACATCGTAGGCAATGAGGCCTGCGAACGATTCAGCTTCTATGGAATGAGAAGCATCCTCGTTGCCTACATGACGGGGATGCTTCTTATGTCCAAGAACGAAGCCACCGAAGTAGTCCACCTGTTCATTGCCTGCACCTACCTGCTGCCGCTGCTGGGGGCATGGCTGGCAGACCGCTTCCTGGGGCGCTACCGCACCATCATCTCCATTTCCCTGCTCTACTGCCTGGGGAATGCCGTACTCGCCATGGCAGATTTTGCCGGGGATGTGGAAGCCCGCAAATGGGTGCTCTTCACCGGTCTCGCCATCATTGCCATTGGTGCAGGCGGCATCAAGCCCTGCGTTTCAGCCTTTGTGGGTGACCAGGTGCCGGCAGAGGAAAAGAACGGTCCCACCATGACCCGCCTCTACGCCGCCTTCTACTGGTCCATCAACCTGGGTTCCTTCTTCTCCTTCCTGGTCATTCCCTGGGTGCGCCAGAATTGGGGATACAGCTGGGCATTCGGGATTCCCGGCATCTTCATGGCGCTGGCCACTCTCATTTTCTGGCTTGGCCGAAAGAAATACAACCATGTCCCCCCAACTCAGCCAGAGTTCCTGAAAGCCCTGCTCAGCCGGGTATTCCAAGGAGCAGCCCGCGCCTGTGAACGCTTTGGCGGTGAAGCCGTGGCACGCGCCACTAACACGGCAATCGGCATTGCAGCCTTCATCGTTATTGCCCCCATTATCGTGCTTCTGGGCGACTGGACGCACGGCGGGGCTGCCAGGCTGGCAACCCTGAGCGGAGCCGGAGAAACAAGCGCAGCCCTCTGCGGGCTCATTGCCCTGCTGCTCTACATCATCGTGCTGGCTCTGGCCGGGCTCAAACTGGCCGCCACTACCGGCATGAAGGGTTTCCTGGGACTGGCAGGGAGCATGATTTTCAACTCACGGGAAGAAACCAATGCCCGCTTCCCGGAAAGCGAGCAGCGCGGGGTGCGTAACCTGGTGCGAGTGCTTGTGGTCTTCCTCATGATTATCCCCTTCTGGAGCCTGTATGACCAGACCGCCTCCACCTGGGTGCTGCAAGGCAAGCAGATGCAAAGTATCGATTTGAGCTGCGGCAGCCTCAAGTTCTGCTTCGGGGCAGAAGAAATGCAGAGTTTCAATCCGCTGCTCATCATGATTTTCGTACCGCTGGTCACGCTGCTTGTCTACCCACACATCGGGCGATGGGGAGCTCCGCTCAAACGCATGGGTATGGGTATCCTGCTGGCGGGCATCGCCTACGGGGCAGTGGCCAGTCTGCAGCAGCAGCTCGATGCTGGGGTGCAGCTCAGCATTCTCTGGCAATGCATCCCCTACTTCCTGCTCACCCTATCTGAAATCCTGGTCAGCACCACCGGACTTGAGTATGCCTACACCGCTGCTGGCAAGAACCTCAAGAGCATTGTCTCCAGCTTCTGGCTGCTCACCAGCACATTGGGCAACCTACTGGTGGTGTTCCTCACCTCCCTGGTGAATGATCCCGCCAGTGTACAGGCCTTTGTGCTCTATGGCTGCATGTCCCTCTGCGTGGGTATCATCTTCCTCTTTGTCACCTCACGCTCCAACTTCGAAGCTGAGGAGGAATAAAGGGCAGTCCGGCGCCGGCGGCGCCGCAACGTTCCCCCTCCTTTCCACCCTAAAAAAGACGCGCCCCATGAGGGGCGCTTCCTTTTTCCTGTTTACTGCTTCCTTCTCCTGCGGGCGCAAAGGGAGGTCAACGCCAGGAGGCTTAGCGTTGCAGTCCCCGGCTCCGGAACCAGGAAGTAAAGCATGTTCATGGTCACAGAATCAGGCACTCCAGCATCTTCAGCCACCGTCTCACTAGTCACCCAGTGGCCTTTAAGCTCATTACCATCCTTATCCTTAGCCACAAACTTGCCCTCATCAATCATCTGCTGCATGACCGAGCTCGTGTAGATTGTCTCATACTCGAACTGTCCACTGCCGCCGTTCACCTGCACCGCCAGATATTCAGCACCGGCCTTATAGGCCTGGCGCAGGACGTCATCCATGAACTGGATGGTCAAACCATTTCCCTTCACGTTCACGCCGTAAACCTGGTTCTGGTGAGCCACATACACGCTGGTATTGCCCACCTCCTGCACCTCACCCTTGTTAAAGGTAAGCTGCACCGTGGTTTCGGTGGAAGTCGTGACCACATTAGCACCGGCAGAAACCCTGGTCGGCTCGCCAGAAGCCATGGCAGGCTTCACATAAGCAGCATCTTCCACCACCTCAGCACCGCGAATCTCAGAAGCAGCATCCACCATAACAGCAGATTCCAAATCCAGCTGGCAGGCATGGTGAAGCTCTGCCACACTGTCAATCAGGTTGGCATCATGCACCACCACGGTATCATAATCCTGTGGCGTATCATACGAACACATGTACACATGCTCCATATCAGCACGCGTTGAGGGACTGCCGCCCAGGCTCACTGACTTGGCATACTTATCAAAATGGAGGTTATTGACCGAGGCTCGGTCGGAAGACTCAGCCCTGTTGGTCAGACTTACCTCCACCTCATCCCTGTTCACCTGCTCCACATAGCCGGAAGCGGTGCTGGCGTCATTCAGGCTGGTTTGCTCCACACCACCGACCAATACGCTACCGCCCTGTTCCATGACCAAGTTACTGATATACTGGGAAGTCGCAGAATCCAGAAGCTGCATAGCCGCCTGGGAACCAGTCACGGTTACATTCATGGAGGCAGTTCCAGCCGTGGCGGCATCATTCGTATTGAACACCTGCAGCACGGTCTTATCCTCAACCTGCAACTTACCCGTCATGGAGTTGTGGTCATGAATAGCCACGTAGCCCATATAGTCAGCCTTGCCCGTTTCCTCCTCCGTGGCACCGGGGCTCATCTGCTTATTGGTAAACTGCAAATCCACATTATTGCCCGTTATCGTACCCAGAAGCTGGATGATGTGGCTGGTATTGAAGTGCTCAAAGTGAGCATTGCCCACACCGTTGACGTTATCTTCCGGGTTCGAGGTAATGTAGGGGTCCGGTGTGTAGTTATGCGTATTCACCGTCACCTGGGCACCAGTGGAAATCTCCATCTGGGTATCCGTGTACCAATTTGAATGACCGGTAAGAGTGGAGCCATTCTGCAGGTTTACCCAGGCCACGTTATCCGCCATCACGCCGGGCAGCACATTGCCCAGGGAATCAAGCTTGGTCGTGGTGTTTACACCGGCTGCGGTCTTTTCAAACAGTTGGGTATCAAACGCCAGGATACCACCGGCACCCACAGTCAGGGCGTACACGGTATCCAGGTCACTCACCTGCCCCACGAAGACGCGCTTACCATCACCCGTCACCAGGTTGCGGAGCATCAGGGTCTCATCCACCGCAAAGACACCACCCGTCACCTCCAAGGTGTCAATCCAGGCGCTATGCACACTCTGGGTCGTAGCGTTGCCTTCCTTTCGGACGCTCAAATCACCCACCCCACCGGCACCGTAGTGGTGACCCGTGTTTCCAATTTCCGGCTCTCCGGGATGGCTGCTTTGCTCCGGGGTGTAATCAAGGGTGCGTTGGAAATTGCCATAACCCAGCACGCCATCATAATCACCACTGGAAAGCCCGCGAATCACCAGAGTGACCATTTTTTCCTCACTCATGTTGACAACGGAGGAATTCATGGCACCGGCCTTATCATTCTCGGCCGATTCCTGGCGGCGAATACCCACCAGGTTATTAATCAGCACCTCCTGGTTTTGCAGAATCGGGCGGGAATCATCATAGTAATCACCCTCCATGGGGTCCAGCGCCAGCACCGTGCGCTCCGTGCCGTAGTCCAGTGAGAGGTCGACGGTAGCATTCAGCCAGTCCTTGGAAGCTACTGTAGTGGTGGTATCAGACTTACTCAGCGTCATGACTTCCAGCTGCACCCGACCGCCGTCCGCATAACCATCGCCATCCAAATCCTTGGACCCACCCCAGATATTACCATCCATCTGCACCGTTCCAGAGAAACGCCCCGGGTCAAGGACCTTGAATACAGCGTACGTGTACTTGTTCTCATGCCCCTCACCTGCCACGGAGCTACCTTGCAGCATCACCACGGTGTCACTTTCACCATGCAACTCGGTAAGCACCAGCTTCTTATTATGAGCATTGGCAATGCGGCCATCCACGCTGACGCTATAATCCGGGCGGGTCGGATCCACATACACATTGACCTCAACCACGTTATGGATGGTACTGGTCAGCATGCCCTCACCAGCATAGGCGCCCCCATACCCCGGCCAATCGGCAGCGCCTCGGTTATCAGCAAAGTCAGCCTGGAGGATGGATTCATTCTGAATGGTCACCTTACCCGTACCCAGGGCATTCTCATGTTGCATCACCAGGCGGCCACCCTCCAGGATAGTACCACCGGAGTAGCTGTTATCCGTGGCAATCACGGCAGTACCCGTACCCATCTTGCGAAGGTTAGTCAACCAGTTGGTGTCGAAGCCATGGCCGGTCAATTCATCCTCGGAAGCATCCACAATGCGGCCATCGCCAAAGAAGTAGTAATCCGTGGAGTCTGTGGTGAGGCTGCCATCCAGCGTATAGTCAGAGTTGATAACGATGGCCACCGGCGCCACCTCCCCTGCAATCTTCACCTTCTGGTAGCCCAGGGCTGAACCCGCCAAATCATCTATGTTAAACGTGGAGGCATCGCCAGCCTGCACCTGGGTACCCGCATACGGGCTGGTGGCAGAGCTCTCCACCTTCACCGTGGATTCACTGTGCAGACGCGAAGTCTCCGTCCACTCCTCCGGCTCATACAAGTTGCCGAACAACACAACCTGGCCGTTTTCGAAAGCCGTATTCTCCTTCCAGCGGTAGTCATAATCAGAGGCGGGAACATCAGTTGAATTGCGCCATACATGCGGGGCAAAGGTTGCAGCAGCACCTTCGTCAGCCACCACATAACCAGTCATGCCCGACCAGGTGCGGCGAGGATCACCGCTCACGGTCATCACTAGGTAGTCCCGGCTTTCCGAGCCATAGTTATCATAGGTATCCAGAATACCGAAATAGCCGTAACCCAGGGGAATCAGACGCTGGGCAAAATTGGATGAATCACCGCCATCCACATACATGCTATCCGCAGAGGCCAGGAAATAGGTCTTGTTGTTGAAATCCTGTGTAGAGAAGTCCACACCGCTGAAATTAATCGTAATTCCGGTAGAGTTCTCCAAGTTGAACGCACCGTTGATATCCAGCAGCGTATGCTCGTAATCCTCATTAGCCGCAGGCACCATGCCATTCACCACAAAGGTAAGGGCTGCACCATGTTCCAGAACCACATCACCTTCCACCAGGGCTGAATCAGGCAGGGAACTCCCCGTATTCGGAGTATATACCGTCAGGGTCTTGCCGGAAGCGACCCTGATTTCACCAGAGGTGGGGGAAAGTTCATATGCCTCCGTATCGATGGATTGATGGGTCACCTGCGTATTCTCTGCAATGTAATCCCAATCCACCTTGCTGGTGTTGTAGAGGTTTTCGGAGGCACTCGTCTCGCCATTCTTCACCACACCCAGAGCCAGGGCAGAGCCACCCACCAGATTCAGATTGCCCTTGAGATTCAGGTTATTGAAACCGAGCATACCCTGATAAACGGAAAGGCCATCGAGCGTAGCAGAGTGAATGAACTGGTTGGCATGGCTGCTCTTCACCAGGCTGAGCGCTTCCAGGGCCATGGTATGCTGGCCGCCATTTCCATAGGCCTCAAACTGTTCGCCCTCAGCAGTTTTGTGCGGGTTCGGCGGGGCCTCTGCATCAAAGCCATCACCATAGGGTACATGACCCTGCCCCAGCAAGGTGTAGGACTGGGCAAAGCCCATGGCTCCGGAATACACATAGTCAACATCTTTCGTTCCCTCGTCATTTTCACCCAACCACAAGGTAGTGGTGGAGCTGCTCACGGTGCGGACGTGCCACACTTCCTCGTTCTGAGCCCAGTCTGAGACATAGGAACGGCGGTCTTCAATGCTATCCTCAGCCGTAGGGGAGTAATAATACCCCGTACCCTGGAAAGCAGCCTGCAAACCGCGCAGGGTCACAGTTCCACCATCGAGCACCAGCACGTTGGCATAGGTCTGCCGCGGCGTGGAGGCGGTGTAGGTCTTTGTTGTCCCGTTGGCATCCGTCACCGTGAAGGATTGAACCGTTTCACGGCTGAGGTCAACCAAGGCCTCCTTCAATTTATCACCCTTAAGACGCAGTTGTCCGGTGCCTGCGGTTCGGTTATCCAACGTATTGGAATTAAGAGGTGAGGTATTGATATTGTTCTTGAATACCACCGTACCGCAGAAGCGTTTGTGCTCCTCATCGTACTGCAGAGTCTGCGTATTCTCATTAAAGGAGAAGGAAGTCACATAACTCTGGTCACGGTAGTTGGCCCAGGTAGAGGAGTATGCCCTGAGCTCCAGCACATCACTCTCACTGCCAGTGCCCACCAAAGCACCGGAAAGGGTCAGGTTGCGCCAGTGGCGGGGTACATTGGCATGGTCATCCGTGGAGCCGGCCTGGTTATATGCCGCATAGCCGAAGGAGATGGTGAACTTGTCTGCAGCCGAATCATCATAACTCTTCATGATGATATCGTTTGTGACCGTGCCGCTTCGGTATGATGAAAGGTTTTCGTTGCTGTGGCGGTAGGAAATCATCAGCTCACCACCATGGTGGGACTGCACCACCCACTCATCATTATCCTTGTTGCCCACAACCGGGAGGGACCAATCCCGGTCCGTATGGAATGTCAGGGTTCCAGCACCCAGTGCACCTTCCAGGGCAACGTACACGCCACCGTCCTGCACCTCCATGCCCCCCGTAAAGCTGTTCACCGTGTTGAGCACCAGAAGGGCATCCCCCGATTTGACAATCCGGGTGGGAGTCACAACCTTACCGGAAGCATCCGTAACGTCTGCAATCGAACCAGAGCCATCCACGGAATCAAAGGCATAGCCGAACTTCATCTGGCCTTCGGCATAGGCCTCGCCGTTATGCCCGGCGTTCTGCTCTGCCGTCACCCACATGGTACCCGGAGCCACCTGACCCTTGATATCCACGGTGCGGTGCGTCTCAGCCTCGCCATGCACATCCGTATCTGCAAAGGTGGCACCCATACCATTGACAAAGACACCTGCGCCCTTGCCGCCAGTCTGCTCATGCCAACCCGATTCCTCAGCAGAACCATCAGCACGCCACACATTACCCAGAATCAAGAAGTGGTGGGCGCTGGTATTCGTGCCGCCAGTGTGGGTGTAACGCGCATTTTCACCACTCCAGATAAAGCCCTTGAGCGGGTCAATATCCAGGCCGAAGTCATCTTGCTTGAGCATCGTCAGGTAAACAGTATTACCCTCCTGCACCAGAGAACCGACGTAGGCGGTACCATCCGCTCTCACCGCATAGGCATGTTCAAAATTGCTGCCATCAAAGGTAGCTCCATCCGAGAGCTCGAAAATAGCGAAGCGCTCACCTTCGGCGCCCGTGACCTCGGCTCCTATCAGGGTAAGGGTGTATTCCAGGGAAACATCTGCCCCGGATACATTGAAAATAGCTTTATTATAATCAGTCCACCCGCTTTCACCCACATTCAGGTGACCGCCCATCATCCAATCCACTCCGGTACCAGCCACCAGCTGCACCTGGTGATTGTTCAGATTGCCCAGATTGAAGGAAGTGATGACATCACCTTCCGTGTTGCCCCCCATATTCCACACCATACCGCCATCCAGCTCCACATGGGAACCGTAGTGCATGGTACCGGCATGAGTGAAGTTGCCGGAATCCAGGTTCAGGGTATCACCCACAACCACGTTTCCGCCGATTTCGAGATTGCCACTCAGCAGGGTGAGGGCGCCGGCAGCCAGATTGCCGCTGGTGCTGAAATTCCCCTTCAGGACTTCCAGATGAGAAGCGGTCAGAGCCGGAGTTTCAGTAAAGAGTAAGGAACCGCCATCGCGCACGACCACGCGGTCCAAATCCACATAATCCGCCGTGGAGAACACCTGGGTATTGGTACCTACCTTGGTAATGCTCAGCGCGCCGGTAGGTGAATCTATGTGGGGCTGCCCACCTTCAGCAGTGGAGTTCACATTACCACCCCAGTAGGACCAACCGCGACCAACACGCCCTTGGAAAACATATTCCGTGGCAGACTTTTCGCCCAGAGTCAGGGTGTAGCGGGCGTTCCTATCAGCCACCGTGATACCGGCATTTCCCTCATCTGAACCGTCGCCATCAATGTAGCCATGGTTGATGTTACCCTTGATACCAGCCACGCGGGCATCACCCACAAGGCCAAGCACAATATCGCGAGCCAGCTCGCCATCATCCGTAGCGTAGATACTCTGGGATGTCTGGGTGTTGTCCAAGTCAAACACCGTATTCTGCCAGCGGTCATCCACACCGGTTGCAGAGAGTACATTACCGATGTTAAGCTGAATCACACCACCGCGCGGAGCGCGCATGGCAATCTCACCGCTGAACCAGGGGGCATCATCACTGGCGGAGCCGGAGAACAGGTGGACGGATGACCAGTCATCGTTCGGGTCAGCCACGAGCCGCAACTTACCGCTGCCGCCCAAATGACCACCAAAGTTCACGCGGGCCCAGGTGGATTCGGCCTCGATTTCAGCGTAACCACCAGCGCTGCCGTCAATGGTGATATTGCCATCGTAGCGGAAATCCGCGCGGTTAAAGTTAATCGTGCCGGAATTGGTGGCATAACCATCGCGGATGAACAGGGAGCTGCCGCCTTTGAGCACCAGGTTGCTCAGCGCCATCTGGTCGGTTATCTTGGTGCCGCCCCACTGGTATTTACTGCTTCCCTTGGTTGCGTTGTTGATACCCTCCAGTTCACCGTCTGCGTGTCCGGATTCATTTTCAAAGCGGTGAATCCAGAGGTAGTTACCGTCTTCCACCACCACCTGTGGATTCTCGGCAGAGGAAATGATGATGACGAGGTCATCCCCATTCTGCTGCAGGGTACCCGTGGCGCGGGTAGTGGCGTTTTCCAGCTTCACGGTAGTACCACTGAAATCCCCGGTCCAGCCCGTGGTGGAAGTTGCAAAGGCTATCTCCTGCCCCACGGCAAGACTGGTATTCATGCCCACCATGCTCAGAGTGCTTCCCGTATCAATCGTGGTGCCTCCGGCCAGGGAGAACAAGGGAGCTCCACCACGGGACAAGGGTGCATCGGAGAAATCAATGGTGGCGCCATCCAGCATCCAGACACCGCCAGCATAGCCATTGGCCGCTCCCAGGGTTACCGGCCCGTTCACCATCTGGTGCAGGTAAATCGTGTCGCCCGAACTATCGACCGTACTTCCCATGTGCCACACAGTGCCGCCGTACAAATCAAGCTGGTCATAGGAGACGGAGCCCAGGGTGGTCAGCGTACCCGCACGCAGCTCCAGGATTCCCGTTTCCAAGGTTTCCTGCGTCCACAGGGTACCACCCTGCACTTGTACCATGGAAGCCCCCACGATACTGGTAGCGCCCACAATACCACGGTTCAGTCCGACATAATCGGTGGTCAGTGTTCCATTCACCGTGAATTGCCCACCATGCATGTCGACTCCGCCACCATCCACGGTGGCATCTCCCTCCACATGCAGGATTCCACCCACAAACTCAGCACCACCTTCTGCGGCAAAGCCTCCGGCAGTAACCGTGCCACTGTGCTGGGTGTAAGTTCCACCCACATCCAGGACACCTCCGGCACTCAAGGTGCCATTGTACACCTCAGCATTGCCGGAAACGGTTACAGCGCCACCGCTTGTCACCGTCCCGTTCCGGATTTCCAGACTCCCGGCGTCCAGCGTTCCCTTGCTCTCCAGCGAGCCGCCGCGCACCTGCACCGCTGCATCAGCGGTAATGCGGGAGGCACTCAGCTCGCCGCGTTCCTGGACGATATAAGTGGTGTCCAGCGTTCCATTCACCGTAAATTGCCCACCGAACAGGCCTACACCACCGCCGCCTACCGAGGCATTCCCATTCACCAGCAGAGAGCCTTCCAGCAAGTGGGCACCGCCATCTGCCGCAAAGCCTCCTACGGTCACCGTGCTGTTGTACTGGGTGTAGGTTCCGCTCACATCCAGGCCACCATCTGCGCTCAAGGTACCATTGTATACCTCGGCATCTCCGGCAACGCTCACCTTTCCGCCTGACTGCAGGGTTCCCTTAACGGAGGTGGTTCCCAGGGAAGTTGCACCAGCGGTTGAAAGCAGGGTTCCGGAGGCGATACTGGTATCACCGGCAGTCAGGGTGCTGCCAAAAACCAGGGAGCCTTCTGAGAGGGTCACGCTTCCCAGGGAGGAAGCCGCGCCCTGCACTGTCTGCACGTTGCTCCCTTGTTTGAGCAGGGATACATTGCTCAGCGTGCCACCATAGGTATAATCCTCACCACTGGAACCCAGCGTGAGCCGGCCGCTGCCGGTTACCTCTCCCGTGGCATCACCGTTCCGCAAACCAAGGATGGTAGCATCCTCCTCCAGATTCAGAGTCAGGCTATCTGCCTCGGAGCCTGAGGAATCTATCAGGCTATCGCTGAAATCAGCATTGTTCGTAAAGTCAAACACGGTGCCAGCCCAGTGGGTGTTCGCAATGTTGAGCTGGACATTGCCGCTGTTGGAGGCCATATATACCACCCCTCGGAACCAGTCTGCTTCCCCACCGGTGCTATCATCACCGGAAAAATCAAAGATAATGTCACCAGAGGTATTGTGTCCCCGGAACAGCACATCCCCGTTTCCGCTCAGGCTCCCCAGGTTATAGGTCCCTGCGGTGGTATCATAACTGCCAATGACGGCTTTATTCCCCTCGGTTAAATCTGACTGGATGCGGATATCTCCCGTATAGGCAGTACCGCCAATGTAGAGGGCAGCCCCTTCATGCACATCAATCTGGTAAATCGTGAGCGTCCCCTGGTTGTTCACATAGTTCTTACTGGAGTCCGTGCTGGTACTATTTCGACCAGGAGTGGAGACGCTGCCATTACCAGTCCAGAACGTAACCGTATTCCCGCCACTGATGCTATCCCAGGAAAGGTCTCCCAAGTAGGAGCCTTTCTCTTGTACGGTGTAGGTTCTTCCCGACGAGAAGTAGGAGCTTGAACCCTTCACCTGCGTACGGTTAGTAACCTGGGTTCCGCTGAGGAAGTACAGAGCGGCAGCCTCCGTTACATTCACAACCACATCAGCAACCGTGGCGGCTCCCGTCACCAGGGTAAGAGTGCGGGGCGCAGCCAGCTTCGCCATTTTCACGGGGAGCCCGGAACCACTCGTGGCACCAGCCTGCCCCATTGCAAGAGGAGTGGTCTGGGTAGATTCTTCCTCCTGGGCAAGCTTCTTTTTCTCTTCATCCTGCTTCTCATCATCATCCCCAGTACCGATGCCGGAAGTGCTGGGAGCCGAGGCCAGGAAGGAATTCTGGGCAGGCGCCCCGCTCCCCATACCGGTACTGTTCAAGGTCAGGCTCGTGGCAGATTTGCTGCTGAGCATGGAGGCAGAGCTGGCAGACTGGGTGGTGACCCCCATCTTGATTGGAGCCTGCTGATAACTGATGATTCCATTGCTGCCGCCCATGGGTGCCACATACCCACGCAATTCGTGATTGATGATATGGGAGCGACTCACCTTGAAAAGAGCATCACGGTAGGCAGCCATGCCGTTCATGCCGTGTTGCATGGCATCCACGTAAAGCTCCATAAGCTCATCCTGCTTGGTGTGATCCAGACCGCGTCCCAGCCCCATGGCTCGCAGACGGTTAGCCAGTTTCTCCAGCAGCTGCTGACCTTCCTCCGTCTCCAGGCGGTCATCATCTTCCATGAGCGCCTCCATGGCAATTCGCACCTCATTCTCCGTAAAGGGGTGGGTACTGTCGTGGTGGGCAATGCGGTTGAGCAATTCATCCAGCTGGGAACTGGGTTTGCGGTAGTTGGCATTCAACCATTCCCGCTTATATACCTCCACCCAGGCCTGCTCATAGGCATCCCCCATACTCTTACCCTCCTTGATGAGCTCCTTGGCGCGTTCCGTGGCCTCGTGGCGCATGCGCTGCTGGCGCAGGGTCAATTCATCTGCCAGTGCCGGGTCAAGGCGTCCATTCCCCTGGTCAACCACTTCATAGCTCTCACCCTTCTCTCCCGTTACCCGGATGACGCGGGGTACACGTTCCAGCTGCTCCGGAGCAGCCTCCTCATGAACCCACCAATAGTCCAACAACACGCGCTCCTGCGCTTCCGCCACGGCACTTACGGCCACTGCAGCCATAAAGTACCGGAGCCAGTTACTCCGAGTGGACTGGTGATGAATTTTCCAAGTAACACTACCTGTTTTTTTAGTCATGGGTATAAGAGGGAACGTGCGCGGAATTGTACTCTTTCCTCTGCCCACAGGCAAGCCAAATCTCTGTACAACTCATAGGGAGTCACACGCCCTAAACACACAAAAACACCCACCTCTTAACCACAATACCACAATATATTGTATAGCCCCCCCCCCGCCAAGAAACTTGAATTCCTCCTTATTGTTTCAGTGTTAATAATTAACATATTTAACTACAACAAAATCGTTTTTTAGCAGAAAAAGTTAAAAAGAATAACTACTTGGAAGCTGAAACCAGGACAAAAGCTACAAGAAACGTCATTTTTTTCCCGTTTGAAAGGAAAAAGCCCGTTTTCGCCCGACTCGCTTACCCTCAGACACAACCAAGCCATCAGCGCTGCTCGGCTGCATATCGCTCAAAGGAAGCATCAATGATGCGGCAGGCGGTTTCAACACCGAAAAAATCGCCTACTTCTGTTTTCTTATTTTGCAATGTCTTGTAGGTGAGGAAGAAATTCTGGATTTCCTGAAGGTAGTGGGGCGGCAAATCCTCCAGGGTGTTGACATGCTCGTAACGAGGGTCTCCCACATTGACCGCCAGTATCTTCACATCAGGCTTACCGCAGTCAATCATATCCATACCGCCAATGATGCGGCAATCCACATAGCAACCAGGAAAGGTCGGGGCTGAGGTGAAAACCAGGATATCGAGCGGGTCACCATCCAGGTAGCGAGTGTCTTCCACAAAGCCGTACTCAGCCGGATAATAAACGGAGGAATAAAGCACGCGGTCGAGCTTGATGCGACCAGTCTTTTCATCAATCTCATACTTATTGCGGCTACCCATGGGGATTTCAATGCGGGCCTCTACGATGCGCGGGGAACTCATGCTGCACATTGTACCCGCAATGCAGCAGCATGTCAAGAATACTTCAAGTTAGCGCAAGTATTCAGCCCTATTTGAAGATATCCACCCCGAGGCGTTGCAAATCAGTAAGCGACAAAGCGCAGGGATCCGGAGCCACCCAATGCCCAGGCTCCAGTTCGCGGGGAGTCAGATCCATGCCCACGGTTGCATCCAGATAGGGGTGGTTGATGCGGCGGCCAAAGGCGCTACCTGGAGGGGGGTCTACCGGGGAAGGCACATCGCCCGGCAGGATGGGTGAATGCTGCAGGTTCGTCGGGTCGGGTACCGGAATGGCAGAAAGCAAGGCGCGGGTATAGGCATGGCAGGGATGGTCATACAGACGGTCAGCATCCGCTAATTCCACAATCTTACCCATGTACATCACCGCCACTCGGTCAGAAATGTGCCGTACCACTGATAAATCATGCGAAATGAAGAGGTAGGACAAATTAAGTTCCTGTTGCAGGGTGAGCAGCAAATTGAGCACCTGGCTCTGCACAGAGACATCCAATGCGCTGACGGGTTCATCCAGTATCAACAACTGGGGGCCCATGGCCAATGCGCGCGCAATACCAATGCGCTGGCGCTGACCGCCTGAGAACTCATGCGGGAATTTTTCCAGCGCCGTGGAGGGCAGTCCCACCATATCCAACAGGCTTTCCACACGGCGTCTGCGGCTCCCGCGCGTTCCCATACCATGAACAATCAGGGGTTCGGAAATGATGTGGCGCACAGTCATGCGCGGATTGAGCGAACCCGCAGGATCCTGGAAAACCATCTGCACCTTGCGGCGCACCCCGCGCAGGCGCCATTGGGAACGGTGGGTCACATTGCGCCCCATCACGCGGATGGTGCCAGCCGTAGGTTCCAGCAAACGCACAATGCAACGCCCGATGGTGCTTTTCCCACAGCCACTTTCACCCACCAGCCCCAGCGTTTCTCCGGGAGCAATGCTCAAAGAGACGTCATCCACCGCCTTGAGTGTTCCAATGCGGCGGCGAAACATACCGCCACGCACAGGAAAGTGCATGCAGAGGTTGGAAATCTCAAGAACGTTTTTCATCACACGCGGATTATCGGGAGTAATCTACCATTTACCCGCCCCCATTGCAAGACGGAAATAAGCCACGCCTGCCATGCAGGAAAAGCAGAAAAGCAGCAACTGGAACGTTGCTGCTTTTCTGAGAGGCGGGAGTGGGATTTGAACCCACGAATGACGGTTTTGCAAACCGTTGCCTTAGGCCACTTGGCTATCCCGCCGTTGTGCGTGGTTGCGGCGGCAGTATACACGAGCAACCCCGCAGAGTCAAGAGAAAATTGATAGCTTTATAAAAAATCACGGCAATTATGTCACAAGTTGCTGCCATGTCGGTTTTGTCCGTTGCAATGAAGGGGGCGTTCAGGTAGAATGCAGACATGAGTATTCTTCGCATCGGCACCAGAGGAAGTGAGCTAGCCCTCGCCCAGACCAACCAGGCCATTGCAGCCCTGCAAGCCGTATGCCCGGAGCTTCAGTGCGAAATCCGCATCATCAGCACGGCAGGCGACCAGCGCACGGACATTCCCCTGCACCAGGTCAATGCCGCTACAGGCACCGGGGACAAGGGAGTATTCATTGCTGCCATTGAAGAAGCCCTTGCCGCCGGTGAAGTCGATTGCGCCGTACACAGTCTGAAAGATATGCCAGGGGTGCTGGATTCCCGGTTCAGCCTGGGGGCAGTACTTCCGCGCGAGGAGATTGAGGATGTGCTGGTGTTGAAGGAGGACGCCGATGAAGGAAATCTGCTCATTGCCACCGGAAGCGTGCGCCGCTGCCACTTAGTACACAGCTACTGGAACGGCACCGCCCGCACCCAGCCGGTACGAGGGAACGTAGCAACGCGTCTCCGCAAGCTGGTGGAATCTCCGGAACTCTCCGGCACTCTCCTGGCACGTGCCGGTCTCAATCGGCTTGGATACGACCGTCTGGGATTTGATGTGCAGGGAACCCGGTTGCGGGTTGTAGGACTTCCGCTGGGCTCCTTCCCCCCAGCCCTGGGCCAAGGCGCTATTGCTCTGGAATGCCGGGTGGATGATGCCGCCACCGCCGCCCTGCTGGGAAAGGTGAACCATGAACCCACCTACCGCTGCATTTCCTGCGAACGTGCATTCCTGAACCTGCTGCAGGCGGATTGCTCTGTTCCCGTGGGGGGATATGCCGAGATTTTGCCGGATAACTCGTTATGCCTTCACGTGGTGCATTATTCTGACACTGGCAGGCGGACTGAGCTGCATGAGAGAGGCTCGAATCCGCTGGAGGTGGCACGGAAGCTGCATTTACGCCTTTTGGGAAGCTAGGAGCCAGCCCGCCACGCACGCATGCGCGTCCAAATAGCTGTTTTGCGATTGACGCAACGCAGGGTCCAATGGTATACTGTGGGGCAGTATGAAGCTTTGCCTCTCTCGCAGACATTTTGTTTTATCAGCAGCTATTCAATGCGCTGTGGTTCTCAGTGGAATGGTGGGACTTGTTTCCTGCCGTGACTCCACCCTCCAGGAAATGGAAGCCTACAAACCCGAACAAAAGACAGAGGGAGTTCAAAATGCATCGCTCGCCCGGCAGATGGAGGGCATCATCAAGAAGGGCTATAACCTGAACACTCCTGATAGCGAAGGATATACGCCGCTCATGAATGCAACACGCTCCAATGCACTCAAGGAGCTGGACTACCTCCTCATCAAAGGCGCGCACATCAATGACGACGATAAAGGCCTCCAGCAGATTCTACGGTTATCTGCCAGCAGTGAGATACGCGATTTGCTTATTTCCTGCGCTACAGCCAAGCACAAGAACATAACGAATAGCCAGCGTGAAACAATCCGCGAGGAATTAAGGCGGAACTACATCAATCCGAATGACCTCAACCGGGCCATGTTTGAAGCGGCCCGCAGCTGGTATTCCAACAGCACGGTTCTGCTCTCTAAGGTAATTGCGCTGGGTGGCGATGTGAACGCCGTCAACCAATGGGGGGAGCACATCCTCTCAGCGACGCAGCGTCATGATGCAAACGTTATCTTGCTGCTGCACCTGGGGGCGAACCCGAATGCCAAACTCGATGAGCATGGCACCAGCAAAGCCTTACTCAAGCACATAGGCTCCAGCAGACGAATCACAGAAGCACTGCTTCTGGCCGGAGCCCAGGTAAAAGGGCCCAATGCCCTGGCTAAGGCTGCAGGAGCTGGTATGCCGGAACAGGTCCGCGCCCTGCTGGAAAAGGGGGCATCGGTCAATGAGATGACGGATAAGGGGCTGAGCGTGCTGGAATATGCCGTGCAGGGGCGCGGGTGTCAGAACAAGGCACTTCTGCCGGAATGCGTCAAGCTGCTGCTGGAAGCCGGAGCGGAAACCACCGTCAAGGGTGAAGGCAACCGGATGCGTTCCCCCATTTCTCCAGGCGGCATGAGCATCATGCCAGAAGTGCTACGTGTGCTGGTTGACCACGGGGTTGATGTGAACAGCCTCAATAGCCGCGGAGCCAATTATGCTCAAATTGCGGCATATAAGCAGCCAAGCAAGGAAAACCTCCGGCTGCTCAAAGATATCATCAAGGCGGGTGCCAATCTCTCACACAAGGATGATAAGGGAGAAACCTTCCTCTTCTATGCCCTGCCCGGCATCAGCCACCTGCCGGTGGATGCCAAGGACGAAACCAGGAAGGACGAAGCCGAAGACCTGCTGGAAGACTACCTCGATATCATTGATGATGCAGAACCCAACATGGCAGATCTGGACCGCAACGGCAATACTGCCCTGCACCTGGCAGTCATTCAGCATGGTGCGGCAACCCCGGCGGTGGTGAAATTCCTTCTCGATAAAGGCGTAGACCCTGCGGTTCGCAACAAGTTCGGACGTACTGCTCTGGAAGCCATACTCAGGGGCAACATCCAGATGAGCGACACGGAAACAGTAAGAATTCTGGCAGAGGTAAGCCCCAGCCCGGAAAAAACAGAGGAACAGCTGGAGCTTGCCGTCATGCTGGACGATTTGGAACGGATTGAGGATATTCTTGAAACCAAGCCCAGTGCTGAAATGATGGCCGATGCGCTGTGCCTGGTCAAAAGTGCCGAGGCATTGCAGGCTCTGCTTCAGAGCGGTCAAGCGGACCTCCGCTATGACTTCTACCGGTCAGTTGCCCAGCACGGCACGCCGGAGATGATTGAAGTACTGAGTGATGTCAATCAAACAAAACCATTTGGAAACGTATGGGATAGCGTTGAGCGGGAAGAAATCGCCAGGGCGCTGCTGAATGAAGGAGTGGATGCTCCATCATACAGCGAAATCACCAGCACCGGGGTGCTCAAGGCGGTTCTGGAACATAAGTCAAGGAAATCCGTTAATGAATCCTATTGTGATTTCCGCAGCGGAAGAACCATGGATTTCCCCCTCACGCACATCATTAAGCGCGACAATGCCGAAATGGTCCGCATGCTGCTGGACGCCGGCGCCAACATCCATTGCTCTCCGGCCCCCCTGGCCATTGTCCAGGATCCGGATGTAGCAAAACTGCTGATTGAGCGCGGAGCAGACGTCAATTGGGTCAGCGGGCAGGGTGAAACGCCCCTGAGCCTGCAGCGGGCCGAAATGAAAAGAGCGGCTGAACTCTATTTTGAAAGCAAGGATGATGAGCATATTGAAACATTCCGCAAGCGGCAGGCCATTGTGAAGATGCTGGAAGAGGCAGGAGCCGCAGATACGCATCCGCGCAAAAATGAAATCAAGAAGGCCCTTGCCCAGCGGAATTGCCAGGAGAAGTACAAAACAGTCGAGTTCAAGACCAGCGGGTGGCGGGGGCTGGTACGAATTTCAGAAGAAGCCAAAGTCCTTGCCCGTTGCGGTCAGGAAGATACCGCCAACATCATCGAAATGACTCCCGACTACATATACTACAAGTGGGATCGCTGGGGATTTGGCGCCATGGCGTTGCACGATGACGGTTCCTTCCACGAAACGGAAATCCGGAAAGACTATTCGGGCTTTAAGGCAAACCCGATGGGGCATATCCACTACGAGCTGACCTACAAAGACTCAGCAGGCAAGGATGTCACCATGCTGCTCAATAACGAATTGAACTGGGCAGTGCAGAAGCAAACGGGTGAAGTGTTCAAGATTGCGAAAATCGATTACCACTACCTCTCTCCCCGACTGGCTTTCCAATCTGATAAAGGTGAAACCATCACCGTTGTCCGAAACAATGGCCCCTACCAGGAGCTGAATGAGAATGTGGCGAAAACCATGTTGCGGAATCGATACACCACCATTCCCCACAGGACACACAAGCTAGAAACAAAGAATTGGAGGGATGAGCTCCGTTTTGCGAATGATTACCAGGTAGTAGCCAGCACAAACCACAACCTCCAGGGCAAGGTGGTGGAAATCAATGAGCGCCGTATCATCATCAATTGGGATGGATGGGGATATGAGTATTTCTACAAGCACCCGGATGGCTGGTACAAGGCTACCAATAAGTCCCTGACTCCCGAATGTGCAGAAATACGCGATAAGCTCCGCCGCGATGTGCCATCTGCCCACGGCCGCAAGCTGACATTGGTGCACCCGGGATGGACCTCCAAGGTAAACTGCAATTTCAGGCAGAAGGTTGCCGTGCAGCTCGCTGGCAAGAAACATGCTGCTGAAATTATCAGTTTCTCCAGGAGCAGCCTCACGCTGAAATGGGATTTGTTCAAGACGGAAACGTACAAACGCAGGAAGGACGGAAGGTATTACTTGGCTAAATGATTCGGGCTGAATTTACACAGAAACATAACCAAGCCCCTCCACCGTTGCATCGGGTGGAGGGGCTTTCCGGCTTCAAAAGGTAAGACGGTACCCGATTGTGCCGTTCAACTCATAGTCATCAGAGCGGAATTCCAAACCGGCGTCCATGAACAAATTCCCACCTCCTGCACCAATGGGTATACTGATACCCATTCCCATCTCCATCCCGAAAAGCCCCTGCTCTGCTGATTTGATACGAGCCGACCGCGATGAATCAGCAAGCAGCGTCATGATGCCATGGCTGCGGCGGTCCCCCGCATCAATCTTGAGTAAAAGGCGCGCTTCGAGCAGGCAAGAGCGGTTGTAGAGATTTTCAAGTGCGTATGTCTGACCGCGGGCACCAAGGCCAAAAGTCACAATATCCATGTTCTGCCTGCCGACATGGAGCGCGGCATCGCTTCCATGCTCGCGGTAGCCCTCTATTCCTATGTGCCGGTAGGTGATGTTAACCACAGGCTCAATGCAAGAACGCAACTCTGAGTCAAGGGGAATCACATACCCCAACTCATACATGAGCCCCAGACTTACACCATCAGTAGAACCAGAGGTCCGGTAACTGCCGCTGCCATATTGCACGTTGCGCTTCATGCTGATATCTGCCAATCCTATACTGCCCACCATGGTGTGAACCCAGCGATTCCGGATATAGCGCCCAAAGAGCGACAAGTAATAGTTATCTACGTCGCCATTAGCTTGTGCGCTTCCCTCACTGTCGAATGAACCATACATGGCCGTAACGGCCATGCCTGCGGTCAAATGCGTAGAAAAATCAGCATCACACCCCACCGTGCCTCCCCAACTGCTCAGTGTATACCCGCTGGCCGTATCTGCACCATCCAGGCGGCGGTAATCACCCTCCGCATTAATCCAGGCGTTAAACAGGGGCAAATCGTTGTATTGATACGCAGGGTTCAACCCCATGCTGGTAGTGCGGTTGCGTATGGCTTTCAACTGCCGCTCCATATCACCGGCAACGGCGCTGGCCAGAGCTGCTACACCTGCACCTGCTACGGCGGCCATCAAGCGATCGGCTGATGAATGATTCCCGTTGTCGATATACGAGTCAAGAACATTTGTCAGGGCTCGCAAATCAGGTGACTGACTCAGCACATCATTCGAAATGCCCCACAGCAAGTGAGCCCCGGCTCTACCATTGGCGCTCTGGGCAATCGGAGCATACAGGTTCGCGTTTCCCCGGAGCGTGTACAACACGAGCTCACCATATTCGACCTGCAACCAGGCTGTAGACAATCCCCGGAAGGGTGTTCCGCTACCTAGTGTCAGCGGCACCTTATCATCCGCACCCAAATCAGAAGTCTGCACCGTGCCCAGCACGATTCTGGATTCCAGTAAGGGCAACTGCCCCTCTGAACGCAGCTCTATGGAGGCTGAATCATCCACACTCAATCCAACCAGACTAAACACCCGCATCGAGGTGTCTGTATTCATCACCAACGTGGTGCTTGATCCTCTCTCAAGCTGCAAATGATTCAATGTCAGGGGCGCATTTTCATTACCGGCTAATTGCAGAGTCATACTACCTTGATTATGAATACTCCACGAAGAGCTACCCGTCACCCGGTTGAGAGAGAAACTTCCCACGCCGGATTTCACTGTAAGTACACCTTGTCCATCACCATCAGCGAGCTGACCAGAGAAACTTGAATCACGAAGATTCTGCACCACAAAGGAAGAATCGGAAGCACGGAGGGTTCCACTCCCGCTTAAAGCCCCCACTGAACCAGCCCCCGACATACTTCCGTTGAGAACGAGCTCACCGTCTCCAGAAAGTTGCCCACTAAAATCGAGGGAATCGGAGCTGATTTCCAGCGAGCCGTTTACCTGGAGCATTGCACTGCCATGTAGCGAAGCGACCTTATTTCCCACAGCTTCCAGAACGAGGGTTCCTTCATTGACCTCCAGCCAGTCTGTGCTGAGCACACCTCCTACTGTGAGCCTTCCACTTCCTGTCTTCACTAGCTGTACAGCACTGCCGGCAGAAATGTTACCCTCCAGCAGGGTACTTGCAGAGTTTATCTGGGCATCCTCACCAGGCGGTAAGGAACTATCCACATTATCAAACACCTCGTTATTCAAAAAAACGCGCACAACACCAGATGCCTCATCAGTATTGCTAATGCTTAAATTTCCACTGCCCAACACATTGTTCACCCATGCCACCTGTGATGAATCCCCTGGTAGATTGAGAGAGAGAGTATACCCGGAGTCGATGAAGGTAGCCTTATAATCCTGAAGGCGGGAATAGCTTGTTACGGTATCGTAGTCCCCGTTCTCTGTCACCATGTAAACGTCTGTCACCGCGCCCTCCAAAACAATGTTGCCACCTTCTATGCCTAACACCACAAGACCGAGCGCTGCAGGGCTCGTGCTACTATTGGAAAACAAATCATCTGGCGTAAAACCGCTTGCTAATTCTATATCTGCATTGGTAATATGAAGGTACAAAGCCTGGCGGTTTCCCTGGATGATGCTCTTAATTGTCTCCATATCCAGGGTAACAGATGCGGAGTCATTCACGAGCAACTTCCCGGAATCCAGCTGAAGCATCACCCTTTCACCAGAAGCAGGAATGGATGACGTTCCTAAGTTCGATTCAGCCAGTGTCAGGTTCAAGGCAGGAACGCCATCACTTCCTCCTATAATCAAATCCCCAGATATACCGGACAGCAATCCACCTGCAGCGATGCTGATACTCTGCATGGCGCTGGCATTCATGCCCCCCAGAATCACCGTTGCTTCCGGGGCAACATCTGCAACAAGACTTCCGGCCACTGATGATAAAGCATTAGCCAGTGAACCATTCACCAAAGTCAGCAGACCATTTCCCCGCAAGGTCGTACCTGACCAGGAGGCTGACTCATTGGCAGTACCCAGTCGCACCTCACAGCCGGTATCAACCTCCAAATATCCCGTAGTGGTGTTCTGCCCCGTGAGAATAAGAGCCCCGCTCCCTCGCTGCCGGAGATTGGCCTGCCCGCTCACCACGCCACTCATGGTAGTATCACTGCTATACCAGAACGTATACACCATGGATGAACCCGTACTACCCAATGATGCCCGCACCGAGCCAGTACCCACGATACCATCCCCACCGAGGAGCCAGGCAACATTGCCATCCCCAGGATGGACGAAATTACCAGTAAAACCACTCATATCCCCCTTCATGATGATGGAACAGGCTGGTATCACTGACAAGGTTCCGCTGCCAGTGAAGCTTCCAGTGTAGGTATAGGTTTCCACGCTGCGGCCATCAACGTAGGTCGTTATACCGTCCGTTACTTCAAACTGACATGGGATGGTAGTACTTCCATTGAACCAGAAGCGCTGCCCACTCAATACAACCTGAGTGGATGCTCCACCCATGGCATTCCCATTCGCAAAGCTAACACTCCCGGTATTTCTGGCGCCATCCCCCGACAAAACGAGCGTTCCGCTAAAACCACTACTATCCCCACGAACCGTAAACTGTCCTGATGGACTGGTCAGAACCAGAGTACCACTGCCAGAGTATGCACCAGTCAAGGTTCCTTGACCACTCTGCTTATTAATGACAAGCTGGCCCTCATCAACCACAATTAAACCTCCATGTGAATCGCGAGAAGAATTCCATACCAGAGTGAGCTCACCACTTCCAGTCTTTTCAATACCATAAGACAGCGTCTGTCTAACGCCGTCAACATCAGTCCAGCTGATGGAGTTACTCCCTGTGTTCACCCGCACCAAGGCATTCGAATTGGAATGCACCTGCACGCTGACATCCTGCTCAATCCCCGCAGCATAGCAGAGTTGACCGCCGTTAAAATACAGGGAGGAAGCACCCAGTGCACCGGAAGCGCCGATAAACAACTGGCCTGCTTCCAGCACGCAGCTTCCGCTGAAAGATGGGTTATCCAGGTTCATCTCAAGAACGGTATCAGCACCGCTCACTGTAAGTACCCCACTGGTAACAATACCCGCAGATGAATCGGAGGCTGCCTCAAAGGTGTACTGTCCCCCCGTCACGTTGATCCCTGCAGGGGTTACTTCATCTATTGTGACAACTCCGGCATTCGATGCAGAAAAGGTCACATCTTGCCCTGCAGGGCCACTGCCAGTGACATTTAGCCACCCAGAAGTAGAATCATCCACCCACTGGGCAGAACCACCGTTCCATAGCCATGGAGTAGAATCGGCCCAAGAGGAAGATACCGTCAACATGACAGGGAACAACAAAACGGAACGCAAAAATGCGAGGGGAAAGTTCATTATCATAATACGCACCTTAGCATAGAACAGAGGGTATTCAAGTTGTTTGACCTAGCTATTAGCAAGCAGAAAAAACCGCGTATCCCCCCAGCAGGGAATACGCGGCAAAATGGTTCAGACAGTAGGGAAATCAGATATCCCAGTTATCAAGCCACTTGAACGAGACAATGCGGAACTGGCGCCCCATTACCTTATTGACGGCACTCAGCCCCTTACTGCTCCTGCGGCCATCAGGCTCATACTCAGCCTCGTGGGGAGCATTGGTGGGATCCACATAGTTCATGGTGCGCTGCACAACAGCCTCGCACCAGGCTTGGGCAAGAATCACCTTACGGGGATTCCGCACGCAGCCATATGCACGGACGGTGAACGTATCATCACGCACGGTCAGGATATTGCCCAGAGATGCCAGCACGTCACTCTGAATCAGATAGCCCGGAGCAGCCGTATGCACGTAGCCTTCAGCCGCTTTGCGGTTCTTATACAAATTACCAGGTGCCGGATTCACCTTCACCTCGCGGAAATCGCGGTTAATATCCGTGGCATCAATAGCAGCCTGCAGAGCACCTGTGAGACCATGCTCGCCCTCCTCAAGACGGCGATTCACGAAATCGGACATGCTGAGGAATGGCCCGCGCTTGCGTACCTGCTCCACAATCTTCTCTGCCAACTCACGGATGGATTCAGGTTCGAGCATACGAACCTCGCCCCAAGCGGCCGCCATGCCAAGCCCCTTGCGGAAGCTGGAGGAGCCCTGCATCATACTGTAACCGCCCAGAGAATCTACGCTCTTCTCCGTGGTGGAAAGCATGAATCGAGAGAAGAGCACCTGGTTATCACCCTTGGATTCTTCGACGAACTGCAACTTGTTGTCGTTATTCGTTACCAGTTTACGCTGGGCAAGCCCCTGGAGCACGGCAGCCCAGGCATCCACGGAAATGGAGTTCACATTGAAACCTCCATCAATCATGAGGAATTGGGCAATGTACTTCCAGCCATCATCATCCATGATGCGCTTGATAATCTGGCGGTCATTATAGGGTGTATTGACACGCTTGTAGCGTGACACGGGAAGCTCTTCCTTACCGGCAAGGAAAGACTCCAATACATCCTTGGCTTCGCGCTTGCCGCGTTTCTCAGGCATGTCAGAAATCGAGGAGCAGAACCAGCGATCCCACATGGCATCGTTAATCAACAGTCCATGGTCAAAGAAATCACCAAAGAGGCGCTGGTTGGTGGGAAGATCTGGCAGCTCCATCTTGGTCTGGTAATAGGTATAGACATCATCTGCCGGCAAGCAGGGGTCAGCAAAGGAGTTACCGATACCCACGCCAGGCACACCGGCCTGGTACTGCATACGGCGCAGCGCGGATACGGTGGCGTACTGTGCACCCTTGTTCGCTTTATACCAACCCGGCTGCAGGCGCATGCCAGCAAAGCCTGCAAGGGAGAACGGGGGATGCACAGGCAGCTCAAGCACTGAGGCAAATGAAACCTGCTCGCCTTCATTATTGATACCCAGCACACCATTTCTGCCGATATTATCCATAGGGCAGGCGTTCATGCCAGCGCCTACGTCAAGTGCTGCCAGCTGGTAGGGGTGATACTGGCGCATCTGGTCATCCGGGTTCAGAATGCTGCTACCCCAGAACGCAGGACTTGAATGCTGCCATGATTTTGTTCGGAAATCGCGATCCTTATAGATTCGGGAATCAAGGCCTCGGTTTGCAGATTTGGGCACAATGCCAATGGATGCAATGAAATAGGGAACTGTTGCATCACTCTGACTGCCGTCCAGCTTCCATTGGGTACCATCTCGCTCCTTATCACAGAACACAGTGTTAGCGCCTGGATCATCCGGGTTATACCAACCCAGCACGCCGCGCTGGGGATTCTGCCCACGCTTGCCTATGCCGCCATTGCTCGCATCTGCAGCATCCATACCATTCAAGCCATTGAACAGGGTAATGGCTTCCATGCGGCCAGGAGCAAAGTGAAAGCCGTCGGTCTTCACTTGTTCGCGATTGCTTTCGGCCTGGTGCGCGCTCAGACCAAGACGCATATTGATGTAGAAATGCCCGGCATTGATATTCGTCTCGGAAGCCACACCCACTGCCGTACTCGCCGCTGGAGAATCATGGTAATACACCTTCGCCTTATAACCGGCAACAGCACTGGCATTATACCCAAGCACCCAGGGATTTGCGTGAGCCTCATTGCGATTCTGACGAGCCTTGGCAGGAGAGAAGAAGAGGATTTCACCCGGCTGGAACACTATATCCCCCGTTGCATTATCTTCGGATACCTGGAAGAACTCACCAAAGTCAGAACCGAAGTTTTCAGCATCGCCACCGGTGCGGTTAGCCACACCGCGGTACCCCCAGATGCGGTCTTCCCAGCCATTCACGCGGCGAGTCTGAGGGAATGTGTAGGTCTGAATCCAGGCGGCCTTGTACGGCAGGGAGTGGGACCAGAGCTGGCGACCACGTATACGCATGGGTACGTTATACGGATTCCACCACAGGAACATGGGGGCAAAGCACACGCTCAAATCATAAAGGGCAACACCATCATTACACGTAACCCCCTTGGGGTTCGGGTCAACAGACAGACCAAAGTTGGACATGAAGGCAAGCATGACGGGCGTACGGGCGTAACCTGCATTCTTGCTGCCACTCTCCAGCATTGCCCGAGTGTCAAAATAGGTCTTCCCCTGCTCCACGCCACGCATAGCCTCAAGATCTCCATTGTAATTCAGGGATTCATCAAAGCCGGAACCGCTCATACGGGTATGCGGACGATCCAGCGTACCAATAAGGCGAGCCGTGAAGTTATCATTATCATTTGCAGATCCATCCGGCCAGCAGTTGTAGAATGCGTGCAGATTCTGCCAGGAACCGATAGGCATATTGCGTTCCGTACCGCGGGGCGCATCATCATTATCCACCAAGGGGCAGTCCTGGTCACTGCGGGCGGCAAACTCGGTATCTTTCAGGCTCTTCTTATTGAGCAGGAGGCAAAGGTCTTGCTTCAGGCCACCCATGCTCACGTTCACCGGCAGCGTGTAGGAAGTGGTGGTGACATCATAGAAGTACGGCATGCCCGCAGCCTGTGAGGAAGACCCCAGCAAAGGCAGAGAGGCCATGGTCACAACGCGAGCCGGCTCCTCTACACGGTCAGGCAGGAATTCCAGGTAGCGGTTCTCCACAAAACGGGGTGCAGGAGTGTCCCAGGTGCGGCGCAGTGCATCATAGGGGTTATCAGCCTCTTCAGGATTCTGGACGGAAGCCTTTGCCTTCTGGTTCTCACCACCAACCCACCAGGCAAAGCATGCCTCGTTCTTACCTAAGGAGGGCATGCTGAGCAAATCCGCATACACGTAATGCTGCTGGGAGAGAGCCTCACCCAATGTACCTTCGCCCACAAGGCAGATTCGGCGACCAGGTGCGCGGTCGCACAGGTTTCTGGCGGCATTGAGGGAGCGGGTGGCATTGCGGTCGCGGCTGGAAATCATCCAGCGGCGGAAAGCATGACCACGCCCTTTGCTGTATGTGGTGGAAATCTTGCTACCCTGTCCTGAGACACTCTTGCCGTAAATCGGGCCGTCCCAACTGTTCCAGACACCAAGCAGGTGCTGGGCAGCGCCCTTATCGTTGTTGTCCAGAATACCGGAATTAGCCGTCACTCGACGATCCGGGCCGAGTTCAACCTGTAATTCACCAATGGCAGCATCAAGTCCCACGAGAGCCTGCTGACGGGCCTCAGCCTGCAGCATGGTCTGCAGAGCAATGCGGTTCTGGGAAGCGGCAATCGCCATGATGGCCACAGCCAGCATCGCCAGCAGCATCATAAGCGTCAGAGTTGCAATAAGCGCAAAGCCTTTTCTTGGGCGTTTACGGGGAACAGGCAGAAGAGTCTTGGTGTGTTTGAATTTCATAACACAAAATGCGAGTACTTTGTTACTATACACCACTGGTGTAGCGCGTCAAGCAAATTCGGTCTGAAAATACGTGCGGAAAACGTGCAGTAAAGAGGGAGAAACAGAACTATTTCAAGAGCTTGAACGGGAATTACGAATTCAGGGATTGCCTGGCTGCAACCAATATGGTACAATGCGCGCACGACTATGGATTTGAATGAGCTCAGAGCAGGAATCGACCGCATTGATGCCGAGCTGGTAGAATTACTCAAGCAGCGAGCAGCCCTGGTGCACCAGGTAGGTGAGACGAAGCGCGCCAGCGGAGCACCCACGTTTGTTCCTGAGCGGGAAAGTGCGCTGATTGCAAAATTACTCAAGCTTAACCAGGGAGTATTGCCCGAAAAGAGTATCCTGAGCATCTGGCGGCAGATTGTGAGCTGTTCCTTCCAACTGGAAGGGAACATGCGGATTGGCTATCTGGGGCCGGAAGGAACCTGGAGCCACCAGGCAGCCCTGAGCCGCTTTGGCGACAGCGTGGAGCTAGTCCCCTATTCTTCCTTTGCCCATCTGTTTGCAGCCGTAGAGCATAATGAAGTAAACTACGGCGTCATTCCTCTGGAAAACAGCACGCATGGAAACGTGGTTCAGGCCATGGACTTATTCGCGCACACGCACCTCCGCATCTGCGCCCAGGTGCACCAAAGCGTGCAGAACTGCCTCATGGCCAACATTCCCACAACAGAAGTACGTACCATATACTCCCATCCTCAGGTACTGGGGCAATGCAGTCTGTGGCTGCAGCAGAACTACCCGAATGCCGACCAGATACCCACCGCCAGCAGTACAGCCGCCGCCCGCATGGCAGTAGAGCATGCAGCAGAAGGCGCAGCAGCCCTGGGCAGCCCGCTTGCTGCCCAGCTACACCACCTCAATATCCTGGCTGAGCACGTGCAGGACATCGCCACCAACACTACGCGCTTTGTAGTCATCGGCACGCAGGACACCAAGCCCAGCGGCCAGGATCGCACCACCATCTGCTTCACCGTACCGCACAAGCCAGGTGGTCTGGTAAGCGTGCTGGAACATTTCCGTACGCATGGCATCAACATTTTCTGCCTCGATTCCCGACCCACGCGCGACACCGCATGGGAATACCTGTTCTACATTGATGTGGATGGTCACGAATCCGAAGAACCTCTGCGAAGCTGCCTGGCGGAGCTCAAGGATGAGTGCCCCGTATTCAAGGTACTGGGGTCCTATCCCGAAAAATAAGTTATGTCTTTCACACAGGAACAGGCCCGGCAATTACTCCTGCACGCCCGCCAGAGCGGGCGTCTCCCCCATGCGCTGCTCTTTACCGGGTCGGCAACAGCCGGCACGCACCATCTGGCGCTGGCCATGGCCGCTGAGCTGAATGGAGCCCAGGCACAAACGCTGGAAACCCTCAGGCATCCCATGTGCCGGGTGCTGCGCCCCGGTTCCAAAAGCCGGAAAATCCTCATTGAAGACATTCGAGGAGTGGAACCCTTCCTGGCCTTACGGGCAGATAAGGGAGAGACCAAGCTGGTCATTATCCTAGAAGCAGACCGCATGATGGAAGAGGCGGCCAACGCCTTCCTGAAAACATTGGAGGAACCGCCCTCCCAGACTGTCATCATCCTGATTACGGAGCAACCCAGCCGCCTGCTCACCACCATTCTCTCACGCTGCGTGCGCGTTCCCCTGCATGATAGCAGCCACACCCTGCATCTCACCGAAGCACAGAGAGCCTTCCTGCCAGCTGTCTCAGAGGCCCTTCCCCTGGTTGGCTCCGATGTGGCGGCACTGGCTCTGCGAGCAGACTTCCAGGCGCTACTGGCTGAACGGAAGGAGCTCATCACCAAGCGGCTGACAGCTGCCGTCAAGGCCGAGGCAAAAGCCATTGCAGAAGGAACCGACATACGCGATTGGGAAGCCCGGCAGAAGGATGCCACCGCAGCCCTCATCGAGACTGAGTACCTGGCTGAGCGGGAGCAGATGCTGGAGTTGCTCTCCCTCTGCCTGGGGCAGGCGGTTCTGCTGGCCTCGCATGCTCCGGATGTGCAGCCGCTCACTCCAGAAATCGCCGGGCTGGCTACTGCCCAGCCCGTAGCAGAACTCCTGCGCCGCATGCGCGCGCTGGAAGCACTACGCACCGACCTCAACTTCAACGTGAACGAAGCCCTCACACTCGATTCACACCTGCTCAACATCATCGGCAATATCACTTTATGAACAGCATGACCGGATTTGGAGCCGCCACGGCTCCCCTGGGTGGTTCCTCCATCCGCGTAGAAATTGGCGGAGTCAACCGCAAACAGGCAGAAATCGCCGTTGCCCTGCCCCGCGCCTGGGCTGCACTGGAAACCACTGTGCGAGACATCGTAGCCGCGGCCGTCTCACGCGGACGCGTCAATGTAAGCCTCACCCTGCAGCAGACACCAGGAGCCGCCGGCTCCATGGCGCTCAACCGCGATAAGCTCGCAGCCCTCACCGCCACCCTTGCAGAGGTAGAAAACACCCTGGGTCGCAGCATCGATACCTCGCTGGATTCCCTGCTCCGCCTGGGTATCATTGCAGAAGAAACGGAAACTGAACTACCGTTGGAAACCGTACAGGCAGCCGCTGAACCCGCCGTACGTGAGGCCCTGGAGGCCTTCCTCAAACTGCGTGCACAGGAAGGCGAGAATATGAAGCGCGACCTGCTCGCCCGCATTGCCACGCTGCGCGGATTCCGCAATCAACTCATGGCCCGCGCCGCCGGCGTGGCCACCCGCCACCGCGAAATACTCCTCAAGCGTCTGGCAGAAGCCGGGCTCCCCCTCCCGCTGGATGATGAGCGCATTATCAAAGAAATTGCCCTCTTTGCTGATAAGTGCGATGTGTCAGAGGAAATGACCCGCCTCGAATCCCATCTCACCCAATTCGAAAAGATATGCGACAAGGCTGAACCCGTAGGACGCACCCTCGATTTCCTCTGCCAGGAAATCTTCCGTGAGCTCAACACCACTGGCTCCAAGGCCAACGATGCCGAGCTCGCCCAGCTTGTTGTTACAGCCAAGACAGAACTCGAAAAAATCCGCGAACAAGTCCAGAACATCGAGTAACTTCAATTAACCAGTCATTATTCTTTATGCTCGGCACACTCCTCATCGTATCCGGTCCCTCCGGCAGCGGCAAAACAACCCTTTGCCGCAGAGCCGAAAAAGACGGGCTCACCGCCTATTCCATTTCCTGCACCACCCGTCAGCCCCGCCCCGGTGAGCAGGATGGCGTGGACTACCACTTCCTCTCCCCGGAATGCTTTGCTGAAAAAGTGGAAGCTGGTGAATTCCTGGAACACGCAACTGTTCATGGCAACAGCTATGGTACCCTCAAGAGCGATATCATCTCCCTGCTCCAGCAGGGTAAAAACGTCGTTATGGATATCGACGTCCAGGGCGCTGCCAGCATCCGCGCCTGTGATGATGCCACCATCAGCCAGGCTTATGCTGATGTTTACATCCATGTTCCTTCAGACGAGCTGGAATCCCGTCTCCGTGGCCGTCAGACAGATGCAGAGGAGGTTATCTTGCTGCGTCTGAAGAACGCCGCTGAGGAAGATGCCCGAATGGGTGAATACCAGTTTACCCTCATCTCTGCAGACCGGGAGAGTGATTATACCCGCTTCACCTCCCTGCTCACCGCCCTGGGCATGCGCTCCGGGCTGTGAAAAGCTATCCGTTTCTGAGTCTGGGAGTCCCGCGGGGGCATCTCACAGGCATCATGAAACGACTCAGCTTGATTATCCTGTTCTCCATCTCGGCAATGGCAGGCAATGCCGTTGCCGAAAATTTTGAATCGCTCGATGCAGTGACTCATTTGTCCAGCTTCTTTGAGAAATCAAACAAAAAACACCGGCACGAGCGCACGCATTGCCAGCATGAGGGTAAAAAGCACCGCGCCCATGATAGGAAATACCACAGGCGCGGTGAACATCGCAGGATTCCGGACAGGAGGCGGCGGCGGTAAGCCGCTTCTATCAGTCTGGATAATCCTTGTTTTTACTGGGCAGAGCCCGTTTGAATCTTGTTCTTCCAATCCAGCACAATGTTACCGCGACCGGAAGTAATGAGCTTGCCTTGAGCATCCATCACAAATGCAAAGGGAATGTACGGCAGCTTGGGGCGATTCGGCAGATCCAGCTCCTTACGGCCGAAGACTCCGGGCATATCCGTATTGTAGTGCTCCAGATACATCCGGCACCCCTCCTCAGTGCTATCGTACCCCAGCAGGATGAGGCTCACCGAGGAATCATTCTTAATGCTCTTCTGGTATTCTTCCACAATGTATGGCATCAGTCTGCGGCAGGGGGTGCACCATGAGGCCGAACAAATAAAAATGTAATACTGGGCATCAGCCTTGGCCTTATCCTTCGTCAAATACCCAGCCTTCTCCAGCGCCATGGCCACCGGAGTCATTTCTGTCGGCACGGCGGAAACCTCCTGAATCGCGGAGCTGTTTGCATCCTGCCCGGCAACCTGCTGGGCACCCAGAAGTGATACCCCCAACGTGAATACGGTAGAAAGAATGAACTTCTTCATAGCGGCAGCGTAGCACATCGGGAAGTCAATTTCAATGTATTTTGCAGACAAATGCTGGGAATCTGCATCATCCGCCAGAGATTCGACGTCAAATCGAATGTTGTTATCAGCCCCCTTAACCTTCTTCATATCGGACGCAATGTAAACTTGACCTCAGGGAAAACAAACGCTAAAATAAGACAAATTCTAAACAAGCCCCTATGTTCCATCACCAACTAGAGGTCTAACAACATGAAATATTATACCCTTCTTCCCCTGCTCAGCCTTCCCTTGGGAAGCGCATTGCTCTGCGCCAACGAAATCCAACCTCAGACGTCGGCTCCTCTGGCAGCCCTGCAGGAAGACCCTCAGATAACACGCGGCCAACTGGCTAACGGCGTAAGCTATATCATACGCCCCACAGCGGAACCAAAAGGGCGCGCCAGTGTGCGTCTGTATGTAGGGGTTGGCTCACTAGATGAACAGGAACACGAAAAAGGCATTTCCCACCTTATTGAGCATCTTGTCTTCAATGGCTCCCGCAATTTCAAGCGCGGCGAGCTCATCCCGACCATGCAGAGACTTGGCCTCGGTTTCGGAGGTGATGCCAATGCCTACACCAGCCTGCTGGAAACGGTGTACATGCTGGATTTGCCCAATCTCCAGGATGAGACGGTCAACTTTGCCTTCACCATCATGCGGGACTTTGCAGATGGCGCCACTCTGGAAGACAGCGCGATTGACCACGAGCGTGGCATCGTCAAGAGTGAACTGTACGCCCGGGACTCCGCCAGCTTCCGGGCCATGGTGGGCCTGATGCGCCATGCAGCCCCCGGTACCCGCCTGCCGGATTACCTACCCATTGGCACAGAGGAAGTCATCATGGGAGCCCCGTATGAGGTATTCCGCAACTACTACAAGACCCATTATGTAGCCCGTAATATGACAGTGGTGGTCACGGGTGACTTTGACGTTGCAACAGCAAAAGGTTGGGTGGAAAAGCATTTCAGCAGCATGGAGGACACGGAACCAGCAGCCCGCATTGCGCCGGGAAATTCCACGCATCATGGTGCAGCGGATACTGTAATAGAAAACCCTGAGAACGCCATGTTGAACATCATGCTCATGGTAACCTCACCGTGGGAACACAAGCCGGATACAATCGAGCAGCGCATCAAAGACCTACCCCTGGAACTTGCCTGTGCCATGCTGAATAACAGGTTGAACCGCATGGCCCGAGGAACTGATTCTGCCTTCCAGCAGGCAAAAGTGGGTAAGGAAGAGCTCTACACAACCGTCAACCTCTTCAATCTGGGAGTGGTTTCATCCCCCGGTAAGTGGCAAGAAGCCATGGAAAGCGCCCTGCTGGAATTACGCCGGGCCTGCCGCTACGGATTCACTCCAGCCGAGCTGGCAGAAGTCAAGGCCAAGGTCAGCGGTGCCTTCACCCGGAAGAAGAACAGCTGGGGCTCCGTCAACGCAGCCAATATGGCCAATAAGTTGATAGAATCGCTTTCTGAAAAGAATACCATGACCACTCCGGAAGAAGATTACCGGGTATTTGAAGCAGGAATGGCGAGAATCATGCAAAATCCGGACTGCTGCCGCAAAGCGCTGGAAGAAGCATTTGATACCGAACGAGCCAAGCTTCTACTCAGTGGAGCACAAGTGGAGGGCATCACCGGCGAGCAGATGCGCGCGCTCTACAACAAGGTGATGCAGCAGGAAATCACACCCCTCGAAGTGAAGGAGATGAAACCCTTTGCCTATGATTTCCTTGGTGAGCCCGGCAGCATTGAACAACAGTCCTTCATTGAGGATTTAGGTATCACTACCATCACTCTTTCCAACGGCATCCGGGTAAATCTGAAACCGGTAGACTTCAGCCAGGGCAGCATCAGTGTGAAAGCCCATGTCGATGGAGGCGCCCTGCGTCTGACACACACGCCGGGGCTCTCAGCCATGGCGACCCAGGTAATGCGGCAAGGCGGACTGGAAGCGCACAGCTTCAATGAGCTGGAACAGTTACTGGCAGGCCGGAATGTAGGCATGCAGTTCAACATCAGCGCAGACCGCTTCAGCATGAGCGGCACGACCACAGCCGAAGATTTCGAAATGCAGTGTAAACTACTGGCTGCCATGGTTCTCCACCCCGGCTTCCGGACAGATGGAGAGATGCAGTTGCGCCGCCAGCTGCCTGCCCTCTATAACCGTTACGAAACCACCCCGGATGGAGCTTTCAACCTGCAAGCCCCAAGAGCCATCTACGGTAGTGATACCCGCTTCACCCTGCCGGAACGCAGCCAGGTGGAAGCCTGCAACGCTGCACAGGTAAAGGAAGCCCTCCTCCCCTGGTTGCAGAAAGGAGCCATGGAAGTGAGCATCGTGGGTGATTTCAAGATTGAGGAAGCATTGCCCATCATTCAGCGCACCTTTGGTTCCATGCCTGCCCGCACGCGGGAATTCACCCCGCTGACCCCGGAAGAAAGCACGGTCAAAAACGCCAAGTGGGGGCAGCGCGTCTTCCTGCCCTACACAACGGAGCTGGACAAAACCATCGTAACCCAGATGCGCCCCTGCGGCAACGGCAAGGATTTGCGCCGCAACCGCCGACTGGCAGTGCTGACATCCATTGCACGGGAAAAGCTATTCGACGGTATCCGTGCCCAGTTGGGAGAAACCTATTCACCCAGCGTTAAGCTCACCACCCACCCCCTGATAGAAAATGCAGCCACCATCAGCACCGCCAGCGCCGGAGTCATCGGCAACCGGGTCAAGGTGAACACGGCCATGGATGCCATCCTTCTGGATCTGGGGCAAGGTAACATTACCCAGGATGATTTAGACTGTGCGCTTCGCCCGTATATCGCCCGCACCCAGAAGAACCTCCGCACCACCGCATTCTGGGATAACTCGCTGGTTCGCCTGCAGAGCGACCCGCGCCAACTCCCCCTCATCCGCGACATGGTGGAGGACGTCAAGAGCATCACCCTGGAAGAAATCCAGCAACTCGCCCGCGAGGTTTTCGGTCCACAGAATGAGGTAAACTACTTCTTCACCATGCCGGAAGAAGCCGCACAAAAGGAAAGCGCCCCAGCACCGGAACCGTCGCCAGAGGGAGCCTACACCATTATTACCTCTGATTCCACTATGTCTGATGCAGCCTGGGCAAACGTTGCCCAGACATTAAAAAAAAAATATAGAGCAGCAGAAATCTGCACGCTTACTGAGCTGAGTGAAGGCAGCATTACTGCGGCACTCCGCAGGACTCAGGCGCGTTACGTGGCTTGCGTCCTGAAGCCGCAGGAAGTTGACCGCACCTTGGTCAACAACCTGCACCGGGCCACTCGACAAGTAGATGATGACCCCTGGGGGGATTGCCTGTGGGGCATCATCACCGGATATAGCCCTCAGGATGCCCTGCGTATTGCTGAAGCTCCGGGAAAGCTCACCATCAAGCGCCTGCTGGCCACCACCAATATCGACCACAATCGTTTTGAATACAGCTGCTGCATCACAGACTGGACTGATTCACCCGTTCGTGAGCAAAGCGGCTACACGGAACCCACCAGCACCATCTACCCCCAGAGTCAGGAAAATGATCGTTTGCTGAGTGTTTTCACCGAACGGCTCAGCACCCGGAAACCACAATTGGTCATCACCTCCAGCCACGCCACACAATTCAACCTTGAAATGCCCTTCAGCCGCGGACTCATCTTTTCCTACGGCAATCAATTCTTTGAGTTACCCGCTAAGGAAATGCCAACGTTCGGCAAGCCACTGGCAGATGCAAAACGCGGGAACTACAAGGATATAGAGGCACTTTCAACACAGAGCAAACCCGTGGCAGGAGACGGGGAGTCCCGCGTGTGGCTGGCTGCAGGGAACTGCCTGTTTGGCAATGCACAGCGCAGTCCCCACAGTATGGCAGTCACCGCTCTTTCTGCCTACACCTGCAACCAAGTGATAGGCTACACCGTACCCTCCTGGTACGGTGTCGGCGGCTGGGGTACCTTGGGTACCTTTTTTGGAAACACAAACGGGACATCCCTGGCAGAAGCTTTCTTCCTGAATAACCAATTCATGCTGCACCAGACGCGAAATCTGCATCCAGACTTGCTGAAGGTGCGCTTCAGCAGTCCCAAGTTTACACCAGCAGAAATCATTCCTCAACTCATCGAACACAACATCCCCGTGGAAGAAGACCAGGCTAAGGACGTGCTGGGGCTGGTGCATGACCGCGATGTTGTTGCTTTCTTTGGTGACCCAGCCTGGCGGGCTGAGCTGGACACCACCCACGCGCAAGCGTCATATTCACTCCGGTGGGAGACAGCCAAGAAATTCACCATCGCAGCTCTGCAGGACACCCATGAGCGCTGTGCCGTCTGGTTCCCCACGGCGGAAACAGGCAGGGGAGCAAGTTCCTGCAACATTCCCGGCGCTGTCCTCACGAATGACTTTATCCTCTTCCCCAAGCTTGAACTCAAGAAGGGGGAATCAATCACGGTTGAAGTGAAATAAACTGGGATTCACCCACTGGCAACTCAGCCATGGGGGTGGCAGGGGTGGTGAGCTCCACACACGGAGCCGCCACCCCTTCCGATTTTCCAAAAAAGCCTCCAAAGGTGCGTACCGCCAGATATCCGGCATATTTCCCCGGACATCCATATGCCCGGCACGCCCTGAGGTAAACGTCATCAGCCTCTTTGCGTGAAATGGGAGCATTCCCCTGCATCGCGTAATAGAGGGCATCGTGCAGCAAGCTGGGCACCAATTCACTTGGCCGGGTGTTACCAAAACTGACGCCATCCCACACAAAGCTCCGGTGAATATAGAGCGTATTTCCCCGAGCTTCCATCATGACGCGGTGCGGTGGCTCCGGATGGCGCAATCGCCAATATCCCAGCTGCATCCCGGCATCATGCCAGGAGAGGGAGTACTTTGTTTTCAAGCAGAAATAGGGAGCATACTCCGGCATGTATTCATACCATCCATCACCCATTTGCCCCATTGCCACCACCTCCGGGGAGAGCTGTTTCATATTCACGGCATCCACAACCACCCGGCAAGAAGCCATGGATAATAAAGGTATGATGAAAAGCAGAGAACGCATGATTCGGCATCCGGATTCGCAAGGAGGATTCTACCCGTCTTGTCAGGCGATGTCAATGTTTCAATCCCTTCTTTTTGCTGGACTCCTCCCTGCATCAATAGTAGACTGAATGCCCATGCAGGACATGATGGGTGGATTTTTCGGATTGGAACTCCCCACATATGGAAACTTTCCATACGTGGAAGGTTCATGCAGCCTTTTCACCAACAGTGGCAGAGCTGCCTTTGAATGTCTACTCCGCAACATGCCAGCCCCAGAAACACTCTGGGTACCGTTCTTCATCTGCGACACCGTTCTGGAAGCTCCTGAGCGGCTAGGTATCCGAGTGCAGCGCTATTCCTGCACCCACCAACTCCAGCCTGAATTACCCCCCGTGGGTACTCACGACCTGGTACTGCTGGTCAACTATTTCGGGCTGACGGAAACTCACCTCCGGGACGCAGTCACCAAACTGCCCGGCCAATGCATCGTAGATTCCACCACAGCCCTATACAATCCACCACTTCCCGGAGTACCCACCTTCTACAGTCCCCGTAAATTCTGCGGTGTGGCAGATGGAGGGGTTGCCACAGCTCCTTTTCCCCTGGTATGGAAACCAGAACAACTCAGTTGCAGCGCCACGGAAAGCCTCTTTCTGCTGGAACGCCTTGAATCAGGAGCCATAGCAGCGCTCCCTGGCAGCGAGTCTGCGGAACAAGCGCTTCATTCACCTCCCCAGTGCATGAGCAGACTCACCCGCAAACTACTCAGCAGCATTAACTTTGATTCGGCTGCCTCTCAACGTTTGCAGAACTACGGTACCCTGCACCGCGCATTAGGCTCCATCAATCGGCTCCACCTGCCAAATACGCCCATGCATGCGCCCATGTGCTACCCCCTTATATGCGGCATTCCTGAACTGAGGGAATGCCTCATTGATGCCGGTATCGCACTTCCCCTCTTCTGGGCAGAAGTGATTGAGCACATGTCCCCCGACTCTGCAGAATACCAAATAGCCAGCCGCCTGCTCCCCCTGCCCCTCGACCAACGATACAATCAGGCTGATATGGAGCACATCATTGAGCTGATTCTGAGTTAAAAACAGCCTTATTTCTCATCTGTTCGGTACGAAGAGTGCTTTTTAGCTTGAAGGCACTCGCCAGAAAGGGTATTATAGCATAAAGAATGTGAATTATTCATGAATCGTTCTACGTGCATCTCCCAGCTTCTTATAGCAGCAGGACTCCCCCTGCTGGTCGAACCCACGGTTGCCGTCCCAGCCGAATCAGCCCCGGCTGCCACCCAGGCTACCGCCTCTCCCGATTTGATTCTGGCGGCAGGCAAAGGTGACCTCAGCAAAACCCAGGAACTCCTTCAAAGCAACCCATCATTGCTCAACATAGCAGATACAAACGGGGTCACCCCGCTCATGGCCGCAGCCACCAACGGGCATTTACCCGTAGTTCAAGCCCTCATTGCAGCCAAGGCCGATTTGGAAAAAAAGAGTCCGCTGGGTGAAACAGCCCTCATGTTTGCAGCATTCAACGGACACCTGCCCGTGCTACAGGCTTTGATTGATGCAGGAGCCGAAATCAACGCTGCCTTGCCCACGGGCGAAACAGCCCTTTACCTCGCAACCCGTCCGGGACATATCGAGATAGCCCGCACACTTATCAACGCAAAGGCATATCTCAATCCGCGTGACAAAAATGGCTGGACCCCCCTGCTGCACGCAGCAGGCTCCGGTCAGACCGCCATGGTGCAGTTATTCCTGGCTGCGGGAGCAAATAAGGAAGTCCGCATGCGCGAAGGAGGCACCCCTCTGCTCATGGCAGCAGCTCGTGGCTATTCTCAGACGGTGAAAGTCCTGCTCGAAGCCGGAGCCTCACCACAAACCCGTACCTACAACGGCGAAAGCGCCCTGCACTTTGCAGCCGCCAATGGAGATTTAGAAACGGTGCAACTCCTCATTGCAGCCAAAGCCGACCTGGAAAGCAAGTTACAAACAGGGGAAACACCCTTGCTTGTCGCTGCGGCAAAGGGAAATGATGAGGTGGTTGATGCCCTGTTAAAAGCAGGAGCAAACAAAGAGGCCACTCTGCCCACGGGAGATACTGCCCTCATGACCGCTGCATTCAACGGCCATGAGGACGTAGTTCAGGTACTCCTGGCAGCCAAGGTCAACGCTGCCGCTCAGGATAAAAAAGGGAACACTGCTCTTGACTATGCCAGAGCCCAGAGTCACGATGAAATTGTGGCCATTCTTCCCGGTGGAAAGATTGTGGTGGAAGAAGGCAATGACCCCGCGCGCGACATTCTGGAAGCTGCGGCTAATGGGGACACGGCACACGTGCTCGCCTTCCTGAAGGACAATCCACGCTGTATCAAGGAAACGGACGGAGACGGTGCAACGGCTCTTATCTACGCCGCAGCCAACGGCCACGTCGAAGTTCTCAAGACCTTGCTACTCAATAAAGCAGATATAGAAGCAAAAGATAAAGCTGGGCTCACAGCACTTTCTCATGCCGCCAAGGAAGGAGAACTAGCAACCCTCAAGGAACTTCTCGCAGCAGGCGCCAACATCGAAACCCGCGGCAGACGCTGGCGCACCCCTCTCTCCCACGCCGCAGAGGCCGGTAAAGCCGAAGCTGTAAAAGTCCTTCTGGAAGCCGGCGCCCGCAAGGAAGTCCCCAGTAAGGATAAGGAAACGGCACTTACATACGCGGTCATGAGCGATGACAAACAAACTGTCGATACCCTGCTGGCTGCCGGAGCCCAGCGAGACCCCAAGTCAGACGCAGGCTGGACCCCGCTCATCGTTGCGGCCATCAACGGACACAGCGAAATTGTCCAATCCCTGCTGGCAGCCGGAGCCAACGTCAACGTCAAGGATGAAGATGACTGGACCCCGCTGATGCAGGCAGCTCACAACGGGCATATTGAAACCGTTAAACTTCTACTGAAAGCAGGAGCCACAGACCGGGAATCCGCAGCCAAGGTCACCACAGACCCAGCCGTAATGCAACTCCTGCAAGCACCAGCAGGAACAGAAAGCACGCGCTAACTCTTTTCAACATGAACAAACGCCTCCTTCTTCTGCTTCCCCTACTACTGTGCATTTCCTGTATTGCACAGCTCCCGGTAAGCAATATACCCGCCATCAACACCGAGGGAGACCCCATCCCTACCCTGGTAGGCAGAGCATCCTCCACCTCCTGGTTCTGGTTGTGGACCACCGGCGACTCCTCTGTTGAACAAGCAAAAAAGAATGGAGGAATCACCAATGTCACCTCCATTTCCAGAGCCACAAACAGCTTTCTGGGAATCATCGTGCACGAAGCCATCACCGTGCGAGGCGAATAACTTCAGCTTGCCCCCTCAACTTCGCATATCTCATTCTCATTTGCAGGGGAATACCAAGCCTTCTTCCTTTACTGCCTCCCGGCCTGTAAAAACAGCCGGGAGGCTTTTTTGAAAAAAAATCAAAAAAATTACTGTCAGGGATTGACCTTGACGAAAGATATGCTATCATGACAAGCACGTATGCATGCCGACCTTGAAAAATTAGTATCTGCTGGCAAAATTCCGGCCGACTTTGCGGCCCGTCTGGACCAGTTCTCTCCCGGTAAATATGTAATGCACCAGGATCTTGGCGTGGGCAAGGTTGCCGCCTGGTCCCTGGCAAAGAGCAAGATTAAGATAGATTTCGAAAAAGGCAACGAAGGTCGCCTTCTCGGTCTTAAACTCGCATTCAATCAGCTGACACCTATTCCCGCAGGCCATTTCCTGATTGCCTGCTTTGATGATCCGGAAGGTTGCAAAAAGCAAGCTACCGATAAGAACACCATGCTGGATTTTGTCCGCATGGTTCTCACCACGAACTTTTCACTCCGCGAGGGTATCAATGAAGTACTCCCGATGCAGCCTGAGGACTTGGAAAAATTCCTCAGTGGCCGTATCATTGAGACAAGCGAATGGAAGAGCTGGTGGGAAAAGGCACGTGCCGCCATGCGCGACACTCCCACCTTCCGACTTCCCACCAAGCGTGGTGAAGCCATTGTCCTCCGCACCGCCACCTCCCCTGCTGAAGCTCTGCTGGCAGACTATACGGATGCCACATCCCTTGAGTCCTGTGTCCGCATTCTTGACCAGGCTCGTCTGGAAGTACTCAAAGGCGAATACGAACTTGTGGCCAAGCTGGTAAAGGCCATGGAGGAAGACATTGCCCGCGGCTTCACCGAGCCCCAGCATGTACTGGAACTCATCATTATCCGCGACGATATTCTGGAAGCAGCAGCCACAACGGCAGAAGACAAAGAGGCCATGAACGCAGCCTTAACCGCAGCCGGAGTTGAAACCATCACCACCATGGCCGAAAAAATCAAGACCATTTCTTCAGAGGAGCTGGTAGGTTATATTGGTGAGCTTTCCGCTTCCCGCCAGCGTGAGGTATACGAGGCCCTGCCCGAAGCCATGGGAGACAGCTGGCTACCCTATGCTACCAACATCTTCCTCTTTGGCGGCGCCAAGGTAACTTCTCCCGCAGCTGATTTCATCATCTCCAAGGATGCTAAGGAACAACTCTTCACTGATATTGCCAACGGCATTTCCCGCCAGAGCCTGAGTCCGGAGGTTCTTATCTGGATTTGCAAAGAGCGCAATGGGCTTGCCAAGGAAGTAGTCAGCAAGAACCTCATGTCCCTTGGTGCAGCCATCATGAGCGCCATTGAGCGAGATAGCTCCGAGGGTGGTCCCAACCGCGCACTGCGCCTGCGAAACCTGCTGCTGGATGATAAGGAGCTGGCTCCGGATTTGGTGGGTGGTCTTTCCGAACTGGAGGCACGACCCTTTGCCAAGGCTCTTTACGACTCCTCCGTCCTGCCGGATTTGGATCGCAACCTTTTGCTGGCAAACATGATGAAGGTGCATCCTTCTCTGCAGGAGATTGCCCTGACCCGCCGTGGCGGCAAGGAGAAGCAGACCCTGTTCGTCTCCCTGCGCTCATACGCAGCCCGCAAGGCTGAGCTTGAGGAAATCATCAACGTACGAATTCCCAAGAATAAGCACGACCTGGAAATCACCCGCGCCGAAGGTGACCTTCGAGAAAACGGAGGCTACCAGGACGCCAAGGCAACACAGCGAGTGCTGCTGCGCCGCAGTGAGGAGCTTGCCCGCTCCCTGGCTCAGGCAGACCCCACCGATTTCAGCAATGTGGATTGCAGCGAAACCGGCATGGGTACCAGGGTAACCTTCAGCGCTCCCAAGGGACGCACAGTCGTGTACACCATTCTGGGAGCATGGGATTCCGTCCCGGAAGAAAACATCGTTTCCTACAGCTCCAAGCTGGGTGCCAAGCTCATTGGCCATGCCGTGGGCGACAAGCTGCGTCTGCCGCTTGAAATGGGTGGAACTCCTGTAATGATGACCGTCAAGTCCATTGAACCTGCCCCGAAGGAACTGATTTACCCGGACGGAGAAGTTCCTCAGGACTAACCCATCCAGATACCTTCCCCAATCCCCGCAGCATCCTAGATACTGCGGGGATTTTTCGGTGCAGATTCAAGAGTATCTGCCTGGCAAAAGCCGAATATGGGTGCCAGGAGGCGTGCAGATGGAGCCCCCAAGGCAGCATTATACTCCCCAGCCGCATGATTAAACAAAGCAGCCACCTGCTCCTGCTGGTAAAGCGAAACAGACATATTACTGCACAAGCGCTGTAAATGCTCATGCTCACGCATGATGGGGGAATCCTCCACCCTCTGAACAGAGCGGGCCACAGCCAGGCGCAGCACCTCCTCTGCCCCACCCACAAAACCATGCGTACTGCTCCACCTGGGTTCCAGCGACAAGGCCAGCGAACGTTCTGAATCCTCCACTAAGCGCCGCAGATGACGCGCCAACTTATCATCCCTGGGTAAGAACAAAGCAAAAACCGCCGCGAAGTCAGCCAGGCATTCATTGCGGTGGTGGGTAGCCTTGCGCCATTGTCCCCAACAATTGCATACCACCCGGCGCAAGTGTTCCAGATTATTGTAAACACCTACCGTCCAGGCGGCAAGCGCCACAAGAAGAGCAAACGAAACGAGATAGGCCATGCCCCCTATACTGCATGGAGAGCCTCTTGTTTGCAAGCGGATAGCTCCAATTATTAGGAAAGGAGGGCTCCCCTCAGCGTCAAAGCCTGAACCACCGCGGCTACATCATGCACACGGTGCAAATCTGCCCCACGCTCTGCCGCCATAAGGCTCATGGCCACAGTCGGCACCGGGCTGGACATAGCCGCTTCAGCATCATGTAAAATGGCCCCCATGAAGCGTTTGCGGGAAAGGGCCATCATCATGGGCAGCTGCTGCACCCTCAGATGGGCAAGCCCCTTGATGAGGCTAAGATTGTGCTCTACTGATTTACCAAAGCCAATACCAGGATCAAGGCATATGCGGTTCACAGCAATCCCATCATGAACAGCAAGGGCTACGCGCTCCTCAAAAAAGGCTCGGACCTCAGCCACCACATCATCGTAGTGAGGAGCACGCTGCATGGTACCGGGCATGCCCTGCATGTGCATCAGAATAATCCCGCAGGGATACTGGGCGCATACACTCCGCATTGCAGAATCTGCCAGACCTGTAATATCGTTGACCACATCCACGCCGGCCATCAAGGCCTCCCGCGCCACTCTGGCATGCCGGGTATCAATGGAAAGCCGCAACGCCGGAAACTCCTGCCTCACGGCCTGAATCACAGGCATTACGCGGGCCAGCTCCTCAGCTTCATCCACCTCCTCTGAACCAGGGCGGGTCGATTCCCCTCCGATATCCAGCATATCAGCCCCAGCCTCTACCAAGCGCCGAGCGTGGTCAAGGGCTGAAGGGACTCCCTCATGCAACCCACCATCAGAAAACGAATCTGGCGTGACATTTAAAATCCCCATGACCGCCCCGCGATGCGGTAGGATCCAGAGTTCACGAGCTAACTGCCAGCATCGGGGTGTCATTTCTATTCAAGCGTATCATGGTGGGACACCGCATGCTGCGGGCGCGCTGCCATATCCAGAGCCCGGTCTGCCACGCGGGTTGGAGATTCATCAAAGCGGTATGCCAGGCAATCCGGGCATGTGGGAGAAGCTTTATCCACAATAGTTCCGCATACCTCACAAAGCTTGTAGCTAGTGGGATCATTCACCACCGTTGTGGCAATTTCCTTGTAATCCTGTCGCATTTCTCCCTAATGTTAGCGAAAGACAGACGGAGCACCGGTTGCATACCGATACTCCGCCATGTTCAAAAACGGAAAACCTGAAAAGGAACTCAGGCGATAGTGGCCAGGGCCTTCGCAGCCTTGCTCTTGTAGTTAGCGGCGCGGTTGGCCGGCACGGTGCCCTTCTTGGCAGCCTTGTCGATGGCGGAAGCGAAGTTGTTGTATGCAACAGCGGCGGCAGCGGCATCCTTGGTTGCCACGGCGTCAGCCACCTTCTTGCGAAGTGTGCGAACGCGGGACATGATGGAACGGTTGATAGCGGTGCGCTTAATCGTCTGGCGGATGCGCTTCTTAGCGGACTGTGTGTGTGCCATAATTCAGTTTAATAGTGATTGGGTTTTTCGTTTTGGTGGGGAGAGTTTACTCACTTCCGACAAAATGTCAAGAGAATTGCAGCGAAATGCCGTATTTTTTCGTCATGAGCGTCACATCGGACACTCGCGCGACATGAATAGTGCTTGCCACACAGGCAACATGCATGATACTATAACCGCGCATGAAGCGCCCCGTTACCATACCGTGTATTTTCTCAGCATTCCTGATGAGTGCGTGTACGCTGACACCGCCCCAGTCCCCGCTTACCGCAGAGGATGCAGCGGCTCAGAAGCTGGCTATTCAGGAATTGGAAGATGCCCTTCTCCAGGAGGGAAGAACCGTGGCGGCGGAAGCTCGTGAAGCAGCAGAAGCAAAAGCGATAGCTCTGGCCGAAGAGCAGGCAAAACAAGCTGCAGCCGAATTAGCACAGAGAGAGGCCGAAGCCAAAGCTGAAGCAGAGGAACAAGCCAGACGCGATGCACAGGCCAAGGCCGAAGCAGAGGAACAAGCCAGACGCGATGCACAAGCCAAGGCCGAAGCTGAGGAACAAGCCCGGCAGGAAGCAGAGGAACATGCCAGACTAGCAGCAGAAGCAAAGGCAGAAGAAAGTAAAAAGCCACGCCGCGCACCTCAGTTACTCTCCAGCCGAGGCAGACGCTCATACACCCAGGTTGCAGAAGAAGAGCAGAAAGAAGAGGAAGCCAGCATCGTCCCCACAGCAGAACAGCAAGCCGCAGCTCTCAAGCTCCTGAGCAAACAGGAGAAACCAAACAAGCCCAAAGCAAAGCACCAACCCGCCAAAGCCCCCTCAGCAGAAGCGGCAAAGGAGGGATATAACCACGACCTTCGCAGCACCCTGCGCGTGCGCCGCTTTGCTCCACCGGAGGAGGGAAGCGAGCAGAATGACGACACCGGAGAACCTATACCAAACTCAGTCGAACTGAAAGGATTCCGCTCCCCCGTCATGAAGGGGCGGCTGCCTATGAACATCGATGGTAAAATTATCAAGGAAGATTAACACCATGGACACCCCTCCCCGCAAATTCGTACCGGTCCCCTTTGCATATCACCAGGAGGTAGAGCTCACCATTGACAACCTGTCCAACCAGGGGCACGGCGTTGGCCGGGTTGATAACTGGGTCGTCTTTGTTCCCTACACCCTTCCGGGAGAAAAAGTGAAAGCCCGCGTATACCGCAATGAGAAGAACTGTTCGCATGCGGATTTGGTAGAAGTTCTGGAACCCTCCCCCCAGCGTGAACATCCGCTCTGCCCGGTCTACGGTTATTGCGGAGGCTGCCAGTACCAGCACCTGAATTATGCAGCCCAGCTGGAATGGAAAACTGCCCAGGTAGCAGATTTGCTGAGACTCCAGGCCGGGCTGGAACTTCCAGTACAGCCCGCAATAGCCTCACCACAGATATATGGCTACCGCAGCAAGATAACCCCGCACTTCCACAAGCCGAAAGACGCCAAAATGGGCAATATCGGGTTCTTACGCACCGGATCCCGCAGCGAAGTGTGCGATGTCAAGCAATGCCCAATTGCCATGGCAGAACTCAACGAAGCCCTGCCCGTGCTCCGCAAAGCCGTACACCAGGCGGCGGCCCAGTACAAGAGGGGCGCCACCCTGCTCATGCGCGTGAGTGAAGGCAGCGTCATCACCAACAATAATGCCGTATGCACAGAGAAAGTAGGTGATTTGACCTTCAATTTCCTGGCCGGAGATTTTTTCCAGAACAATCCATTCATTCTACCCGCCTTCACCGGCTACGTAGCACGCCAAGCTTGTGCAGAAGGGGTCCGCTACCTGGTGGATGCATACTGCGGAAGCGGTTTGTTTGCGCTCACCCTGGCTCCGCACTTTGATAAGGTTCTGGGTGTGGAAGTGAGCGAAACCAGTGCGGACTGGGCGCGAGCCAATGCCCGCAGCAACGGGATTACGCACGCCAGCTTCCTTGCGGCAAGCGCAGAAGCCATCTTTGAGCAAGTGGACTTCCCTGCCGAGGAAAGCGCGGTAGTCATCGACCCGCCGCGCAAAGGCTGCGACATGGCCTTCCTGAACCAACTCTTTGCGTTTGGGCCTGCACGCGTGGTGTACGTTTCATGCAATCCCGCCACCCAGATTCGCGATTTGGCAGAATTTGACAAAGCCGGTTATGAGGTTGTAGAAGTCCAGCCCTTCGACCTATTCCCACAGACCAAGCATCTCGAATGCGTTGCCACCCTCCGCAAAAAACAGGCATGAGTTCCAACTTTACCAGATTAAGCCGCAGCGCAGAGGACTATCTCGAAGCCATCGGGCATCTTTGCCGGGAAAACGGGAAAGCCCAGGTGAGTGACGTTGCGACCATGCTTCATGTAAAAAAGCCGAGCGTGACAGCCGCCATGCACCAGCTCGCAGAGGAAGGCCTCATCACCTACCGCCGCTATGCCCCTATCGAACTTACAGAAAAGGGACGCCAGTATGCAGAGCGAGTCATCCGAGCACATGGTATTTTGCAACGATTTCTGGAGCAATCTGCTGGCTTGAGTCCTGAACGTGCGGATGATGTAGCCTGTCATGTAGAGCACCTGCTCACCATTGAAGAGATAGAACAAATTGAACAAAGGCTCAGCTGAACGCGAATTGAACGCACTGGCCACAGGCACCATCTAACCCTCCATTATGAACGAGCGCAGACTCAGTGTAACAAACGCCCTCATCATCATTAACGTGGTGGTCTTCTTTGTGGGGCTCATGGTACAACGTGAAGCCTTGTTGGCCATTCCCTATCCGCAGGCTCCCAAAACCTCGGTATTTGAAATCCTTTGTTCCTACTCCTGGTTTTCCTGCTTTCTGAACGGTGAAATCTGGCGTCTGGTTACCTACCAGTTTGTACACGCAAACTTTGCCCACATCCTATTTAACATGTGGGCTCTGTACTTCTTCGGTCCAGCAGTGGAAAGCATCATGGGGCCACGGCGCTTCCTGTCATTCTATCTGGCATGCGGCGTGGCCGGCGCTCTGTGTTCCTCCATTCTGGCGGGGCTCAACCTCTACTCAGCTATTCCGCCCTTACCCCAGAACGAACTCATTTGCAACCAACTGGCAGTCTTTGCCGGGTACGAAGGTCACGTGCAGTGTTGGGAAATGGTACCGCTTGTCGGGGCCTCTGCGGCCATTTACGGGGTTATGGTCGCTTGTGCCTTCATGTACCCAGATGTCAACATCTCCCTTCTCTTCCCTCCCATCACCCTGCGTCTCCGCACCTTTGCCATCATCGTCATCGGCATTGCCTCTGCCTCTATTCTCCTGAACGTCAGCAACGCAGGCGGTGAAGCCGGGCATCTGGGAGGCATCATCATGGGAGCCTTGATCATGCTCATCTGGAAATACCGCATCCTGAAAACTCTGCACTGAAATGACGGTTTTGTTTGATATGGACGGCACCCTGTTTGCCGGCGATTCCCAGCTCCGCTTTGCACGCTGGATACTCAGGAGACACGGTTGGCGGCGCCTGTACCTCTTCTGGCTGCTGCCCATGGGGCTCCTCCGCGGGTTGCACATCATCAACACAGAATGCATGAAGCGCGCCTTTCTGGCCTACGCATGGGGTATGCATCGGGAGCAACTGGAAGCAGAATGCAAAGCCTTCGTCGAGCAGGAAATTCTTAACATCCTATATCCACCAGTTCTGGAACGCCTGAAAGCACACCAACAGAGCGGAGACACCACCGTACTCTGCTCTGCATCACCTGATTGGTGGACCCAGCTGGTTGGAAAAGCCCTGGGCTTCACCCATACCATAGGAACACCCACCCAGCTGGATACCCGCGTCGAGCTCATGCCCCCCATCCCGGCACCAGGTAATAACAAGGGAGCCAACAAACTGGTTCGGCTCGCCTCATTGGGCATCAAGCAGGCAGACGTGGGCTACACGGATAGCGCCGCAGACCTGCCCATGCTTTCCATCTGCAAGAAGGCAGTCCTGGTCAATCCTACAAAACAGTTCCGTGCACAAGTGCCGGAGGCAGAAATACTGGCACCAGCTAAGGGAATCTGCCCTCTTTCCTTCACCATCGGGTGCCTTCTAGGCGTATGATAAGCACCGCAAGCCCTTATTTTTCAAGGCGCTTTTTCCAGTCTCGCATCAGCACAGCAAAGGGAGCGTTACTTGCAGCATCAGCTGCATAGGGATTTGCCTTAAACGCCATGTCGTATTCCCCTTTCAGGACAAGTGCCAGACAATATAATTCCTGTGCGAGATTGCCAGTCTTCAGGCCAGCAGCCTGGCGGCGCAATTCATCGGGAGGAGTAGCGCTGTTCACGCTGTACAAACCGCGCTTCCTGAGCGCATCCCGCGCAACCAGCATAATGGTGGCAGCCTCACGCAGGATTCGGAGTTCCTCTTTCTCCAAACGGCCAAGCTTCAGCGTCAGCAAATCCTCAACCTGGCCGGAAGCATGCTCCAACTGCCCCATCTGAAAATCCTTTTTCACCGCGGCCAGGAACACGCGTGCAGCGCGGCGGGGAGCAGCCATGCGGTACTCGTCCACCAAGTCATTCAGAGACGTAGCTTCGCAAACCTTTAGAGTCTCCATGATTTTGGAAATCAGTTCACTAGCCTCCTCATACTGCCCCTTGTGCACGTACTGGTCTGCAGCCAGGATTTGCGCCGCCACCTTCACAAGCGAGTTCTCCATATTGGCAGCCATTTCCACAGCCTTGGCGCTATCTGTTTTCAGCGTATGAACCAAATGGCAGAGAGCATCAAAATTCTTACGCCCGGAGGGGCTCACCACATCAGCCCGGGCAGCAACCTCAGCAAAGCGGTTGTAGCCGTTCTCCGTTGATTTATCAATCAGCACATCATATGCCGTGCGAAGCAGGGTAGCAGCCGCAGCAACGGCGGGCTCATTATGCGGACCAGAGAGAGAAGCAAAGGATTCGGCAGCCTCCTTCAGCTTGCCTTCGCGTAATTGCTCCTCCGCTTCCTGGTATGTGGTGTATTCGTTCCACTGCAGCACCTCCGCATCCAGCGCATCCTGAACCCGGCCGGAGGGAGTCATCAACGCCACCAGGAAGGCACCTACCAGACCTGCCGCAACGCTCCCCAGACCTCCGGCAGCAGCAAATAGCTTGCGGCGGTAGCGGCGGGCTCGTTCCTCCGGATCCAAAGCGGCAGCCAATGCCTGCTGGGCAGATTGAATCTCCTCCAGCAGCTCCACATAACTTGCCGGGCGTTCCTCAATGTTGTACGCCGTCATGCGGTCGACCAGCTGCACCAGACTCGGTACCAGATGTGGAACCAGGGTTGCCACGCTTGGCAGGGTCTTCTTTGCTGCAACCATCTCCGAAAGAGTCTGCGGAGAACCAGGAAGAACCGCTTCACCCGTCAGCAGGTTCCGCAAAGTCATGCCCAGTGCATAAATATCCGTCTGCACGCTTTCAGGCTCCCGGTGCAGCGTTTCCGGCGGCACATAATACGGAGTAGCCCAAATAACATCCTCAATCTCAACACCAGGCTTATCCTCCAGAGAAAGACCGAAATCAAGCACCTTGGCCTGTCCTTCCGGCGTAATCAGCACGTTACCCGGTTTCACATCTCGGTGCAGCAGACCTGAATCATTTGCGGATTGCAAACCCAGCGCAGCCTGGCGGACAATTTCCAGAGCATCTGCTGGTAACAAGAAGCCGCGGTCAGCCACAATGAGTTCCAGGTTCCGGCCTTCAACCAGTTCCATGGCAATGTAGAACTGCCCGCGCGACCACCCTGCCGAATACACTGACACCACGTTATCGTGGCGAACCTTGGCCATGAGGGCACATTCGTTCTCAAAACCCGCAATTCGTTCTGGCTCATCGCGGTAGGTATCATTCAACACCTTGATGGCAAGCGGGCGTCCCAGCACCAGGTCACGAGCGCGGAACACCACGCTCATACCGCCCACACCCAGGACTGAATCAATCTTGTAATTGGCCAGCATGGAATGGACAAATGCCCTGTATCCGCACTGGGGGCAGGCAATCTCCACATGGAAACCAAGGGAGGAAATATCCTGTTGAACTCCACATTGCGGGCAAGTCCAGATATCACGCTGGTCCGACATAGATAAAAGAGAAAAGAAGCAGAGACGAAATGAGGCAGAGGAGGATAAGCACCTCCCCTGCCCCGGAAATCAAGCTATTTTAACCGAGCTTGGGCAGAGAAGCAGCAGCAACAGCCTGACCGTGGCGCTTGGTCTTCTCGTCCGGCACGCAGAGGGTGATATTGAGCTGCGGGAACTCAGCCTTGAGCACCTCGTTGGCCTTGTCAATGATGAGCTGGCCACCGTCACCTGTAGCTACACGGCCCAGGAACAGAAGGTTACGCACATCGTAGAAATCGGCAAAGTAGGCAATGGTGTAGCCAAACTCAACACCGATTGTCTCGTAAATCTTGCGGGCACGGTCATCGCCCTCAGCCATGGCGGCCTGCACCTTCTTGAGCTGCTCCGGATACGGCATGGCACCGAACTCAAAGCCAGCGCGGGGAGCCAGGCGGGCAACGGCCTGCTGGGAGAAGTACATGGCACCTACCCCCTTATCCTTGGACCATTCGTCCACGCCGCCGTCTTCCTGATAATCCACCGGAACGAAGGCAAGCTCATTGAGCCAGGGCATAATGTGACCCTCGGGATCCACATAACCGGCAGCCAGGGAAGTACCCATGGCAATACCGAGCACGGCATCATCATTCATCCCCATGGCGCCTGCAAGGGCAGTCACCTCACCATCGTTCACCACTTCAAAGGGAACTTCCTTGCCCATACGCTCGGACCAGCGGTCCTTAAGTGTACCGAACATACCGCGGATAACGTTCTGGAAATCCTCCGGAGAAATACCGCGGAAAAGGGAACCCACGCGGGGCTCGCTGTTCACATACACACCGGCAGCGGAGCCACCGATGGCGTCCACCTGGGGCAGGTGCTTGGCAGCGCGCAGCAGGGAATCATCCACACCTTCGAGCTGGTACATGGGATCAGTCTGGTGGTAGGGATCCCACACCACTTCTTCGGAGAACACCACCTCGCCATTCACCACGGCGGCGCACTTGCGGTCGGAACCGCCCAGGTCGAAACCGATGCGGTAGCCATCCAGATTGCGCCCCAGGGATACGGAAGTACTGTTTTCTGCAGGCAGGTCAGCGGCGGAAGCAACCTTCACCACCTGAATGGGCTGGTCGTAAATCTTCTTACCGATGAAGTCCCAGTCGAACTCACGGGCACCCCCGGCACAGTAAGTTGCGGCAAGCATGTCCGCAATCTTGTCGGAACCGGCAACCATGATGGTGCAACCGCCCTTCATCCAGAGCAGGAACTTAACTATACGCTCAACATACTGGTTGTTGAGAGCATCATTCTCCTCAGAGGAGGACAGAACCTTGCCGCTCCAGCGGAAACAGGTACCATCCATACGAGTGAGCGCAATATCAAGAGCCTGAGCAGCAGGATCGGCAGCGACCTTGTCCTCAAAAGCCTTGTTCCAAAGCACCGGAGCAATGAAGTCCGGATCGAGTACAGGCGTGAATTTCGGTTGGATATTCATAACGTTACTTAGCGTATATTACCATGACATGAG
>JAZSQS010000031.1:0-39153 GCA_045538105.1 Akkermansia sp.
AATGTTTTGATTTATGGTTAGTATGGGTCGGCCCTGGCTGTTGACGGACACGCTGCCCTTGGGAGGGAAGCCCACGTTGATGGCATCCCGGGTGGGTTCGCCGGTGGTGGGATCCAGAAAGTAGGTCTTGCCGTCCTGGGCACCGAAAATCACTTCACGCAGAGCGGAGGTGTTTTTCTTTTCTTCATAGAGGTTCATCATTTCACGGGCCTGCTTGCTCCATTTCACAATGGCGGGCTGGCCCGTCCAGCCGACACCGTACAGGGTGCCGTTGTCTTCCGTCCGCAGAGAGCCGATGGGGCTCTTCCACAGAACGCTCATCTTTTCTTCTTCCATTTCCACCGTGCCGTAGGCGGCATTGCGGCGGAAGTTATCCCCGCGGAAGGTGAGCACGCCGGCCACCGTGGCATTGCCCGAGGCAGACACGTAAGCATACTGATCCGGGTGGGGAGCCATATAGCCCTGATCCCTGCTGAAATCGTCCTGTGCCTTGCCGCCGATGAACACGGTATCCTTCAGGTCAAAGGCAATTTCGCCGGCCGCATTCAGCCGGGGCAGGGGAGAGATGGTAGGCACCGGGCTGGGGGTGGCGGTAGGTCTCGCGGAGCTTCTTCATATTCTCCTCACTCATGAAGGAGTGGGAATCCAAATCCTCCAGGTCGGGAGCTCCCTCGGATTCTGCAAGGTGGGCACTCTCCAGCACAAAGCCCTCAATGGGGTACTTATTGGCGAAACCACGGGTACCGGTCAACTGGAACAGGCGGTTGTAGGGCTGAGGATTCATCACATTGTGTTGAATCTCCACAACCTTGCCATTGGCAGTACGCATGAGCGTAGTGGTATGGTCACCATTGCGGAATTCCGGGCAGGGCTTGCCAGTCTTCTTCTCCACGTACTCACGACCATGCACGGACTTGGTGTCCATGGCCACGAGGGTGGTGAAGCGGTCACCGCGGTGAATATCCATCACCTGAGCCACGGGACCAAGACCATGAGTAGCGTACACATCCCCACGGTTCTCCTTGTTATACTTCATACGCCAGCCGAGCTTTTCGGGATCGTTGGAGGGGTTCACCCAATAATCGTTCCAGAAGGGATCGAGGTTATGAATATAGGCCCCCTTGGCGTAGAGCACCTCACCAAACACGCCCTTCTGAGCCATGTTCAGGGAATCCAGCTCGAACCAGTCATAGCAGCAGTTCTCCAGAATCATGCAGTGCTTGCGGGTCTTTTCGGAAAGGTTAATGAGCTCCCAGCACTGCTGCAGATTCATGGCGCTGGGCACCTCAATAGCGGTGTGCTTGCCGTTCTCCAAGGCGCACTTAGCCACGGGGAAGTGGTGATCCCAGTCGGTAGCAACGTAAACGAGGTCGATATCATCGCGCTTGCAAAGTTCTTCATACCCCTTGGCTCCATAGTAAATGGCAGCGGGAGCAAGGCCGGCCTTACGCAGCCGCTCCTGGCATTTCTCAGCGCGCTTCTGCTCGTAGTCACAAAGAGCCACAATCTCCACGCCGGGAATATGGGTAAAACGGGAAACAGCACCCGGGCCTCGCATGCCAAGGCCCACAAAGGCCACGCGTACGGTCTTCATCTTGGGAGCAGTCAGCCCCACCACATGCTGCTGACCTTCCGGACGCACGGGAGATTCCACCACGAGGGTGCCCTTATCCCAATGCGTTTTGGTATCCGGAGACAGCGACTGTGCCTGCAGCCCACTCATTGCGAAGAGGGCGAGGAACGCCAGCGTCAATACTCGATTCAGTTTCATATGTATATATGTATACGAAGATTTACCTGTTCTTCTGTCAAAAAAAAATCGCCTTCCAGCTTATTTACAGGCAGAACGCAGATATAGTCTAGACCTTCCAACAGCTAAGGTCAAGTATATTTTCCTGCATCACGGCTTAAGCATCAGCGCAACGCGTACTCCCGAGCCAGCCGGACGTAGTCCCTGGCGTGGTCTATATTAGCCTGCTCCGTTTCAGGAGGCAGCTGCTTGACCACTTTGGCAGGAGAACCCAGCACCAGGCTGTGCGGAGGAATAATGGTTCCCTTGGTCACCAGGGCGTGAGCACCTACAATCGAACCATGACCCACCACCGCGCCATCCAGCACCACAGCACCCATGCCTATGAGGCAGGCATCCTCCACGGTGCAGGCATGCAGGGTCACACTATGCCCCACGGTCACATACTTGCCCAGCTTGCACCCCCGCTCATAATCCACATGCAGGCAACAATTATCCTGCACATTGCTTCCCTCCCCTATTTCAATGGGGGAAACATCACCACGAATGGTGGTGTTGTACCACACATTGCTGCCGGGGTGCAACGTCACACGGCCGATGATATCGGCACTGGCGGCTATATAGGCGGGCTGGTCCAACTGCGGAGAGTTTCCTCCAAATGATTCGATAGCCATGGGATTCTGGATAAAAAAGCCACCGGCAAAGTGCCTGACCTTGCCGGTGGTGGTTCTAGCGTAAGATAATTGAAAAAAACTTATCAGGCGCGGGGCTTCACCACGGCAATCTTACCGGAGCGGGTCACCATGTCCACATCGTAATCCCCCAGCAAATCCAGGAACCGGTTCAGGCGGAACTCGCCACCGGAAATTTCAATAGTAAGCATCTCACGGGTAGCATCAATCACCTGAGCGCGGAACATATTGCAGAGTTCGAGAATCTCCGTCTTATGCTCACCAAAGCGAACGCGCACCAGCACAATTTCGCGGTAGAAGGTGGGTTCGTTGCGGAAGTCGATTACCTCTACCACATTCACGAGCTTGCTGAGCTGCTTGATAACCTGGTCGAGCTTCTCATTATCCTCCTTCACATCAATGGTCATGCGGGAGAACTTGGGATCCTCGCAAGGGGCCACGTTGAGGGAGTGAATGTTATAGCCGCGACCGGAGAACAGACCTGCTACGCGGGAAAGCACACCAAACTTGTTTTCCACGAGTACGGAGATGGTATTAATCGGTTTGTCAGTCGGCATAATGTGTAGGGGTGTAATCGATTTAGAGAATACCTGATTCACTGCGCCGCGTCAAGCAGTAACTTGAGGCGCAGACGCAGTATTTGTGCATTCAGCCAGCATGCCGCGAACTACATGTACCTGGCAGCTTCGGCAAGTGCCTACTTTTTACCTATCATGGCTTTGATAAACCGCTTCAATGACTGGTGCCTGTTATACCACTCCTGCAGTTTGAGCGCCTTATTAACGACCGGGTTGCTTATCAACATGTGGGAAGGGTCAAAATGAAGCAGTATCTCCCTATCCTTCATGATGGTTCCTTCCTCATATATTTTGTCAAAAAATTCCAGAAACTGCTGCTTGTACGGAAGCAATTTACCAGTCCTTACAGGATTAGCTTCACAAAGCCGCAGATATTCCTCCTCATTCTGATCAACTTCCCGTATACGTTCCAGCAGGGACTCCATATCCGGATAATCATAAGCGCATATCATGCAATCTTTCTCGAAAGGAGCCACGTTTCCCTCACTCCCCCAATAAATGGGTACGGAACCAGCCAGAAGCGGATCCAGAAGTTTTTCCGTCATGTAACCATCCCGGTCCGAATTCTCGAAAGCCATAGTAAATTTGTATTTACTCAGGAAGTCAATTTTCGAACCATGCCAATTGTTTGAAGTGCGGATTGATAATTCCGGAGCATCCATATTATGCAGCACCTTGCCTGGGCAATCCACCTGGCGGTAGTTCATTAACTCCTGGCATACCTGTTTACGAAATATGGCACCTCCCCCCATTGTATCCTGAGAGTAGATGAAATTGCAGAATCTCCGCTTCGCAAGCTCCTTGGTTACAGGTGGTAAGGTCTGGTGATTGTACCTCGTTGCAGTGGGGAAGTATAAGTTCCTTCCCCCCATGGAATCTCTCACAAAGGAAAGAGAATAGTCACAGAGGTTATAATTGGGATACGTATTCTCACCAGTATAGAAAACTTTAATTACATTCCTGTATCTCAGGTGCTGATACCCAAAGCAAGAATAGAAAAGAAAATCGGGTTTATCATCATCAATCTCGATATCATATTTCTCAACAAGAGACTGGTAGATGTAATGAGTTTCCGGCTTGTAACCAGTCCAAAAATCCACAAAGGCGCACTTGATTCGTTTTTTATCAGACTTTTCCTCCTGCATAACCTGCGGGACATTCTATCGCATTCTAAATGCGATAGCAAGACCAATATGTATTGCCATTTCTTTTTTACTTATCATCAACGATACGCACAAGAATTTGGCATGATACTACTTTGTCTATTTCTCATTGAAACAATTCCTCGCACTTTCGCTGTTAATAACTTGCAACTAGATACATGTCTATCGCATTTAGAAAGCGAAACTCCTCCCAGTAATCAGGGATGAGGGAGCGTTCCTTGCTGTTCCTCGCTATTTTCTGCCTGAGGTTCAGGTTTCTTGCGGGGCTTCTTTTCCTTCTTCACGTTGTACTTGTTAGCGGCAGCCTGAAAGCCCTCCTTAAGCATCAGTACCGTGGCATCCACGGCCTTGTCCAGGCATTCCTCCAGAAGAGGGCGTTCATCCGGCGCGAACTTGCCCAGCACGTGGCCGACCATTTCCTTCTGCCCCGGCGCGCCTATACCCACGCGCAGGCGTGGGAACTTCTCACCCCCCAGGTGGGCAATAAGGGATTTCATGCCATTGTGTCCACCATCGGAACCTCCAGCCCGCAAGCGCATGGTTCCCACCGGAAATGCCGTATCATCATAAATGACCAGCACCTGCTCCGGGGCAAACTTGTAATACCGCATAATGGGGCCTACGCATTCCCCGCTGCAGTTCATGAAGGTCTGCGGCTTGATAAGCAACACGCCTGGTCCAGCGGCCAGCTCACCCTTGCGCGCCTTATCCAGCTTCCATTCGGCTCCGAAGCGGCGCGCCAGACGATCAAGCACCATGAACCCGACATTGTGCCGGGTCTCAGCATAATCGCCGCCTGGGTTTCCCAGGCCGACGATAATGCGAATTGGAAGTTCTGCAGACATTGTACATCAATAGGCGACCAGCGTCTCTCAGTTGTCCACCCCCTTACGCCTGGGCTGCGGCCAGTGCCTCCAGAGAGATATTGCGGTTCACGGCGTTAAGGTAGGCGCGGGCAGAGGCCTCAATCACGTCCGTCGCGGCGCCCTTACCAGAAACCGGCTTGCATTCGCAGGCGCCGAACTGCACCTTCACCGTCACTTCACCCAGGGCATCCTGACCGATGGAGGTAGCGCGCACATTGTAATCCACCAGCGATCCCTTGCTCCTGGTGATGCGGTCGATAGCCTTGAAGCAGGCGTTCACCGGGCCATTGCCAATGGCGCAGTCCATGTAGAGCTTACCATCCTTCTCCAACTGCACAGTGGCCGTCGGGCGGGCGGCAGAGCCGGCAACAAACTGGATGTCGACCATTTTCCAGGTGCCGTCGCAGGTATCCAGCGAGTCGTTCACCAGGGAGGCGAGGTCATCATCGTACACAAACTTCTTGCTGTCGCCCACCTTCTTGAAACGTTCAAACACATGGGTGATTTCGCCATCGGAAAGATTATAGCCAAGCTTCTCCAGGCGAGCCTTCACGGCAGCGCGGCCGGAGTGCTTGGTAAGTGGAAGCTCCGTCTCGCCCCAGCCAACCTCGGCAGGGTCAATCACCTCATAGGTCTCGCGCTTGGCCAGGATACCGTGCTGGTGGATGCCGGAACTGTGGGCAAAGGCATTTTCACCCACAATAGCCTTGGAACGCTGCACGGAAAGACCGCTCATGCTGGACACCACGCGGCTGGTCTTCACAATTTCGCGGGTCTCCAGGTTGTGTGGCTTCTCACCGGCAGCAAAGCCGAAGGCCTCAGGGCGGGTGGAAAGAGCCATGGCCACTTCCTCAATGGCGGCATTACCAGCGCGCTCACCAATGCCGTTGATGGTGCCTTCCACCTGGCGGGCGCCTGCGGTCACTGCGGCCAGGGAATTGGCCACCGCCAAACCGATATCATTGTGGCAATGCACCGAAATGACGGCCTTATCAATATTCTTCACATGCTTGACCACATAGTCAATCATGGCAATATATTCCTGAGGCGTGGTGAAGCCAACGGTATCCGGCAGGTTCACCGTAGTGGCACCGGCCTCGATAACCGCCTCCACCACCTGGGCCAGATAATCATGCTCGGTTCGGCTGGCATCCTCTGCAGAAAATTCCACATCATTCACCAAGCTCTTGGCCAGCTTCACACCGGCCACGGCCATCTCGATAATTTCCTCCTTGCTCTTCTTGAGCTTGAACTCGCGGTGTAGCGGACTCGTGGCCAGGAAGGTGTGAATCCGTCCACGGTCACCAGCAGGAGCCACAGCGGCAGCCGCGCGGCGAATATCGTTCTCCACGCAGCGGGCCAGCCCCGCAATGCGGCACTTCTTCACCGTGTTCGCAATCGTGAACACAGCCTCAAAGTCGCCATCCGAAATGCAGGGGAACCCCGCCTCAATGATATCTACGCCTAGCTTTTCGAGCTGACGGGCTACCTCCAGCTTCTGCCGGAGATTCATCGATGCTCCCGGGCACTGCTCACCATCGCGAAGTGTGGTGTCGAAGAATAATACTTTGTCGCTCATACTAGACGTTTCTATTGTTGGTTACGGAGTACTCACTATACAGAAATACCGCACAAAAGCAAGCCGATTGTGTGGCATTTTTTATAGCAATTCTAAAAAACACCCTTTGAGAAGTAATTCCGTGTCAGGAATCAGGATTTGTGACCTCCACATCAAACATTTGCACCCTTGCAGGAGGCTTATCCTTCTCCCAAGGTCGGGTATAAACAAGGCGCAAAGTTAATTTACCGGGTTTGATGGCGGTAATGGTAAGCGTTACCGGCACCGGGAAGCCGCAGCAATTTGATTCATCATGCTCCACGCCCGACAGCGAAGCAGCGATAGGTGAACCAGCAGGTAAGGGCTCAGCCAATTGCCATCCGAACCCAGTTCCGGCGCGTGTATGAAGCACAGCCATGCGCTGCTGCCCTACATGCAGGGTCATAGAGGAACGGGAAGACACCGTCGCAAGAGACTGCTGTTCTGCGGGGGGCAACATCCCCACCGAAGCAGGGGTAGAATCCTTATCAACCACCGGAGCTGGGTTATCATGCATCGAAAAAGCTAACAGACCAAGCCCGGCAACCACAGCCCCAGTCATCCAGAGTCCATTCATCTTTGAACGAAACACTCGCCCCTTCTCCGCAGTCCTGCTACCAGAGTTATTCATCAAGCCATATTATCTTTCTATTGTTCCCGCTAGTTCCGTCATTCAACCAGGTGAGGAGTGATAGTCTCACTCATTTCTCGTAGAGCACATGGGTAAAGCCCTCGAACTCCTGCTGCGGAATACGGGAGGAAAAGAGCGGAGCGAACTCAGGGAACCATGTATCCACCTCGTGCGTTCCCAGTACTTCCGATACATGCAGACGCTGCATCTGCGGCAGCATCTGGGCATAGAGCTGAGCTCCACCAATCACCATGATTTCAGAATCTTGGAGCTCCAGATTTGCCAACTGCGACAATTCAGTGATGACCACCGCGCCCTCAGCCACGTAGTCGGCATTGCGGGTAAGCACGATATTCTGGCGCCCGGGCAGCGGACGCCCCAGGCTCTCCCAGGTTTTGCGTCCCATAAGGACGGGGTGCCCCATGGTGAGGCGCTTGAAGAGCTGCATATCCTCCTTCAGCCGCCAAGGGATACCGTTATTCAGGCCGATACCACGGGCGGCATCCATGGCCACCACTCCTGTGAAACTGAGGCTCATACCGAAACAGCGGCTTTAATGTGAGGGTGCGGGTCGTAGTTCTCCAACGTGAAGTCAGAGAAGTCGAAGCCGTCAATCTCGGTCACATCCGGATTGATACGCATGACAGGCAACTTGCGGGGCTCCCGGCTCAGCTGGAGGCGAGCCTGCTCAAGATGATTCTTATAGAGGTGCAGGTCACCATATGTATGCACAAACTCGCGTGCCTCGTAGCCGCAGACCTGAGCCACCATCATGAGCAGCAGTGCATAGCTGGCAATGTTGAAGGGAACACCAAGGAACAAATCGCAGCTGCGCTGGTAAAGCTGCAGGCTCAGGCCATGCTTCTCCCCCTCCTTCTGGGCAGGAATCACGCAGAACTGGAACAGGCAGTGGCAGGGAGGCAGCGCCATACCATCTACCTCAGCCACATTCCAGGCACTCACCAAGTGGCGGCGGCTCCAGGGATTATTCTTCAGACCGTCAATCAATTTGGCAATCTGGTCAATACTGCCCCCTTTGCCATCCGGCCAGGCCCGCCACTGGCTGCCGTACACCGGTCCCAGGTCTCCATTCTCATCGGCCCACTCGTCCCAGATACTCACACCGCGCTCCTGGAGCCAGCGCACATTCGTGCTGCCCTTCAGGAACCAGAGCAACTCATATATGATGGAGCGCAGGTGCAGCTTCTTGGTGGTCAGGCAGGGGAAACCATCGCGCAAATCACAACGGATCTGCCGACCGAACACCCCAATAGTGCCAGTGCCGGTGCGGTCTTCCCTGCCCACTCCATTGGTGAGCACATCATCAAGCAAGCCGAGATACTGCTGCATGGGATTGACGATTGACTATTGACGATTGACTATTGAGGAATTCGCTGCTATTCAGACGCAGGGTACTTCCTACTTCGTAATTCTTACTGCATCAGAGGGCAAGAGCCTCCCTGATGAGCTTAGCCCACTTCTCAGCCTTTTCAGCGAAACTCAATTCCGGGTCCTTATAGAGAATACCACGGGAAACATTAATGGTAGGCGGGGCCACGCGGGTGCCGCCGGTAAGGGCAGACAGATCCCCTCCCTGGGCTCCCAGGCCGGGAACCAGCAGCGGAGCATCCGGCAAATCGGTAAGAATCTGACTATTGGCGTTGGTCAGCCCCACCACCATGCCCACCTCTGTGGCACTGTTCTCAGTGATGGAGCGGGTCACCATATCACCCACCAGCTGATACACCTTGCGGCCATTGGCCAGCACCTGCTGCTCCACATCCACCGAACCAGGGTTGGTGGTCACGGCCAGCAGGTAGACAGCCTTGCCGGGGCGATCCAGGAAAGGTTCCAGAATATCATAACCCATGAAGGGGTTAAGCGTCACGGCGTCCACATCCATGCGGTCAAAGTAAGCCTGGGCGTAGTACTTCTGAGTCTCGCCAATATCGCCTCGCTTGGCATCCAGAATAACAGGAATATCCTTGGGCATATCAGGCAGAAGCTCCTCAAGCATCTTGAGACCGGGAAGTCCCATGGCTTCAAAATAGGCGATATTGGGCTTATAGGCAGCAGCATAGGGGGCGGTTTCCTCCACTACCTTACGCAGCCAGTCAGCGAGCTCGGTCATATTCTCGGTCTGAGGGCGAGGATCCAGCCCCACGCAAAGAGCAGAACGCGTGGCGGCAATACGGGCAGCAAGTTTCTCCGTGTACTTCATGCGCGTCATTATACCATACCGGTCAACGATGACAAGAGCAAAGAATCGCATACACTTGACACGCGCGCGGAAAAGTGGCAAGATAAGCCTCGTGAAACGCCTTTCCCACATGCTGGTCATGCTGCTTCCCCTGCTCTGCGTGAGCTGCGGAGAATCAGATCAGGAAAAGCGTGACCGCGCAGCCACCTTCACTACCCCCACCAAACCAGCCCCCAATCCGCAGAGGGAGTCCCTGCAAGCACTCATCCGCACAGACCGCCAGGTGCCTACCGCCCTGAAGGGAGGCCCCCGCTTTCCGCTGTACAGCACATATGAGGGACAGGATATGCGGCAAGTGACAGAAGTTTCCGGGCGCACCCTGCTCCTGTGCTTCACTGCCCCCTGGTGCCGCCACAGCACAGCCATGCGGAAATCCCTGCAGGAACTTGCTGAAGCAGAAAAGGGTGGAGTGCAGGTTGTTGAGATTGACGCCGATGCCTACCCGGCCATTGCCCACGATTACAACCTGAGCAAAGTACCCACTACCGTCTTTTATACCGAAGGGGTCAAATTACGCAGCATTGAAGGTGCATTTACTTCCGAAAGCCTGCGCCGCTACCTGCATGCCCTGCTGACCCAGGAAGACCCCGAATCCTGATTTTCAAAAACGACACACACGACATATGAGATTCCTCACCGGATTACAGCCCAGCGGACAGCTCCACATCGGCAATTACTTCGGCGCCATTGAACCCGCTGTGCGCCTTCAGGAAAAGGGCGAAGCCTTCTACTTCATAGCCAACTACCACGCTATGACCACCATGGAGAGCGCAGAAAAGCTGCGCGAAAACACTCGCGGACTGGCTGTGGACTTCCTGGCATGCGGGCTCGACCCGGAAAAAGCCGTATTCTTTGCCCAATCAGCTGTGCCGGAGGTGAATGAGCTAGCGTGGATTCTTTCCACTCTGTGTCCCATGGGGCTGCTGGAGCGCTGCCACTCATACAAGGACAAAGTGGCCAAGGGGTTCGCCGCCAGCCACGCGCTCTTTGCCTACCCTGCCCTCATGGCTGCCGATATCCTGCTGTACGATTCCGATGCCGTCCCTGTGGGCAAGGACCAGAAGCAGCACCTGGAGGTAACCCGTGACCTGGCAGGCAAAATCAACGACACCTTTGGTGAAGGACTGCTCAAGATGCCTGAAGCCATCATCTCCGAAGCCACGGCCGTGGTTCCCGGTCTGGATGGCCAGAAAATGAGCAAGAGCTATGGCAACACACTGCCCATCTTTGGGGAGGAAAAACCGCTCCGCAAGCTCATCAACAAAAAGGTGGTGACTGATGCCACACCGCTGGAAGCCCCGAAGCCTACGGAAAGTTCCATCATCCTGGCTCTCTACAAGCTCTTCGCCACACCTGAGCAATACCAGGCCATGGTCGATGCCCACCACGCTGGCGGCATTGGCTACGGTCAGTTCAAGAAAGACCTCTTTGAAGCCTATTGGGAATATTTCCGCTCTGCCCGTGAAAAGAGAGAGTGGATTCTCGCCCACCCGGAATACGTGGACGAGGTACTCAACTCTGGTGCTGCACGCGCACGCGAAGAAGCAGCCAAGGTACTCACCCGCGTTCGTAAGGCCGTGGGTCTGGGTTGGTTATAGGCGCCGGGCGGTAGCCTGAAATGCGTCACAAAAAAAATTGTCTGCCCCTGACGGGCAGACAATTGACTTCCGCTAGTCGGTCAGAGAACCTTACTTGCGCTTCCGACGGTTTTTCTTCTTGACGGCACGCCCATCATTGGCAGCGTAGGGCGCCGTGGGAAGATTCGCTTCATTCACCAGGTTAGGTTCCATGAACACAGCCCACCCATAGCGCAGGTACCTGGGAGACTTCACCCCCTCCGCCTGTAATTCTACGTACTTGCCCCTGATTTCGGCAGTAGCAGGGGCAAATTTCTTATCACTACCGGCCAGCTCGAAGCCCACAGGGGCGGCGCTGTCAGTCGTTTTGAGGACCTCGGCATTCCGGAAGCGCACCTGCACTTTGGAACCCTTGGCCTTGAATCCAGTGATAACCGGGCCACAGGCAGACACATCTTTATCATAAACTTCTTTCAGCGCAGTAGCGGCCAGACGCTCACCCACTTCCACCTTACGGGGCGGGTGCACATCACTATTAGTGGAGCCAAGGTCAAGAGTGACCACGCAGCTCACCCCGGGCAGCTCATCGGCCACTTCCGCCTGCACCTGACGGAACTCCGGCCAGTAGGCGCGCAGCTTGCCCTTATCATTGATACGCGGGAGCTGCACCTGAATGAAAGCCATATCCGGGTTACCCAGCTTATCACGCCAGGAAGTGATGATATCCTTCAGCAGCTTCTTGTTCTGCTCATTGTCCAGGATTTCAGCATCGGACTCACCCTGGTACCAGATAGCTCCGGCCACAGGGAATTCCTCCCACTTGGACAGCCCCGTCTCGTACAAATAGGAGGGTGCGTAGGGATGCAGGGAAAAATCCCCTCCGGGTCCCACGTTCTGCTGGGCGCGCCCGCGCACCCACGCGCTGGCGTACTTGCTCTTCACCCAGTCACCGCCCTGGCAGCCTGGATATTCCTTCCTCACCACATCGCGAGGAATCCAAGCCAGCATGTTGGATCCGCCCAGAGAGGCGTGAATCACACCCACCGGCACGCCCAGTTCCCGCTGCAGAGCCTGGCCAAAATAGTAACCCACCGCACTCATGCGCGGAGTGGTAGCCGGGGCACTCACCGCCCACTTGCCTTCGTACATGCGTTTCTCCTTCACCCGCTGGAGCTGGTCGGCATTGTATCGGGGCGGAGCGGTGTGCACCTGGGGTTCGCTGTGGAAGAAACGAAAATTCTCATTGGCCGACTGGGCAATAGTCTGTGGATTTCCGGGGGTCTGATTCAGACGCCAGAGCATGTTCGACTGACCACTGGCTATCCACACTTCACCCACCACAACATTCTGCACGTTGGCTGAACCACTCTTCTGGCTGGCTTCCAGCACCTGTCCCGTGGCGTTTGCCTCCATGGGTTTAAGCACTGCAGTCCAATTCTTTCCTTTTACCTCTGCCTTTACCTTCTGGCCGTTAAACGTCACTGTCACGGGTTCGGAAGGCTTATCTGTGGTGCCTCGCACCACCACCTCACGTCCGCGCTGAAAGACCATGCCATCCCCATAAATGGAATCAAACTCCACCGCAGCCAGCAGCGGCGTATTCACTAACAAAAAAGGAATTATCCGTTTCATCGCTTTCATATTTCTATTTTCATTAAAAACTTCATTCTACTATTTACGGCGGCGGCGCATCACCAAGCCGCATAATGCCAATAATCCAAGAGTGCCAGTTGCCGGTTCCGGTACCACCTGTCCCAGAACGAGGTTCCGCATGGATGCCTGTTGATCCAGCCAAGCCACCTGGGCTTCGTACATCGTGCCATTCGACAGGAAATACACGTTCTCCAATACCGCACCATGGCTGAAAGCCGTATCGGTCAGCGTTATAAAGCGTGCATCCAACGCCGAAATGTCACCCTCCAGCTCAATAACCAAGGACTCTGCCCCACCCAGTATGGGAAGAGATTTCAGCGTCAGGGAGCAGTCTGTATCCATCTGAACCAAGCGCAATCCATCCGAATCTTCCGTCACCGTAAGAACGCTTCCCTGGCTCAAGGTCAGAGCCGTTGCCCCACCCAGTGAACTCAGCACCACTTGGGAATCCTTCAGGCTCACAGCATCAAAATTCTCCACCTTCACTGCATCAAACCGGGTTCCTGCCAAGTCCGATGACTCAAAGCGCAATTCGCGGGTTCCTGCAACATTGCTACCGCCGGAAAGAGTACCAGCGTACTTATCTATCGAGCCCGTGTAGTTAGAAACAGAGGCATTCCGAATGGTGAGCACCGCGTTCCCCGCAATGCTACCACCACTTCCTCCTGCCGAGATGAGGGATGAGGAAATGATGGCCAGATTGCCATCAATCGTCACACTGGAGCTACCGCTAATCGTCCCCCCCTCACCGCCACCGTAGATATTCCCCTTCATTACGCCACCAGCAAGGGTCACTGCGGTATCACCGAGGATGGAACCACCCTTACCACCGCCATACACGGCGCCTTCCAAAGTTCCACCAGTGACAGTGACCTGCGTTGCCAGGGAACCGGATGCACCAATACTGCCCTGCCGGCCACCACCGTACACATTGCCACGAATTGTACCTCCGTTCACATAAATTTCTGTTTTACCAATACTCTTTCCTGAACCCTGGTATATGCCACCCATGACGTGGTTGGAAAAAGTACCCGCATTGATGACTGCCTTGAACGAGCCACCGATATTGCCCTCATAAGCACCCACAATGGAAGATGAATCGGTTCCTGTGAATGAACCGTATGTTGCCCCTGCGGCATCAAGCACCAAGGTCACATCCCCGCTCACTGAACCAGAATTCACAATGCCAAATACCGTACTGCCACCTGTTGACTCGCCTGAAATACGCAATGTGACATTACCGGTCAGGTTGGCGCCGCTCCCTCCCTGGGCTGCATACCAGGCCGTTACAGAACCGGACGTGACATCCACCCATACATCGCCTGAACGGGTGGTCGTATTGGCATACACATGACTCATACTCCCAGCAGTCAGAGTGACGCCCACGGCATCCTTTGCCGTGCTCGTAATGCCACTCATAGCATCCACCTGTCCGGTGGACGCGCTGACAGCAGAGGTCTTTGTAAATGCCGATTCAGACGGCCAGGTTACCGTACCTTGAGGCGTCGCGGGAGGTACAGGCTGAGGTATGGACATGAGGAACGCACTGCTGCTGTTGGAAAGGAGCCCGGTGGTGGGTGCATATGACCCAGTTCCATCAAATGCCACTGAATCCAGTGTCAGTGTACCATTACCTGAATAGCTCAATGACACGCCGTTATGCGCTGTGTCAGATTCCGCAGCTGCCAGGCCTTCACCAATCAGCATATCACCCAACCAGACATAGAACCCGGCTCCCACACCTTCAACCTCATTTCCGCTCACGTAGGCAATACGAATATCGTCCCCCAGGGTAGACATATCTTCCGAAAACAGGATAGTTGAGCCCCAGCTTATGTATGCCTCGCTGATATCGAGCTGTCCCTGCAGGGAACCATTCCCCAAGGTAACAGAAAACAAATCCGTGGTATTCCAGCCGTTCTCACTACCATCACCAAGCCCCAGCCCGGCCAAATCCACCGTGAACCCATATTCGGGCGCCGTTTCCCAATCCATGGAAATCCCACCCTGGCCGATTTCAGGAGAAGAGAGAACCGTTTCAAACCCAGCGGCAGCCTTGCGCTCCTGACCAGCGGTACGCCCCGCCAGCCCCATAGCCCGGGCATAATTACCCGCCATGATGAGATCCCCCTGTGCATTCGGGTGCAACCCATCACTTCCTGGTGCACGGAACATGCTCTCTACACCAGAGAACGGAGTAGCAGCGGCAACATCCATGATTCCCCTGTTCGGATCCATGAGCACCACCTTGGTGCCGTTTTCTTGATTGTAGTTCTTTACCCAGGTGGTCAGATTACTGTTATAGGTCTGAACTGCGCGGTGATAAGCAGCATCGTTACTGTTGCCATGGCGAGTCCAGCAGGGGATGGTGGAAACATACACCGCTGCCGAAGCATTGGCGGTGTACATGGAATCCACAATGGTTCCCATGTCCCCACTCTTCTGGTCACTGCCCAGGAGGTTTGTTGTCTTACTCGCCAGGTTTGAGTCCACGTTCACGCCCCCACCATCAGACAGCAAATCATTTGTCCCGATGAGCAACATGAACACGTCTGGCGTACTGGAGCCGGTGATTACACTGCCGGTGTAGGTTGTGCCATTGGCCTTGGTTTCACTCTGCCCCAGCCAGTTCTTGATATTGGAACCACCAAAGCGCGAACCGGCAGACCTGCCAGATATCTCCCAGGCGCGGGCTGATGACTGTGAGCTGTGCACATTCTCAAAACCCACATAACCGTATTTCGTACCAGGCTGGACTCCCCCGCTATAATTTCCACTCTGCACTCCCTGCTCTGCATATGATATACCGTTATCCACCAGAATCTTGTGCATCTGCCAGCGGTATGAGGCAGCACCCACACCGTGTGTAATGGAATCACCCACATACATCACATTGCCCAAATCCGCAGCCGCGGCAGTGCATGCCACGCCTACTGATAATAATGCCAGCAAAATACAGGGAACCGTGAGTTTCATGTCTATATCCTACCGTTTCTGGGTGAATTGTCAATCTGTTTTTTTTAATTGCTGAAAATTCATAAAAATAGAAAATTTTTGGAGAACAGATTAAATTCCGCTTGACTTAAAGGGCAAGATGCTGTATATATCCGGCCCACAAAGTTATGGCAAAGAAAAGCTGGATTGAAAGAAACAAGAAGAAGGCAGCTGTCGCGGCTCGTTATGCAGACCTCCGTGCCAAGCTGAAGGCTGAAGGCGACTACATCGGTCTTACGATGCTGCCGCGTAACGCTTCTCCCGTGCGTCTCGTGAACCGTTGCGAGCTCACTGGTCGTCGCCACGCTTTCCTGCGCCGTTTCCATCTTTCCCGTATCGCTTTCCGCGAACTCGCCAACGCCGGCATGATTCCTGGCGTGACGAAGTCCAGCTGGTAAGTCCAGATATAGACTTGACAATTTTGACACGCGGGCTATCCTATACGGACTAGCCCGCGTTGCTTTATTATCAGATGCCGATATACGAATACATCTCAGAGAATCCGGAAGACCCGGAACGATCATGCCGCATGTGCCGCAAAGGGTTTGAACTCATGAGGCCGGCAGACCGCGCACCCCTGACGCATTGCATGTATTGCAAGAACCCGGTGCGAAAGAAAATCGGCAGGGTAAACGTACCCAAGATATGCGCTCCGCTCTCCATCACTGACGCCAAGAAAGCCGGCTTCACCGTCATGCAGAAGAGGGATGAAGGCGTATACGAAAAACTTTAAAATCCAGCACCCATGCAATTCTTTTTAAGTCCTGAAGAAATCACCCAACTGGAGTGGAGTTACCCCAGTGTGGGAGAAATCGTGCTCTTCATCGTAGGCATCAGTTTCTTCCTGTTTCTCAACGCTTTTTTCGTGGCAAACGAATTTGCCTGCGCGCGCGTGAGGGAAAGCCAGCTAGTTGAGAATGACGATGACACAAAATCCCAAGCACACCGCCGCCGCACCGCACGCCACATCGTGCATCATCTGGACACCTACCTCTCTGCCAACCAGGTGGGTATCACCTTTGCCTCACTGGCACTGGGTGCCATGGGTGAGCCCTTCATTGCGAGCCTCATCAGCAGTCCGCTGAGCTACTACCTGCATCTGAGTCCCACGGTGGTGCACGTCATTTCCTACACCGTGGCCTATGCACTGTTCACCTTTGCTCATGTAGTATTGGGCGAATTAGTACCGAAGAGTCTGGCCATTCGCAAGCCACTGCAGATAGCCCTGATGACGGCGGTTTCCATGCACCGATTTGCGAAATCGACCAAGTGGATTATCCACCTTTTCAACAACACAGCCAATGCCATTGCCCACCGGGTCTTTGGTGTCGACCCGCACTATGAGCCGAATGAATCCCATAGCGCAGAGGAAATCGCCCTCATTGTGGAAGCCAGTGGTCGCAGCAACGAAGTAACAGAAACCGAAGCCGAAATCTCCATGAATGCCCTGGAGCTCAACGACCGCTCCGTGCGCGACATCCTGGTACCCCGCAGCCGGGTGGAAGTACTGGATATCAACAAGAGCTTTGATGAATTGCTTGAGCAGGTGCTCACCAGCCGACACAGCCGCTTTGCGCTCGTCTCCGGCCACCTGGATCACGCAAAAGGCTGGGTGCATGTAAAGGACGTACTGCAAATGGTACACAGCGGGACCCACGATATCATGGCCGAACGCCGTGAGCTCAAAGTAGTACCCGAAACCATGAAGCTTGATACCCTCCTGGACTTCTTCTCCAAGGAACACACTCACTTTGCCCTGGTTGTGGATGAATATGGCGAAGCGCAGGGGCTGGTCTACCTGGATGACGTATTAGAAGAAATCGTTGGTAACGACATTCAGGACGAATTTGAGACAGAAGCTGCACGCACCTTCTTCAAGGTGGGCGATGGTCAATACATGGCCAGCGGCTCCATTGCCCTCTTTGACCTGGAGGAAGAACTGCCTGAGCTGGGAGAAATCGAAAAAGATACCGGCATCTCCACCCTCAGTGGCTACATCACTGACCGCCTGGGGCACCTGCCGGAATGCAACGAGCAGATTCGCCACCGCGACTTCCTGGTAACGGTAACCGGCACAGATGGGCGCCGGGTCACCCAGGCACGCATTGAATACTCCCCCCTGCCTTCAGAAGAAGATGATGAGCTAGATGATTAACCAGCACTGCCCCCCTCACCCCACATGCACATATACGAATCACTCCCACTCGCCCCGACCGGTTTCACCATGGGTATGCTCCTCATGCTGCTGAGCCTGTATGTCCTGCTCTGCCCAACCACCTTCTGCCGCCAGCTTGGCAGTGTCCATGCCAAGAGCAGCGCTGCCACCGTTCTACTGGGCATCAACTTCATCTGGGTAGCCCTGCTCCTGTTCAAGGCAGACTGGAATCCCCTCTGCATGCCCCTGTTTGAATTTGAGAATTTCCGGGGTATTCTGCTCATTCTCTGTCCCGTGGTGTGGTTTGTCATGAGCAGCATGAACAAGGAGCAACTCTTCGCCCGCGCCCTGGGCATGTTCCTGCTCCTCGTGGCTATTGTTCCCATGAGTGCGGCGTTCATGAAAGACCCGGTCTCCCGCATCCTCATTCCGCTGTGGTGGTACCCGGTATTGACCGTGGCCCTGTTCTGGGTCGGTAAGCCCTATCTCTTCCGGGACTGGATGAACTGGCTCACGAAGCGCCCAGCCCTCATCTCCGGCATGGCGGTCTTCAACTTTGTATACGGGCTGGTCATCTGCACCTGCGCTGGTCTATTCTGGTAATCAACACCTCTTTCCCCCATGATTTCCCTCTACACAGCCGATTACGTCGTAACGCAGAATGATGCCCGCGACATCATTGAAAACGCCGCCGTAGCCGTTGAGGACGGTAAAATTCTAAGCGTAGGGCACGCCGACCTGCTGGAGATTCTCTTTCCGGACTCCCGCCGGGTTGATATGGGCAAGGCAGTCATCATGCCAGGGCTCATCAACGCGCACACGCATATCTCCATGAGTCTGCTGCGGGGATACTCAGATGATAAAGCGCTCATGGCCTGGCTAACGCAGGATATCTTCCCAGCAGAAGCGAAACTCACGCCGGAACTGGTAGAACTGGGTGCCATGTTCTCCCTGGCGGAGATGATACGCACCGGCACCACTGCGTTCTATGATATGTACATGCACCAGCGCAGCGTGTTCCGCGCGGCAGATAAGCTGGGCATGCGCGCCGTAATGGGCGAGAGCGTCACCCAGTTTTTCCCGTCCCTCACCTGCAGGGACGCCGAGGCCTACTTCGAACTCGTACGCGCCCAGGCAGAAGAATGGAAGGGGCACCCGCGCATCCGCCAGGCCGTACTGCCGCATGCCCCGTACACCACGAATCCGGACTTGCTCACCAGATGCCGAGCTCTTGCCGATGAGACGCACTCCCTGTTCGGCATGCACCTGGCAGAAACCGAAGCCGAAACGCAAACCTGTCTGCAAAACTTTGGTAAACGCCCCATTCCCTACTGCGAAAGCCTGGGGCTGCTGCAACCGGACAGCACCTTCTTCCACGTGGTGCATGCAGATGAGCAGGATATGGAATTACTCAGCGAAGGCCGCTGCGCCGTGGTGCACAACCCCGCCAGCAACATGAAACTTGCCAGCGGAGTGGCTCCCATCGGCGCCATGCAGCGCTACCGGATTCCCGTGGGTCTGGGTACAGATGGACCTGCCAGTAACAACGCCCAGAATATGGTGCGCGAAATGTACGTGGCCAGTCTGCTGCAGAAGGTAAACCACCTGGATTCCACTGCCTGCCCTGCCCAGATGGCTCTCGATATGGCTACCCGCGGTGGCTCCGACGCCCTGCATGAGCCCCTCATCGGCACCCTGGAACCCGGCATGAAGGCTGACTTCATAGCCCTGGATCTCAACACGCCCAACATGCAGCCCGTGCACCATATCGTCTCCAACATTGTGTATGCCGCCACAGGACTGGAAAATAAGCTCACCGTAGTTGATGGGCAGGAACTCTACCGCGAGGGCAAGTTCCTCACCTGCGACTACGATGCGCTCTGCGCGGAAATGAACGCCATCCAAGGCTGGCAGAAAAAGGACAGATGTTGAACCATACCGCGCTGGAAGACCACTGCTGGGCAGCAATTGACTTTGAGTCTGCCGGCACTGCTCCGGGAGAAACTGATTACCCGGTGCAGATTGGTATTGTGCGTGTGGAAAAGCTCTTTTCCGAAACACCCCGACTCTTCACCAGCTACATTGCCTGCGACCGTCCGGTGCGATGGAGCGCAGCCAGGGTGCACGGAATCACCACCACCACCCTGAAAGGCGCCCCGGAATTCACCGCACTCTGGCCGCAAATACGCGACCTGCTGCGCGGCGCCGTGGTGCTGGGTCACAACCCCTCCACCGAAAAGCGCTTTCTGAGAGTATTCCCCGGCCACGGCTTCTCACCCTGGGTTGATACGCTGGCGCTGGTCCGCCAGGCCGCACCGGATTTACCAGACCACGCGCTCTCCAGCGTGTGCGATGCTTTGGGGATCTCCCAATCCGTGACCGGCTTGGTCAACGATGCCGCCCATGCCCACTGGCATGATGCGCTGTATGATGCTGCTGGATCGCTGCAGCTTTTCCGCACGCTGGTAAGCGCCCTCTCCATGCAGCGCTGCACCCTGGCTGATATCTCGTTTGCAGTCCGCGAATAAAGCTCCCTTTCCTACTCCCATGTTTCGGTTGATCGGGCGGCGAGCTTCTGGTCAAGGCTCAGTAGTTCATCAATGCGGGAACCGCAAAGGGTCATGATATCCACAATCTCCTCGACCTGCAGTTCCTCCTCCACCTGCTCCTTCACATAGTCGAACAGCAGGCATTGCGTGGCATATTCCTTCTCCTCCCGGCACAGGGTAAGCAATTCATGGATAGAAGCCGTAATGCGGCGCTCATGCTCCAGCGCCATGCGGAACAAATCCAACGGCTTTTCCCACTCATACACCGGAGCAGACACCGCCGGAATCACCACCTTGGCCCGGCGGTTCTCCAAATGACTCACAAAGCGGAGCGCATGCCCGCATTCCTCGCGGTATTGCTCGCGCATCCAATGCCCCATGCCGGGTAAACCATACTGGCGCAAGTTGCCGGAAAAGGCAAGATACAGAAAGGCAGATTCAAACTCCAGGCGAATTTGGTTATTGACAGCATCAACAATAATCGGGTTCATAGGGGGATATCATACCCCCGATTCCTGCGCCTGAGTATCACTGTTAGCCCAACAAAATAAAATCGGGGAGCGGGACTGAAGTCCCGCGTTCCGATGATGCAAAAAATCAGCCGCGCTCCATCAGGAGCGCGGCTGGGAACATGTTTCATTCCTGAGAGCTTGGCACTCAGGCGCGACGGCGGCGGGCGCAGAGACCGGCCAGAGCCAGCAGGCTCAGCGTAGCCGTGGCTGGCTCGGGAACAGAATAGGTATTGGTCACAGTAATGGAGCCACCACTACCTGCGGTAATGGTGCCGCTCTTCGCTTCCGTTCCATTCGTAAAGGTGAAAGTAACCCCAGAGAGGTCAATGTTGCCCTCCTCCACATCGAAGAAGGTAAACTCACTGTCATCCAGGTTGGCGAAATCCTCATCGCTGAGCTCCACCACAAAGCTCACGCCGGAACCCACACTCAGAGAAGAAAGCACCATGGACTGGTCACCCTTCAGGGTCAGCGTGGCGTTGTCACCCAGAGAAAGGCCGGCGTAGGTCGGGACGATGTCCGGATTTTCTGGGGAAGTCTCACCGCGGGAGGCAAAGATGACACCGTCCACAACCAAATTGGCTCCCTCCGCCACTTGTAATTCTCCAGCCGAAATAAAAACGTTCGAAAGCGTTGTATTACCACTGATTTCAATCATACCACCGGCAACCACGTTACCCGATACATCAGTCGAGACCGTACGCAGTTCAACATTAGAAAGCGTTGCACCATCAAGGATGATACTGCCCCCCAATGCTCCATCATCACCACTGATGTAGAACCCGCTGGAAGCATCAGCCGCTGAGATGTTGCCAGTCAGCGTAATATTGCCGCCATTTGTACTGACGGCAATGTGCCCAGCCTGGACATCACCTAACTGGATATTACCCTTTTTAGGCTGAATATTCACATCTCCGCTCCCGACATCGATACTGCCGATTTCAAAATTAACCGCAGTTGAACCTGCCTGAATAATCGTGAAAGCCACTCCTCCACTCTTGATACTGTCATAGGAGGCCGTTGTGTCCTCTCGTGCTATTATTCTTTCAGAATAAGCATCATCTTGTTCGATGCTTCCGTAATCCGTGACCGTTGCAGCAAAAGCAGAGGTGCTCAGCGCCAACAGGGTTATGGTATAGAGTGTTTTTTTCATGATGTTTGAAACTTGATTTCAGATCTAATGAAGAGGACTGTAAACAGCCAGTCCTACCTCACTTCGGTGAAGTCTATCGCATTTCGAGTGCGAATATCCTGTAAAATGCTAACAATAGAAGTTTTAACTTAAAATTTCAAAGCTAATCCCTTGAGCTTTTGTAGAGTTTTCGTGTGCTTCAAATGTCATATTTTTAGTGATTTATGTGTTATTTTACTGTACATCGCACTCGAAAACCGATATTCGCACACGAAATGTGATAGAATGAACGCACGGTGAGGTGTGGACAGGCATGTCCTGACCGCCGCAATCACCGGAAATCATCTCTATCACGATTTTCTAACCAATCAAAAAAACATGAAATTACATTTAGCAAAAGCGCTCATCGTTGCCTTGATGGCAAGCACATGTGCTTACGCAGAGGCTGCATATACGAACACCTACACGCACACGTCCGAAAACACTCCTTTCAGCCAGCCTGAAAAACGAGACTTATCTCAAAGATACTGCCTACTTCGGTGGTTCTGTGAGCGTTGTGCGTTACGAGAATGATGTAAACGCAGAAAATTGCAAGTTTACGGCACCCGAAAAAGGCTCCATGTGGTTTGACGGTAACGTAACCCTGAAGAATTGTGAGATCGTTGATACCACCGGCGGTTCTATCAAAATTGGAGAAACAGGCTCAAAAAAAAACCCTGGCTCTGAAAGGCGGCAACACTTTCACTTCTTATGCTACGCAGGACATCAGCATCCAGACGAAATCCGCAACGGCTGAAGGTGACAACTATTTTTACGGAGCAACTAACGTAAACAGTCTGAAAGTCATTAGCGGCAAGCAGACCTTTGAAAACATAATGACAGACAGCGCTCAGACTATGTCTTTCAGCGCCGTTGGTTTTGACGCTAATGCAGACGACAGTGCCGCTATCGATGTGTCTGTTGACCGAGGCTGGCTCTTCTTCAGAGATGACTGCACCATCAGCTCTCTTGAGACAGCAAATTGCACACTCAGAGTCAGGAATAGCCTAACCGTAAAAGACTCGATTACATTCAACACAGGCACCAGCTTCGACTTAAACGCCAGCAAGAACGCTGTAATCATTCTTGAGATTGACAGTCTGTCCGAACTGATGGACATGCCCAGCGAGGTGGCCCTCTTTGGTGCAAACGATGGCTCCACCCCCATGCTGACGCTGGGCGATGGAGTGAGCTTGGGCGATAATGCCAAGGTGGAACTGATGTTCACCAAAAACGCCATCGAGGAGATGCAGGAGTATGAAGGGCCGATTACCTTCAATCTGGAGAAGGTGACGAATGCTGCCGATGTCAAGCTCAACCTTACCATTGAGAAAGACTTGGAAGATCAGGGTATGACCGCAATGCAGGTATTCGGTTCCAACACCACCTTCACCACGGGTGAAGCCGGTTCCTCTGACAACCAGGTAACCATCAACGCCGTCCCCGAGCCGACCACGGCCACGCTGAGCCTGCTGGCTCTGGCCGGGCTCTGCGCCCGCCGCCGTCGCAAGTAAGGCGAACCGGATAGCAACCCTTATAAAACAATTCCTGCCGCGCTCCACGGAGCGCGGCAGTTTTTATTGGGCGATTGCAACCCGGCCAACATGAGGCATAATGCTATAGCGTGTTTCGAAAATGAATAAATATCATTCATCATAAGCATGTTGCAAAATCATCCCCGAATATTTATCAACACGCCATGACGACAGTCGGTCGCTGCGCTCCCTCAATGAAATCCACGCTGCGCGTGGATGAAATACCCCAGTTTCTGCGGTATGAAATGCGGCGTTGCCGCATGAAATACTCGCCTGCGGCGAGTATGAAACCAGAACACATATGCTTCATTAAGACAAGCAGAAACCTTGTGCAGAATGCGGCGGCGTGGCAGAATAGGGAATCGTGAATTTCCGGCTGCAGAATCGATACGGGCGTGTGCTGCTCTGCGTGGCACTCTCGGTTCTGCTGCATGGGGTGCTGGGGGTGCTGCTTCTGCTGCTGCCGCCGCAGGATGAAGTGAAGCGCACCAAGGCACACCACAAGTCCCGGGCGGTGAAAGTGGTGCGCACAGAGGCACGCAAAAAAGCTGGTGTTGCTCCAAAACAGCAGGCCGGATCTGACCAGCCCCCCGAAATGCCGCGCAAACAGAAACCCACGGTCAAGACCAGTGCCGATACGCCGCAGGCGCTGCCGGACACGCCGGATTATGAAGGCCGGCGCAGCACCCGCGCTGCCAGCGCACCCGATGCCCGCCACCGCGCCAGTGCCGAACATTCCCCGGCCATGGAGGGCGAGAAAAAGGACGAGCTGGTTACCTTTGACCAGGAACGGCAGGAGGGCGACCTGGAGCACGAAGGCAAGGAAGCACAGTCGGTGCACCGCCAGCAGCCACCAGTGCAACCGCAGCCACCTATGCCACCCGCTCCTGTTACCGAAGCTCCGGCTGAGGGACAGGAACATGGGCTGGATGCGCCTGACACCAAGGGAAAAGACCGTGAAGATTCCGTGATTGACGCGACTCAGGCACTCACCCTGACGGACGATTTAAGCGGTCAGCTCAAACTGCAGCAAGAGGCGCCTGCCCAGCCTATTCAGCAAAAAGCACAGGAGGCGGCGCGTAAAGGCATGCCCGGCGGCACAGGGAAAGCTACGCAGCAGAAGAGCACCCAGCGACCTCCGCGCATCTTTTATGACCCCAGCCTGGCAGAATGGGCGCAACCCCGGAAACCAGGATTCCGCACGCACGAACGCCGGAGCCGCAGCAGTGGTCGCTTTGTGTTTGGCCGCGGAGCCGCACTCAATGTGCTCTCCACCCCCCGGGGTGCGTACGAGGCTCAGGTATACCGCCGGGTAGCCCACTTCTGGTATATCGCGTGCGATGAACACCGGGGAGATATCATCCCAGGGAAAATCACTATCAGCCTCCGCATCACCCGCCGCGGACAGATTGACAGCATGGCCCTCATCAAGCGCAGCGGAGCCAGTATCAGCCAGCAATCCTTCACCTTCAAGGCCATCCGCAAAGCCTCACTTCCCCCCATGCCGGAGGAAGTACAAGCAGATGTCATTGGTGACCTGATGGAACTCATCTTCGAATTCAACTTTGACTAATCAACCCCACCACATCATTATGAACGAAACCATACGCCAATTCTTTGCTGCCTGCCACCCCTTCGGGTTACCCCTTCTGGCCTGCTCCATCATCATGCTGGCCGCCATCCTGTACCACCTTCTTTTCACACAGCGGCACAAGTGTCTGCACCGTCTGGAGGAAGTGGCCGCAGGCAAATCCTCAGCTACCGCCGTACAGGAGTTATTCGCAGATGACGACCTGGTGGGGGTGCTGCGGTTCATTTCCGAAAACCCGGCATCACCAACGCTGGAATCACAGGTGGAGGCAAGGCTGCGCTGCATCATTGACCAGCAGCGTGCGGGCATGTCCACCATCAGCATCATCACCACCATTGCACCCATGCTCGGCATTCTGGGTACCGCCTGGGGACTGGTGGATATCTTCGGTGTCTTCGGTGCACCAGATGCCCAGGAAGGCATAGCCTTGGGTATATCCAAAGCGCTCTACACCACCATCTTCGGACTTGCCATTGCGGTACCGGGAACGGTAGCACTGAGCTATTTTGAGCGGGCATTGGAGCGCCGGTCTGCCCGCATCAACAAATGCTTCACCGACCTGCTCGCCAACCGCAACTCCTGATTTTCCCCATGAAGCTTTACGAACGGAAATTCGGGTTGCAAGGCATACCCATCGTACCCATGCTGGATATCCTCACCATCCTGCTCATCTTCTTCATTGTACACACTGAATTCAAACGCCAGGTCAGCGTCCTGAAGCTGGATGTACCGCAAACCCACCATCTCGCCGGTACTCAGGGAGACCGCAACAGCGTGCTACTCGAAGTGGGCGATGACGGCTCACTCGCCTTCAACGGCAAACGCATCCCGGCTGAGCAGCTCGCTCCCGCCGTGCGCGAACTCCTGCAGCAGAATCCGCAAGCCAGAATTCAGCTCTCAGCGGCGGGAGCTTCCTCCATGGCCCGCTTCATCGAGGTGCTCGATACGCTGACCGCTGCCGGAGTTGAAGTCGAGGAAATCCCCGTCCGCATCGATTATAAACCGTAAAATTACCGGTGTTTTTTAAGTTTTTAGGCTGGTAATTCAGCAAAAAGTGCGTATAATGCCCGCGCTATGTCAGAAAACACACCTGCTAATACCGCTCCGGGTTCCTCCGAAGAGGAACTGATTGCCGTGCGCCGCGAGAAGGTGGGCAAGATTCGCGACCTGGGGGTCAATCCCTACGGTGGGCGTTTCGATGTCACCACCAATGCGGGCGAAATCAAGGCAAACTTCGAGGAAGGTAAACAGGTGAAATTCCTCGGCCGCATCACTGCCCTGCGCGATATGGGCAACACCCAGTTCTTCACCGTGGGTGATGTGCGCGGTTCCATTCAGTGCATGCTCACTAAGAAATCCATGGAGCCGGAAGCCTGGGCTCTCTGGAAGCTTCTGGAGCGTGGAGACTGGGTCGGTATCGAAGGTGAAACCTTTGTGACCCGCACGGGTGAGCCTTCCGTGCGCGTGGCCGGCTTCAAGGTGCTTTCCAAGGCGCTGCGCCCCATGCCCGATAAGTTCCACGGCCTGGCTGATATGGATTTGCGCTACCGCCGCCGCCACCTGGACCTGATGAGCAATGCCGAAAGCGCCGACCGCTTCGTGAAACGCTCGCTCATCGTGCAGGAAATCCGCCAGTACCTCATCAACCGGGGCTTCCTGGAGGTAGAAACCCCCATGCTCCAGGACATTGCAGGTGGAGCCTCAGCCAAGCCGTTCGAGTCATACTACAACGCGCTGAAGAAGGCCGTGACCCTGCGCATCGCGCCGGAGCTCTTCCTGAAGCGCCTGCTGGTGGGTGGCTTCCCCAAGGTGTTCGAGCTGAACCGCAACTTCCGTAACGAAGGCGTGGACCGCCGCCACAACCCGGAATTCACCGTGCTGGAAGTATACGAAGCAGGTGGAGACTACGAAACCATGGCAGCCATGATGGAGGAAATGATTTGCACTGTGGCCGAAAAGGTGTTCGGCACGCTGAAATTCGACCAGTATGATGACAATGGTAACCTTCGGTGGACGGTTGATTTGACCCGCCCGTGGCGCCGCGCTGATTACAACGACCTGGTAAAGGAAGTGGCCGGTGCTGATTGGTTCGACCTCACCCCAGAGCAGCGCCGCAGCCGCGCCGAGAACGAACTGCACGTGCAGATTGGCGATGACCTGAATGACACCGATGTGACCCAGCAGGTTTACGAGAAACTGGTGGAGGAGAAGCAGGCCAACCCGCTCTTCGTGTGCCACGTGGCCCGCGACCTGGTACCTTTGGCCAAGGCTAACCCTGAAGACCCCAGTGTGGTGGACGTGTTCGAGCTCGTCATGAATGGACAGGAACTTTGCCCCGGCTACTCCGAGCAGAATGACCCCGTGGAGCAGCTGGAGCGCCTGCAGCACCAGGCCGGCGAAGACACCCAGAAGATTGACTACGACTTCGTGGAAACCCTGGAAAGCGGCATGCCCAGCGCCGGTGGTATCGGTATCGGTATCGACCGCCTCTGCATGCTCATGACCGGCGCCAGCTCCATCCGCGACATCATCCTCTTCCCGCAGCTCAAAAACCGCGGCTAAGCCAGGTTTTACCCAGCTGAAACAACCCAATCCCCCGCTTCCTCTCCGGAGCGGGGGATTGGTTATTGTGCTGGATGCGCCTACTTCCTCCGGGCCAGTTCGCTGGCGTACTCCCGCCCCAGGGTGGATGCGTTCCCGCGCAGCCAATGACTCAGGTAGCGGGTTCCCACGGTGGGGCCAGGCACGGCCAGACGCCCCTGGCTCAACCCATCTATCTCGTCACGGGTAAGCATCACATCTCCCACGACACGCCCCAGCACCCCAGCGGCCATAGCCCCCAGCCATGCAGGTACCGGCACAATGGGGCGGCAGGTTCCCATACTGCGGGCCAGTTCCCGCCACAGCTCACGGAAGCTGTATGTCTCCGGCCCCACGGCATTGACAATGTGCGCGGGAATTATGGATTCAGCCTCGTTCATGGCCAGTTCGGCAAAGTCCTGCACGTGAATGGGCTGCACTCCATAGCGCCCCCAGCCGAAAGTGGCCACTGCGGGCAGGTGTCGCAAGGTCCACGCCATATTGTTGATAAGAATGCTCTCTGCCGCCGTTTCTCCAAACAAGATGGCCGGGCGCAGGATGCTGTGTGGAAGGCCGGTAGCGGCCAGCGCACGCTCCAGCTCTGCCTTGCCGCGAAAATAAGGCAGCGGGCTGGCGGCATCCGGGCAGGTGATGCTGGTATGCACCACCCTGCCTACCCCGGCTCGGCGGGCTGATTCAAACAACAGCTTCGTGTTCTCCACCGCCTCGGCGTGGCTGAAAGCGCTATGCCCTGCCCCGGCGTAACTGAAACGCACCCAATAGGTATTCACCAGCACATCCACTCCTTCGAGCACATTCTCCTGGCTGCTCCAGGGCATCGGTCTCAACTCATACCCCGCAGGATTCGCCAAGCGACCTGCCGAATTCGTGAGCCCCACCACACGCCACCCGCGCCGCGCGGCCTCTTCTGCCACGTACCGCCCGCTATACCCCAGAACTCCTGTTATAGCTATTGTTTTCATATTTCTGTAATTTGAGAAACTTTGAATCAAATTTTTTATAGTTTGGAAATAAGAGCCAGCACCTTGCTCCCCATGAGCGCAGCACGACGGAAAACGGAGGTATTGTAACGCTGCGCCACAGTTGCCACGTTTTCTGCAGTCTGCAGCAGCTCCTGCATCGCTTCCATTCGGGCTGCGGTGTGAGAATCGTCTTCGGCCTTTGCAGCCGCCAGGCACTCCTCCACAGCCAGCACAGCTCCTGCCGTTTCGCGGCGGCGGCGCTCCTCCAGAATGCGGCGGGCCATCTCCCATACATCGCACTCAGCGCGGTAAAAACTGCGGCGGTCTCCAGGGCGGGATTCACGATACACCAGATTGTAGGATTCCAGCTCCTTCAGGCTGGTGCTCACATTCGAACGCGCCAGCTGCAGCAACTCGCACATCTCCTCTGCCGTCAGCGGGGACTGCGCCACATACAACAGACCATGCAGCATGGCCGTGGAGCGAGGTATCCCCCAGCGGGTACCCATATCACCCCACCGACGAATGAACTTCATTTGTGTCTCGCTGAGCTGCATGCGTCTATTTTCTGAAATTTCAGAAATTTGTCAAGCATATTTTCCTATTCGCATCCAGAAAGAACAACACCCGGACAAGAAGTCCGGGTGCTGCCTGAACAGAATCACTTCTTCTGCTCCCAGGAGAAAGGCTCAAACTCAGCCACGGCCTTGGGATCAGCCCAGGAGGGGCTCCGCATGGCGTAGATGACGAAGGGGATACCCGCAAAGATAACCGCGCCTACCACCAGGATACCCACATACACCGCCGGACTGCCAACCGGAATCTGACCAGGAGGAATAAAGCTGAAAAGGAAAGCAATCAGACTGCCCAGCAGTCCCAGGCCACCGATGCACCACATACCAAAATACTTGCCGCAGGGGATACGGAAGGCTCGCGGCACATCCGGCTCACGGTAACGCAGGTAGATGGCTGCCGCAAACATGAGCATGTACATGATGAGGTAGAGCAGAATCGTGAGCTGCGAGATAATCTGGTATGCCGTCTGCACACTCGGCAGCACCACAAAGAGCACTGAGAGGAGAGTCACGATGCACCCCTGCACGAGCAGAATACCCACCTGCACCCCGGCTTTATTAGTACGCTGCATGAAACGCGGAAGATACCCGGCGCAGCCCACCTGGAGCAGACCTTTGGAAGGACCACCCACCCAGGCAACCACCTGGGCCAGCACACCGAAGGCCAGGCAGAACGCCATGATGGGAGCGAGCCATGACACGGAGAAATAATCGAAGAGCCTGTCAAAGGCAATCAGCAGACTCTGCGTGAGCGTAATCTGATCCTGCGGGATAATGAAGCCGATAGCCAGCGTACCGAACACAAAGATGCACACCGTCACGATTGAGGCAATCGCAATAGCCAGCGGATAATCGCGGCTGGGGTTTTCGCACTCCTTCACATGCACGGCACTCATCTCCATACCGGCATAAAAGAGGAAGATACTCGCGGCTAGCACAATGTTATTAAAATTGGAAAGGTCGGGGATGAAATCTCTCGCGTCCATACTGATATCAATGGGGTTACCCTGTCCCCAATACACCATGCCCATGAGCACCAGCAGCGCCGCCGGAATGACAGTACCGAGCAAAGCCCCCCATTTCGTGATACCACCGCTGGTCTTCATGCCACGCATATTCAGAAGAGTGGCCGCCCAATACACCAGCAGAACAATCACCAGCACATAGACATTATTCGATGCCAGCGCGTGGTCCCAACGCTGATCCGGCCCCATAAAGGCCAGCGAAACAGCAGCGAAGGTCAGCACTGTCGGGAACCAGATGGTCGTCTGAATCCATTGCAGCCAGATGGCAAGAAAGCCCAGGCGGGGACCGAAAGCCTCTCCCACCCAGCGGAAGACACCGCCCTTCTGCGGCCACCCCGTCGTCAGCTCCGCAGCCACCAGCGACACCGGAATCAGGAAGAACACAGCAGCAAAAATGTAATAAAATGCCGAACTGAGTCCATACGTTGTCTCAGCCGGCAAACCGCGCAGGCTCACAATAGCCGAAACATTAATCATAGCCAGCGTAAAAACACCCAACTTGGCAAGCTGGTCCCCCTTGCCCGGGCTTTTCGAGTCGTTTTTCATGGTCACAGGGTCAGATGCCCCGATTACCCCAGCTGTTCTATATATGGTATCTCCCCCCACGTCCGCGAGCCCCAACTCGCGGATATCGTTCAGGCCGCCTGGCCTGAATATCGTCCATGCGAAGCATGGATATCGTCCGGCGCAGCCGGATTTCGTTCCCTATGGAGCAACTATATAGCCCGGTGAGTGCATTGGAAAAATATATCCCTATGCATGCTTTTCTGCATGTTTTACTTTTTCGGAAACGATATCCGCGCTTCGCGCGGACGATATCCCGGGCTGACGCCCGGGACGATATTCTGCCGCTGTGCGGCAGAACGATATTCTCACTTCGTTCGAACCTCTCACACCTCATCCGAAGTGATTGGCTTCTTGTCCAAGTATCGTCCGGCACAGCCGGATTTCGTTCCCTATGGAGCAACTATATAGCCCGGTGAGTGCATTGGGAAAATATATCCCTATGCATGCTTTTCTGCTTGTTTTACTTTTTCGGAAACGATATCCGCGCTTCGCGCGGACGATATCCCGGGCTGACGCCCGGGACGATATTCTGCCGCTGTGCGGCAGAACGATATTCTCACTTCGTTCGAACCTCTCACACCTCATCCGAAGTAATTGGCTTCTTGTCCAAGGCTCGCCAAGCCCAGGCAATATAGGCAAGCACAAAGGGGATGAGGAAGGAAACTAACGTCATCGTTTTGAGGGTAAAAAGGCTGGAGGAGCTGTTCGCGATGGAGAGGGAGCTCTGGAGGTCAGCAACAGAAGGGTAGTAGGCAGTGCAGTTCCATCCAGCGCAGAGGAGGATGACGAGTACCGTCAGCACACTTCCCGGGCCAGCCAGCCAGAATGCCCTGCCCCAGCCGCGAATCCCCAGCATGAGTCCAGCCAGCACAAGCACCACCCCCAGCAGCAACACGGCTGTAACCGCCGGCATGGCCAGCAGGTTATTCAAGTATTTGTACTCCTGGAGATAAATCATGCCATTTTCCGGCACATATCCGAAGCCCGTAGAACAAAGCCAGTGGATGAACCAGGTGAGGAAGAAGAGCAGAAAGAAGCCCCCTTCCATCCACAAACGCCGCCGGCAGACCTCGCGCAAGTTAGTATCTGCCATGCAGCCCATGAAATACAGGCAGGCAAGCAAGCGCGTGAGCAGGAACACGCTGAGTCCCAGCAGAAGGTTCTGCGGTACAAGGACTGCTTCCAAGCCGTGCCAGTGGGTTGCCCAGCGGGAAATGACCGGCATAGCGGGATTGGTGACGGCTACTTTATCCACGATGAACTCGGCTCCGGTGAAGAAGGTACCCACAGCCGTGCCGATGAGCAGCGGGCCAAGCACACCATTGAGGAAGAGGAAGACGCGATAGGTATTCGTACCCAGCACATTGTTGTTCTTCAGCTGGAATTCATAGGAAACCGCCTGAAGTACAAAGCACAGTAGAATAAGAATCCATACCCAGTAGGCACCGCCAAAGCTGGTACTGTAAAAAAGCGGGAAAGAGGCGAAGAACGCCCCACCGAACACCACCAGGGTAGTGAAAGTAAGCTCCCACTTACGCCCTGTTGCCATCAGGAGCATGCGACGGTGTTCTTCGGTCTTGCCCAGAGTCCAAATGAGCGACTGCCCGCCCTGCACAAACATGAGGAACACCAGCAGAGCCCCCAGCAGTGAAACAAGGAACCACCAGTATTGCTGAAGCAAAGAAATATCATTCATAACCATTCATCACTAATCATTCATTTTCAGGTCCAGCGGCAATAGCTTTGGCCATAATGCTGACCTCGGCGACCAGCAGCAGCGTGAAGAGCCCCAGGAAGATAAAGAAGGTGGTCTGCACGGCACCCACATCCAGCCGGGAAATGGCAGCCACATTCGGCAGCAAGCCCTGAATGGCCCACGGCTGGCGACCAACTTCTGCCACCACCCAGCCAGCCTGGCTGGCCATCCACGCCAGAGGCGTGCTCAGCACCACCGCCAATAAAGCCAGCTTCCAGCGGCATATCCACTTGCCCAGCACCAGCATACCGGCAAATAAGGCCAGATAAAAACCACCCACCATCACCATGATGCGGAAGCTGTAGAACGTTATTGGCACAGAGGGAACCAAGTCTGCCGGGCTGTTCAGATAACCATAGCCAAAGTAGGCAAAATGAGTACGCAGCGCCTCCAGGGCAGCTTGTTTCTCAGCGGTATCCTTCGTTTGGCGATAGGTGGCCAGGGCTGCAATAGCAATGCGCCCGCGCGCCATTTTCTCTTCAGCGGAGAGAGCAGTGGAACCATCTGGCAGCTGGTAGCCTCCTTCCAGGATGTTGCGGATACCCGGCACATAGCCGTCAAAATCATGGGTAGCCAGGAAGGAGAGGGCACCTGGCATTTCAATGTTGAAGAGGAAGCGCTCTCCCTCCGACGGGGCAGACCAGTCCACACCGGGACGCAAGGCTGCCGCCACCACGAGGCCTTGGTTATTACCACCCTCATACAGTCCCTCAGCCGCAGCAAGCTTCATGGGCTGAAGACGGGCAATATCGCGACCGCTCTGGTGTCCGGTGTGAGCAGTGAGGAGAGCCGCCACCAATCCCAGACCAGCGGCCACCCGTATGCTGGCCTTAGCAAATTCCTGATGCCGATTACGTAGCAGGTACCAGCAACTTACCCCCACCACAAAAGCCGCACCCAATACCCAGGAGGAGCTGACCGTGTGGCAGAACTTCACCACCGCCACCGGAGAAAGCGCAACGGCGGCAAAATCAACCATTTCATTACGCACGGTATCCGGGTTAAATTCCATGCCCACAGGGTACTGCATCCAGGCATTGGCCACCAGAATCCACCATGCTGAAATCGTGGCACCGATGATGGTAAGCCATGTGGAAGCCAGATGCGCTCCCTTGCTTACCTTGTTCCAGCCGAAATACATGATGGCAATGAAGGTGGACTCCATGAAGAAAGCCACGATACCTTCGATAGCCAGTGGAGCTCCGAAGATATCCCCCACAAACCAGCTGTAATTGCTCCAGTTCGTGCCGAATTCAAACTCCAGGATGATGCCGGTTGCGACCCCCATGGCAAAATTGATGCCGAATAGCTTCATCCAGAAGCGGGCAGTCTGTTTCCAGAACTCGCGGCCAGTGTATACGTAGAGTGTTTCCATGATGGCCATGACCACACCCAGCCCCAGGGTGAGCGGCACAAATATCCAATGGTACATAGCCGTGAGGGCAAACTGCGCGCGCGACCAGTCAACGAGAGACGAATCAATTATATCCATACGATTTTCAATCAGGGGGTGAGACTGCGCCGCGTCAGTTCGCCGGAAACCGTCTCAGTCTTCTCCTGCTCACCGCCTTGCAGGTATGCCGGAAAGAAGAAAGCCTTGAGCACCGCGAACATGATAAACAGTTTCACCAGAATGATGCACCACAGCGTGCGCCCCAGCGTCATGCTGCGAAAGCCCTCCAGATAAAACCTGAATACCCGGCTCATGAACATGGTGCCATCATAGGCTATACGCTCGATAGAATCAAGAAGATAGCGCTGCATCATGACATTTTGGACTTGAACAAGACGTCAAAAGCTGGTAGAAGCCCCATATGAACAAGTTGTTTTGGGTCATACTCCTGTCATTTGCCGGGCTGTGCGGATTCATGGTTCACGCCCAGGATGAAGCAGCAGAAGAAACACTGGCTTCCATTCCTGCGGTTCTGAAAGATGCCAAACTGGTGAATAAGGCAAAACCGAATCTGAAAGCCAAGATATATTTCGTGTACCAGTCGCGCTCCACCTGCGGCATCTGCGTCCGTGAGGCTCCCATCCTGGTCAAGGAATACAAGAAAATGAAACGTAAGGGCTGCGAGATGGTCATGCTCAACCTTGATGCCTCCCCAGAAAAAGCGGCAGATTGGGTGAAGCGCTCCAAGATGGAGTTCCCCGTTATCTCCCCTGCCATCAGCATGCGCTGCGGCATGCCTTGGGATTATACAGGCCGCCCCCTGCTTCCCTGCATGGTGGCCATGACGCCAGATGGCAGGAAGCTTGGTGAAGCGAGTGGTCCTGATGTGAGCGAGTTTGTGAAGGATTGGAAGAAGCTGCTCAACGAACTCCGCAAGGAGGAAGCAAAAGAACGTGCTGCGGCCAAGAGGGCAAAGAAGAAATCAACAGACGCAGAGGAAGAATAAGGGCGGCATGCTACAGCCCCCTCCCCTGCTCCATGCGATGAGGTAAAGTTTTGCACTGTTGAAAGAGAAAACCCGTCTGCCGGAAAGCGGACGGGTTTTTGCGCGGTTTCATGATACTTTGTGTTCTGCTTAATTCTGCAGGATGGTACCAGTGGAAAAAAAGCGGTCTGTCTTGGGGTCGACGGGCTTGGCACCCTTCGCCGGTCCATGCTTCAGTTCAACCTTAATCTCTTTTCCGGGTGGTGTTCCCTTCAGGTAAACGCCCTCTTTGGGCATCTTTCCACTGGCTATCAAGTCGTTCACCTCCTCGGCTGTCTTATAAATCTTCTCCTGCTTACCTGCATTATCCGCGCCAGGTTTGGAGTTATCACCGAAAGGGTACCGTCCGGCACTGGCAATCATATCGTTTACCTCGCCAGCCGATATATTACCAGGCTGCCCAGCATTGCCGGCACCAGGGTTATTGCCCTGGCCGGGTTTGTTACCCTGACCAGGCCGGATGCCAGTGCCGGGGTTACCGGGACGGACGGGTTGCACGCCGGGCTTGTGATCAAGGCCAGGGTTACCGGGACGGCCAGGCTGCACGCCGGGCTTGTGACCAAGGCCGGGGTTACCGGGACGGCCAGGCTGCACTCCGGGCTTGTGACCAAGGCCGGGGTTAGCGGGACGGACGGGCTGCACGCCGGGCTTGTGACCAAGGCCGGAGTTACCGGGACGGCCAGGCTGCACACCAGGCTTGTGACCAAGGCCGGGGTTACCGGGACGGACGGGCTGCACACCGGGCTTGTGACCAAGGCCGGGACGCTGCATGTGCCCGTGGTTGATGTGACCGTGACCATGACGGCCTGGATGAGCATGAGGCTTACCATGGTTATGCCCATGATGAGCCTGCGGTTTACCATGGTGGTGAGCATGATGCTGCACCGCATGCGGACCGTGATGACCGGGATGATGATGGCCACGATGATGCCGCGGGCCCTGAGCCAGAGCTACTGCAGCTATGCACAACACTGCAAAGGAGGCGAGAATTGTTTTCATAATATCTGTACGGGTTAAACTGCCTCTGATTCCACAGGAGCATCTGCATTCTCCAACGGAGCCATACTCAGTCCAGGAAAATGTAACCCATTTGAAATGATATAGCAAGAATTATTTCTACCAACGATAACTTTTATTAAGGACAAAGAGCACAAGGTTGAAGCCATTTCATCCATAATGGCAGATTCACGCCTGCGGCACTTTACACCTCCACCTGAAACCCAGCTTTCAGAACAAACCGAAGTTCCCTACAGGCGCCCTGCTGCGGCAGATAGCGCAGACAACCAGGCACTCTGCTCCATTTCTGCAGCCTCCGCAGCAGAGAATGGCATGCGGGGGCGCCAGTTGGTTCCACCTTCCGTTCCTGGCGTATTCAGCCGAACTGGGATATCAAACAACTCCGTCCACATCAGCGCGGCGTATGCCGAATTGCACTGCAGCAGAGCCCGTATCAGCGCCGTCTTGATTTCCGGATTCCAGGAAACCATGCACTGCCGGTGGTTCAGGCCGGCAAAATCTGCCAGCCAGCAGAGGACGCGCGCGCAGTCGCGTCCCTTCTGCTGGGCAGCCCGACGGACTTCCGGTGAGAGGGATGGGTCACTGATGGCGCCATATGCATCCTGCACGGCATCATTCCAGGCATCCCAATCATTGCAGAGAGGCGGAAAATCATGCGTTGCATAAGTAGCAAATGAACAGGGGTTATACGTTTCCCCGCGCACCACCTGCTGTTGGGGTGTTATCTCCCAGTGGGGGATTTTGAATCCGGCTATACGCAGGTAAGACAAATCCGGGCGAACGTAATCCGGCACACAGCCCAGATCCTCGCCCACCACCCGCAGACCTGGGGCAGCCTTGAGCAGCTGCCGCAAAAGATAATCACCCTGTGCAAGATTAGCGCGGCGATCCTGCTCATTCCAATCGCCTCGCGGCCGGAACCCAGGGCGGCGGCCTCCACAGCGGGCGGCGGCTTCATCCTCCGTAAGCGGCAGGAATTCCGGATTCCGGTCAGGCATCCACGGAAAGGCATAAATACGGTAGAAACCCAGCACATGGTCAATCCGGTACATGGAAAAGATTTCAGCCAGTTTCCGCACCCGGCGGTTCCACCAGGCAAAGCCATCTCGCTCCATGACTTCCCAGCGGTAGAGGGGGATTCCCCAATTCTGCCCCCATTTGGCAGTAAAGGGGTCCTCAGCAAAGTTTCCCTCTGCCGGAGCACCGCCGCTCCAGTCCATATCAAAGAGGTAGCGCTCGAAAAACACATCCGAACTGGCCACAGAAACGCCAATGGGGATATCTCCCATGAGCAGGATACCCTTTTCATCCGCATGAGCGCGCACTCGGGCCCACTCTCTCGCACACAGCCACTGCAACCACTGCTGGTGGCGCTTCTGGCTGCGGGAATCAGGACAATCGTTCACAATGCGCCGGATGACATCCGTATTCTGCTCCGGCCAGTGCCACCATGCGATGGTGCCGAAACCAAAACTGGCCACGCGGAAGGTGCAGAAATCTTCCAGCCAGAGGCCCTGCTGCTGCACCCATGTTTCAAATTCCGCACGCAGCGGAGCAAACTCCTCCTCCCTTTCAAAACGTTTCCACGCAATCTGGAACCAGTGGCGCTTATAAGTCCGCACGCGTGCATAGTCCACCAAATCACGGCCACCGGGCAGCTGCAAGGGGGGCAATTCCTCCGGATAAGGCGGCAAGGACCCCGGCATGCCGGGTATACGCTCCAAGGATAAATACAGGGGTTCCAACGCCACCGAGCTGATGGCTGAGTAGGGGGATGGGGCGTCATCCTCTCCCAGTGCATTCACGGGCAACAACTGCAAAAAGCCAACTCCATGCGCGGCAGCCCAGTCAATCCATTCCTCAAGGGCTGTCAGATCCCCGATTCCGGCATCACCCTTTCTCCGCAGAGAAAATAAAGGCATCAACACACCCGTTTTTCGTTCCATCACCATAATCCGACATCCTAGCATACTTCCCGCCACCGCGCAACGAGAAAGCGGTTCCAACATCCTAATTTCAACAAAATAACATAGATGCCACAAAATAATACTACCTTATAGTAGAATTTACTTGAATTTCTTTTTTGCATATGGTAGTAGCAAAAAATCACACATACCGCTCCGGGCGGAAACAAACTTCACGCAACTTACGCTAGAGAAATATGGCCACGACCAAGAAGACTCAGACCAAGGAAACAAAAGCTGCCAAGCCTGCCTCTGCAAGCAAGCCCGCAACGAAGAAAAAGGAGGCAGACAAGAAAGATGCCGCCTCCTCCACAAGTCCTGCGGCCAAGAAGGCCCCTGCGCGCGAAACCCTGACCGCGGAGGAAAAAGCCCGCGTCAAGAAGCTGAAGGAAACACTTGCCCTGCTGAAAGCCGACCCTGAATGGCCCAAGTTCCTTCAGGAGCAGAAGGAAGCCCTCATGAACCTGCGTGATGAACTTCTGCCCAACATGCAGAACGTGACGCGCGACCACCTGCGGAGCGGTGCATCGAATGTTTCCTCCTCCTCCGGCCAGCACATTGGTGATGCCGGTAGCGAAGCAGAGGTGCGTGACCTCACCATCCGTCTGCTGGATAAAGACCGTGAGCAGCTCTTTGAAATTGACGCAGCGCTGGAACGCATCCGCCGTGGCACCTATGGCATCTGTGAAATTTCGCTCGATCCCATCCCCAAGAAGCGTCTCCAGGTGCGCCCATTCTGCCGTCTGACCGTGAAATGCCAGGAAGAATACGAGAAAAAATATGGCTCTTACGCCAACTACAGAGCCAAAAAACAGGACCATGTCGGGTATGCAGACCTACAAAATGACATGGAAAATGCGATTTCTCTTGACGATAGCGAAGAATAGCGTATAATGTGCGCCCGCAAGTCAACAATTCGCAATTATGCCTAGAGATATTATCATTCTGGAATGCACGGAGGCCAAGGCCGAGGG